>JABBAS010000012.1:61347-67428 GCA_018607835.1 Methylobacillus sp. | reverse complement strand
TGTCTTGGACTGCCGGACTGGTCATGGCGGTCATAGGCTGCACTTACACCCTACAAAGCCATGCAGCGGACCATGCAACAGATGGCCCCCGCGTGCGCTTAACGACCAGCATGGGCGACATCGTGCTGCAACTCGATGCCAAAGCCGCTCCCAAAACGGTCGCGAATTTTTTGCAATATGTGAACAATGGCCATTACAACGGGACGATTTTTCACCGTGTCATTGACGGCTTCATGGTTCAGGGTGGGGGATTCACGACCGGCATGCAGCAAAAGCCAACGCTCGCGCCCATTCGACACGAGGGTGCGCAAGTTGCTGAGCGCAAGGGGCCACTCAACGAGGTGGGCACCATTGCGATGGCACGTACTCAAAACCCACACTCAGCGACGGCACAGTTTTTTATCAACGTCGCCAAGAATCGTTTTCTTGACTACCAGTCTGAGACGACCCGTGGCTATGGCTACGTCGCCTTTGGGCGCGTGATTGAAGGCCAATCTGTGGTCGATGCAATCAAAAAGGTGCCTACCGGCGCCAGTTCTAATTTGCCCAGTAGCTTCCCAAGGGATGTACCGCAAACACCCATCATTATTAAAACCGCCACTTTGGAGAAATAAACGTCATGGCTAACCCGCAAGTAGAACTACACATCGCCGAGCATGGCGTGATTACCATTGAGCTTGATCAAGAAAATGCGCCACTCAGCGCAGAGAATTTTTTGAGCTATGTGGCCGATGGCCACTACGACGGTACGATTTTTCACCGCATCATTGATGGCTTCATGATTCAAGGCGGCGGCTTCGCGTCTGGGATGCAAGAGAAGGAATCAAAAGAACCGATCCGCAACGAAGCCAATAACGGCCTAAAGAACGAGAAGTACACCCTCGCTATGGCACGTACGCAAGACCCGCACTCTGCAAGCGCTCAATTTTTCATCAATGTTGCAGATAACGATTTTTTGAACCACACCGCCCCCAGCGTTCAGGGCTGGGGCTACGCAGTGTTTGGCAAGGTCGTCGGTGGCACCGAGATTGTTGACACCTTGCGTAGCGTGGACACTGGGCGCCGCGGCTTTCATGACGACGTACCCAAGGACGAAGTCATGATTGAAAAGGCCGTTGCGGTCTAGGCACCGCACAGCGCACCGTATGCCGGACACGGCAACGACCCACGTCATCCATGCGCCGGCGCATTGGCGTGGTGTCGGGGTGGTGTCCGACCTGCATTTGCAGTCCAGCGACCCAGAAACCGCGCACGCCTGGCATCGATTTCTGGCCACGGTCACCCCGGCCAATGGCTACGACGCCCTCTTTATTCTGGGGGACTACTTCGAGTTGTGGGTCGGTGACGATGCTCTGGATGCAACGCCTGATCAATCGCCGGAAACCCCGTTTTGGCAGGACTGCGTGCAGGCCTTGGCCACCGCTAGCGATGCTGTTCCGATTTATATGGCAATGGGTAACCGCGACTTTTTATTGGGTTCGCGGTTTTTCGAGGCTACACGGGTCCATGCGTTGCCCGATAACACCTTGCTCGACTGGGGCGCCCACCGCTATCTAATGGTTCACGGCGATGCTTGGTGCACCAGCGATACAGCCTACCAAGACTTTCGGTTAACGAGCCGCAGCAGCGAATGGCAAAACCCGTTCTTAGCCCGCCCACTGCCTGAGCGGCTGGCACTTGCCGCCCAAATGCGAGCGCAAAGCCAAGCGCACCAGCAGGCTCAGGCGACGTGGTTTGACGTGGATGAAACACGCATCACGGAAGAAACCGCGCTACTGGGTGCAACCGATGTCGTACATGGTCACACCCACCGCCCGGGTACACATGACCTATCGCCCAGTGGTACCCGATGGGTGCTGAGCGATTGGGATGCACGCGCGCACCCGCCACGCCTAGAGGTTCTCAAGCTCGCAGCAGACAGCGGCGAACGAGTGCCGCTATAGCCCCAAAAAAGCGAAGGGTTTCGGCATGTTGCAGGTCGACAACGACCTGAAAAAAACAGCCAAGCACGGGCTTTTTTTTCAACTGACTCGGTGCCACAACTTAATGATGTTTACCCGAATTCACCTTTCGATTCCGGCGTAACTCTTGACTTTAAAAGCGCTTTTTTTTCAGCGATACGCCCATCCAAAAGGATGGCAACCCAGTAGCTATCTCGATATATTATTTTTGGCATAAAGAACCGATATTTGATTATTGACATTTATTAAGGCCGTTTTGACAATAGAGATCAGGTTGTTGTAGCGCTCACGTGGGCGCTAAGAAAACCGCTTACCTATGACCGATCCGACCACCACAACGTCCAGCACCTCTCATCGCTTTGCAGCGCTGAAGCGCTTGCTATGGTTTCGCCGAGTGAGCGAGTGGTTTTGGAATACCACGCACAACGGTCTGGCCATGGCGGGCATCGGGGTGGTGAGCGTGTTGTTGGTCTTGGCAAGCCAAAGCGCCATAAGAGAGCCAGTGGAGACGCGCCTGCTGGACTGGTTGCAAACCAGGCAAGACGAACGCTTGAGTAGCAACCAAGAAATGCTACCTGAGCCCACGGCTGCTGATCGCGTGAGCGCCACGCTACCGGCCAAGCTCGCGCCGCACCAGGCCGCACTGTCCAAATGGATTAGCCGTTACTACCGGGTGGCAACACCGCCCATCAACGTGCTGGTGGCCGAGGCGTATGCCATTGGCGAGCGCACGCAAGTGGACCCTGCCCTCATCTTGGCCATTGTCGCCGTGGAGTCGCGCTTTAACCCCTACGCCCGAAGCCCAGTGGGTGCAGAGGGCTTGATGCAAGTGCTCACCCGCGTGCACACCGACAAGTTTGAAGCCTACGGCGGGCCCTTGGCCGCCTTTGACCCAGTGGCTAATTTGCACGTGGGCACCATGGTGCTACAAGAGTGCATTGCCCGCGCCAAGGGCTCGGTTAAGCGTGGGCTATTTTGCTATGTTGGTGCCGTAACGGTTGACGGCACCTTCTATCTAGACCGCGTCTTAAAGGTTTACGAGCGCATGCAGAAGGTGCTGGCACCATATGACCTCCCGCCATACAAACAGACGCTTGCCGGCATCGCAGCGCAACGGGCTGCGGCAAAACGCGCACCGACCTTGCCCGCTACGACACCGTCTCCGCGAGCAGCAACGGATTTATCACAGACATCCATAAGCCCTGGCAAGCGGGTGTCTAGTCAATCTAAAGGCATAAGCGACGTCCTAGCCGCCAACTAAGCGAACCTACGATAAAATACCGGGGTACGTGACTGGCGATAAGCGGCGGGGGTGCAATGCCCCCACCAGACGTGGATGACCACGAGGAAGCGTACCGATCTCACAGCGCGGCGCTGGAGAGCGATTTGCCGTTCGCCTGGGTCAGTTAATGCAGCCCACCTGCCTTAATTTTTGAACTGCCAACAAAGGCCCTGAACCATGTTCGACCGCAATACGCTGATTAAAGACACCGACCCCGCATTGTTTGCCGCCATTCAAGCGGAGAACCTTCGCCAAGAACAGCACATTGAGCTGATCGCCAGCGAAAACTACACCTCCCCCGCTGTGATGGAAGCCCAAGGCAGCCAGCTCACAAACAAGTACGCAGAAGGCTACCCGGGTAAGCGCTACTACGGCGGTTGCGAGCACGTGGATGTGGCTGAGGCATTGGCCATTGATCGCATCAAGACCCTCTTTGGCGCGGATGCCGCCAACGTACAACCCCATTGCGGCGCGTCAGCGAACGAAGCCGTGTTTTTGGCCTTCCTGAAGCCCGGGGACACCATCATGGGCATGAGTCTGGCAGAAGGCGGCCACCTCACCCACGGCATGCCTTTGAACATCAGCGGCAAGTGGTTTAACGTCGTGAGCTACGGCCTAGACGCCAACGAGGTACTGGACTACGAAGCGATGGAGGCCACCGCGCGCGCATCCAAGCCCAAACTCATTATTGCCGGCGCCTCCGCCTACAGTTTGCACATCGACTTTGCGCGTTTTGCAAAGATCGCCAAAGAAGTCGGCGCCATATTTTTAGTGGACATGGCCCACTACGCCGGCTTGATTGCCGCGGGTGTGTACCCCAACCCGGTACCCCACGCCGATGTGGTGACATCTACCACGCACAAGAGCTTGCGCGGCCCACGCGGTGGCATCATCCTGATGAAAGCTGAGCACGAAAAGGCGATCAACAGTGCCATCTTCCCCGGCTTGCAAGGCGGTCCCCTGATGCACGTGATCGCGGCCAAAGCCGTCGCGTTCAAAGAGGCATTGGAGCCCGACTTCAAGGTCTACCAGCAGTCTGTGCTCGATAACGCACTCGCAATGGCCGAGACGCTTACTGCACGCGGTTTGCGGATTGTGAGCGGTACAACACAAAGTCATGTGATGCTCGTCGACTTGCAAAGCAAGCAGCTAACGGGTAAGGAAGCCGAAGCGATTTTGGGCGCGGCACACATCACGGTCAACAAAAATGCGATCCCCAATGACCCACAAAAACCCATGGTCACTAGCGGCATTCGCATAGGCACGCCCGCCATTACGACGCGCGGTTTTGGCGTTGTGCAGGCGCGTGAAACCGCGAACCTGATTGCTGATGCCTTAGACAACCCGCATGACAGCGCCAACATCGAGGCAGTGCGTGCCAAGGTTAACGCGCTAACGGCCAAGTTCCCTGTTTATAGCGCGCTGTAAATCGCGACGGCCCCACATCTGAAAGACGCCTTTTATGAAGTGTCCTTTTTGTGCACACCTCGACACCCAAGTGGTGGAGACCAGGGTAGGCGAAGACGCCGCCCTGATACGCAGGCGTCGTCGCTGTGGGGCTTGCGACAAGCGTTTTACCACCTACGAGCGACCCGAAGTGAACTTCCCTGTGGTGGTCAAAAAGGACGGCCGTCGGGTGGAGTTTGCGCGCGGTAAGCTAGAGGGATCTTTCTCACTCGCCCTACGCAAACGCCCCGTTAGCACCGACATCATCGCCGCAGCCATTGAGCGTATTGAAGAGCGTTTACTGAGCTTGGGCTTACGAGAAATTGCCTCCGAAAAAATCGGTGGTCTGGTGATGCGCGAGCTGAAGAAATTGGACAAGGTCGCCTACGTGCGCTTCGCGAGCGTCTACCGCAGCTTCGAAGATGTCGACGACTTCACAGCCTTGGTAGACGAGGTTCGCTAAGCTCTGACCAATACGCGGAGCAAAGCGCCGTGATGCCGATAACGGGGGACAATGCGACGCATGCACTTGCGCCCACCTCCCCACCTGCCTCACCCCACCCGACGTCCTCCCCCACCTAACAGCGCACGCGGTTTCGGACTACTGGAGGTCATGGCCGCCTTGGCAATCGTTGGCATCCTGTTGTCGGTGGCTGTCAACCATTATCAAGCCTACCTCGTCAAGGCGCGCCTCACGCAAGCACACGCGCAATGGCTACTCGACATGGGTAACGCAAAAGCACAGGCGCTCAGCTTGAATCAGCCGGTGTACATGGTGGCTCAGGCACCCTGCGAAGCGGCGCGTATGCGTACCTCCTCTACGCATTGGCAATGTGGATGGCAACAACAACTCGATGGGAGTGCCACGAGTCTAGGAGTCGCTATTGCCAGCCATGCGGCCACCCCCGGGGTGCGTATCGTGAGCAACAATGGCCGAGGCTTCTTACGTGTCGATAGCGATGGCCGGGTGTCGCCCATACAAAGTATTCTTTTCTGCGATGACAACGCCGACGATGACAGCGCGCTCAGTATCAAGGTGTTTATCGCCATTAGCGGCCGCGTGCGTTCCGAGACCTATCACAACGCGACGCGCTGTAACCCCCACCGCTAGGTCTTGCTATGGCCAGTGGCGCGCAACGAAACCCCGCAGCAGGTTTCGCGCTGGTCGATGCGTTGGTGGCGCTGCTGATTTTTTCAATAGGCATCTGGGCGCTCGCCAATAGCCAACAAGCCCAAATGCAGCGCGCAGAAAGACAGCTGCAATCGCGTATCGCCTGGTCGCTTCTTGACAACTTGGCACAACGTCTGCTGCTGCACACCACGCGCTTTGGCACGGAATCGATGCAGGCCAACTACCACCTTGATGGCGTGGCGCCCGGGGTCCGTGGCGCC
>JABBAS010000012.1:52388-61247 GCA_018607835.1 Methylobacillus sp. | reverse complement strand
CGCCCTGGCTTTTGCCCAGTTCAACATTGCCGACTGGCAGCACAGGCTACAGCAAGCCAGCCCCTTTGCAAGTGGCCACATCACGTTGCGCGATGGTTGGCTGCTCTTGGTGGTGGCATGGCCAAGCGAGGGCCACAGGCCGCAAACCGCGCTCAATCACCGGGCCTGTAACCGCCGCCATGCCTGCGCTTGGCTATGGCTTTAGCACCACAGCGTGGGGCCGGCTTAATGAGTTTGATGGTCGGTATGTCGATTGGGCTCGGGGTGTTGTTGTTAGCAAATGAACAATTACGCCAGCTAGGCGCGCGCTACCGCGCCAACCAAGCGCGTGACCAAGAAACCGAGTCATTTCGTGTGGCGTGGCGTTTTCTCGCCCACCATGCCCGCGCAAGCGGCGGGCACAGCGTCGTGCTCGATGACGGGCGCGCAGCTATCGACGCGCCCATGCGTCCTTGGTCACCCAGCGGCCGGGTGGCGGGCGATCAATTAAATGGGTCACAACCGCTCAGCATGGGCCTCGCAGCGGTGGACTGCTTGGGCAGGCAAACGAGCCGGAATAACCGGATTCACAGCAGCTTATGGGTACGCGATGGCAGCCTACGTTGCCAAGTACCTGACCGTGCCTATAACCAGCCGCTGAGCGATGGCTGGCAACGACTGGATGTACAGGTAGCCGTCGCCACACCCACCGGCATTCAATGGGTAGTCCTCGCTCCGCTTGCCACACCGCAGCAAGTGCCGCTGGCCTATCAACTGTGCTTGGTCAAAACACCAGACGTCAGTCACGCTGGTGAGGTGCGTGAAGCCGGCCGAGGCGAGCACCTAGCGCCCGCGCCTTGCCAACAAGACAGCCTCGGTAGCTGGCAGCACATTAGCCGTAACCGCACCTGGCCACCCTGATGGCGCAGGGAAGGCGACAGCGCCCAATTGCCGGCTGGCAAACCGGTCTTGCCACCATGAGCCTACTGGTTGTGCTGAGCATTGGCAGCGCCCTCACCGCGGCCATGTGGCACAGCGCTGGCGCCGCGCATAGGCAAGACCTCGCGGAACGTACCGCGATGCAGCGGGGGATTGACTGGCAAGTCGCTTGGCACCGCTTGCACGAGCACTATCGCCTCGCGCCCGACGCCCTTGCAGACGACGCCCTGAGATCGAGGCTGGCCGATCATTGGTGGGTGGCTGCCGGCGCAGACCCCGCCACCCTTGCCACCCTGATGGCCAGCGCCCAGCCACTCGTTGTGGGCGCCGCGCCCATACCGCCCACGCACAACCTACGCACAATGGTTTATTGGGTCGAGGGCTTTGAACCAGCCACGCGCTCGGCGGTGGACCCGAGCCCATCCGTTTGGCGTGTCACGCTATACCGTCCCACGCAAGGGCGCGTCCTTGGTGCATGGCAACAACAGTGGTGGAAAGACCCTGTTCACGGGCCAACCACCCCACCCTAAAAGCGCCCGTGCAGGCGTGTATGCTCCGTGTATGCGAATCTCAAGTGATCAGGAAGCAATGGCGTTGGCCTTGGCTTGGGCCGAAAAATCACTGTGGCTATCCAACCCCAACCCCCGTGTCGGCTGCGTCATCACCACGCCAGACGGTGATCTGTTGGGCGCTGGGCACACGCAAGCAGTTGGCGAGGCCCATGCCGAGGTGATGGCGTTACGAGACGCGCATGCCAAAGGCCTTAGCGTGCAGGGGGCCACCGCCTACGTCACGCTGGAGCCCTGTGCCCACCATGGCCGCACACCACCCTGCGTCGACGCGATCAAAACCGCCGGTATCGCACGCGTGGTCGTTGCCGCAACTGACCCCAACCCAGCGGTCAACGGTCAAGGCATTGCGCGTTTGCGCGAGGCGGGCGTGCAGGTCGAAACGGGGCTGATGGCCGACGCGGCACGCGGCCTCAATATTGGCTTTTTTAGCCGCATCATCCGCAAACGCCCATGGGTGCGCATGAAAATGGCGGCCTCCGCCGACGGCATTACGGCACTCCCTAACGGAGAGAGTCAATGGATAAGCAGTCCCGAGGCCAGGCAGGACGGCCATCGGTTTCGTGCCCAAGCCTGCGTCGTACTGACGGGTGCGGGGACGGTGCTCGCCGACGATCCGCAGTTGGATGCGCGGGGGCTCCCCCTCTCGCGCCAACCGCATGTGGTCGTGATAGACAGCCGCTTACAGACCCCCGTCACCGCACGTTTACTGCGTGGGCAACGTGAAAAATGGCTCTACCACAGTGGCGTCGCAACCGAGCAGGCACGTGCGTCCCTTGAGACGGCGGGTGCCACCCTGATCACGCTAGCCAATGCACACAACAAGGTTGATCTAACCGCCATGCTCACCGACTTGGCGCAGCGTGAGGTGAATGAGGTACACCTCGAAGCGGGTGCCGCGTTGAATGGCTCCTTCCTGAGAGAGCAACTGGTCGACGAGGTGTTGCTATACCTGGCGCCCACCTTACTCGGGCAAGGTCTAGGCCTGTCTAACTTAGGGCCGCTCAGCGCGCTGTCGCAAGGCGTTGCCATGCGCTGGTTGCCACCGAGCATGGTGGGCCCCGACATTCGCCTGCGCGGCATTGTGGACAATCGCGATCTGTTTTAATAAAACTTCTTTGTAACGTTAAACAATCCAAAAAACATGTTCACCGGCATCATCACAGGCATAGGCGACATCACGCACATTGAATCACTAGGCGACCATCTCACCTACGGGAAGCGCTTACACATACACACGCCAGAGGCGTACTTAGATGACGTCGGGTTAGGGGACAGTATCGCCATCAATGGCGCCTGTATGACCGTGACCACCTTTGACGCAAGTGCACGCCAATTCACAGTAGATGTCTCCGCTGAGTCGCTCGCTAAAACCAGCGGACTGACCGCAACGGGACGGATCAACTTGGAGAAGGCCCTGCGCGCGCAAGATCGCTTGGGGGGCCACATCGTGTCGGGTCACGTTGATGGCATCGGACGCGTCGTGCGCTTTGAATCCGTCGGCGAAAGTTGGCTGCTGCAAATAGAGACGCCCCTCAATATGGCGCCCTTCTTAGCCTATAAAGGCTCGATTACCGTTAATGGGGTCAGTTTGACGGTGAATCAAGTCAAGGACGCTGCCACGGGGTGTGTCTTTGACATCAACATCATTCCGCACACCATTGACCACACCGCTTTGGGGTCGCTCACCGTGGGCGCAGAGGTCAATTTAGAGGTGGATGTGCTGGCCCGTTATGTCGAGCGCATGTTGAGCCTGCGAGCCTGAGATAATAAGTTTCATTTTTTAATGCTGTGAATCAGATATTTCATGCCAAACCCCGTCGCTATTTCCCCAGTTGAAGACATCGTTGCCGAGCTTGCCGCGGGTCGCATGGTGATCCTCGTAGACGAAGAGGATCGCGAAAACGAGGGGGACCTCGTGATGGCCGCCGAGCACGTCACGGCTGAAGCCATCAACTTCATGGCCAAATTCGGACGTGGCCTGATCTGCTTAACCCTCACCCGCGAACGCTGCGAATACCTTAAGTTGCCGCCTATGGCGAGCAGCAATGGCACCTTGTACGCCACGGCATTCACCGTCAGCATCGAAGCCGCCGTCGGCGTGACCACAGGCATCTCTGCCGCTGACCGCGCAAAAACAGTGCAAGTGGCGGTCGCAGCCACCAGCCAGCCTACCGATCTCGTGCAGCCCGGGCACGTCTTCCCTTTACAAGCGGTTGATGGTGGCGTGCTCATGCGCGCTGGCCACACAGAAGCGGGCTGCGACTTTGCAGCCATGGCAGGCTGTGCCCCGTCTGCGGTGATTTGCGAGATCATGAACGACGATGGCTCCATGGCGCGCTTGCCTGACTTGCAGATTTTTGCAGCCGACCATGGCTTAAAAATCGGCACCATCGCCGATCTGATTGAATACCGCAGCGCCCACGAATCCTTGGTCAAACGTCTGGGTAGCCGCACCCTTCAAACTGCGCAGGGCTCATTTGTCGCCCACGCGTTTCAAGACGTCACCGGTGGCAACGTGCACCTGGCCTTGGTCACCGGCCAATGGGAGGCCGATGAGGTGGTGCCCGTGCGTGTGCACGAGCCCTTGTCCGTGATGGACGTGCTGGAGCAAAACGGCAGCATGCACTCTTGGTCTATCAACGCCAGCTTGGCCTACCTGCAAGCACAAGGTAAGGGGGTCGCCGTGTTGCTCAATGCCGGTGAAACAGGCCAAGAACTGTTGGCCCATTTTGAAGGGGTCGCCAAACCAAGCTACGGCCCTGAGGCAGGGCGAAAAGATTTAAGAAACTACGGTATCGGCGCTCAAATTTTGCGGGAATGCGGCGTAACGCGCATGACCCTTATGGGCTCCCCTAGGCGCATGCCAAGCATGGCCGGTTACGGTCTCGAGGTGTGCGGGTTTCAAGAAAGTGCCTCTGGCGCGCTCACGCCCCTTGCCTAAGCGCCATCACTGACTCGTTTGTTTCGCAACCGCGCCCGTCGCGACCAATAGGCCTCAAGTATGTTTACCTCTAGCAAGGGCGCTGGCCCAGAAAACAACGGCACCAAACTACGAATTGGTGTGGTGCAAGCCCGCTTCAACGATGACATCACCAACGCGCTATGGGCCGCCTGCCATACCGAGTTGTTATCGCTGAAGGTACAAGAAAAAAACATTCGTCACGTCACGGTGCCTGGCGCACTGGAAATCGCCAGCGCCTTGCAAGGCATGGCGGAGTCTGATGAGTTTGACGCCTTGATCGCGTTGGGTTGCATCATCCGCGGGGAAACCTACCACTTCGAACTGGTGGCCAACGAGTCTGGCGCTGGCGTCACGCGGGTGGCCCTCGACTACCAAATCCCCATCGCGAATGCCGTACTGACAACGGAAGACCATCCGCAGGCCGTCGCGCGGCAGACGGACAAGGGCAGCGACGCGGCAAAAGTAGCGGTCGAGATGGCCTTGCTCTTAGCAAAGCTGTAATAGGCAACTGGCCCTGTTCCTCTGCGATAATATCGCCACCCGCACGGCCCATACGCTGGTCGCGTGCTTGACACCGCTCTTTGGATACGACTATGACCGACACGCCACCTAACGACACCACATCCGACGCAACGGCCCCTGCCGCTAAGAGCGTGGGCAAGAAAGCCGGCGGACTCCGTAAAGCCGCCGATAAGTCGGCAAGAACCCGCGCACGCGAGTTTGGTGTGCAGGCCTTGTACCAATATCTGGTCGGTCAAAACACCTTAGAGAGTATTGACACCTTCACCCGCGATCTCACTGGTTTTCACAAAGCCGACAGCCTGCACTTTGACACCCTACTGACGGGCTGCATTGAAGATCGTGAGGCCTTAGAAGCCATGATATCGCCACACCTCGACCGACCCATCGCAGAGGTTTCGCCCATTGAACACGCGGTGTTACTGATCGGGGCCAAAGAGTTGACCAGCTGTTTAGATGTCCCCATGCGCGTCGTCATCAACGAGTGCATTGAGTTGGCAAAGTCCTTCGGCGGGACCGACGGCCACAAGTTTGTTAACGGCGTGGTACACGGCATGGCCTTGCAGTCGCGTCCCGCAGAGGCTTGAAGCTAAGCGGCGGTTGACAGCATGAGAATCACCCAACGAGCTGAACGCATACAGCCTTTTTTGGTCATGGAAATGGCCAAGGCCGCGCAAAAGCTGGCGTTGGATGTCGCGCAAACTGACTCGCCCATGATTTTTCTCAATATCGGCGAGCCTGATTTCGATGCACCGCCCGCCGTGCAAGCCGCGGCGCAACGCGCGATGGCGTCGGGTCGCAGCACCTATACGCAGGCCCTGGGACTTCCGGCACTGCGCGAGGCCATCAGCGGCTGGTATGCGAGCCGCTTTAATCTGCAAATCGATCCCGCCCGCATCGCCGTCACCGCAGGAGCCTCAGGCGCTCTGCAGCTGGCCTGCATGGCACTCATTGAGGCGGGCGACGAGATACTCATGCCCGACCCCAGCTACCCATGCAACCGCTATTTTGTGGCAGCGGCTGAGGGCACAGCCAAACTGATTGAGACCAACGCAGCCAGTCGTTTTCAACTCACACCCGATCAAGTGTCATCGGCTTGGGGCCCTCAAACCAGAGGCGTTTTGTTGGCCTCCCCCAGCAACCCCACCGGCACGTCCATCAGTCGGGCCAACCTACAAGCGATTGCCCACACGGTGCGTGAGCGCGGTGGGATCAGCCTGATTGACGAAATTTATTTGGGTTTGAGCTATGACGCCGCCTACGGCCAAAGCGCATTGGGGCTGCCCGATGGACTGGGCGAGGAGGTAATCAGCATCAACAGCTTCTCAAAGTACTTCAGCATGACCGGCTGGCGTCTGGGATGGCTGGTACTCCCCCCGGCCTTGGTTCCGGTGGTCGAGCGCTTGGCACAACACCTCTTCATCTGCCCCAATACCCTCAGCCAATACGCCGCCCTCGCCTGCTTCGAGCCGGATACGCTGGCATGCTATGAAGAGCGACGACTGGCTTTCAAAGCCAGACGCGACTACTTCATACCCGAGCTGAACCGCTTGGGTCTCCACGTGCCCGTGATGCCAGATGGGGCGTTTTACGCCTACGCTAATTGCGAGGCAGCCTGCGACCAATGGGATATCCCCAACACCCCCGCAGCGGGCAGCTGGGACTTTGCAAGCGCCCTCATGCACCGTGCGCATATTGCGGCCACGCCAGGGCGCGACTTTGGCTTTGCAAACACCCACCGCTACCTGCGCTTTTCGACCGCCAGTAGCTTAGAGCAGCTGCAGGCCGCCATCGCGCGCCTAGAGGCATGCCTGTAAAACGCCATGCCGCAACCCTCCCCCATTACCGAGGCCCACCACCGCTGGCCCCTGCGCGTTTACTGGGAAGACACCGACGCTGGGGGAATCGTGTTCTATGCCAATTACCTCAAGTTTTTCGAACGTGGCCGAACGGAATGGCTACGGTCACTAGAATTAGAGCAACAACGGCTTAAAGAGACTCTAAAGGGTCTATTTGTCGTGAGTGAGACCCGAGTGCGTTACCATCGTCCTTGCCGATTAGATGATCGTTTGACGGTGGCGACGCGACTGGTGAAAACCAGCCGTGCGACGCTAGACTTGCACCAGTGGGTGGCCCTGCACGATCAACCCACCGTCGTGCTTTGCGACGCGGATATCCGCGTTGCATGGGTCCACGCCGAAACGTTTAAGCCGATGCGTTTGCCGCCAACCTTAACCAATGTACTGCCGAAGCCATGAACCAAGATTTATCCATTGTTACGCTGCTCCTACACGCCAGTGGTGTGGTCCAAGCGGTGGTCGCCTTGCTGTTAGTCGTGTCGATTGCCAGTTGGGCGGTGATATTCAGTAAAAGCACCGTCCTGAGTCGGGTAACCAAAGAAAACACCAACTTTGAGCACGCGTTTTGGTCGGGCACCAGCATGCACGATTTGTACAACACCGCGATACAAAAAACCACGGGCTCCGGTCCCATGGAGCGTATTTTTGCGTCGGGTATGCGTGAGTTCTTAAAGTTAAGAGAGCGGCGTATCGCCGACACCGTGGTGTTACTCGAAGGTGCCCAGCGTGCCATGCGCGCTAATTTTCAGCGTGAAGTGGATGCGCTGGAGTCGCAATTGTCGTTTCTGGGCTCAGTCGCTTCCGTCTCACCCTATGTGGGCTTATTTGGCACCGTTTGGGGCATCATGCACGCCTTCACGGGCTTGGCGTCGCTGGAACAGGTGACCTTGGCGACGGTGGCCCCAGGTATCGCAGAGGCGTTGGTAGCCACCGCCATCGGCCTGTTTGCCGCCATTCCAGCGGTCGTGGCCTACAACCGTTTTGCCACCCGCATCGACCGCTTGGCGAACAAAATGGACACTTTTTCGGAAGAGTTCTCGAACATATTGCAGCGCAATCTCAGCGCCCAAACGGCGGCTTAAGTCATGGCTAGTCCAATGCGTCGCAGCCGCAAACGCCGCACGATGAACGAAATCAACATGGTGCCCTTCATCGATGTGATGTTGGTGCTGTTGATTATTTTTATGGTGACGGCACCGCTGATCACGCCAAGCACAATCGACCTGCCCACAGTTGGCGAGGCCAGTCGGCGGCCCGATAAAGTCATTGAGGTGTTTGTCAACAAAGATGCGAGTCTAAGCATCAAAACAGACAAAGATCGCGTCCCAGTTAAGCTGGTTGACGTGGCGCAACGCGTCATAGAAGCGGCCAATCAAAATCGCTCGACGCGTGACGGCACCGCAAACAACGACCCTAATCGTGCGTTGGCCGTGGTCATCAGCGCGGACCGTGCAGTGAAATACGATGCCGTGGTTCAGGTGATGGACGCGCTCAAGAAGGCGGGCCTCGCGCGCATCGCCCTTTCCGTCTCCTCTTCACGTTAACGGACTGCCAACCCAAGGATGCGTAGCGATCCATCGTCCCCATTACATAACGATGCGCCAGTGCCATGGAGCATGCCCATCGTTTGGGCCTTGCTCGCTCATGTCGTGCTGATGGGCGCATTGACGTGGGGGGTCTCTTGGCGCAAGGACGCCACCCCTGCCAGCTTTGAGGTCGAGGTCTGGTCGCCTGAGGCGATGCGCGCCGCGCCCAAACCCGAGCCCGCCCCAAAAGTGGAGCCAAAGCCGGAGCCTAAACCTGAGCCCGAGCCTGAACCAGAACCTCCGCCTCCGCCTCCGCCTCCGCCACCACCCCCGCCACCCAAGGCCGAGCCAACGGGTCCAAGCGAGGCCGACATTGCCTTAGAAAAAGCCCGTAAGAAGAAGGCCGACGACGAGGCAGTAGCCCAAAAACTAGCGGCTAAGAAGAAGGCCGATGCGGAAAAAGCCGCCAAAGAAAAGGCAAAGAAGGAAAAGCTCGCTAAAGA
>JABBAS010000012.1:0-52288 GCA_018607835.1 Methylobacillus sp. | reverse complement strand
AAAAAGCGGCTGCCGAGAAAAAGGCTGCAGCGGAAAAAGCCGCAGCAGAAAAAGCTGAGCAAGAGCGTGTTGCCGCAGAGACGGCGCTGAAGGACAAGCTGCGTCAAGAAAATTTGGCGCGCTTAACCAGCCTTGCCGGTGCCACCGGTGATACGGGAACCGCGAAGAAGTCCAGTGGCCCTAGTCCGACCTACGCTGGGAAAGTCGTCGCGGCCGTCAAGCCCAACATCATCTTCTCGGGGGATACAACGGGCAACCCCGCCGCCGAGGTGGAGGTAACCTCTTTGCCAACGGGCGAGATCCTGGGGCGCAAGCTGAAGCGATCCAGTGGCGTAAAGGCATGGGATGACGCTGTCCTCAGAGCGATCGACCGCACGGGGCGACTGCCCCGGGATATCGATGGACGGGTGCCCTCCCCCATGCTCATCAGCTTCCGCCCGAAAGACTGAGCCTGCGGGGTGCCCCTTTCTTGACAAGCACAACCGACAAATATTCGCTATGCTTCGCCAACTGCGTAGCCTTCATCGCCACGCGCTTCTGCCTTCGGGCGTTACTCTTTAGACGATCTCATGAAACGCTCAACACGTAATCTGTCGCTGCTGCTTATCATCACAGCGGCCGCTGCCTGGTTTTACCAAGACACACTCGTTGGCTTTTGGCACCAAACCACGGGAACCCCTGCAGCACAGGCACCTACGGATGGCGCGGTGAATAAAGGCGGTGACGCGCGTAAAGACGGCAAAGGCGGCAAAGGGGACAAAGCGGAGACGGGAGGGCGACCCGGCGGTCGGTTTGGTGGACCAACCGCAGTGGGCGTGGTAACGGTGGCATTAGCCGACTTACCAACGACGCTAGAGGCCACAGGCAGCATCATCGCACTCCAATCCGTCCCCTTGCGAGCGCAAGTCAATGCGCTGATTAAACGTGTGGCGGTAAAGGAAGGACAAAACGTTCGCGCAGGTACGCTGTTATTTGTACTCGATGACCGCAGCGTGCAGGCAGACCTCAGCAAAGCGCAAGCACAAGCAGCACGTTCAAAGGCAAGCCTTGCCGACTTGCAACGACAGTTAACGCGGGCGCAAGACCTGTTGAAGAAAAATTTTGTGGCGTCCAGTGCGGTAGATACCGCAGCCAGCCAAGTGGAAGCACAAAAAGGCCAAGTCACGGCAGACGAGGCCGCCGTGAAGGCACAACAGATTCAGCGCAGCCTGTACCAAATTCGGGCCCCGTTTAGCGGCCGTATCGGCGCGATCGATGTGAGCGCTGGCGCCTTGGTTGCCAGTGGTGCCAACGCCACGCCTCTCACCACTCTCACCCAATTCAACCCCATAGGCGTGCGCTTCTCATTACCTGAGTCAGCGATCAGCCAAGTCGCATCGGCCGGCATCAATCGGCCTGTCACCGTCACTTTGGGCAGCAACGCTCTTGGCACAGATACCAAGCCCCATCAGGGCAAGCTCACGCTGATTGACAACGCCATTAACCCCAATACCGGGATGCTGACACTCAAAGCGACTCTGCCAAACAAAGGCAACGCCTTATGGCCGGGCCAGTTTGTAAATGTCTCACTCGATATCGGCACGTTGGCGCAAGTCGCGGTTATTCCACAGGCGGCGGTGGTGATCGGCGAACAGGGAACGTCGGTCTTTGTCGTCGGCGCTGAGAACAAGGCACAGGTTAAACGCATCCAAGTACGTCAAGCACTTGGCGAGCGCGTCGCGGTGAGCGGCCTAGCGGATGGTGATCAGGTCGTGGTGGATGGCCGAGCCAACGTCAAACCGGGTGGCGTCTTGCGCGTTGCTGGTGCGCGGTCCAAGGAGTAAGCCATGTCTTTGACCGAGTTATTTATTCGCCGTCCCGTCATGACGGTGTTGCTCAATATCGCCCTCATTGCTGTTGGCTTGACCGCGCTCGGGAAAATACCGGTCGCCGCCCTGCCGCGCTATGACACCCCAACCATCAACGTGAGCGCTCGGCTCAACGGCGCCAGCCCCGAGACCATGGCGCGCTCAGTTGCGCTACCGTTGGAGAAGCAGTTTTCCACCATTGCGGGCGTGAACGCCATTACCTCAAGCAGTTCTTTGGGCCGCACCTCCATCACACTGGAATTCTCTGCAGACCGCAATATTGACGCGGCCGCTGGCGACGTACAGTCCGCGTTGCTGCGCACACAGCGTGCGCTACCAGCGGAGATGACTGACCTTCCCAGCTACCGTAAAGTCAACCCCGCGGATGCCCCCATCTTAATTTTGGCACTCAGCTCACCGACCATGAGTTTGGTGCAGGTAACCGATTTTGCGGAAAACTTGGTATCCCCCTCCCTATCAACGATCAACGGCGTGGCACAGGTGTCTGTATGGGGAGCTAAGCGCTATGCCGTGCGCGTCGAAGCCAACCCCCAAGAACTTGCGCTACGCGGCTTGACACTTGATGACGTTGCCGCTTCCATCCGGGCCACCAACGCCAACTCGGCGATGGGCCAAATCCAAGGTTCAGGGCAAACGCTCATCATTGAGGCGAACACCCAGCTTGAATCAGCTGCAGAGTTTCGCAACCTGATTGTGGCCATGCGCGGGGGTACACCGGTTTACTTGCGCGATGTCGCGACCATCCGTGATGGCTCAGAGAATGAACGCAGCCTAAGCCGCTACAACGGCACACCCTCGGTCATTCTCGGTGTCCAACGACAACCAGATGCCAACACCGTGGCCGTGATCGAGGCAATTTATGCCGCCATGCCGAAGTTAGCCGAGCAGTTGCCACCCGACGTCAAGCTGCACTCATTGAATGACCGTGGTGAGTCCATACGAGAGGCTTTGCACGATATTTATTTCACCTTGGCGCTCACCATCGCCTTGGTCGTGTTGGTTATTTTCTTATTTTTACGCCGCCTGTCAGCAACCATTATTCCGACACTTTCCATCCCGATCTCACTGATCGCAGCCATGTCGTTGCTGTACTACATGGGCTACAGCTTAAACAACATATCGCTACTCGGTATCACGCTCGCGGTCGGTCTGGTGGTTGACGATGCCATCGTGATGTTGGAGAACATCGTGCGCCACATTGAAGAGGGTATGGCGCCCTTTGCGGCCGCCATCAAAGGCGCGCGCGAAGTGGCATTCACGATTGTCTCCATCTCCATCTCCTTGGTCGCGGTCCTGATACCCATCTTCTTCATGCCCGGAACCATAGGATTGTTGTTCCATGAATTCGCAGTCATCGTGGGCTTGGCTATCTTGGTTTCCGCTGTGGTGTCTCTGACGCTTGTACCTATGTTGTGCAGCCGGTTTCTAAAACACGAAACCCGCGAACAAGCGGAGCAGTCCATCGCCTATCGTGGAACCGCTTGGTTTGAATTTATTTTCCAAGGCACGTTGCGTGGCTATGCACGCGCTTTGGACTGGGCACTGGCTCACCGCAAAACGATGGTGTCGGTGACGTTAGGAAGCGTTGCACTCACGGTCTACCTGTTTACCGTCATGCCCAAAGGTTTTTTCCCATCAGAAGACATTGGGCAAGTGATGGCAACGGTGGTGGGTAGCCAAGATGTTGGTCCGGCCACCATGCAGCGTCAACTTGATGAAGTGGCTCAGCGCACGCAGGGCGTCGCTGCCGTGGGCAATATGGCGGCCGCCGTATTTGGCGGCAACACGGGGCGCATGTTTATCTCACTGAAGCCAAAGTCAGAGCGCGGTGACATCAAGCAGGTCTTGGGCGAGTTGCGCCGTGCGGCCGGCAGCGTCCCCGGCGTTAAGGTGTTTTTTATACCCTTACAGAACTTGCGTGTGGGTGGCCGCATGAGTCGCAGCCGCTATCAATACACCTTGCAGAGTGTGAACGGCGGTGACCTAGAGGCATGGGTGGATCGTGTCTCGGACGCCATGAAGTCGGACGAGCGCTTTACCGATGTCAACTCAGACGCCGAAAACAAGGCCTTGCAAGCAGAGATCGTCGTCGACAAAGAGCGCGCACAGCGCCTAGGTATCAGCAGCCAGTCACTGCGCACCATGATGTACTCCGCCTTTGGTGAGCGCCAAGTGGCGAGCATTTACACCGACAGTGGCGCGTGGTCCGTCATACTCACTATCGACAACCCCAAGGGGCAGAGTGAACTTGACCTGATGCAACTGCACCTGAGAACGGCCTCTGGCGAATTGGTGCCCTTGAGCGCGTTTGCCAGCGTTAAGCGGACCTTGGGACCCACCAGCATCAACCACCAAGGGCAGTTGCAAGCGGTGACCTTGAGCTTTAACTTGGCACCCAACGTCCCGCTAGGCGAAGCCACCAAGGCATTGGATGGCTATGTAAAAGACATGAACCTGCCCGCTAGTGTCATCACCAGTTACGGTGGGGATGCTGCGGTATTTCAGTCATCACAAACCAGCCAAGTCGTTTTATTGCTGGCCGCGTTGGTCGTGATCTATATTTTGCTAGGCATGCTGTACGAGAGTTTCATTCACCCCATCACGATTCTTGCAGGCCTCCCATCAGCGGTCGTAGGCGGCTTGTTGACGCTGCAGTTCTTCGGGCAAGATCTGACACTCATCGCGACGATCGGCTTGCTCATGCTGATTGGTATTGTGAAAAAGAACGCGATCATGATGATCGACTTTGCCTTGCAAGCCCAGCGTGAGCAAGGTTTAGCGGCAAACGATGCGATGCGCCAAGCTTGCTTGCTACGCTTCCGCCCCATCATGATGACCACGCTCACTGCAGCAATTGGCGCCCTACCGATTGCACTCGGCGCTGGCGCTGGCGCCGAACTGCGCCAGCCGCTGGGTTTGGCGGTTGTTGGCGGGCTGATACTGTCGCAGGTGGTGACACTGTTCATCACACCAGTAATCTACGTGCTACTCGACCGCTTTAGTGGCGACGGCCCTATTACCAAAGCGGCATAAGCACGCAGGCACGGCCTCCAAGGCCGGCCGTGCGCGACCGTTACTCGTAGATGATCTTGGCCTCTTGTTGGTGCGCTTGCGCGCACCAACTGGCCAATGCCGCGTCGCTTGGATAAAAGCGCGCGTTCTCCGCCAAGGCCAACTCACATTCCGCACCGGAACGCAGCACGTGCAGGCGCACGCGCAAGCCACGATCAACGTCACCGTGCTCAGTCATCTCCCTATGCGGCGGGAATTCGGCCACCAAACGTCGCACGTCGGGCGCATGTCCGTTGACCTTGACCTTCAGGTACTTGCCAAAGCGGCACCGCGCGTCGGCCAAACTCCAAATCTGATGCACCTTCAAGCGCAAACCCCCTGAAAAACGATCTGGCTGCGCCGTTACCTGCAAGACCACAAACTCATCGTCTTTGATCAGGTGGCGGTATTGGTTCAACATGTTCTCGTCAACGCTCGCCTCAATCGCGCCACTCTTGTCATCTAACTTAAAGATACCCAGTCGCCCGCGTTGACCGCTGATGACGCGCAGGTCCGTCACGATACCCGCCAACGTCAGGGTGTCGCGTGAGTCGACTAGGTCACCAATACGCATCTTGACAAAGCGTCTCACCTCACCGGACACCTCATCAAATAAATGGCCAGACAGAAAGAAACCAACCGCCGTCTTCTCTTGCGTCAACCGCTCTTTGACGCCCCACGGAACAGTTGCAACCAACTCAGGCTCTTGTGAACTTGAACCATGGGCATCGGCGTCCATATCGAACAAACCCACCTGATTCGCATTGGCCGCTTGCGCGGCGGCGTAATCAAACGCACGCTCTACGCTGGCCATCAAGCTCGCACGGTTGCGTTCAATCGAATCAAATGCGCCCGCCTTGATTAAGGCCTCTACCGTGCGCCTGTTCATACGTTGTTTGTCTACACGGGCCGCAAAGTCATAGAGCGAGGTGAACGGCCCATCGGCCTCACGGGCCGCGACCATGGCAGTAATTGCCTGCTCACCTGTGCCCCTAATAGCGCCCAAACCGTAGCGCACACAGGTGTCATCGACGGGAATAAATCGGTACACGCCGCGGTTGACATCTGGCGGCTCAAACGTGATCTTCATGTCTAGCGCGTCGGCATGGAGGACACGCAGCTTGTCGGTATCACCCATTTCAACCGTCATGTTCGCAGCGTAAAACTCTGCCGTGAAATGCACCTTCAGCCACGCCGTGTGGTAGGCCAACAAGGAGTAGGCGGCGGCATGGGACTTGTTAAATCCGTAGCCTGCGAAGCTCTCCATCAAATCGAAGATTTCGTCGGCCTTGTCTTGCGAGATAGCTTGCTTCGCTGCGCCCTCACGGAACAGACTGCGCTGCTTGACCATCTCTTCAAGCTTCTTTTTACCCATGGCGCGGCGCAACATATCAGCGCCACCTAAAGAGTAGCCTGCCAGCACCTGTGCCACCTGCATCACCTGCTCTTGGTACACCATGATGCCGTAGGTCTCAGAGAGCACCGCCTCCACCAGGGGGTGGGGGTAGACCACCACCTCACGACCGTGCTTGCGCGCGACAAACGTGGGAATCAAGTCCATGGGGCCCGGTCGGTACAAGGCGTTGAGCGCAATCAGATCCTCCAAGCGGCTGGGGCGTGCATCGCGCAACATACCCTGCATACCCCGACTTTCAAACTGAAAAACCGCCTCGGTCTGTCCGCGTGAAAACAGGGCGTAGACCCTGGCGTCATCAATGGGTACGTTATCGAAAGAGAAATCTTCCTGACCCTTATGGCGCGTTCGGATGAAGTCGCGCGCGAGCTCCAAGATGGTCAGCGTGGCCAAGCCCAAGAAGTCGAACTTCACCAAGCCCACATCCTCGACATCGTCTTTATCAAACTGGCTGACAGCAGCCTCGCTACCCGGTTGCTGATACAGCGGGCAAAAATCGGTGAGCTTGCCGGGCGCAATCAGCACACCACCCGCATGCATGCCGACGTTGCGTGTCATGCCTTCTAGCTTTTGAGCCATGTCCAGCAGCGTACGTACATCTTCCTCGCGCTCCAGTCGCTCCGCGAGTTGTGGCTCTTTCTCAATCGCCTCGGCAATCGTGATGTGCGTGCCTGGTTTGTTCGGTATCAGCTTGGAGATGCTGTCACAGAAACCGTAGGGAAAATCCATGACGCGACCGACATCACGAATCGCCGCACGCGCAGCCATGGTGCCGAACGTCACGATTTGACTGACCGCATTGCGACCGTATTTTTCTTTCACGTACTCAATGACGCGGTCCCGATTGGACTGGCAGAAGTCAATATCGAAGTCGGGCATCGAGACCCGCTCGGGATTCAAAAATCGCTCGAAAAGCAAGTTGAACTGCAGCGGGTCTAGGTCGGTAATGCCCAATGAGTAGGCCACCAATGAACCCGCACCAGACCCACGACCCGGGCCAACAGGACAGCCATTCTCTTTTGCCCAACGAATGAAGTCGCCCACGATCAAGAAGTAACCAGGGAAGCCCATGTTGAGAATCGTCTCAATCTCAAAGTCCAGCCGTTGGACGTAACGCGCCTCCTCGGCAGCCCGCTTGCTGGCATCTGGGTACAGGTGCGCCAAGCGCTTTTGTAAGCCCTCGTGGGACAACTGGCGAAAGTAGTCCGCTATCGGCATGGGTGTGCCATCCACCAGTGGGGTGGGGAAATTGGGGAGTTGGGGCTGACCCAGCGTCAGCGTGACGCTGCAACGCTTGGCGATCTCAACGGTATTGCGCAGCGCGCTAGGCACATCCGCAAACAGCGCCTGCATCTCTTGCGTGGACTTGAAGTACTGTTCCCGCGTGAAGCGACGCACCCGGCGGCGGTTAGCCAGCATTTCACCTTCAGCAATACAAACGCGGGCTTCGTGGCTCTCGAAATCATCCGGCCCCAAGAACTGAATGGGGTGCGTGGCCACCACGGGTAACCCCAGATGTGCGGCCAACGACACACACGCCGACACATGGCGCTCGTCCTCGTCACGCCCCGCGCGTTGGATTTCCAGATAAAAGCGGTGGGTGAAGGTCTCGGCAAACTGCAGAGCTAACTGACTCGCGCGGCGCTCGTCACCCGCTAGCAACGCCCGTCCTACCGGGCCCGCCTGTGCGCCCGAAAGCATCATCAGCCCGGCATTGAGCTCCTGCAACCATGCCCACTGCACAGCGGGCTGTGCTTTGCCGTCGCCTTGCGTCCAAGCGCGCGCCAACAACTCACACAGGTTGAGATAGCCTTGGTTGCTCTGTACGAGCAGAACGACCCGAGAAAGCACGGGAAGCTGCCCTGGCATCGCACTCACCGGTTCTGCGTCCCCCGGCAAACCCGCCATAAAAATTTCAGCACCTAATATCGGCTTCAGACCCGCATTACGCGCCTTTTTGTAGAACTTAATCGCACCAAACAGGTTGTTTAAATCCGAGACCGCAAGGGCAGGCTGGTGATCGTTTGCTGCGGCTTTGATGGCATCTGGAATCCGCACCGCCCCATCAACTACCGAAAATTCGGTGTGTAAGCGCAAATGGGTGAAAGGGTGCGTGGTCGTCATGCGGTCTATTTAAAAGGCGGTAAATGCAAAAAATTAGTTCGTCAAGACATTCAACACGTCTGAGCGAAACTCCCGTCGATACAAGATGAAAATGACCGACACCGTGCCGATCATAAAGGCGGTGCCCGAAAAGACCCAAGCCATCGCGGCGAAGCTCATGTAATACGCGCGTAATCCGCTGTTAAAGGCCTCGGCCGCTAAGCCCACCAGCGCACTGGCTCGGGTTGCATGCTTTTCCCGATTAAATTTACCCGTCTCAAAGTCAGCCGGCGGCGGCATCGCGCCAATCGCAAGGGCGACAAACGTGTACAGACGCATGGACCAGCTAAAGCGGAAAAACGCGTACACATAAATGCCAACAACCAATAGCAGCTTGAGGTCAAACACCTCCACGCTGGTGCCGCGCACAAACGGAATACCCTCGACCAGCACACTCACTTGCTCAGAGGCCCCCATAACGGCCAACAAACCACCAATGATGATGATGGTGGTGGACGAAAAAAAGGCGGGCGTCGCCGATAGATTTTGCGTAATGAGACCGTCCAACATCCGCGGGTCACGGAACGTGGCTTGCATCAGCCAGTAGCGACGATACAAGTTGGTGCGGTGTAACAAGGTCGTTCCATCTTCGTGCCCCCGACCAGCAAACCATGCATAGCCCATCCAGGCTGCAAAGAACAGAATCAGGGCCAGCCAATCCATCAGGGGTAAGAACTCTAAAGCGTGCATGCCTTATCTTAGTGGACTTGCCGCGCCGCTGGCGCAGTCATCAGGGGGCTAACTTAGCTGTTATGGCGGCCAAACGCGCACCGTAGCCCTCGGCTGTCTCCAAGTCACCTTGGGGAATATTCGCTGCGGGCTCGGTGCTGCCAACCTGGGCCATGACCCCCATCGTCGAGCCCAGTCGATTGATCGTGCCGTTGTTCATCTCCCCTTGTCCCACCCAAATCATGCCGTGTTGCATGGCAAAGGTAACGAGGTATTGCAGTGTCGACAACTTATCGCCGCTGGGATTACCGGAGATGGTGAAACCGCCAGCCACCTTGTTTTTCCACTTGCTGGCGTACCAGCGTTTTGAGGACACATCTGCAAACTTCTTAAACTGCCACGCGACGGTACCCATGTAGGTGGGCGATCCCATGATGAGGGCATCTGCCGCATCCAGCGCATCCCATTGGGTGTCCGATAAGTTCCCGTCCAGGTCAATCTCAATGAGTTCTGCCTGGGCGCCAGCCGCCACGGACTCCGCGACACGCTGGGTGTGCCCGTAACCAGAAAAATAAACCACCACGACCCTTGCCATCACAGACTCCAAATAATTAACGAGAGAAAGACGCCTCTAGCACGCCCATTTCACCATCGTGGTAGGCCTGCATGTAATTCAAAATGTCCTGTTTGCTATTCCCCGTAAACGGGCCATGCGGAAACACCGGCTCGCCGATTGGCTTGCCATGAAAGACCACGCCACGCAGCCCCTTGGCACCTGCTTGCAAGGCGATCGTGGGCGCATTCGTGGCGTTACCACCTTGCCAAAGCACAGACACCGGTGTCGAATGCACCTCGCCACCGAGCACCAGGTCGCCTGCGTGCCAGATAAAGAAAACATTGTGGTCAGGTGGAACGGGTAAGCGTACCGAGCCATTGGCATCCACACGCACATCCAGGATCCCCACATGGGTTGCCCAGCGGGGGTCGCTGTCTATCGGCGAATACTGCTCGGTCCCGGGCAAGGCACCCGCCACCGCGACGACCGTGGCGTCATCCACGCGGCCAGTGGGCATCGCCGCACGCGCCACTTTAAATACGGCGGCGTCCACATACTTGTGTTGCGCAGCCATGTTGACAAAAATCTGCAAACCCACGGCGGCCTGGCCAGGTTCTGCTGGGGTCTCTTCGTGAATGATGCCCTTACCGGCTTGCGTCCAATGCAAGTCGCCCGGGCGAATGTTTGAATCATCGCCTTGCGAGTCACGGTTGCGCACGCCCCCGGGGGAGTCGTCGAACAACAAGGTGATTGCGCTCATGCCCCCATGCGGGTGTGGCAAAAAGTAGCTTTGCGGCATATTGAACGCATCGATACCTAGAAAAGGGTCGATTAACGCAGCGGGCTCAACCCGCAGCATGTGCGCAAAGGTGCTGTCGTCGAAAGCATGATGTGGCATGGCGCTCACGCGCGCCACGGCACGCATAGCGACCGCAGTCGCCGCCGTCTCCGTAGATGGGGGTATTGCCGTTTCAGACATGAGCGCCTCCTAGAAATAGGTAAAAAAGAAATGAAGAGGCCACCCCGTGGTGACCCGCAACTGTTAGTTGCTTGGTGTCTCGCGAGTAAGACCCCATTGACCACCACCAAGCGAGGCCAGCACCAACAAGCCACCCACCACGGCGATGTTTTTCATGAACATGAGTTGCTGCATAAACGCTTGTTCTGCGGGCATAGCCCAAAAGTTGTGGAACAGTACCGTTGCAACCAACGTAAACACAGCCAAGATCAGCGCTGCTTGCTTTGTCCGCCAGCCTAAAAGGAGGGCCGCACCGCCCAGTACCTCCACAGCGATGGCCACGACCGCCGCGACGGTGGCCAACGGCAAACCAACCGATGCGATATACCCCACGGTGCCCTCGAACCCCCCGATTTTGCTCAGACCTGCAGGGATGAATAAGGCGGCGACCAGGAGGCGTCCCAGTAAGGCGCCCGAATTAGCTAGCAATGACATAGAAACTCCTTCAGTGAAAAAAATAGACAAGCCGCGGTTAGGCCTGTAAGTCAAACAATAGCACCTCAGCGCCATCACCCTGCGTGAACTGCAAGCTGGACTCCTCAGCAACCAATAGGCCGTCACCTTGCTCAAGCGCATTGCCCGCCACCGTGACGCGGCCTTTAACGACTTGCACATAGGCTTTGCGTTGTGGGTCTAGCGCGATGTTGGCTGACTCCTCGCCATTAAACAGACCCGAGTAGATGCGGGCATTGCTGTGAATAGTCACCGCGCCGTCCTTCCCTTCTGGGTCCGCAACCAAACACAGTTGACCACGCTTTTGTGTCGATTCGAAACGCTTTTGCTCGTAGCCCGGCGCAATACCCGCCGTGTGCGGTAGCAGCCAGATTTGCAAGAAATGGGTTTCTTGGTTGTCCGCATGGTTGAACTCACTGTGCGTCACGCCCGTGCCCGCACTCATGCGCTGGACATCACCCGGCGGAATGCCCTTCACGTTGCCCATATTGTCTTTGTGGGCCAAATTGCCGGAGATGACGTAGCTCACAATCTCCATGTCGCGGTGGCCATGGGTTCCAAAACCTGTTCCCGCCGCAATCCGGTCTTCGTTGATCACACGCAGATTACCCCAGCCCATAAAAGCCGGGTCGTGGTATTCGGCGAACGAGAACGAATGCTGGCTCTTCAGCCAACCATGATCAGCTTGGCCGCGCTCGGCAGCGCGTCTAACGTGCAACATACCCCACTCCTTTTTAACTTGTTGATCAAATTCTAATGAACTAACGATTAAATTTATCGCAATTAATTGATCTCTATCATCAAATAATTTGAATGTAATATACCGACATGCAATCCATTCGCAACGCACTGTCGTCAGAAAACCTGCATTTGCTCGCCACCATAGCCGAGAGCGGCAGCCTTGCGGCCGCGGCGCGACGCTTGGGTGTCGTTCCCAGCGCCCTCTCTTATCGATTGCGTCGGATGGAGGAATTGCTAGATGTCCTACTCATTGACCGATCGACTCGCCGCGCCCAGCTGACGCCCGCTGGCCAGGAGCTCTTGCGCGCCAGCGTCCATCTGTTGGCGGAGCTTGAAGCCGTGGCCCTGCGCGTGAGACGGGTGGCGCACGGTTGGGAATCCCAGTTGGTGTTGGTCGCCGATAACGTGGTGGCAACCGAGCCTTTGTTTGACCTCCTTGAGCAGTTCTATGCGCTTAATGCGCCCACCCGCATCAAATTGCGCGTAGAGGTGCTGAGTGGCGTCACGGAGTCGCTTGCAAGCGGCCACTCTGACCTCGCCATCGGCGTCTTTCCTGAACAGGCTCAGTTTGCGGGCATCCAGCACGCGCCCCTAGGAAAAATACCCTTTGTATTTGCCGTCGCCCGCCATCACCCCTTGGCCAACGCCCCTGAGCCGCTCTCAGACGAACAGCGCGGGGCACACCGCGTGGTTACCGTAGCAGACTCGGTATCCAGCGGGCAAGGCCTGACCCATAACGTCTTGCTAGGGCAAGATACGCTGACCGTGCCCAACATGGCACTCAAGCTCGCCGCACAAATGGCGGGGCTTGGCTGTGGCTATCTACCCGAGTCGCTGGCAAGAGCCCACATTGCGTCGGGTGCCTTAGTCCCGAAGCAGCTCGCGCAACCGGGGCGCGTTGCCAACGTTGCCTACGCGTGGCGTACGCCGACTCATGGCCCCATTGGCCCCGCACTGCAGTGGTGGCTGGACAAGCTCAAGCACCGAAAAATCCGCGCCGCATTAACGGGCTCATAGGCGTTAAGCCCCCGTTAGGAAAGACGGCTTTTAGCGTCACAGCGACGCGCGACGGGCTCTTTCGGCTCTAGCGTCTAAAATAGACGCTTCGCAATGGCGACGCCGTGTGTTGAAACCGGCTCCCGCCTCACCTGCGCTGACGGCTCAAGCCGCTCGCCCTCTGCCCTAGGCATACACCTCGATATGCCGCTGACCAACCGCTTCAATGAATCACTTGCGCCAAGAATGGCTATCCAACACCCGTAACGACTTGCTCGCCGGTTTGGTGGTGGCCTTAGCCCTCATCCCCGAAGCCATTGCCTTCTCTATCATCGCGGGTGTTGACCCGAAAGTCGGTCTCTACGCCTCGTTTTGTATCGCCTTCGTCAGTGCGTTCATGGGAGGGCGTCCGGGCATGATCTCAGCCGCTACTGGCGCCATGGCCTTGTTGATGGTGTTTTTGGTCAAGGAACACGGCTTGCAGTACCTGCTTGGCGCAACGATTTTGACCGGCTTGCTCCAAATTGCGGCTGGCTGGCTGCGCTTGGGCTCGCTGATGCGCTTTGTCTCGCGATCGGTGATCACGGGCTTTGTGAACGCCCTCGCGATCCTGATATTCATGGCGCAACTGCCTGAGCTCATCAATGTCACCTGGGTGGTGTACGCCATGACAGCGGGCGGCTTGGGCATTATTTACCTGTTCCCATTCATTACCCGAAGCATCCCATCGCCTCTGGTGACGATCTTGGTTTTGACGGCCTTGTCCATTGGATTGGGATTGGACGTGCGTACGGTCGGCGATATGGGTGAGTTGCCTGACAGCCTGCCTATTTTCTTATTCCCAGACATGCCCTTGAACTGGGAGACCCTGACCATCATCTTCCCCGTCTCGGCGACCATGGCCGTTGTGGGGCTGTTGGAGTCCATGATGACCGCGTCCATCGTTGACGATCTAACCGATACGCCAAGCGATAAAAACCGCGAATGCGTGGGTCAGGGCGTCTCCAACATTTTTTCAGGCTTTATGGGTGGTATGGCGGGTTGCGCCATGATCGGTCAATCCGTGATCAACATCAAGTCAGGTGGTCGCGGCCGGCTCTCCACACTCACAGCGGGCATCTTGCTGCTGATCATGGTGGTTTTCTTAGGTGATTGGGTTGCCATGATTCCCATGGCGGCTTTGGTCGCCGTCATGATCATGGTTTCCATCGGCACATTTAATTGGGCCTCGATACGAAACCTAAACACCAACCCCAAGAGTTCTACCTTGGTGATGCTCGCCACCGTCGTGGTGGTCGTTGCCACCCATGACTTGGCCAAGGGCGTGCTGGCTGGTGTCTTGCTGTCTGGCTTCTTTTTCGCCCACAAGGTCGGCCGCGTATTAAACGTGACCTCGCAAGCCGATGCCGATGGACTGGTGCGTGACTACACGGTTACTGGACAGGTGTTTTTCGCCTCTAGCGAGCGCTTTGTGAACGCCTTTGATTACAAAGAAGTCATCGATGCGGTGCGCATCGATGTCAGTCGTGCCCACTTCTGGGATGTCACGGCGGTGAGTGCGCTCGATAAGGCCGTGATCAAGTTTCGCCGCGAAGGTACCGACGTTGAAGTGATCGGATTAAACGAGGCCAGCGCCACCATGATTGACCGCTTCGGCCAGCACGATAAAGCGGATGAGACGCCGACGGCGCTGCACTAAGCAAGGACTACGATGTTATTAGACGATCAAAAAATTATTGCCTGCGTTGACCAGTCCGATCACAGCGAAGGGGTGCTGGAAGGAGCCGTTTGGCTTGCCGGGCAAACCGCCACGGCCGTCGAGTTTTTACACGTCCTTGACCGACACTTGGAAACCGCAGAAAGCGAGGACCTGAGTGGTGCCATTGGCTTCGATGCGCAGGAGCAACTCCTGGAGAACTTGTCACGGGAAGACGCCTCTAAAAGCAAAATGGCGCGGGAGCATGGCCGCCTTTTTCTGAGTCGGCTGCGAGAGCACGCGGCAAGCCGTGGACTGCAACGCATGGATACCCGCCAACGTCATGGCACCTTGACGAGCACCCTAAAAGACCTTGCAGATGAGTCCAGCGCCGTGGTCATGGGGCGCTATGGCGAGTCCACACCCGCTGACAACACCGCACGGGATATCAGCAGAACAGCCAGTGAATTGGTGAGAACGTTGCGCTGCCCCGTCCTGCTGACGGTGCGTACCTTTGCGGCGCCCAGCCACGTATTATTTGCGTTCGACGGACGCAGTGCCACCCGAAATGCCATTAGAACTCTGGCAGCGAGTCCCTTGCTAAAGGGCTTGCCAGTGCATGTACTGATGTCGGGGACACCAAAACCACGTCAAGAACGCGAGCAAAAAAAGCAACTGCAATGGGCTGAGAGCGTGCTGGGCGAGGCGGGTTTCAAGGTCACGTCTGCGTATGTGCCCGGTGATACCCCGCAGGTGATCGCACAACAGGCACAGACAGTGGGCGCTGACTTACTGGTAATGGGTGTGAGCCAGCACCACCCGGTTCGTCACTTTCTATTTGGAAGCAATACCAATAGCATCTTGCGCGCCAACCCAATGGCGACCTTAGTGCTGCGCTGAGTCGTCAGCGGCCTCTGGGCCGACACCAGCATCCCTGTCCGCATCGATTTCCACATCCGAAGCGCTAGACGTTGGCGCGTCCGGGGACCACGGTTCAGCCACGTTTTTGTAGACTCGGGCAGTTGCCTGCGGCTCTATTGACGCAAACAGCGCCGTTGCGCCGCCAGCCACCAAGGTATTGATCACCTCGGTCAACTGCTGCGGGTGAACAGCTTGCGCTGTGGCCTCATCCGCGCCGAGAAGACAATCAAAGGTCCAAAAGTGCTTACCTGCTGGAAGATCGCGGGAACGGCAACGCTTGATGTATTTACGAATATCGTTTTTAGCGGCGTCCAACAACCGGTCAGGCTGTTTGCCTGGCACCCGCAAATCAAAGGTTTTTTTCATAAGGCTATCGTAACCGCGCAGAACCACGACCTCGCCACGAAACTATAATTTTTCATGCCCTCTCCCCCCGTCTTTCCCTCTACACATACGCAATTGCGTCGCCATCTGCGGTGGTTGCGTGGGGGTTACTGCATGCTACTCGCGCTGGCCATGACGAGCCTAACGGTGAGCGCTCATGCGGGTACGACACGCATCGCCGTGGCGTCCAATTTTGCAGCACCTATTAAGGTGTTGGTGCAAGCATTCGAGGCCAACAGCCCGCATCGCGTAGCCGTCGCACTGGGTTCCACGGGGAAGCTATACGCCCAAATTACCTATGGCGCACCCTTCGACGCGTTGTTAGCGGCAGACCAAGCCACACCCGCACGTCTCGTCAGCGACGGACGCGCGCAGGCAAGCAGCCTGCACACCTACGCGCAAGGCCTGCTGGCTTTTTGGTCGCAACAACCCATCACCGACGACCCCATTACGCAACACGGTCCCTGGGCGGCCATCCGCTCGGGCAAGTTAAGACACATTGCCATCGCTGAGCCCAAGCTCGCACCTTATGGTCGGGCTGCGGTCGAGGCGCTCACACACACCCAGACCTGGCAGCCGGCTCAGCCATTTTTGGTCTTTGGGGACAGCATTGCGCAAACCTACCAGTTCGTCGCCGTTGGTGCCGCAGACGCGGGCTTCCTTGCCTTTTCCCAACTCAAAGCAGCCGGCAAGGCCGATCAAGCAACCGTCTGGTTGGTCCCACAGGCGCTTTACGCGCCCTTAAAGCAGGACATGGTCGTGCTCAACAACGGCGTGAACAACCCCGCCACTGTGGCCTTCATGGCCTTTCTCAAGAGCCCTGCAGCGCGCGCGCGTATCGCTGAGCTCGGGTACTTAGAATAGCGCTATGAGCTCCGTTTCTGCCATGGCACTTGATGCCGCATCGCTGCAGGCCATTGGTCTCACGCTGCAGCTCGCCACGGTCACCACCATCGTCCTGCTGTTGCTGTCCACCCCCATCGCATGGTGGCTAGCAACCACCGTGTCTGCGTGGCGAGGGGTCGTGTCGGCCTTGGTCGCTTTGCCACTGGTATTACCGCCAACCGTGCTTGGCTTTTACTTGTTGCTACTGCTGAGCCCCAATGGCGTCATCGGGCAGTGGGCCGCGGCGTTGGGTTTGGGTCGGCTGTCATTTAGCTTTACGGGCTTGGTCATCGGGTCAGTGGTGTTCTCGCTACCCTTCGCCGTCCAGCCCATACAGCATGCCTTTCAGGCAATTGGCAAGCGTCCCTTCGAAGTCGCAGCGACGTTGCGCGCCAGTCCGTGGAAATCATTTATTGCCATCGCCCTGCCCCTGGCTAAGCCCGGCTTCCTCACGGCCACCATTCTCAGCTTCGCTCATACCGTTGGGGAATTTGGTGTAGTGCTCATGATTGGCGGGAATATTCCAGGTGAGACACGGGTGGTCTCCACCGAGATATATGGCCATGTGGAAGCGATGGCCTACACCCAAGCCCATTGGCTGGCGGGCACCATGGTGGTGTTTTCATTTGGTGTGCTCTTGACCCTAAGCTGGCTACATCGCCACAGCGGCTCACAAAGCGCCCTCACGTTAGCACCGTCTAGCGCCGCTGCTACCGACCACGAACGCGGCTAAGCCATGGACAACGCCCAGACACCGCAGGCCATTCAAATCCGGCTATCGCTGCAACGGCCAGCGTTCCAAGTGAACGTCGATTTGACCCTGCCCGGACAAGGTATTACCGTGGTTTATGGCGCGTCGGGCAGTGGAAAAACCAGTCTTTTACGTGCCGTTGCTGGCTTAGAGCGCCCCTATAACGCCCACATAAAAATAGGCGACACCGTCTGGCAAGACGATATCGCGCGCGCCTTTTTACCCACTTGGCAACGGGCGCTCGGCTACGTGTTCCAAGAAGCGAGCTTGTTGCCTCACCTCAATGTGCGGGACAACCTGCGTTTCGGCCTGCGCAGCGCCCGCGAGGACCTTGCCCTGCGCGAGGCCATTGCGTTGCTGGACTTGGCCCACCTTGAAGAGCGCGGCGCCGTTGACTTGTCAGGTGGCGAGCGGCAACGCGTGGCAATCGCGCGTGCACTCGCCACCCAACCGCAGTTGCTACTCATGGACGAACCCCTGGCCTCCATCGATGTGAAGCGCCGAGGCGAGGTGCTGCCCTGGCTTGAGCGCTTACGCGATGAACTGGGAATTCCGGCCCTGTACGTCACACACAGTGCCGATGAGGTGAGTCGCCTAGCCGACCACTTGGTGATCATGGATGCAGGGCAAGTAAAGGCCAGTGGTGACCCACAACAGGTGTTTGCCGACGCCGAGCTGGCAAGCGTTATGGGCGATGACGCAGGCGCGCTGATCAGCGGACACGTGTCTACCCTCGCACCGCAATGGCGCATGGCGTCCGTCGCCTTCGATGGCGGCACCCTATGGATTACCGATGCGGCACAACGCCTGCGTCTGGGAGAGTCGGTGCGACTGCGCATTGGCGCGAAAGACGTCAGTATCAATCTCGATGCGCCCAGTCAGACACCACGCACCACGATACAGAATGTGCTGCCGGCCACGCTCACCGCATGTCACCCCCTACCCGACCAAGCGCAGGTTCTGGTCAGCCTGCGATGCGGTGCGACCCCACTGAGTGCGCGCATCACGCGCCGCGCGCAGGACACCTTGCAACTACACCCGGGTCAGGCCGTATTTATACAGATCAAATCTGCAGTGTTAGTTAGCTAAATGCCACACTAGAATGAAGGTCTGCCTAGCGCTTACACCCGAAAGATATCGCCCTAAAAGGGACACCTCATGAAACCATTTTTCTGGCTCATCCGAATCGTCATATTTCTGGCGGTCGTCGCCTTTGCACTGAGCAATCAACAAGCCGTCATCGTCCACTTCTTGCCAGGTAAAGCGTGGGATACCTCTTTGGTGTGGGCATTGTGTAGCGCCTTCATACTTGGCATTATCTTTGGCGTGTCAGCGATGACACCGCTATGGATGGGCCAGCGTCGCGCAGCCAAACACGCGAACACGCAAGCCAACAAAGCACACAGCGAAGCGCAGCGCTTAGCCGCGCCTCCCCCCGCCGCCAGCAGCAAGAAACCAACCAGCGATTTGAACGATGAACTGGGTATTTGATGCCACCACCCTACTGTGGCTGCTTCCCGCTGTATTTGGGCTAGGCTGGGTCGCTTCTCGCGTGGATGTGCGGCAATGGCGGCGCTCCGAGCAGGAGGCACCGAAAGCTTACTTTCGTGGCCTCAATTTTTTATTGAACGAGCAGCAAGACCAAGCCATTGACGCCTTCATAGAGGCCGTACAACACGACCCCGAGACCAGCGAACTTCATTTCGCCCTAGGCAACCTGTTTAGACGACGGGGTGACTACGACCGCGCGGTGCGCGTGCACGAACACCTGCTTGCAAGAAGCGATTTGAATCAAGCCGACCGGCACCGTGCGCAGCATGGCCTGGCCATGGACTTCTTGAAGGCGGGCTTATTGGATCGTGCCGAAGCCGCCTTAAGAAAATTAGACGATACCGCCTACGCGACGGAGGCGAGGCTGGCGCTGCTGGCCATATACGAGCGTAGCCGCGACTGGGAGCAGGCGATTCAAATTGCCAAGACGCTAGAGTCTGGTGAGCAAGGTAGTTTTTCAGCCCGCCGGTCTCACTACCACTGCGAGCTCGCTGATGTAGCCCTGCAGGCAGGTCGCACAGAAATTGCGACGCAGGCGTTGGAGCAAGCCATACGACTGACACCTGACAGCGCACGCGGCTACATCGCCCTTAGTGCGGTCCGCGCCACCCAAGGGGATAACAAGGCCGCCTTATCACTACTGGTGCAGTTGGCCAAGCGCGCACCCGCCACGCTGCCGCTCATCGCACAACGCTTGGTCGAGCTGGGTCATGTCGCCAACGACACCGCTGAGGTACACCAACTGCTAGCCGCCGCCAACCAGCAACAGGCGAATATCGATGTCACTTTGGCCCTCAGTGCGCTGCAACCCGAAAATGCCTTGACCTTGCACTTTTCTCATTTAGAGCGGCATCCATCCTTGGCAACTATTGCTAACTTGATCAAGGTGCAGGCGCTGGCACAAGCGGGGCAAACCGCAGCAGACAAAACAACTACCAACGTGCAAAACCCCTTGATTGGGCGTGCCATTGATCAAGCGGCGGCGCCGCTAACACGCTACCGATGCGCGGCTTGCGGGTTTGAAGCTAAGAAATACTTCTGGCAATGCCCTGGTTGTCAGGGCTGGGAAACCTTCCCGCCTAGACGGGTAGAAGAGTTGTGATGATCCCCTCGTGCCTGAGCACCCCTACGGACAAGCGCTAGTACCGTCACGTGCAGACACGTCCTCACACTGGTTGGTAGCCCCGCTAATCTCAGCGGTTTTGGCTACGAACCAGGAGAAAATCATGCTAAGAACACTCATCGCGCTGGCACTCAGCCTTGCCACGAGTCTCGTAATGGCTGCCGTCAACGTCAATACGGGTGACATCGCCGCTTTAGAACGTATCAAGGGTATTGGCCCCAAGGTCTCGGCACTCATGGTTGCCGCACGCGAGCAGAAAAAATTTACCGACTGGCACGATCTGATCACACGCGTGAAAGGCGTTGGGCCTAAAGCTGCTGCTAAGTTTTCTGCTCAGGGGCTCAGAGTCGACGCCATGCCGTACAAGCCCTAGGGAGCACCCCAAGCAATGGCGTTACAAGGCGTATAAAGCTGCTTGGCGCTGACCGGTCTGTGAGGTCGACGACATCGTCGACAGACGTGTAATATGTCAAGCCGACCGGTCAGAAATGCATCAAGGAGTACGCCAGACATGAACACGGTGATCGCTTTATCCATAGGCGCCAGCTTGGGCGCGATCGCCCGATGGGCGCTAGGCCAGTGGCTAAACGTGGCAGGGCATGTCGGCATCGGATGGGGGACCTTGGCGTCCAACTGTATCGGCGCCTACCTCATTGGCATTGGTTATGTGTGGCTTCACAGCCAGCCGGGGATCGATCCTATTTGGCGTTTGCTATTGATCACCGGATTCGTGGGTGCCCTGACCACCTTTTCCACGTTTTCGCTAGAAACCATCCAGTTACTCGCTGATGGCCATGCGGGTAGTGCGCTAGCCAACGTGGCCACCAACCTTGCCGGCTCGCTGGTTCTGACCTACTTGGGTCTTTTAAGCGGACAGGCGTTTTGGCACGCCACCAAATGAAGGCGACTTAGCTTGCCTCGGGTACACCGCAAACAAGGTCACCGTCATCGTTGGGAGCGACATCGAGCTTGGTCTTGGCCTGCCCCACCATCAGATCACGCGGCAAGGACACACCGTTCTTAACGGCCAGTACCTCCGCCATCACACTCACCGCAATTTCAGGCGGCGTCTTGCTGCCTATGTAAATGCCTACTGGCCCACGTAAACGAGCCAGCGTCTCAGTGGTCTGATCAAAGTGCGTGATCATGCGTTCACGCCTTGACTCATCATTGCGGCGCGAACCAATGGCGCCCACATAAAAGGCCGCCGTACCAAGGGCCTCTAACAAGGCCAAGTCATCGAGCTTGGGGTCGTGCGTTAGTGCGACGACACAGCTGCGAGAGTCGGGCTTAAAGGCCACGACCTCGTCGTCGGGCATGGTACTCACCACTTTTGCACCGGGCACATTCCACGCACCCCGATATTCTTCGCGGGGATCACACACCGTGACAGAGAAGCCACTGAACAAGGCCATGGTCGCTAGGTATTCACTCAACTGCCCCGCACCGATGATTAGCATGCGGTAGCCTGGGCCAAAGGTGTTAACGAGCGCCTCGTCAGAGACACGCAAAACCGAGGGGACGTCACAAGGCGTCAACTGCACGGCACCGGATTCAAGCGTAACCTGACGTTGAACCAGACGGCCGTCATCTAGCGTCGCCGTCAAGGCTTGCAGGTCGGCGGCGTTGGGGTCAAACTCCAGCAGCAACTCCAAGGTCCCGCCGCAAGGCAGCCCAAAGCGGTGTGCCTCGTCAGCCGTCACGCCGTAGCGCACGCGCTCAGGCGCCCCCATAGGAATCGCTGCATCCACCGCGTTGTAAGCCGCGGTGTAGCGGTTGATCAAATCATCTTCAATGCACCCACCGGAAACAGAACCCACTACGGCGCCGTCATCGCGCATGGCCATGATGGATCCCACGGGTCGAGGCGACGAGCCCCAAGTCCGAATCACTGTCGCCAACAACGCCCGACGACCTTGGGCACGCCAGTCTTGCAGCGTTCTTAGGACCGTGATATCCAAATTTTCCATGGGTACCCTTACTGCTGCGAAATGACGTACCAAACAACCAAGCCCAACACAGCCAACCGGGCCAACCATTTCAGTGACGCACCGTTGCTGGGCGTATCTTTCCCTGATGCGGGGGGTGCTGTCTCCGCATCGGCTCCCTCGGCTTCACCGGCTGCAGAGCTGATCGCCTCGCCATGATGCGTCACCATATGGGCGTCAAAACGCTTAAAGAAGTCGTCGGCCATCTTGCTCGCCGCCCCATCGATTAGACGTTGACCCAACTGGGCCACCTTGCCGCCTACTTGCGCCTCGACGGTATACGTCAATAAGCAACCGGTGGCCGTGGGCTCAAGGACCACCTTTGACTCCCCCTTGCCGAACCCGGCGGGACCGCCCTGACCTTCAAACTTGAGTCGATAAGAGCGAGGCGCCTCGACGTCGAGTAAGTTGATCACACCAGTGAATTTTGCGGAGACAGGACCAATTTTGAGCGCCATGCCAATGTTGTATTGGTTGTCGCCGCTCAACTCCACGCGATCACAACCCGGGATGCAGGCCTTTAAAACCTCAGGGTCATTCAGCGCATCCCAAGCAATTTGTTGCGACACGATCAACTCGCGACTACCTTGCATCTGCATGTAACTACTCCTTATACAAAAAATAAATCGACGCCGGCCTCTTCAGGCCCGCATCACTGCCGCAATACTCTGCGCCAGCATTTTCAAGCTATCCACATTATGAACAGCCAGCATCGCATCGACGTTGCGACTTAAGACAGTGGCCCCGCGTGCGGTGGGCGTGTATTGCTCGAAACGCAACAACGGATTCAACCACAACAGACGGTCACTGCGTAACTTTAACCAATTTAAGGCCTGCTCCAAAACCGTATCCGACCCCGTGTCTAAGCCATCCGAGATGATAAGACATACCGTCCGCCCACTAGATAAGATACGACCGTGCCCACGCTGAAACTGCTCTAGGCTCTGGCCCAATTGCGTCCCACCCGCAAAATCCGAGACGCATTGGTTAACGTGCGCAAACATGGCATCAGCATCCCCTTCGTTAAAGGCTTGGGTGAGAGGCGTCAGTTGGGTCCCAAAGGCAAAAACATGCCGAACGGGCATGACGCGCCCACCGGGCTTCGCCTGGGTCGCCGCATGCAGAAAAGCCAATAACAGGCGCGCGTAGCGCTCCATTGACCCGGACACATCCACAAATATGAGCAACTGCGGTGGCATATCCTTGCGGGCTCGCCGAGGCAATTTGGGCGGGACGCCATAGCCCTGCGCACTCTGCCTCAGTAACTTGCCCCAGTCCAAGCGCGAACCACGCGGTGACGCTTGTAAACGACGGCTTCGCCACTTAGGAAGCGGCAGCGGAATATCTTGCACCAGCTGCGAAATCAACTGATACTCACTCGCTGTCAAGGTGTTGAAGTCGGCATAACGCAGGCGATTGGCCTCGCTGGCGGTCATCGCCGCATCCAGCTCAATCGGCGTCTCTGACTGAGGCGGACTGTCTTTCGGTGCGATCTTCGGAGGGTTAAGTGCTTCGCGAACACGTGCACGCCGATTGTCGGGGGCAGACTGACCCTGAGCGGTCGGAAGCATTTGTGCCAACAACTGATTCGCCATCTTCGGATCTCGAAAATACGCATCAAACAGCTCGCGGAAAATAAAACGGTCTTGACCACGGTGTACCAACACCGACTCCATTGCGGCAGCGACATCCCCGCGATTTTGTAAACCCACTGTGTCCAGTGCCTTAATGGAGAGCGCAATACGGGCGCTATCTAAGGTCAGGCCCGCACGTCGCAAGGCACGACAAAACCCAAGTACATTGCCAGGCATCTTGCCCGTGCGCGCATCCCCCAAGGCATGGCTTGGCTCCGCAGTGACCGTCATAAATTCACATCAGTGATGCCGCGCTCGGTGGCGTCGGGCGCGGCGTCAGGCCGCCCGCCTTAGCGTCTTGCTCGCTGGCCGCCGCTGCCTCTAGCAGGTCACCCGCCAGCGCCTGTGTCATGGCAGCGATGTCATCACGCTGCTTGAACAAAATACCCGCGGTATCTTGCATGACCTCGGGATCAACCACCAAGGTGTCCATCGCAACCAACGCCTTGGCCCAATCAACGCTTTCGGCAATGCCTGGGGCGCGCTGGAAGGCGCCGGCAAATGGCTGTGTACGCAACTGCTGCACCATGCTCGCCACTTGCGCCGACAACATCTCACTGGCTTCGGGCACGCGCGCCCGAACAATATCCAGCTCACGCTCGCGGCTAGGGTAGTCCAACCAGTGGTAGAGGCAACGCCGTTTCACCGCGTCATTTAGCTCGCGCGTGCGGTTACTGGTGAGTATCGTGAGCGGTTGGCTGGTCGCCTTCACCGTGCCCATCTCGGGAATGGTCACTTGGTACTCACCGAGGTACTCTAATAAAAAGGCCTCAAAAGGCTGGTCGGCGCGATCAACCTCATCTATCAGCAAAACGGCGCCGGGCGCTGGCGCCTGCAAGGCTTGCAGCAACGGGCGGCTGATCAGATACTTTACGTCATAGACCTCTTTTTCGAGTGTCGCGACGCCTTCAGACGACAGGCCTTTAGCCGCCACAGCGCTCTCTGCTGCACGCATGTGGATCAGCTGCGCGGTGTAGTTCCACTCGTACAGTGCCTCCCGCTGCTCCATGCCGTCGTAGCATTGCAAGCGAATCAGGTCGCGAGAAAGCACCGCAGACAAGGCCTTTGCCAGCTCTGTTTTACCAACACCCGGCTCGCCCTCCAGTAGCAAGGGGCGTTGCAAACGCATGGCCAAAAAAACAGCGGTTGCCAAGCGTCTGTCGGCGTAATAGCCAACAGACTGCAAGGCACTTATTAAATCGTCAACAGACTTCACAGAAACACCCTCGAACAAGACTCTTGACGAATTCTAAGGCTTACCTTAGCCGTTAGCTGCCGCCACTGCGCGCTCGGTCATCACAGAGATCAGGCTTGCGCGATACGCCGCATTGGCGTGAATATCGCTGTTCAGATCCCCTGCATCCACAGCAACACCGCTCACCGCGCTGGGCGAGAAGTTAGCCGACAGTGCCTGCTCCAGCCCGGCGTGACGGAATACGCACGAGGCGGCGCCTGTCACGGCAACCCGAGCACCTGCGCTCGACTTGGCCACAAACACACCGACGAGCGCAAAGCGAGAGGCCGACTGCTTGAACTTCATGTAGTTCGCCTTTTCGGGAATCTCGAACGCAATTGCGGTGATCATTTCTCCCTCTTCCAACGCGGTGGTGTACATCCCTTGGAAGAAGTCATCCGCCGCAATGGTTCGCTTGTTGGTGTGAACCGTCGCATTCAGCGCCAACACCGCGCTGGGGTAGCAGGCCGCGGGGTCGTTGTTAGCCACTGAACCGCCCAAGGTGCCGCGCGCGCGCACCTGACGGTCACCAATTTGACTTGCCAACGCAGCCAACGCAGGAATGGTGCTCTGAACGGTGGGGTCATTGGCAACATCCGCGTGAGACGTCATCGCACCAATCACCAGGTGATTGCCCTCTTTTTTGATACCGCTGAGGCCGCTGATCTTGCCCAAATCCACCAAGGCGCTTGGCGCTGCCAAACGCTGCTTCATCGTCGCTAGTAGCGTCTGTCCGCCGGCCAGTATCTGAGCGCCCTCGCCCATAGCCTTAACGGCATCGTCCACGCTAGAGGCGCTTTTATATTCAAATGTGTACATATTGTTACTCCAATTGGTAAATGCTGTGAGATGGCGTGGCGCTTAGGCCTTTGCTTTCTGAATCGCTGCCCAAACGCGGCCAGGCGACGCAGGCATATCAAAGTCCGTCACACCGACGTCGCGCAGCGCATCAAGCACCGCATTGATCACTGCTGGCGGTGAGCCAATGGCACCCGCCTCACCGCAGCCCTTGGTACCCAATGAGTTATGGGTACATGGCGTGCTGTTGTTGTCAATCTTGAACTCTGGGAAGTCATCCGCGCGTGGCATGGTGTAGTCCATGAAGCTACCCGTCAGCAACTGGCCAGTCTCCTCGTCGTAGACGCAATTCTCTAGCAATGCCTGACCAATACCTTGCGCCAAGCCGCCGTGAACCTGTCCCAACACAATCATGGGGTTGATGATGGTTCCGAAGTCATCCACTGCTGTGAATGAATCAACGCGCGTGGTGCCGGTGGCCGGGTCAATTTCGACCTCGCAAATATAGGTGCCCGCTGGGAACGTGAAGTTGGTGGGGTCGTAAAACGCCGTCTCGTTCAGACCAGGCTCCAACTTATCCAAAGGATAGTTGTGTGGCACATACGCGGTGAGCGCAACCTGCCCAAAAGGTACTTTTTTATCGGTACCCTTCACCGTGAATTCACCGTTGGCAAACTCGATATCGGCATCGCTAGATTCCAGCAAGTGGGCCGCGATTTTTTTGGCTTTGGTTTCAATCTTATCGAGCGCCAGCATGATGGCAGCACCGCCCACAGAAATCGAGCGCGAACCGTAGGTACCCATACCGAACGGTACGCGCCCCGTATCACCGTGCACGATATCAACTTGATCCACCTCAATACCCAAACGGGCAGCAACGACTTGTGCAAACGTGGTCTCGTGGCCTTGACCATGGCTATGCGAACCGGTAAAGACCGTCACGCTACCCGTGGGGTGAACCCGCACTTCGCCACACTCAAACAAGCCCGCACGCGCGCCCAAGGCACCGGCGATATTACTGGGAGCCAGGCCGCACGCCTCGATATAGCTGGAGTAGCCGATACCACGCAACAAGCCCTTAGCCGCCGATGCGGTCTTTCGTGCCTCGAAGCCATCAACGTCACCGAGTTTATTGGCCTTATCCATCAAGGTATGGAAGTCACCCGTGTCGTACTGCAACGCCACTGGGGTCTGGTAAGGGAAAGATGAAATGAAGTTACGCTTGCGGATTTCCGCTTGCGACAACCCCATCTCCCACGCGCAACGCGACACGAGGCGTTCCACCAAATACGTGGCCTCAGGACGACCTGCACCACGATACGCATCGACAGGCGCGGTGTTCGTAAACCAAGAATCAACCTCGACGTAAATCTGAGGCGTCGTGTATTGACCTGCCAGCAATGTCGCATACAAGATGGTGGGCACAGCGGTCGCGAATGTCGAGAGATACGCACCCAAGTTTGCATCCGTGTGCACACGCATCGCTAAAAAATTACCGTCCTTATCCATCGCCATCTCGGCCGTGCTCACGTGGTCACGACCATGGGCGTCGCTCAAGAAAGCCTCGCCACGATCCGCCGTCCACTTAATAGGGCGGTTGATTTGCTTGGAGGCCCATGTGAGCGCCACGTCTTCGGCGTACAGGTAAATTTTGGATCCAAAACCACCGCCAACGTCTGGGGCAATAACGCGCACCTTGTGCTCGGGCAAGCTGAGCACGAACGCCGTCATTAACAAGCGCTCAACGTGTGGGTTTTGATTGGCGACGTACAGGGTGTACTCGTCACTGGCACGGTTATACAGGCCGATGGCCGCGCGAGGCTCCATGGCATTGGGTATCAAGCGGTTATTCACCAAATCGAGACGCGTCACATGCGCCGCGCTCTGGAAGGCCGAGTCCACCGCGCTTTTATCGCCCAGCGCCCACTTGTAGCAGTTGTTGTTAGCAGACTCTGCGTGCAACGGCGCACCGACCTTGGCCTGCGCGCAGCTTACGGAAGCGGGCAACACGTCGTAAACCACGTCCACCGCTTCCGCAGCGTCTTTGGCTTGTTGCAGCGTTTCAGCCACCACCATGGCCACATGGTCGCCAACGTAGCGCACCTTGTCGATCGCCAAGATAGGATGTGGCGGCTCCGCCATGGGCGTGCCATCCGCACTGTTATTGATCAACCAACCGCAGGGCAACCCCCCCATTTTTCCGTCGATGTCCTTGCCAGTAAACACCGCCACCACGCCTGGCATCGCCAGCGCGCGCTCGGTATTTACGCTCTTCACGTTGGCGTGGGCGTGTGGTGATCGGACGAATATCGCTTGCGTTTGATTCGCAATTTTGATGTCGTCTGTGTACTGACCTGCACCGGTCAGGAAGCGAACGTCCTCTTTGCGCAGGACAGACTCGCCGATGTGCGGCAAGTTAGCAAAATCTGAAGCACCCATGATGAAAACTCCTCAATGGTCAAAAAACAGGCAAGCCGCTATGCATCCCAACGGCTTAACAAATCGATGCAGCCAGCGCTCAGCCGACCATGTTGTCGCGTCCCATGGCGACGGCTTTAACGATATTTTGATAGCCCGTGCAACGGCAAATGTTGCCTTCCAGGCAGTCGCGAATCTCGCCCTCGCTCACCTTGGGATTCTTGTTCACGAGATCGACTGCACTCATGACCATGCCGGGCGTACAGAAGCCGCACTGCAGGCCGTGACACTCTTTAAAGGCCGCTTGCATCGGGTGCAGCGTGCCGTCGGCTTCGGCCAAGCCTTCAATGGTTTCTACGCTAGCGCCCTGTGCCTGAGCGACCAAAACGCTACATGACTTCACAGCGTCGCCATTCATGATGACGGTACATGCGCCGCACTGAGAGGTATCGCAGCCCACGTGCGTCCCGGTCAGGCTGAGATTTTCACGCAGCATCTCGACCAATAGGGTGTTATCCGGCACGTCGGCCTTAACGGCTTTGCCATTAACGGTTAGTTGCACTTGCATCTCTCGTCTCTCCTGTAAGCAAAAAACAATGCGGTTTCAAATATAGCCCGCTGGATGGGCGACAAAAACGCCACTTCCGCGATACACCCCCATTTTGAGGATGTTCCCCCATGATGGCGCCGCTCGTCAAAATATGCACCTAGGGGAAACCCCGCAACCTACCCAAAGCGAACTAAAAATACGCGGAAGTGGCTACGTAGCTTACGCTGCGCGCAAGCCCAAGAGCTGGGCCACCACGCTCGCGGCGATGACCGCGGGCTCTTTCCCCGCGATGCCCGGTAGACCAATGGGACAGGTGATGTGATCGAGCTCGGACGGCGTGAAGCCTCTGGCGCGAGCGCGGCTGGAAAAGCTCGCCCACTTGGTGGCGCTACCGATAAGCCCAATAAATGGTAGGTCACCGTGGGCCCGCTGACGCGCGAGGCAGGCGAGGAGCACGTCTAAGTCCTCTGCATGGCTAAAGCTCATGATCAAGACCCATGCGCCTGGCTTGATATCAGCCACCGCATCGTGCACGGGGCTAGAGTGCTCGGCCAGCACATGCGGGGGTAGGTCATCGGGAAAGATACCGTCGCGGCTATCCACCCAGAACAGGTCAAAGGGCAATGCCCGCATCGCCATCTCAAGGGCGTGTCCCACGTGACCACCGCCAAACAAGGCGATGGGTTGGCGAGGCACATCAAGGGCCTGCAGCCACTGGGCCTGCCGCTCAGGCGTCAAGGTGGCGGGAATGGTTTCAAACAGAATATCCAGCGCCCCGCCACAACACTGCCCCAAGGACGGGCCGAGCTTGAAGTGTTTACTATCCGTCAGAGACGCGTCGGAAAGTGGCGTGTTGGCAGCCCCCGTTGGCTGACGCACACCGGCCATAAAATGCCGCGCGTACGCAATGGCATCCCACTCCAATCGCCCGCCACCAATGGTGCCTATGACGTGGTCCGTGGATACCACCATCCATGCCCCCGTTTCACGCGGTACAGACCCCTGCACCTGCCCCACACGCACCACCACGAGGGTGCAGGTGCCAAGCAGGGCACGCGCACGCGCAAGGTCATTGGCGATCACTGCGTTAGGCGCGCTTGATCGCCTCGCAAGCCATCAGCACGCACTCGGGCGTGGCAGGCGCATCCATTTGAACCACCTTGCCCGGTGCCACGGCACCCACCGCATCCCGCAGTGAGAAGTAGGCGGACAGCGCGAGCATGAGTGGCGGCTCGCCCACCGCTTTGCTGCGGAACGGCGTAGGCTTGACGTTTTGATTGGCAAAGAACGACACATTGAAATGCGAGGGAATGTCACCCGCCACCGGGATCTTGTAGGTGCTGGGGCCATGGGTCAACAACTTGCCCTTTTTGTCCCAAATAATCTCTTCCATCGTGAGCCAACCCATGCCCTGCACGTAGGCACCCTCGATCTGACCCTTGTCAATGGCGGGGTTGATGGACTGACCCGCGTCGTGCACGATGTCCACGCCTGTCAGCCACCACTCGCCGGTGCGGGTGTCAATTTCTGTTTCCGTAACCGCTGCGCCGTAGCAGAAATAATAGAACGCCTTGCCCTGCAAGGTCATGAAGTCGTAGGCAATGTCAGGCGTCATGTAGAAGCCGCTGGAGCTCAGGCTTACGCGGTCCAACCACGCCTGCTTGGCGAGGTCTTTCCATGCAACCACTTGGTCAGAGCTGCCGTCGGCACGCATCGCTTGGCCGCCTTCGATGCGGACGTTGCTGGGCTCACAGCCCAACATATTCGCAGCGACCGCTTGCAAACGTTCACGCAATGGGCCACAGGCGTTGGCAACGGCTGCGCCGTTGATGTCGGCACCACTGGACGCTGCGGTTGCAGACGCATTGGGCACCTTTTGCGTATCGGTTGCTGTGACGCGAACCAACTTAAAGTCAACGCCCAGCGCGTCGGTCGCAACCTGCGCCATTTTGGTATTGAGGCCCTGCCCCATCTCCGTACCACCGTGGTTCACGACCACGGAGCCATCCATGTATATGTTCACCAACGCACCACCCTGATTCAGCATGGTCGCCGTAAACGAGATACCAAATTTCAAGGGCACCAAGGACAAACCGCGCTTGCGATAACGGCTGTTTGCATTGAAGGCCGCTACCTCTTGACGACGCGCGTAATACTTACTTTCGTTCAACAGCTGGTCAATGACTTTGTCTGCCACGAAGTCCTCAATGGTTTGCCCATACTGAGTGACCATGCTTTGAGCGTCGCCAGACACCGACGGATCGCGGTACAGATTCTTGAGTCGAATCTCCACGGGATCTTTACCCAGCGTGGTTGCGATTTCTTCGATCACCGTCTCAATGCCAAACATACCCTGGGGGCCGCCAAAACCACGAAACGCGGTGGCGCTCTGCGTGTTGGTCTTACAGCGGTGGCTAATGATGTGCAGGTTGGGCAGGTAATAGCAGTTGTCAATGTGCAAGACCGCACGGTCATTCACAGGGCCTGAGAAGTCACAGCTATAACCACAGCGCGACGCCAACTCAAAGTCGGCGGCCAAAATATGGCCCTCGTCGTCAAAGCCAATGTCATACGCCAATCGGAAGTCGTGACGTTTTCCCGTGATCATCATGTCGTCGTCGCGATTCACTCGCAACTTGACTGGGCGCTTTAGCTTGTGCGCTGCCAAGGCCGCGCTTTGCGAGAAGATGCTGGCATTGCCTTCCTTGCCACCGAACGCACCGCCCATACGACGACAAATGACCTCCACATCTGCCGTGGTCAGGTTCAGCGCCGCAGCGGCCTCCCGTTGGTTGCCGTCTGGGTGTTGGGTAGACACATACAGTGTGAGTTGCCCGTCTTCACGTGGGACCGCATAGCTGATATGGCCCTCAAGATAAAACTGCTCTTGCTGACCACACTCGGTCACCCCTTGCAAACGGCGAGGCGCCTTGGCCATCACGCCCGCGGGATCTCCGCGTGTGATGCCTTTGGGGGGCATGACAAATTGTTGTGCCGCCATCGCATCATCGATAGTCAAGATGGCCGGGAGCTCCTTGACCGTGACCTGGGCGTTAAACGCGGCCTCACGCGCATACAACATGTCACGCGCCACCACCACCGCTACCGGCTGGCCAATGAACTGAACGGTACCTTCAGCCAAGAAAGGGTCGTCATGAATGATCGGGCCGCAGTTGTTTTCGCCAGGAATATCTTTCGCAGTAAACACCGCAATCACCCCGTGCATCGCCAAAATCGCCTCGCGATCCACACCCTCGCCGATTAACTCTCCGTGCGCCACGGGGGACTTGATAATGGCGGCGTAAACCGTGCCACGGTGCTCAGGGATGTCATCGGTATAGTCCGCCTCGCCAGTCACGTGCAGATGCGCGGACTCGTGAATTAACTCTTTGCCTTGTTGGCCAGCGGTCAAGAGGGCTTTGATGTCTGTCGGTGCGTTCATGGCTTAGGCCTCCTGTGCTGACGTGGCAGCTTCTTCAACAAATTGCATGACCAAATTACGGGCAACCAATGAGCGGTAGGCCCAGGTTGCACGCAAGCCATCGCGCGCAGTAAAGCTTGCGGCAATGGCGGCATCCAAGGCGTCTGCCGTCACTTGGGCTGCGTTTTTACCCTCAAGGACGGCCTCCAGCTTCGGGGCACGGCAAGGCGATGGTGCCAGGCCGTTGTAGGCGATGCGCACATCCGTCATGACATCACCGTTCAGGCTAAAAGCGACGGCACAACACGTTGCTGAAATGTCTTGCTCAAATCGCTTGGAAATTTTGTGCGCGCGGAACACCTGTTTGGCCGTGGGTTTAGGCAGTACCACCGCCGTTACAAACTCACCTGCTTGCAAAACGCTCTGCTTCATGCCCGTGTAAAAATCTTGCAGCGCAACACTGCGGGTGGCCGCGCCTTTGCGCAGGGTCAGCGTGGCGCCCAAAGCCATCAGGCAAGGCATGGTGTCACCGATGGGCGAGCCATTCACGATGTTGCCAGCCAGCGTGGCAGTGGAGCGAATGGGTGGTGAGCCGAAACGACGCAACACCTCAGAAAAATCGGGGTAGGCGTTCTTCACCAACACCTCGACAGTCGCTAACGGCACCGCCGCGCCAATGGTCCAAGCCTGCGCCGTCTCGGAGACCTCCCCCAACGACGTCACATTGCCCAGATAGCAAATATTTTTTGGACGTAAGAACTGCTTATTTACCTGCAAGCCAAACTCGGTGCTGCCCGCGAGCAACTTGGCATCCGGAAACGAGGTCAAGTAAGCCGCCACCTCATCGACGGTTGAGGGCGACACAAACTCACTGCCTTTGCGCGTCCGGACAACGGGTTGCACCACAATGTCACCATCCAAACTGAGCGTGGGGTGCTGCGGGCGACGAATCTCATTCAGGAGGGGAATATCGGCCTGGTCGTCCACTTTCAAAGCTGCCACGGGTTGACTGCAGGCCTTCAAGGCCGCGTCAATAATGGGGATGTAACCCGTGCAACGGCACAGATTGCCGCTCAGAGCGTTCGCCACATCGCTGCGTGTTGGGCTGGTATTGGTCTGCACCATGTTGGTCAGGCTCATCACGATACCAGGCGTACAAAAGCCGCACTGCGAGCCGTGGCAGTCAACCATTGCGGACTGTACGGGGTGCAGACTACCGTCCGCACGCTTGAGACTTTCCACCGTCTTCAGCGATTTGCCGTCCAACGCGGGCAGCAACTGTATGCAACTGTTCACGGGCTTGTAATCAATGCCTGTGCCCGCTGCATTCAGCTCGCCGACCATGATCACGCAGGCACCGCAGTCCCCTTCGGCACAACCCTCTTTCGTACCTGTGCGCTGAATATCGTCGCGCAAATAGTCCAAGACGGTGGTCGTTCGACGCACGCCTTGCGCCTCCATGATCTCACCGTCGAGAACAAAACGAACGGTGTTGGTAACTTGTGTCATGCATGGGGTCCGAAAACAGCAAAATAAAAAACGAGCCGTCGACACCCTCGCTTTGCGGTGGGCGCATCTGGCTGTTGGGGAATGCACATCATTTTAGCGAAGACTTGACGCTATCAGAGCAAAAAACGGCCGTGGCCGGTCGACGTACGGACTCACCACCGGATGGGTCCACGCAAAAGTCAGCCATAAGTACGCAACCAACAAGCCAACACGCCCGGCTTTTTAACCATATACCGTTGACAACAGTTACACTTTTGCGCGGTACGCTCTGTATCTCGCGTTTTGCATTGTGCGTTGTGCATTTTGCGATCGGCCGCCGCTCTAAACATGTGATGCCCACCCTTTTTGACCGACACGTCCCTCAACCTCATGCCGCGCCGCCCTGTGCATAGGGCCAGCTCGCTGCGTCCTCGGGGTCTTAACGCCGTCGCAATCTGCATGGCACTCGTGGTGGCAGCCGGCGCGGCCGGCAGCCAAACCGTTGCCACGCCCGTCACCGAGCTAGCCGTATCAGCGCCTGTCTTGGCTGAACCAGCCCCACAGCCCAGCCCCGACTTTTCATCAACCGCGACCACGCCGTTGGATTACCGCCGAGATGCCGCCGAGCATCTCTATCGCACCTACCCCACACGCATCTACAAAGGCCGGTTGCCGCCGCTCATTGCGTCCGTCGCCGTCTTTGAGGTTCACATTGACAGCCTCGGCGAATTCGTCACCTCGCGCTGGGTGCGTGCGCCTTGGCACCGCCCGGACATCATGGCCGACATTGAGCGCATAGCAAAACAGGCTGCGCCCTACCCAGCCCCCATACACATGCCAGGCGTGGTGTACACCGATGTGTGGCTTTATGACCAGTCAGGCCTGTTTCAACTGGCGACCCTGACCGAGGGACAACGCGGCAAATAACCGCGACACCAAAACGTGGGGTCGCGCGTTGCAGGTCTGAGGGTCTTAACTTCCCCGGTAGGTCGAATAACTCCAAGGGCTCACCAACAGCGGCACGTGGTAATGCGCGTCCGCTTGTGCAACGCCAAAGTCAATGCCCACCCGGTTCAGAAAATTGGGTTTTGGCAAGTCAACGCCACGTGCCTCGAAATAGCCCGCCACATCGAACTCGAAGCGGTAGGTACCGGGACGAAGCGCCGCATGATCAATCAGCAGACCATCGGGGTTTCGACCATCGGCGTTGAGCACGAACTGCTTCAAAACTTGGGCGGTCGCCCCGTCGGTAGCCAGTAAGGTGACCGCCATCCCAGCAGCAGGACAACCATGCATGGTGTCCAAAACGTGTGTACTCAATCCCATGGGCTTCTTTCCTCTCAATTTACAGGCGACCTGACTTGCGTTAGAAAAATTGTATACAATTTTGTGTTGTTCCGCTATTATTTCGCTATGGAAACCTCATCCACCGACCTAATTGTTAAGGCATTGACCAAAGCAATTGTCGAGCACCGCCTAGAACCGGGCACCAAACTCGCTGAGCAAAAGCTCGCCGATCACCACAACGTGTCGCGCACCCTGGTGCGTCAGGCCTTGTTTCGCATGAGTCAAAACCGACTCGTCCGTATGGAGCCAGCACGGGGAGCGTTCGTGGCGAGCCCATCGGTTGAAGAGGCCAGGCAGGTGTTCTCGGTTAGGCGCATGTTGGAGTGCAACATGGCCGTGCAGTTTGCGCGTACAGCCACCCCACAAAAAATCAAAATACTGCGGGCCCACATTGCAAAAGAACAGGCAGCGGTCTCACAAACCGACCCCAGTGTGCGGACCGAGCTCTTGGGTAATTTCCACGTGCGCATCGCAGAGTTGCTGGACAACGCGGTCTTAGCAGACATCCTGCAGGATCTGATCTCGCGCTGTGCGCTGGTCACCTTGATGTACCAAAGCACACAAGACGCTGCGTGCTCAAGTAAAGAACACACGATATTGGTTGACGCCATGGAGGCGAAGGACGAGCAACGTGTCCTTGCCCTCATGTCCGAACACCTTGACGGTGTGGAGCGCAGCCTCACGTTTACGGCGGGCAATTGGTAAGACAACGCCATACGTCCTTTTTTAATCGCCCCTTTTTTAACCGCCCCTTTTTGTACCGCACACCATGATTTACGACAGCACCAAAGATTACCCCCGCGATCTCCACGGCTATGGTCGTGACGTCCCGCATGCGCAGTGGCCATCTCAAGCGCGCATCGCGGTTCAGTTCGTCTTGAACTTCGAAGAAGGCGGCGAAAACAACGTACTGCACGGTGACGCAGGCTCCGAACAATTTCTCTCAGAAATGTTCAACCCAGCCAGCTACCCCGATAGGCACATGAGCATGGATGGCATTTACGAGTACGGGTCACGCGCTGGTGTTTGGCGTTTGTTGCGCGCATTCGAAGCCAAAGGCTACCCACTCACCATTTTTGGTGTCGCGACTGCGTTGCAGCGGTCTCCCGATATTACGCAAGCTTTTGTTGATTTAGGGCACGAAGTGGCATGCCACGGCTTAAAGTGGATCCATTACCAAAACACCCCAAAGGCCGAAGAGGCTGCGGACATGGCCGAGGCCATGGCCATCATGACCCGTCTACTCGGCGAACGTCCGTTGGGCTGGTACACCGGCAGAGACAGCCCGAACACACACCAAATCGTGGCCGACTTTGGCGGCTTTGCCTACGACGCTGATTACTACGGGGATGACCTGCCCTTTTGGATGAAGGTACGTAAGAGTGATGGCGCAGACAGCCATCAACTCATCGTTCCCTACACCTTGGACTGCAACGACATGCGGTTTGCGCTGCCACAAGGCTACGCTTACGGCGACCCCTTCTTTCAGTACCTCAAGGACAGCTTCGACTGTCTCTATGCGGAGGGAGACCCCCAGGGCCTCAACCGCCCCAAGATGATGAGCATTGGCATGCACTGCCGGTTGCTGGGTCGCCCGGGGCGCATTGCGGCGATTACGCGGTTTTTGGACTACATCGGCCAACACGAACAGGTTTGGGTGGCACGACGCATTGACATTGCCAACCACTGGCGCGACACCCACCCTTGCGCCGCATAACCCCTTCAAACGCTTGAACAGATAGACGCATGCCCCACCTCACGATTGAACAACTCAATACCGCCCCGCTATCGGAAGCGGTGGCCCTGCTAGACGGCGTCTATGAGCACTCACCATGGATAGCAGAGCAGGCCATGGCGCAGCGTCCCTTTGCAACCCTTGCCGCCCTCAAGTTTGCGCTCGCACAAACGTTAGACGCGGGCGGCGAAGATGCCCAGCTGGCCCTCATACGCGCCCACCCGGAGTTAGCGGGCAAAGCGATGGTGTCCAACACACTAACGGCAGAGTCAACAAACGAACAACAAACCGCTGGACTCACGCAGTGCACGCCGCAAGAATTTGAGCGCATTCAATCGCTCAACAGCGCCTATAACGCGCGCTTCGGCTTCCCGTTCATTGTGGCTGTACGCGGACCACGCGGCCTTGGTTTGAGCAAGGCCCAAATCATTGCCACGCTTGAGCGCCGGGTGCATGGTCACCCAGAATATGAGCGGGCCGAGTGCATACGCAACATACACCGAATCGCTGAGATCAGGCTCAACGACAAGTTTGGACAAGCGCCCCACCTCGGCAACTTGGTGTGGGATTGGCAAGAGTCCTTAGCCCAGCACAGCGATAGTGGTGCGAGCGCACGCGGCGAACTGACCGTGACCTATCTCACCGAAGCCCATCAAGCGGTTGCGAAACAATTGCAAGCCGATATGTTGGCGTGTGGCTTTGATCAGGTTGAAATCGACGCGGTGGGTAACGTGGTTGGCATCTACCGCGCGGAAGATGCCAACGCCAAAACACTCATGACCGGCTCTCATTACGACACCGTGCGCAATGGCGGTAAGTACGATGGGCGTTTGGGTATCTACGCCCCCATGGCCTGCGTTAAGACCTTGCATGCCGCCGGTCAACGCCTGCCGTTTCACTTTGAAGTCATTGGCTTTGCCGAAGAAGAGGGTCAGCGATACAAGGCCACTTTCTTGGGCTCAGGCGCCGTCGTGGGACAGTTCAACCACGCGTGGCTAGACCAAACCGACGCAGACGGCATCACCATGCGTGACGCCATGGCACAGGCAGGCCTCAACCCCAAGGACATTCCCGCACTCGCACGCAACCCCGCCAACTACTTGGGGTTCATAGAGGTCCATATTGAGCAAGGCCCGGTATTAAATGAGATGCACTTGCCACTGGGCGTGGTGTCCTCCATCAACGGTAGCATTCGCTATGTCGGTCAAATCAATGGCATGGCTAGCCACGCCGGAACCACCCCCATGGATCGCCGACGTGACGCCGTCGCCGCCCTGGCCGAGTTCGCGGTTTACGCAGAGCAACGTGCCATACAAGACGGTGACTCCGTCGCCACCATTGGCATGCTCAATGTCCCCAATGGGTCTATCAACGTCGTCCCGGGTCAGTGCCACTTCAGCTTGGATATGCGCGCGCCCAACGATGGACAACGCGACGCCTTGGCATCTGACATTCTGAGCAAGCTAGACGCGATATGCACAGCACGCCAAGTCGACTACCAACTGAGCGAAACCGTTCGCGCATCTGCCGCACCCAGCGATCCCGCCTGGCAACAGCGTTGGTCGGATGCCGTCAAGGCCCAAGGCCTACCCGTCTTCAGCATGCCCAGTGGCGCCGGACACGACGCCATGAAACTGCATGAAGTGATGCCGCAAGCCATGCTATTCGTGCGTGGAGAAAATGCGGGCATCAGCCACAACCCATTGGAGTCCACCACTGCGGACGACATGCAACTGAGCATTGACGCGTTGATGCATGTGCTCACGCACCTGTCACCCCACTAGCCAAGCACCCCACACCATTAAGAAGGAATCCGATGCGCCACGAAAGCGATTACGCCCAATTAGACGACTGGATCGATCAACACTTTGATGAGCAAGTCCAGTTCTTCAAAGCGCTGGTAGCGGTCCCCACCGATACCCCACCCGGTAACAACACGCCCCACGCCTTGCGCACTGCCGAGCTGCTGCAAGACTTCGGCTACACCGCCGAGCAGCATGCGCCCCCACAGGAGCTGGTCACCGCCAACGGACTAGAAACCCTCACCAACCTGATCGTTCGCCGTCCCTTTGGTACCGGCGGTAAGACCATCGCCTTGAACGCGCACGGCGACGTGGTTCCACCGGGTGAGGGTTGGACCCACGACCCCTATGCGGGCGATATCGTGGACGGCAAAATGTACGGTCGTGCAACGGCGGTGAGCAAGTGCGACTTTTCAACCTTCACCTTCGCCCTGCGAGCCATTGAGGCGCTCAGCACCCGCGAGACGCTCAAAGGCAACGTCGAGCTGCACTTTACCTACGACGAAGAGTTTGGTGGTTTGCTTGGCCCAGACTACTTGCTGTCTCAGGGCCTGACCAAGCCGGACCTGATGATTGCCGCCGGCTTTAGCTACCAAGTGATCACCGCACACAACGGCTGCCTACAGATGGAAGTCACGGTACACGGCAACATGGCGCACGCCGCCATTCCAGAAAGCGGCGTCGACGCCATGCAAGGTGCCAACGCCATCCTCACCGAGCTGTATGCGCAAAACGTGCTCTACAAGCAGGTGCACTCTCAGGTCGAGGGCATCACCCACCCGTATCTAAACGTCGGCATGATCACGGGCGGAACCAACACCAATGTGGTGCCGGGCAAGGTGAGCTTCAAACTCGATAGGCGGATGATTCCGGAAGAAAAGTCTGCTGACGTCGAAGCCAACTTGCGCCAAGTCATGGCCGACGCGGTGGCGGCCTTCAACCAAGGGCGCAGCGATGCCGGTATTTCAATTGAGATCAAGCGCTTACTCATGTGCGAGGCCATGAAGCCCCTGCCGGGTAACCAACCACTGGTCGATGCATTACAAACCCACGGGACCACCGTGTTTGGCGAGCCTATTCCCGCGCTGGGAACGCCCCTGTACACCGATGTACGCCTGTATGTGGAGCGGGGTATCCCCGGTGTCATTTACGGCGCCGGGCCCAGAACGGTTCTGGAGTCTCATGCAAAGCGCGCAGACGAACGCGTTGACCTCGCCGATTTGCGTCGCGCCACCAAAGTGATAGCACGAACACTTAGAGATCTATTAAGCTAGCCTTCCGCGTTTGCGCAAACTATAAAGAAGAATGGGGAAAAACCAATATGTCAGCTGAAGACACCTTGCGCGATGCCGCGCTGGAATACCACCGTAGTCCTAACCGCGGAAAAATATCGGTCACACCAACCAAGCCTCTGTCTAATCAGCGCGACCTATCACTGGCTTACTCCCCCGGCGTCGCCTACCCCTGCTTGGCGATCCAAAAAGATCCTGCCATGGCAGCAGAATACACATCGCGGGGCAACTTGGTTGGCGTCATCACCAACGGGACCGCGGTGCTGGGCTTGGGCGACATTGGGCCATTGGCCAGTAAGCCCGTGATGGAGGGCAAGGGCTGTTTGTTCAAGAAGTTTGCAGGCATAGACGTCTTCGACATCGAGTTGGCTGAGCGTGATCCAGACAAGTTGGTCGAGATCATTGCCGCTTTGGAGCCTACGTTGGGCGGCATCAACCTCGAAGACATCAAGGCACCTGAGTGCTTTTATATCGAGAAAAAATTGCGTGAGCGCATGGACATCCCCGTTTTCCATGACGACCAACACGGTACGGCCATCATCTCAGCCGCCGCGATGTTGAACGGTATGGAGTTGGTGGGCAAGGACATTACAAAGGTCAAAATTGCGGTATCGGGTGCTGGCGCCGCAGCGATCGCCTGCTTGGACGTGATGGTGGGCTTGGGCGTTTCGCCTAAAAACATCTTCATGTGTGATTCAAAAGGGCTGATCTACGAAGGCCGCCCCGGTGGCTACGACGAGTCAAAGGCGCGCTTCGCTCAGATCAGCGATGCACGCACGCTGGCTGACGCCGTGGATGGCGCTGATATTTTCTTAGGCTGCTCAGCGCCTGGCGTCATGACGGTCGACATGGTCAAGAGCATGGCCAAGAGCCCGGTCATTTTGGCGCTCGCCAACCCCGAGCCTGAGATTCGCCCCGAGTTGGCAAAAGCCGCACGTCCCGATTGCATCATCGCAACGGGCCGCTCGGACTACCCCAACCAAGTGAACAATGTGCTGTGCTTCCCTTACATTTTCCGAGGCGCTTTGGACTGCGGTGCAACCACCATTACCGAAGAAATGAAGTTGGCCTGTGTCCGAGAAATCGCCGACCTTGCCAAAGCAGAAACCAGTGATGAAGTCGCAGCGGCCTATGCGGGTGAAGAGTTGGTGTTTGGCCCCGACTATCTGATTCCCAAGCCATTTGACTCGCGTCTCATCCTGCGCATCGCACCCGCGGTCGCCGCCGCCGCTGAGGCCTCTGGTGTGGCAACGCGTCCGATCAAGGATATGGCGCTTTACCGCCAGAGTTTGCAACGCTTCATCTATCAGACCGGTATTTTGATGCAGCCTGTTTTCGATGCGGCGACGAGCACCAAGCCTGAAAACAAGCGCATTGCCATCGCTGACGGGGAAGAGGAGCGCGCCTTGCGCGCGTGCCAACAGGCGATAGACGAGCAATTGGCCGCCCCCATTTTGGTGGGCCGACCTGCCGTCATCGAGGCCCGCATCTTAAAAGCGGGACTGCGTATGCGCATTGGACAAGACGTCGAGGTGGTCAACCCCGAAGACGACCCACGCTATCGCAGCTACTGGGAGCATTACCAAGCCATCATGGGCCGGAACGGTGTCACGCCAGAGATGGCGAAAGCCGCCGTACGCCGCTCAAACACCTTAATTGCCGCCCTCATGGTCTCACGTGGCGATGCCGATGGCATGCTGTGCGGGTTGGTTGGCACCTTTGACACGCACTTATCGCGCATCGACGATGTACTCGGTAAAGCCAAAGGCGCCAGCACCTACGGCACCTGCAACGCATTGGTTCTTGGCGAGCGCACTTTGTTTATCGCGGACACTTACGTCAACGAAGAGCCTAGCGCACAGCAACTGGCAGAAATTGCAGCCATGACGGTGGCCGAAGTACAACGCTTCGGTATTCCGCCAAAAGTTGCGTTCCTGTCGCACTCCAGCTTTGGCTCTAGCCAAAGTGCTTCCGCTAAAAAAATGCGACTCGCGCGCGACCTCTTTGTGGCGAGCAACCCAGACGTGCCATGCGACGGTGAAATGCATGGGGATGCAGCCATGTCCGAAGCGGTGCGCAAGAGCTACTTGCCGGGCACCACGCTGGAGGGCTCAGCCAACGTCCTCGTCTGCCCCAACCTCGACTCCGCGAACATCCTGTTCAACGTCTTGAAAATGACCAGCAGCGACGGCGTCACGGTGGGGCCCGTTTTGATGGGCAGCAGTGCACCCGTGCACATCATGAATCCCTCGGCAACCGTTAGACGACTCGTCAACATGATTGCCTTGGCTGCGGCCAACGCAGGGGTGCGCAAAAGCTAACTGGCAGCTAAATACAGGGCCGAGGTCGTCGCCTCGGCCTTGTTTTAGCGCTCGACCCGACCAGCCAGTTCCGGTGGAACAGACGCCACGTGCGTGGTTTGTGTGGGAAACGCGAACTCGGCGCCATGCTTCTCTACGACATCCATGATCTTGAACAGCACATCTTCCTTGACCGCTTGAAATTTAAGCCATTCAGTGGTCTTGGTGAACACGTAGACCATGAACTCAAGCTCCGAGGCGCCATAGCCGTTGAATTGCACGATCATGGTGGAGTTTTGGTCGATTTCGGGGTGGGTTTGCAACATCAATCGCACGTCATCAATAACTGCCTTTAAGACCTTTGCGTCATCGTAGCGAAGGCCAACTGTCTCGTAGATGCGGCGATTTTGCATGCGTGAGGCGTTCTCAACCGCAATGTTAGAGAACAGGGAGTTAGGTATGTACAGCGGCCGCTTATCAAACGTACGTATGCGCGTCAGTCGCCACCCGATGTCCTCAACCGTTCCGTCAATTTTTCGGTCTGGTGAACAGATCCAATCGCCGACCAAAAAGGGCTTGTCCAAGTAGATCATCAAGGCGCCAAAGAAATTTGACAGCATGTCCTTGGCTGCAAAGCCAACAGCAACACCACTCATGCCACCAAAAGCCAGTACCCCTGATATCGAATAACCCACCGTTTCCAAAATAACCAAGAAGGCAATTGCGACGACCGTGATACGCAGTAATGTGGCCACCGCGCGTGCTGACGTCACATCCATAGGCTTGTTCGCGCGGTTTAAGTCGATGATATTGACTTCCGCCTGGTGGATAAATCGACTGAAAAATAGCGCCAAGATAGCGATATAGCTCACACGGCGGATATCTGGCCACAGGCTAAACATCGTGCTGGCAAACACGTTTTCAAGCACGCTCAGCACCGCCGTCAAGCCCAGCGTCCACACGACCAAACGCAACGGGAGACGCACGGCTTGCAAGATCACATCGTCCCACAACGACGCCGTTTTTTTGAATCGCGCTTTTAAGCTATCGAGCACACGCATCAGCAAACGGTTGCTACCGAAGGTCAGAAAAACCACGACAAATACCTGGCTTAGCCAGATGACGGGATCTTTGGATGCGTGAAAGAAAAGAGTGGCGAATTGCGTAATGATGTCCATGCCGACATTTTAGGCATGCTTATTTAGGCCGCCGCGTATAGACTGCTCTCATGCTGATCAGATTCAATAAGCCTTATGGTGTTTTGAGCCAATTCACCCCAGAAGGCCGCTGGCAGGGACTGAAAGACCATATTGACCTCCCGGACGTTTATGCCGCTGGACGCTTAGACGCCGACAGCGAGGGCTTGTTGCTGCTCACCGACGATGGGCATTTGCAAGCGACGCTATCCAGCCCCGCATTCAAATTGGAGAAAACCTATTGGGTGCAAGTTGATGGGACGCCCACCGAGGCGCAACTGACGCAATTATCAGAAGGCGTCAGACTCAAGGACGGCTTGACGCGACCCGCCCTTGCGCAGGCCATGCCAGAGCCTGACGGGTTGTGGCACCGAGACCCACCCATACGTGTGCGGCTCAACCAACCCACCCATTGGATTGAGCTACGCATTCGGGAGGGCCGAAACCGTCAAGTGCGGCGCATGACCGCTGCCGTGGGCTTGCCCACGCTCAGGCTGATTCGCTACGCCATCGGGCACCACACCCTAGACGGACTGCCGCTCGGTCAATGGGAAGCCGTTAACCCTTCATGATGCGCGGCTGCATGCCGCAGCGGCCGGGCCGGGGAATACACCGGTGACTGAGCGCACAACAAAAAACAGGCAAAATAAAGTCTGCCCAGTGAAGCGCGCGCCATGCCCGCTTTGCGGGCGAGACACCACAGCCCAGATCCACTACCCACGCCACACCCATTTACGCTATGGAATCAGACGCAAGCGCCCTCACACCAGAGACCTTGGCCCATCTTCAAACGTGGATTGGCAACACGGAGGCTCTTAACGACGACATCACGCGTGCGCCCGTACGCGCGATGAGCGCGATGTTGGACCGAGACGATCCGCTCCCGCAGGACGGTGATGACTTGCCGCCTATGTGGCACTGGCTGTACTTTCTACCGCAACACCGCCAAAGCGAGATTGGCCCAGATGGCCACGCCAAGCGCGGTGGCTTTCTACCCCCCATTCCTTTGCCGCGTCGCATGTGGGCCGGTGGTCGGCTCACCTTTGCACAAAACAACCCCTTGCGTCTTGGTCAACGCATAGAGCGTCAATCCACTATCGCATCGGTCAAGCACAAAGCGGGGCGTTCGGGTGACTTGCTGTTTGTACTGGTCAAACACGCCCTCCATAATGCAGACGGCATCGCCGTCACCGAAGAACACGACATCGTCTACCGCGCAGCCGCGCAGGCGAGTGACCCCGTTCCTGAGCCCACGATGGCCCCAACGGACAGCGTTTGGCACCGTGAGATCACACCGGATGATGTGCTGCTATTTCGCTACTCTGCCCTCACCTTCAACGGCCATAGGATTCACTACGACCGACGTTACGTCACCGAAGTGGAAGGCTACCCCGGCCTCATCGTGCATGGACCGCTGATTGCGACCTACCTGGTCGACCTGGTTCGCAGACATGCGGCTGGCGCTTGGATTGCTGGCTTCGAGTTCAAAGCGGTACGTCCCACCTTTGATTTACACCCCTTCCAAGTACACGCCAAGCCATCAGCCGATGGCAAGACCGTGCACGTTTGGGCCAATGACCACGATGGCTACCTCACCATGAACGGCGAGGTCCGCTTGAGCGACACCCCCGCCTAACGTGGCAACCACTGCCCATACGCAGCACCCATCAACCTAGCCATCAGCCCCGTACATTTTTAATTTAAAGGCACCATCATGATTAAGACAAAGCCTGATCAATACCAAGACATCCGTGATGCCGTGCGCGCCTTGTGCGCCGAGTTTCCTGACACCTACCACCGCGAAATCGATGCGCAACGCGGCTACCCAGAAGCCTTCGTTACTGCCTTGACCAAAGCAGGTTGGCTGGCGGCCATGATCCCCGCTGAATATGGTGGCTCAGGGCTAGGTTTGGCCGAAGCCTCTGTCATCATGGAAGAGATCAACCGCTCTGGCGGCAATGCCGGTGCCTGCCACGGGCAGATGTACAACATGGGCACCCTCTTACGGCATGGCTCAGAAGCGCAAAAGGCCTTGTACCTCCCCAAAATTGCCACGGGTGAGTGGCGTTTGCAGTCCATGGGCGTGACCGAGCCATCGACCGGTACAGACACCACAAAGTTAAAAACCACCGCTGTGAAAAAGGGCGACCGGTATGTGGTGAACGGACAGAAAGTGTGGATCTCGCGCGTACAGCATTCTGACTGGATGATCTTGCTAGCCCGCACCACGCCACTGGCAGAGGTGAAGAAAAAATCCGAGGGCATGTCCATCTTTATGGTCAACCTACGCGAAGCCGAGCAGTCGGGCATGACGGTGCGGCCTATCGCCAATATGGTGAACCACGAAACCAATGAGCTCTTCTTTGAGAATTTAGAGATCCCTGAAGAGAACCTCATTGGCGAAGAAGGCAAAGGCTTTAAGTACATCTTGGACGGCTTGAACGCCGAGCGCACCTTAATCGCCGCAGAGTGCATTGGGGATGGCTACTGGTTTATTGACCGTGTGACCCAATACGTGAAAGAGCGCACCGTTTTTGGCCGCCCTATCGGGCAAAACCAGGGGGTGCAATTCCCGATTGCAGACGCCTACATGGAAGTAGAGGCAGCCAACCTCATGCGCTACAAAGCCTGTGACCTATTCGACAAGGGCGAGGCCTGCGGCGCCGAGGCCAACATGGCAAAATACCTCGCCGCCAAGGCAAGCTGGGAAGCAGGCAACGCTTGTTTGCAATTCCACGGCGGCTTCGGTTTTGCCCACGAGTACGATGTGGAGCGCAAATTCCGTGAGACCCGTTTGTATCAAGTTGCGCCCATCTCAACCAACCTAATCTACGCTTACATTGCTGAGCACGTGCTCGACTTGCCACGCTCGTTTTAAACATGGACATCAAGCCACTGGACGGTATCACCGTCGTCTCCCTAGAGCACGCCATCGCAGCACCGTTCTGCACACGGCAGCTTGCTGACTTGGGGGCACGGGTCATCAAAGTTGAGCGCCCAGAGGTCGGCGACTTTGCGCGTGCCTACGACGCGCGCGTGAACGGTGAGGCGTCACATTTTGTGTGGACCAACCGGTCCAAGGAGAGCATCACACTCGACCTCAAACAGCCCGGTGCGCTGGCGGTGCTCAGTGAGCTATTGGCGACGGCAGATGTATTGGTTCAAAATTTGGCACCCGGTGCCAGCGCGCGCATGGGTCTGTCATTTGAGGCCTTGCACACAACCTTCCCAAAACTCATTGTGTGCGACATCTCAGGCTACGGCGCCGACGGGCCGTACCGAGATAAAAAAGCCTATGACTTGCTGATTCAAAGTGAGGCGGGTTTTTTATCTGTCACCGGTCCCAGCGACACCCCGAGCAAGTCGGGCAACTCCATCGCAGACATCGCCGCAGGCATGTACAGCTACACCCACATTTTGTCTGCGCTGCTGTTGCGCGGCAAAACCGGTGAGGGCTCCCACATTGATGTCTCCATGCTCGAGGCGTTGGGTGAGTGGATGGGCTTCCCCATGTACTACGCCTTTGATGGTCAAACCCCACCACCACGCGCGGGCGCATCCCACGCGAGCATCTACCCGTATGGCCCGTTTAGCGCGGGCGCCGGCGATGGCGGGACCGTCGTCTTAGGCTTGCAGAACGAACGGGAGTGGAAAATCTTCTGTGAGCAAGTCATTGAGCGGCCTGAGCTCACCGCAGACCCACGCTTTAACAGCAACGCATTGCGCAGCCAAAACCGAGAGGACCTGCGGGCCATTATCTTGTCTGTTTTTGAGCCACTCACCATCACGCAGGTCTGCGCGCGCTTGGACGATGCCGGCATCGCCAACGGCCGCATGAATGACATGGCAGGCCTGTGGGCACACCCCCAGTTAGCGGCCAGGCAGCGGTGGCAAACGGTTGGCTCCCCGGCAGGCGATATTCCCGCCCTGCTGCCACCGGGACGCAACAGTGCTTACACCTACCGCATGGACCCCATTCCAAGCATAGGCGAGCACACCGAGGCCATTTTGAAATCGCTGGGAAAAACACCTGACGAGATCACGGCCTTGCGCGCATCCAAAGCCATCTAACGCCTACGTGCTTGCAGAGCTACCGGGCTACACACAAGACGACACGTATGACGACCACGCAGACAATTCAAACAGGCACTGGCTCTGGCACTGAAAACAGCAACACTGCGGCAGCGTTGTTGACAAACGCGCGCTCGTTTTTATTCGTGCCCGCGAGTCAACCCGACCGGTTTGCAAAGGCCTTGGCCACGTCAGCAGATGCCGTCATTTTTGACCTAGAAGACGCTGTCGCTCCTGCCGCTAAGGCGTCTGCGCGACAAGCCCTTGCAGATGCGTTTGTGCATTTCAGCCCCGCGCAGCGACAGCGCAGTCTGGTGCGCATCAACGCATCAGATAGCGATGAGTACACCGAGGACACCGCGCTGGTTGCCGCCCTCGCCGCACAGGGTTTGGCGGGTGTCGTCGTACCCAAAGCACAAGACCCGCAAGACCTTGCTTCGCTTGCCAAGGCGGTGGGAGACACCTGCCACCTCATCCCACTCATTGAGTCTGTCGCCGGACTCGACGCCGCCAACGCACTAGCGAAGGCGCCAGGGGTCGTTCGTCTGGCGTTTGGCCACTTGGACTTTCAACTGGATGCCGGTATGCAAGCCGGTGCGGACGAGGCGGAGCTAACCGCCATCCGGGTTGATATGGTTTTGGCCGCCCGGCGTGCCGGTATCGCCGCGCCCATTGATGGGGTTAGCGTGGATATTCAAGACCCCGGGCAACTGGCTAGCGATATTGCCCGCTCGCAACGCTTGGGCTTTACTGGCAAGCTCTGTATTCATCCCAAACAGGTCAGCGACGTGAATGCCGCTTGGACGCCCAGCGCCGAAGCGGTTAGTTGGGCGCAGCGTGTGGTCGCCGGTGCGCAGGCGACCACGCAAGGCGCCTTCTCGCTAGACGGCAGAATGGTCGATGCACCGGTCATCGCAAAGGCCCATAAGATATTGGCACTTGTCGCTCGCCAAGGTGACAGCGCAGAGCGGTCGTAGGCTCTGTAATACGACCTTCCCCTGAACCAAGCTATTTTGGAGAATAAACCATGGCAATTTACGAACTACGAACCTACCAAGTGGTCGTTGGCAAGATGGCAGATGTGACCGCACTGTACAAAGCGGAAGGCTGGCCAGCGCTGGACAAGCATCCAAAAAAATTAGTTAGTTACTTTACCGGCGACATCGGTGCGCTGAATCAGATCATTCACCTTTGGAAATTTGACGACGATGCAGATCGTCGCGCCTTCTGGGCAGGCGTCTTCGGTGACCCTGAGTTTATGGCGTTTGCCAAGCAACTGCGTCCCATGATCCTGTCGCAAGACAACAAGTTGATGTTGGGTGCACCGTGGGGCCCGACCCTCTAAGTAGCGCAGAGCGCAAAGTGCATCAGCGCCTCGACAGCCTGATGCGCTACGCCGTTGCAGACTTGCCCCAGGCCTCTTCCTGCATCACGCGCCACATCACCTTGCCGCTACCGCTTTTGGGTAGCGCATCAACAAACCTGACGCTGCGCGGCGCTTTATAAACGGCCATCTGTTCACGGCACCATGCGATCAGCGCCTCCGCTGTCAACTGCCCACCGTCACGCAACACCACAACCGCCTGTACCGACTCGCCACTGTAGTCATCGGGCACGCTGATGATGCACGCCTCGGCAATTGCCGGGTGCTTAAACATCAGGGCCTCCACCTCGGCCGGCCACACCTTGTAACCACTGGCGTTGATCATGCGCTTCAGCCGATCGGTCATGAAGAAGTAGCCGTCGTTATCGATGCGCCCCAAATCACCACTGCGGAAATATCGGTGACCCTCAACGTCAATGAATGCCTTCTCCGTTGCCGCCGGATTACGCCAGTAGCCATCAAACACCATTGGCCCACGGATCAAGATCTCTCCCGGCTCACCCGCTGGCAGCACCTGCAGCGTTTCCGGATCGACGACAATCGCCTCTGAATCCATATAGGGCACGCCCAGGCACTGCTGCTTAGGGGCGTGTCCGGGGTTGCTATGCGACGGGCCGCTGGTCTCGGTCAGCCCGTAACCTTCGCCGTAACGCAGTCCATACAAGTCCCAGAGTTTTTGAGCCACGGCCTGAGGCATGGCCGCGCCGCCGCCGCCAATATGGTCAAGACTTGACAAGTCATATTGGTCCGCTTTGGGGCTCGCGAGTAAGTCCATGACCATGGTGGGAATATTGATCCAATGGCTGGCGCGCCACTGCGTGATGACCGCCCCGGCATAGTCGCGGTCCCAACGCGGCATGATGATCATGGTCGACCCCGCGGCAATCACCCCATGCAAACCCAGCACCAGACCCGTAATGTGGAACATAGGCACCACCACCAAACTGATACTCTCAGGCGTGTGGTGCGACCACAGCCCCATGGCGTGGGCGTTGTACATCACCGTGCGCTGCGGGTGCATACACCCCTTGGGTAGGCCTGTAGTGCCACTCGTGTATGGCAGTATCGCCAAGTCCTCGGTGCCATTTTCTACGGGGCCTGGCGCGACAGTGCAGGCCATCACATCAGTCCATAGGTGGGCCTGTGTGGGGCCCCAATCGCAAGGGGGCACCGGTGCCTCAAACCACGTGCGCCACGCCTCAGGGGTGGGTAGCGCCGGATCATCTGCACCACTGGCTGCGTCTGCGTAATGCGCTAACACCACGTGTGCCAACTGCACATCTGCCGACAAATGACCGTTGGCCTCCGCGAGGTAGGGCGCCAAGTCATCTGCCACGACAGCCACCTTCGCTTGCGGGTCGGTAATGTAGTGGCCCAACTCGTGGGCGCGGTTCATCGGGTTCACCGGCACCACCACGGCGTCGGCACGCAAAATACCGAGATGGGCCACCACCAATTGCGGTGCGTTTTGCATCATCAGGACCACGCGGTCGCCGCGTTTCACTCCCAATTGCTGGAGGTAGGCCGCGAAGCGCTCTACCTGCGACAACAACTCAGCGTAGCTGGTGGTGCGCTGCAAAAACACCAAGGCCGCTTTATCGGGATAACGCCTCGCGCTTGTGAATAAATTATCAATCAGCGGTGTCGCAGGCGCCCGGTAATGCCTAGGCACGTTCGGTGGCCAATATGACTCTTTAAGCGACTTCACCATGGTGGATTAATCCCTGCAATGAACGAAATAAAAATCATTCTGCGTCAAAGCAAGCCGCTGTGCTAGCGCCCAGTAGACAGTCAGCCGCCAGCGCTGAAAACGGGCAAATTAGCGCGACCGTTTCGCTGGCTGGTCGCCGTCGTTGCGCATCCAGCTCAGTGGTTCTATGGGTTGTACGGCATAGGCCGACAGTTTCAGATCGGTGGCCATATGCTGGCCAACTTGTTGGGCCGTGGCAAAGGCCTCGTCAGCAGACACTTTCTTCTTCTGGAACTGCACGCCCAAGGAAAACATAGTTTCCGCGTACTTCATGGGCACGTAACCAATCGCCTTGCCCTCCGAGGTCTGGATTTTTTTGTAACACGTCTCGGCACTGGCTTTGGGCACAGGGGGTGGCGACTCACCGCCGGCCACGGCGATCATGACGTCTTCGTCGTAGCCTAAAACACTGCGTACGCCCTCGTCAAAAATCTCGTCCAATACATGGGTCGCACGCAAGGCAACCCGCACCTTTACCGCTCGCACAGCCTTAGATTCACCACTTAGCCGCAGCGCATTTTCATAGGCTTTTTTTGCCTGGGCCTTTGGCCCTTCTTTTTTCTTAAATACGTCAAACAGTCCCAAAATAGTCTCCCCAGTCCCTCAACACACACGCGTGCGTCTAGGCATTATTAATTGTTTCTAAAACGACACTTGGCTTCAGCTCAGGTACGTTGACCCACTTGGCCCCGGGCACCTCGTAGCGCACCAGCGCACCGACAGATGGCCGATTACCAATCCACTTAACCGCTGCGGGGTTAATCCCCTGGGAAACGAGGCCGTTCACAGCTGCGCGCACCACGTCAATATCCATGGCAAGCATCCACAGGCCCTTAGGGTCTACCTCACGCAACGACGGCATAGGCACCGGACGCGTCATGTAAAAGCCCAAGCGAATAACCCGCAACCCATTTGAGATCAGTTTTTTTGCCAATATGCCATTCGACCCGGCCGGCTCCAAAACCAAAAACAACTCACGCGGCTCCTCTGCGCGCATCAACTGGTTCACGAACTCTTCCATGTCGCCCGCTAGCTTGGGAGTCGCGACACTTTTGAAGTGAAACTTTGAAATATCTTTGATGTGACACACCTCAGACATCGCGGTGGCCGTCTCCGCATCAAGCGCCGCGTACTTTAAGCGGTCTTGACGCAAACGCAGGGCCAAGCACAAGGGGTCGAAGAGCTCTAGGGCATCCGGTGCCTCTTGCGTACCGCACACCAGCGTTAACGCGGTTTTGTCTTTGACGCCATCCCAGTCGGCCAACTCACGCAAGACTCGCCGCAAAACGGCGTCGTTTGCCATCTCCATCTGAAACAGAGGGGCGTCAACAATATCTACATGGTAGCTTTCGCTCACACGCCTGATGTCGACAGCCAAGGTGCTTGAACTCGTGCCCCATACCGGGGCAGTCACCACCAGCGTTTCATTTAAATCCAACATAGTAGACTCCGCATTACTAGTTTTTACAGTCGACTAGGGGAATTACTAGGACTTTTGAATACGTCGCTAGTTTAATTGATTCCCGTGCGCGCCATACCGAACCGTGCGCGCCGCGCATCACAGGTGTCACGGGGCGCGGCTCAGGCAACAAAAAAGCGCCTGAAAGGCGCTTGTTTGCTCGAATATGGCGGAAGAGGTG
>JABBAS010000041.1 GCA_018607835.1 Methylobacillus sp. | reverse complement strand
GTTCAAACTGGCGCAAACCACCGCTCGCCCATCAGCGCCAACATCTGCGCGGCGGCTTTGCCGCGGTGGCTGTTGGCATTTTTGACGTCGGTAGGCAGTTGGGCAAAGGTTTTTTGAAACGCAGGTAGCCACATGATGGGGTCAAAGCCAAAACCGTTGTCCCCAATCGGTTCGCGGGTGATCAGGCCAGCCGCACGACCCGTGGCGATCAGGGGCTCTGGGTCATCGGCGCTGCGCAAGGCCACCAGGGTGCTGACCAGCGCCGCACGACGATCGTCCACACTGGCCATTTGCTCAAGCAAGGCACGCACGTTGTTGGCATCGCCTTTCTCATAACCAAACTGGGTGGCATAAAAGGCGGTATCTACACCGGGTAAGCCACCAAATGTATCCACGCACAAGCCCGCATCGTCCGCAATGGCCGGCAACCCCGTGTGTTTGCACGCATTACGCGCCTTCTCCAACGCATTTTCAATAAAGGTGCGGTGGGGCTCTGGCGCTTCGGGCACATTGAGTGTGCTCTGTGCAACCAACGTGACCCCTAGCGGGGCAAACAACTCTTGCAACTCACCCAACTTACCCAAGTTATTGGAGGCCAAGACCAAAACGGTTTTATCGCCCATGGGCTACCTTTCGCTTTCTCACACCATCAACGCCGCGCAACTCAGGCAGCCAGGGCCTGACGTTGCATGGCCACCAGTTCGTTGATGCCCTTCTCCGCCAAGTCCAGCAGCTGGTTCATCTCGGCACGCGAGAAGGCGGCCCCTTCGGCAGTCCCTTGCACTTCCACGAAGTGACCCGCAGCGGTCATGACCACATTCATATCGGTATCACATGCGGAATCTTCGGTGTACTCCAGATCAAGCAGCGGCGTGCCCTCAACGATGCCCACAGAAATGGCGGCAATGGGTTCACGAATAGGTGACACAGACAACGTGCCGCTAGCCAGCAAGCCCGCTACCGCGTCGGATGCGGCAACAAAAGCACCGGTAATCGCCGCCGTGCGGGTGCCGCCGTCGGCCTGCAAGACATCGCAGTCCAGCGTGATGGTGCGCTCACCCAACGCCTTCAAGTCAAAAACGGCGCGCAAAGATCGGCCGATCAAACGCTGTATCTCTTGGGTGCGCCCGCTCTGCTTACCTTTGGCCGCTTCGCGGTTACTGCGCGTATGCGTGGCGCGCGGCAACATGCCGTACTCCGCCGTGACCCAGCCCTCGCCGCTACCGCGCTTGTGCGGCGGCACGCGCTCTTCGACAGAGGCGGTGCAAAGCACACGCGTTTGACCAAACTCTATGAGTACCGAGCCTTCGGCGTGAATCGTAAATTGGCGGGTAATGCGCACGGGGCGCAAAGCGTCGGCGGCGCGGTTGTCGTTGCGTTGGTAGGTCATAGGTGGACTCTGTGGCTCCGAAAAAGTCGGGTAGAAAGGGACAATTGCGCCCGTAAGCGCCTATTCCCAATGATCTCACATCGCCACACGCGGACCTGGGAGACTGCCATAATTGGCCTTCCCCATTTGAAGAAGTTCCCCCATGCCCGTGTACAGCATGACTGGCTATGCCAGTTGCCAATCCCCTGCCAACCAAGCCAACACCGCGATCGGTACGCCCTCCGTCGCACTGGGCTTAGAAATACGGTCAGTCAACAGCCGCTTTTTAGACCTCAGCTTCCGAGTCAGCGACGAATTGCGCAGCACAGAGCCTGCCCTTCGCGAGCTCATTACCAAGCAATTGAAACGTGGCAAGGTTGAGGTACGCGCTTGGCTAGAGCGCAACGGTGAGGCGGCACAGGCCGTGCCCGACGCGCACTTACTGCTACGCCTGCGCAGCGCGCAAGAGGCGATTCAGGCCACGCTGCCCTCCGCAACACCGTTGAGCGTGGCCCAGGTACTGCAAATGGCAGTAGGCAATCAACCCACCGACACCACGCTGGCACCGAGGGTGCAAGCGTTGTTAAGTGAGGCCATCACGGCCATGCTAGCGGCCCGTGCACAAGAGGGCGCGCGACTCGCCACCACCATCACCGACCGCACCGCCCAACTGCGCGCATTGGCCGAGCAAGCCGAACCGCTGGTACCCCAACTGGTCGAGCAGCAACGCCAACGGTTTTTGGAGCGCTGGCAAGCCGCTATGGGCGATGTCGGCGCCAACGGTGCGGCAACCACCCAACAAGCCGCGCAGGACCGGGCCCTAACCGAGGCGACGGCGTTTGCCATTCGCATTGATGTGGCAGAAGAAATTACGCGCCTACATTCCCACCTAGACGAGATTGACAGGCTATTAGCCAAGGGCGGTGAATTGGGTAAGCGGCTGGATTTCTTGATCCAAGAACTGCACCGCGAAGCCAACACCTTGGGGTCCAAGTCGTCCAGTATTGAGCTCACCCGTATCTCGGTGGATATGAAAGTACGCATTGAACAAATGCGTGAGCAAGTGCAAAACTTAGAGTGACCTGCCGCTCAAAAGCGTCGTTTTTGGGCTGATTTCACCCATTTCGGGGCAAAAATGCCGCGTTCAGCGACTTGACGGGTCGGCGGATGATAAAGTTCCCACTTGATTTTCTTGGCAAAACGCCCCTGCACCCATGAGTGAGTCTCCCCTCCCTGCTGAATCCAACTACCCCGGCAACCTGTATGTGGTTGCCGCTCCTAGCGGCACGGGGAAATCCAGCTTGGTGAAGGCCCTGATGGAACTGGATTCACGCGTGAGCCCCAGCGTGTCACACACCACACGCGCGCCACGCGGCCAAGAAAAAGAGGGTCGGGAATACCACTTTGTCGACCAAGCGCACTTTGACGCCTTGGTCGCTGAAAACGCATTTTTGGAGTGGGCCAAGGTACATAACAACGCCTACGGCACCTCTCGCCAAGCGATTGACGATCAAATTGCCAAGGGTACCGATGTGGTGCTGGAGATCGACTACCAAGGCGCCTTGCAAATCAAGCGTATTTACAAGAATGCCGTGCTCATTTTTATCCTTCCCCCCAGTTGGGAAGAGCTGCGCTCTCGCCTAGAGCGCAGAGCGGAGGACTCGGACGAGGTCATTGAGGTCCGCCTAGCCAATGCCCGCCACGAGATCGCACAAGCGCAGCACTTTCACTACGTTATAATCAATGAGCTTTTCGACCGGGCGCTCTTTGACCTCAAGGCCATCGTGCACGCCCATAGACTCAAGTACGCCGTGCAGCGACGTATGCATGTCGACACCTTTGACGGCTTAGGCCTTACGGGCGTTGGCGAGGCAGAGTAAAGCGCTCAGCCTGCAGGTAAGTAGCCCTCCCGCTCGGGTGGCTCCCGCAGTCGCTTGAGCCCATCGTATTTTTGTTCGTTAGACCACTACTGGAGTCCATTTATGGCCCGCATCACTGTTGAAGATTGCCTGGAAAAAATTCCTAACCGCTTCCAACTCGTTTTGGCTGCAAGCTACCGCGCCCGCATGTTGAGCCAAGGCCATACAGCGCGCGTCGAGGCAAAGAACAAACCCGCGGTGACCGCTTTACGCGAAATCGCGGCTGGCGAAATTGGTTTGGAAATGTTGCGTAAGGTCCCAACCTGATCGCCCATTGGCCACAAAAAAGCACCTACGGGTGCTTTTTTTTCGTCTCTGTCACCCTACTGAGGGACGCCCCTCTCGCAACGCGCTAAAGTAGGGTCTATGGGCCGCATAGAAAAGTCACTGCCAACAATAAATAAAGCCGGATTTGAAAAGGCTCCGGGTAACGCTGTGCAAACGGCTGCAGCCGCCAGTTTTGCGGCCTTGTTAGCCAAAATTGACTACCTTAGTGCCAACGATATTGAGGATATCCGACGCGCCTATCGCTTTGCCGATGAGGCTCATCTCGGGCAAATGCGCAGCAGCGGTGCACCCTACATCACGCACCCGATCGCCGTCGCAGGTCTGTGTGCAGACTGGAAGCTAGACGCCCAAGCCCTCATGGCTGCGCTCATGCACGACGTGCTTGAGGACTGCGGTGTCACCAAAATTGAAATGGCCGAGAAATTTGGCGTTGCGGTTGCCGACCTGGTAGATGGCCTGACCAAACTCGAAAAACTCGAGTTCGATAACCGCGAAGAAAACCAAGCCGAGTCTTTCCGAAAAATGTTGCTCGCGATGGCGAGGGATGTTCGGGTTATCTTGATCAAGCTCGCTGACCGCACCCACAACATGCGCACCATGGCCGACATGCCGCGTAGCAAGTGGCAACGAATCTCTCGCGAAACTGCCGACATCTACGCGCCCATCGCGCATCGCCTTGGCTTAAACCAAACCTACCGTGAGTTAGAGGATCTGTCGCTGCGGTTTTTACGACCTTGGCGCTATCAAACGCTAACCAAAGCCGTAGACCGTGCACGACGCAGGCGCAGTGATTTGATTGAGCGCGTGAAAGACGACGTCTTAACGGCATTGGCAAACCACAACATTTACGCCAACGTACAAGGTCGCGAAAAAACCCTGACCTCGGTTTACAAGAAGATGCAGGAAAAGCACTTGAGCTTCTCTCAAGTGAGTGACCTCTATGGGTTTCGCGTCATCCTGCCCAACGTCATTGACTGCTACACCGCGCTAGGCCTGTTACACCAGATTTACAAGCCAGTACCCGGACGCTTCAAGGACTACATTGCCATCCCCAAGGTGAATGGCTACCAATCACTGCACACCACCTTGGTGGGCCCTGCAGGTATCAACATCGAGATTCAGCTCCGCACCATTGAGATGGACCGCGTCGCCGAGGCTGGCGTGGCCGCGCACTGGCTGTATAAGGCCGATGACCCAGACGGTGAAGGCAATGAGCGCTTAAACGCGCAGTGGGTGCAATCCATGCTGGATATTCAGCAGGAAACGCGCGATACGGCCGAGTTTTGGGATCACATCAAAATCGATTTGTTTCCCGACTCGGTATACATCTTCACACCCAAAGGGAAAATTCTTGCGATGCCCCGCGGCGCGACCGCCGTTGATTTCGCTTACGCGATTCACACCGATGTGGGTCAGCAAGCCGTCTCAGCAACCATCAATGGTGAGCCCGCACCGCTGCGCTCAGAAATACAAAACGGCGATGTGGTGGACATAGAGACGGCGAGTATGTCCAGCCCTAACCCGGCTTGGCTCACCTTCGTAAAAACGGGTCGCGCGCGCTCAAAGATTAGGAACTTCCTGAAGCAAATGGCAGAGGACCAGTCTCGTGCCTTGGGCGAGAAACTGCTGCGACAGAGTTTGCGCGCCGAAGGTTTTGCGCAATTACCGAACGAAAACACCGACGAAGAAGTGTGGGCCAAGCTACTGCGCTTTGCTGGTAACAAGACAAGCACTGAGCTACTCAGTGATATTGGCTTGGGTAAGCGCATCGCCAGCATGATTGCAAAGAAGCTCACGAGCCTCCTGATCGAACAAGGTCTGCGCCCCGACATGCTGCTAATTAGCACCGCCCGCTTCACGCAAGCCAACGATGAAACCGTAAGCCAAGGGGTGTTTAGCTTGGACGGTAGCGAAGGCAGCTCCGTGCTGTATGCGCAATGCTGCTCCCCCATCCCCGGTGACCGTGTCTTGGGTTATCTGGGTCGTGGTGACGGCTTGGCTGTTCACACAGAAGAATGCCCAGTGGGTCGTCGTCTGGTCGAGCGCGATAGCGAGCGATTTTTATCCGTCGAATGGGCAGATGAGCCATCACGCGCCTTTGAGTCCCGCCTCGTTGTCAGCGCCGACAATGGCAAAGGTGTGCTGGCTAGAGTGGCGGCGACGCTCACGAGTTCGGAGGCAGACATTACCCATGTCGACATGAGCAGCAATGACAGAAATCAAGTGGAGTTGCACTTCACGGTTGCCGTGCGCAACCGCCGGCACCTGGCGGACATTTTGCGTGCGGTCAAGCGCACACCCTCGGTGCTGCGGGCCCATCGCCAAAAATCGCGCGCCTGAGGCTGGCACCCCCCACGTACAGATAGCCATGTCCAACACCGGTGCCGTCGGCCCCATTGCGCGCTCACCCCTGCTGCTATCTATCCCCGTCGCCGTGGGCTATATCCCTCTCGGAACGGTCTTCGGATTTTTATTCGTGCAAGCTGGCGGCGCTTGGTGGCTAGCAATCGCGAGCAGCCTCTGGGTATATGCCGGGGCCGCCCAGTTCATGATGATCCCGATGCTCGTTGCGGGTCTACCGATCCCGACGATTGCGGCGGCGACATTCGTCATCAATTTACGCCATGTTTTTTATGGCCTATCCCTGCTGCAATCCCTGCCGCGTCACCCATGGGCTAAAAGCTATATGGTATTTGGCCTCACCGACGAGACCTACTCGGTACTCACCACACTACCGCCCAATACCCCTGCTGCCACCCGCGTTTGGGTCACACTCATTAACCACGTGTGGTGGGTCATCGGTACCGCGATCGGCGCCCTAATTGGTGGCCACGCAGAGACGAGTTTGGTTGGCCTTGATTTTGCGTTGGTGGCTCTCTTCGCCGTCCTCGCAGTCGAGCAATGGCGCGCTCGCAGCAGCGCCAAGCCGTTGTGGATAGCCATCGCAAGCTACCCCGTTGCGCTCATCACGTGGCCAGCACACGCCCTGCTGGTCGCCATCGCGTTGTGCGTGCTCAGCGCTGTGCTTTTAGATTACTTAAGTCATGAACGATAACGCCTACATCGCGCTCACCATCATCGTGATGGGCGGCGTCACATTTGCCATTCGGGCATTGCCGTTTTTAGGTGCCCGTTGGTTGGACAAGCACCCTCAGATTAAACGCCTTGGCGCATTTCTGCCGCTCAGCATTATGGTTCTCCTCACTGGGCATACGCTGCTAGACATCGGCCGAAGCTACGGCGGTAACTACACAGCGGAGGGCATCGCAATCGCCGTCGTCATTGCGTTGCAATGGTGGCAACGCAAGGCGCTACTAAGTATCGGCGTGGGCACCCTTATTTACCTCGTTATGCGCAACGTTGCGTAGCGTAGGCGCAGGCGCACGGGCAAAGTGGCCTGAGTAACGCCCGCTAATTTACTCGTAATCGACAGCGTCAATGCAAATGAGCTGACCGCCAGTCGGGGTCATCACCCGAACCTCATCACCTACATGCGCCTTCAACAGAGCGCGGGCCACCGGCGATATCCAACTAATCTGACCGAGCGCATGTTCAACCTCATCGACGCCCACGATGTGCACCTGCACTGAACGCCCTGCATCCTCTCCAGAGACGACGCTGTACGTCACCTTGGCGCCAAAAAACACCTGGTCAATACCCGCGTTTGCACGCGTATCAACCACTTCAGCAATCGTGAGGCGTTTGGTCAAGAAGCGAATACGTCGGTCTATTTCACGCAGGCGTTTTTTGCCGTAAATGTAATCACCGTTTTCTGAACGGTCACCATTTTTAGCCGCCCAGTGCACGGTCTCCACAACCACTGGCCTATCGATATCTAGCAATTGCAAGAGCTCTTTGCGTAGGCGTGACTCGCCCGCTGGTGTGATGTAATTTTTTAGCGCGGCTGCCGGCGCCCCATCGGTCGCGCGCGGGCTCGCCGTCGATGCCTCTTCGTCATCCGGATCTTCAGCGGAAAAGTCGGTATTTTCGTTCGGTAGTGACATGGCGACAACGCAAAAAGGGTTGCAAACATAGTTTGCAACCCTTTTATTGAACTTTTATAAGTTGGTGCGGCTGGCAGGATTCGAACCCACGACCCCTTGGTTCGTAGCCAAGTACTCTATCCAACTGAGCTACAGCCGCTGAGCCTCATATTCTAGCATAGGCATTTTCGCTATTTGATTCGGGCATCAATATATTTAATAAAAAGACGTTGGGTTGGCTACTTGCTTTGGGCGCATAATCCGCCATCCCCAATCCGCGGGTGTCGGTCGGTTTTCTACAGAGGTAACTATGGCCGCGCTGCATATTGTCACTACGACGGAAGACAACCGCGTCTTCTACGACATGCCCGAGCAAAGCCCCTGCTCTAATTGCGGCGTATGTTGTAAACACTTTCGCGTCTCCTTTTATCAAGGTGAGTTAGACACCTTCCCCATGGGCTTCGTGCCTATCGCCATGACGCGGTCGGTCACGCCCTTTTTGGTCTGTATGCAGGGGACGGAAAACGGCGCTGACAACGGCAAGGGCCGATGCATCGCACTACAGCCAAATAATCTCTGCGCGATTTACGACAACCGTCCCACACCATGTCGTGAGTTTCCGGTTTATATGCGTGATGGCTCACTCAACCCGAAATGCACCGAACTGCGTGCGCTCTACAACGTACCCCCTTTGCCGCACCCGTTGAAAGCGGCTTAGACGCTTTCACGCATGACCAGATCGGGGCTCGCATTTGTTAATACTATAAGATGCAATATTTCTACAAAATTGTATTAATTAGTTGTTTTTTAAGTCGTTATAAGATATTTTTTTAACTCAATATGATGACAAACAACCCTGTGCTCTGTGGTAGCTATATCATCGGCTCCGGTGCCCTGTTCAATCCTTTATCTTTGAGTGAAATATGAAAAAAACTGTACTTTTAGTCGCATTAATCGCTGGCTTCGCCTTGACCGCTTGTGGTGACAAAGACGAGCCTATGGCTACTTTTGAGTCACCTGAGGCTGCTGATAAAGCGGTAGCCGCGGCGGCTACAGAGGCGGCAGAGGCTGCTACTGAGGCCGCCGCCGCTAAGGCTGCTGACGCCGCAGCGGCTATGAAGGAATCGCCCGCCATGGAAGATGCTACAAAGCAATAAGCCTTAACGCTTTGGCGCCCAATTTCACGGGGCGCCGAGTTAAAAATAACCGCCTACGGGCGGTTATTTTTTGATGGCTACTTACAGCCTATCCAACTCGTCTCTTGTCTGAGCGGCCTTACGCGCAATCGCCGCGCGATCAGTCTCTGGCATTCTTTCTAGATTTTTGTAGACCAAGCCCAGTCGTGGGTTTCGGCCAAGTAACGGCTTTTTCTGCTCAAAAAAGTCCCAGTAAAGCGCATTAAGCGGACAAGCATCGTCTCCCAACTTGTCGTCCTTTTTGTAGTGACAGCCTTTGCAGTAATCACTCATCCTATGAATGTAGGCCGCACTGCTGGCATAGGGCTTAGTGGCCAACAAACCGCCATCGGCATATTGGCTCATACCGATGGTGTTGGGCAACTCCACCCATTCAAAGGCATCAATGTAGATGCCCAGATACCAGCGGTGAACCGCCTGTGGCGATAGCCCGGCAATCAACGCAAAATTACCAATCACCATCAAGCGCTGAATATGGTGGGCGTAGGCGTGGGTCAGCGATTGACCAATGGCATGCTGCATACACCGCATGCGCGTCTCTCCCGTCCAAAACCAAGCGGGGAGCGCAAGTTGCTGATCCAGCTCATTACTGTCGTCGTAGCCCGGCATCTGCGCCCAGTAGACACCCCGTATATACTCCCGCCACCCTAGAACTTGCCGAATGAAGCCCTCAACCGCCTCAATCGGCGCTAGACCGGCCTCATACGCCTGCTCCGCACGCTGAACCACATCCTTAGGGCTCAACATCTTGACGTTCAGCGCGAACGACAGCAAGGCATGAAACAAGCGCCAATGCGCTGTGTGCATGGCATCTTGGTAGTGGCCGAAGTACGGCAAGCCCTCAGCAATAAATGCCTCAAGCTGTACCAGTGCCTCTGCTCGGTTCAGCGGCCACCTAAAGGTGGCTGCCTGTGGCTCGCCCATGGTCACGACACCAGCGGTTTGAATATCTGCCCAGACGCTAGCGTGGTCATGGGTAGGCCGGCGGTCAGGCGGTGGCAATGGGTCCGCTTGCTTGGTCGTCGGCCCTCGCCATGCATGGCGATTATCTGCATCAAAGCTCCACTTCCCGCCGACCGGTTGTCGGCCCGCGTCGAGCAGCACCCCATGCTTGAGACGCATCGCACGGTAGAAGCTTGCCATCAGCCACGACCGCTTGCCCTCAAATAGACGTTGGGCCTCGAAACGATCTGTTAAGAAGTGCTCACTATCAACACATTCCACCGATAGCGAGCTGGTGTCACGCCACGTACTCAGCAAGGCGTCTAGCCGCCACTCGTCGGGTGACTGGCATTGCACGGCACGAGCGCCGTAATGCTCGGCCAGGTATTCGAGGTTTTTGGTGATGTGTTGCTGGTTTTCTGGCGCATTGATTCGCAGGTAATGCACACGATGACCCGCCGCCTCAAGCATGCGCTGAAAGTCACGCATAGCGGCAAAAATAGCGATCACCTTCTGGGCGTGATGCACCACGTAATCGGTCTCACTACGCACCTCCATCAGCACGTAAACCACTGCCGGGTCGACCGCTTGAAACCATGTGTGCATGGGGTTGAGCTGGTCACCCAGAACCAGCCTCAGGGTCTGCACCTGTGTATCTGTGCTCATGTCAGCGCCTCCCAACGGTTGGTGCAGGCACGGCTGCGTCAGGCGTTGCGTCGACGGCACCGCTTCGCTGTCCACTACACCGCTTGGAGCAGTAACGCACTGCCTCCCAATCGCGCGCCCACTTTTTGCGCCAACTGAACGGCAGCCCGCAGGAGGCGCATATTTTTTGAGGTAAGTCTTGCTTTTTTCGCATGAGCTTGAGTATGGCAAAAGCGCGCAACATTAGCCTTGCCACACGCCAAAGCCCTCAGCGCGCAGTCGGATGGCAACGTCCACCTCTAAATATGCCGCGTCGTCATAGGTCATGGGTTGGCGCAAGTCGTCGACCAGCTCTGGCATCAGGCGTTCCCCGTAATCGCGGACGTACCGATTCGCCTGAATACCGGCCTTGTGTTTGTCAAAGCGCGTGTCAGGGTCTAGCCCCGTCATCCCAACATACACGCACGGCAAGCCTTCGCGATAGGCGGTATTGGCCCTCAAAAACTTGGCATGCTCACGCACCAGCGGGTTTAACAGGACAACATAAACGTAGTAATGCGGCTTGGCCATGGCGTGTCCATCATCAATGAAAGGCATGTACATCGGTACACATAGATTGTGCGCTAGCGTCGGCGTACCTGCGAGACAAGCAACACGTGCATAAACCGGTCGTTTCGTTAAAATGCTCTTTATGAGTACTTATTTTTACCAGCCTAAAGAGGGCCATGGCCTGCCCCACGACCCATTTAACGCCATCGTGGCACCCCGCCCCATTGGCTGGGTCTCTACGTGCAACGAGCAAGGGCAGCTTAACCTAGCGCCCTACAGCTTTTTCACCGCGTTCAACTACACCCCACCCCTTGTTGGCTTCACAAGCATTGGTGCAAAAGACAGCTTGCACAACGCCCGTGCCACCGGCGAATTTGTCTGGAACTTGGTCACATCCGATCTCGCCAACGCCATGAACGAGACCTGCGCCGTGGTGCCCTTGGGCGTCAGTGAGTTTGAGCTGGGCGGGTTAACGCCGGCCGCATCAACCGTCGTCAAAGCACCGCGAGTGAAGGAAAGCCGCGTGAACTTTGAATGCAAAGTCAGCCAAATCGTCCAGCTCAACACCATGGACGGTGACGCGCTGGAAACGTGGTTGGTACTAGGCCAAGTCGTGGGTGTGCATATTGACTCCACGCTACTGGTGGACGGCGTTTACGACACCGCAAACGCAGGCCACGTTTTGCGCGGGGGCGGCCCAGGAGACTATTTCAACTTGCTGCCTGAGTCTAAATTCATCATGCCCCGCCCCCCATCGGCGGCTGAACAGCAGAAGCGTATTTAGCGGCACCTAACGGGGCGCTGGCGCAGCGTACCCGTTTGTGGTGAAATTCACGATTGATCTTCTCTCTCGTGAATAAATGCCCAAAAATACAGCTACCCCCTCCTCGTCTCGCTGGCGAGGGTTAGGGCGTCTTTTCAAATTACTGTGGGCGATACCTGTCACGCTATTGGCTGTCGCTGCGGCCATCGCTCTGACGTGGGCCATGCAGTCTCGGGTCCCGGAGTCGGGTCAACTGGCACTACCCGGTCTAGACGCTTCTGTAATCATTGGCCGAGACGACGCAACGCTGCCACACGTTAAGGCGCAAAGTGAACACGACGCTTGGTTTGCCATGGGCTGGCTACACGCGAGTGAGCGCGGTTGGCAACTGGCGTTCAATCGGCGCGTTGTACGGGGCACCTTATCCGAGCGCTTGGGCCCAGCCACCTTAAACACCGACAAGACGCTGCGTACCCTTGGGCTTTACAGGGCGGCAAAAAAACAGTTTGATGGCCTACCCAACGAGACGCAAAACGCACTCATTGCCTACGCCAAGGGTGTCAATACATTTTTCGCGGATGAGGCGCAATGGCTCACCCCCGAATTCGCCATCTTAGGCGAAGACCCCCGCGCATTGGCGCGCCAAGGCACCTGGTGGACCCCTGAAGACAGCGTGGGTTGGGCGCTTGTTATGGCCCTTGATTTGGGGGGTAATTGGGGCAAAGAGTTGCGGCGTATGCAACTCGCGGCGCGCTTGGATACCGAAGAAGTATGGCAACTCATGCCCCCATACCCGGGCGACCCCCCCGCGACAAACGCAGACTTCGCAAAGCTATACCGAGAACTCGGCCTCTACAACGCCTCCACTGGTTCGCTCAGCCAAACGTCCAACCCGCAGCAGGCGCAACGCACCGACTGGAACCCCGTAAACAACTGGCAGCAACAAATGGGTGTCGCCACTGCGGCCTGGTTTGATAGGCTTGGGCAAGTTGAAGGGGTGGGGTCCAACAACTGGGTTGTGTCCGGAAAACGAACCAACACGGGTGCCCCCCTATTGGCAAACGACCCCCATCTGAGTCTTGGCGCACCCGCCAGCTGGTATTTCGCGCACATTCAAGCGAAGTCAACCAATGGTTCGCCTAACGTGAACGCCATGGGTGCAACCCTGCCGGGCCTGCCGTTTGTGGTGCTTGGTAGAACCGACAAGGTCGCATGGGGCTTTACCAATACCAACCCCGACGTTCAAGACCTGTATGTAGAAGCCATACACCCCGATAAGCCCAATCTCTACCGCTCAGGTACCGACTATGCGGGCCAACCCGTCTGGACGTCGTTCTCAGTAAAGCAAGAGCGCATTGCCGTGAAGGGCCAAGAAGATGTGATGTTCGCGGTGCGAACCAGCCGGCACGGCCCCGTCATTAGTGACGTTGGCAACATGCCTTGGCTAAACACCCAGCGCTACGCCATTGCATTACGCTGGAGTGCCACGGACGCGGACAACCAAACCGTGCACGCGGGCTTCATGACCAACCGCGCCCGCTCAGTCGATGAACTAAAGCGCTATCTACGCTACTACCACTCCCCCATGCAGAGCGCGGTAATGGCCGACGTGGACGGCAACATTGCCTACCACGCCGTCGGACGAACACCTGTGCGCCGTGCCGACAACGAGCTACAAGGCGTGGTGCCGGCGCTGGGTTGGGAAGAGCGATTTGAATGGGCGTCATGGCTACCATTTGAAGAAAACCCCCAAGACAGCGGCGACACCCAAGGCTGGATTGGCACCGCCAACCAGCGCATTCATGACGACAATTACCCGCACTTCATCACCAGCGACTGGACACCCCCGTATCGCATGAACCGCATCACCCAAATGATTGCGGAGCACGGCGAGCAACACACGCTGGAAACCATGGCGAGCATGCAAAATGATGTGCTGTCCTTGGCCGCACTTGATTGGCTACCGTTACTGAAACAGGTCGAAAGCCGGCATCTTTTGCACGAAGAGGCCATGGGGTTAATCAACCAGTTTGACGGTCGTATGTCAATCGACCAAGCGGCCCCCTCCCTTCTTAACTATTGGGTACATGCGCTCGCGCAACGCGTTTTAAAACCCAAAATTGGAGATGACCTGTTCGACCGTTTGTATCAAAAGCGTCAGCAATTTCAGATTGGGTTGATGGGAATCTTGCAAACCCAAAACAACAATTGGTGCGGGCAAGCAGGCTGCAAAGATCTGATGCAAGCCGCTTGGGAAGACACCTTGGATGCACTCGAAAAAGAGCATGGTGGTCGGCCAAGCGATTGGCTATGGGGTCAGATTCATATGGCCACGAGCAGCCACAAGCCATTCGGCAGTTTGCCGATACTGCGTAGCCTCTTCGATGTGCGTGTACCCAGCGGCGGCGACCTGTACACCGTCAATGTGGGCAGTTATTACGTGGCCTCACAACCGCTATTCGCCAACCGTAACGCTCCATCCCTGCGCACAATTTTCGACCTTGACGACTTGGAGCGATCACGCTTCATCTACCCCACGGGTCAAAGCGGTAACGTGTTTAGTTACACCTACCGCGATATGGCGAACGAATGGGCATCAGGGAAATACCGCCCACTGCGGATGCAGGCCCCATTTGTGACCACCCTTAACTTGAATCCAAAAGAGTAGTCAGGGCTGTAGACGACGAATTTTTGCAATTGGCACGCGGTTTGCTTTTGTTAGCAAGACTGGTCTCGCCGAGGTCAGCATGCACAAAATGAAGGCTTGGCGCACGTTTTTAGTGCGCTCTTTAGCTCCAAAAAGGAAGCGCCGCAATGGACGATGTCATTAGTAAATACGAAGCCCAATACATCATGCGCGGTTTGGGTCGGGGGGAAGAGTTTGAGCATTTGCTCTACCACGTCCTGCCCACACTAGCCGAGGAGTGGGCGGCTAAGGGGGTGGGCGTGTCGCTAGAACATTGCTTCGTTCGCCGCGGTGCAGCTTGTGCCTTAAGAATTGACTGCCAGTCCAGTCGAGGTGTGGAAAGCCATACCATCTTGCTGAACAGCGATCCGAGTTTGTATGCGGTCTTTACGTGTGGGAAGCTGCTAGAGGTGGTGACACGCAATAAGCTCACGCCCTTCTTAAACCAACTTGTACGCAGCCGCTCCACTCACCTCGCCGCTTAATTTTCAGACGGCGGGCACCAGCGGACGCTAGGTGCTT
>JABBAS010000054.1 GCA_018607835.1 Methylobacillus sp. | reverse complement strand
CAACGCGATGGGTGAAAACCCGCCAATCATGGTGCTGGGTATTGAGCATCGCCGTGATGGTCAGACGCTCAAAGACACCGGCATCAACATACGTGACACTGGCCAGTTTGTTGTCAACTTGGTTGATGAGCCCATGGCCGAAGCGATGAACATTTGTGCCATCGACTTCCCACCCGGGATGTCTGAGATTGCGCATGCCGGTCTGAATCTCGAGACCAGCGAGTGCGTTAAGCCTAAGCGCGTGACGGAGTCTCCCGTTTCATTTGAATGCGAGTTAGCGCACTGGATACAAGTGAGCCCCAAGCGCTACATGGCCGTTGGCAAGGTATTGATGATGCATGTGCGAGATGGTCTGTTTGACCCTGAAACAGGCTACATCAACCCGGAGCAATACAAGCCCTTGGGCCGATACTTTGGGCGGCTGTACACCAAGCAACATGAGCTGTTCGAGATGACGGCACCCACCTATGACGACTGGCTTTCAGATAAGCCGTGAGGAATTAATATGAACGGACTCTTAGCCGTCTGGAATGATTGCGATGCGCCTGTGCTCGAAAGGTACGAGCACTGGTACATGAATGAGCACCTACCCGACCGCGTCGGTTTGCCGGGTGTTCAGCAAGGCGTGCGGTATGAGACAACAAATTCATTACCCCAAAGCGCCTCGCCGCGTTTTTTTACCAGCTACGACCTCGATGATGTCAACGTTTTGGAGGCCGACGCTTATCAGGAGGCGCTTCGCAATCCAACGCCCGACACCCAGTTTGTTATGGCACATTTTAAAAATATGTGCCGCACCATCGCACAACTCGTCGCCCACCAGGGACGCTGCGCTGGCGCCTGGGTGGTGACGTTGCGGTTGGGGAAAATGCAAGGGCTGGATACGCCGAAATACGCTGATATTGATGCGTGGCGTGAGGTGTTGCGTCGCCATGCACCTAGCGCTGCGTGTCGCTGGCGTTTGTACGAGTCGGTTCTATCCAAACCGCCTGCAGGTGGGGCATCACGCGTCGCTGCCCCCTCCCCTGAGTCGCGTTTTCGCCCGGGCACTGATGCCGTGGCGCATGGCGTGGTGGTGATAGAACACCTGCGCGCCTCAGATGCGCACCACACACTTACGCAGTGGCTGTCGTTGCCCGATGTTCAGGCGTTGCTTGATCCATCAGACGCCGTAGACGAGTTTATTGAGATGGCCCGCCTAGACGCGCGCGCCCTGCCTGGAGCTACGGGGTAAGGTGTCACGTGTGAGAAAGCGATGCGCCTGCAAGTCAATTACGGTGAGAGGTCGCATGACACGACCAACTGGAGATACCCATGCAAGTAAGTAAGATCCAAGTGCTGGACAAAACAATTGCCTATCGAGAGATGGGTGCTGGCGACCCCATCGTGCTGCTGCACGGCAACCCCACCTCTTCCTACTTATGGCGCGATGTGATGCCCGCACTGGCACCATTGGGTCGCGTGATCGCGCCAGACCTCATCGGGCACGGCGACTCTGACAAGCTGCCCGCCAGCGACGGTGATGATCGATACAGCTTCGCGACCTCTTACCGCTACCTCGACGGGTTGTTACAGACCTTGGGTATTACGGAGAAGGTCACCTTGGTGATCCATGACTGGGGCAGTGCCTTGGGCTTTCATTGGGCGCAAAACCACCCAGACGCCGTGCGTGGCATCGCCTACATGGAAGCCGTGGTCATGCCATTGCCCACATGGGATGACTGGCCAGAAAAGGCGCGCGGTATCTTCCAAGGGTTTCGATCACCCAAGGGAGAAGATCTGATCTTGAACCGCAACCTTTTTATTGAAGGGGTGTTGCCAAGTTCCATCATGCGACCACTCACTGATGAAGAAATGGCAACGTATCGCGCACCATTTGCGGACGCACCCGACCGGCAAGTCATGCTGAACTGGCCGCGCGAGATCCCCATTGCAGGTGAGCCGCCCCATATGGTGGCACTGGTGCAGTCTTATGCAGACTGGTTGGCGCAAAGCACCATACCCAAGCTGTTCATCAACGCCGACCCGGGGTCTATTTTGGTCGGCGCACAGCGAGACTTCTGCCGGACGTGGCCCAACCAGACCGAGGTGACGGTAAAGGGGCTGCACTTTATTCAGGAAGACTCGGGGGCCGACATCGGGCGTGCGGTCGCCCACTGGCTGCAAGACATCTAAATAAGGCGCGGTCTGCGGGCGTGTTGGGTACGTGAACACCACATCTATATGAGCCACACAAGCGACTCCCCTCCCCAATCATCGGTACTCGCATGGCTACAAGGCCAGCCCGTTCTAACGGCTATTGGCTTGGCGCTGGGTACCAGTTTGGGAGCGAGCTTGGCGCGTTTCTCTTACGCGCTGTTCGTGCCGTCCATGCGCGACGACTTGGGTTGGCTTTATTTCACTCTGGGCGCCATGAACACGGCCCATGCCATGGGCTACCTCGTGGGTGCCCTCACGCTCTCTTGGGTGATCACACGGTTTTCGTCTGCGCGATCTTTCGTCATTGGTGGCGTTTTAACCAGCATTTTCCTGGGGCTTTGCGGACTGTTTATTCAGCCCACTGCCATTGGTTTGTTGCGGTTTTTATCTGGTTTCACCAGCGCATCTGTCTTCGCGGGCGGCACCGTCTTAATCGCCCAACTCGCGAGCGCCCACCCCAAGCGCTCGGGCTTGCTCTTGGGTATTTACTATGCGGGCGGTGGCTTTGGCATGATTATTTGCGCCCTGTTGGTGCCACTCACGCTGACACTGGGCGCCGAGTGGGGCATGGCGCACCCTTGGCAACTTGGTTGGTACGTGCTGGGCGCAACGGGCCTGCTGATGACCTTTCTCATGTGGAAACCCAGTGCGTCGGTGCCCGTTTCACCGCCGCGCAAAACCACGGGTGACAGCACGGCCATCTCGCGTTACGCCAAGATTGCTGCTGGCTATTTTTGCTTTGGTATGGGCTACATCGGCTACATGACATTCATCATGGCAATGTTGCGCGAACTTGGCTGGCAAGACACGAGCTTGACGGCCTTCTACATCACCATGGGCGTGCTGGGTTTGTTCAGCGCTCAAATATGGGCCAAGGCACTCGACACCTTCAAAGGCGGTCAGTGCCTCGCCATAATCAATACTCTGTTGGCAATCGCGTGCCTGATACCGGGCTACTTTGCACTCACCGGTAGCCAAGCCTCTGGCATGGTGATAGTGGTTTGCCTTTATATATCAGGTGCGATTTTTGGTGCGTGTTTGGCGACTGCCGTTGCATCGACGACGGCATTCATTAAGCACAACCTACCGCAAACCCAATGGGTGGCGGCCATCACCGTGTTTACCAGCATCTTTGCAACGGGGCAAATATTGGGGCCCGCGCTGACCGGGTGGATTTCAGACAACGCAGGGGGGCTCGCAACCGGGTTTATTGTCTCTGCAGCGATCTTATTCGCGGGAGCCTGGCTGGCTTGGTTGCAAAAGCCTTTTCTCGCGCCAAGCCCTTAGCGCGCTTGCGGGAGCAGGTGCGGCACAACGTTCCACTCAGCAACACCCCACAACCGATCAATGAGTGCGGTCATGGTCTGGGCGTCAACGCCGCCGCTGTAGTGGGCTAGGCGCAGCGCCTTTGCGGTAATTTCGTCACGCGACAAGGTGTTGCCGGGGTCGCCTTTAGGCTCGTCAACACGACCGTCTAGCAAGCGACCATCATTGGTACGAACGACGACCTTGCCAATCCACCGTTTGGGGTAAGCGGTGTCCACTTCCCCATCAACCACCATACGCACCTTGGCACAAAACGACGTGGTGACCTCGGTTTGAAAGTGTCCATCGAACTCACTCAGCCCGGCGTGGCCAAACTGCGCCACCAGCGCCAAGACTGTTCCCATTGAAAACTTACTTTGATGCACGGTGCTTGGGTTCACCACAGGCCCCAGTACGTCCACAGCGCCTTGGTGTACGCGCGTCTCCACGTCCGCGATGTCGCTCACTTGCAAACCATGCGCCTGCATGACCGCCAATAACGCATCCGCCGCAGGGTGGGTGTGTCGGCAACTGGCGTGGTATTTAAACGAGGTCTCCGCCGTCGCCCAACGCTGACCTAAGCCATCGGTTAGACACGCAACGTCGGTGTTGCTAGACATGCCAGCGCCCATTCCTTGGGCGCCCTCTAGAATTTGCGTTGCACCTGTAAATTGGTCTTTCGCCAGCGTGGCGGCCATGAGGCCAGTGGACGCCGCGTGCGCCGTGTGCAGTTGCTTGCTGTCTGCCGCCGTGCGCAAAAACTCCCATAAGCCAGCCGACATCGTGCCTGCCGAACCAAAGGCGTGCAGCATTTGATCGGGCGTCAATTTCAACAGAGAGCCGACGGCCGCCGCAGCCGCCAAGGTGCCCGCAGTCCCCGTGGTGTGAAAGATGCGGTAGTGCGGACGCCCAAGATACTCACCGACACGAATCCCGACCTCGTAGCCCACCACGGCCGCGGTTAAAAAGTCTTTGCCACTGGCACCGATCTCCTGCGCAACGGCAAGTGCGGCGGGAAACACAATGGTGGCGGGATGAAATACGGAGCCGTTATGCACATCATCTTGCTCGGCGACGTGCGAGGCCGCCGCATTGGCCATTGCCGCAAAAAATGCACTGGTGCCCCGGCGCGCATTGATCTGCTCACTCGGCCCCGTTATCGGCCCCGCGGCCCGCGCAAATTGCGCAATGCTCTCTACCGCACGTGCGCCATGCCCGGCAACCACTGATCCCACCCAGTCCACGAGCAAGTCCTCTGTCTTACGAATAACGCTTGGCGGGATGTCTGCAAAGACCGTATTTGCGGCGAAGTGTGCGAGTGTGGCGCTGGGTGTTTGCATAGTGGCAGTCATTGGGGTTAACGCAAGCGAACAAGAAAACCGAAAGCATAACGGCTAGTTATCGCATCGAGAAGAAATCAATGACGCTGGTAAGCAAAACATTAGAATATAATTAAGTAGTAGTATAAACATAGAAGAGAGTCCAATATGGAGTCATTTGACGCACTGATCTTGGCGCGTATGCAATTTGCAGCCAACATCACATTTCACATCCTCTTCCCAACTATCAGCATTGCCCTAGGCTGGTTTCTGATATTTTTCAAAACCCGTTTCCTGTCAACGGGTCAGGTCCACTGGATGGCGGCCTATCAATTTTGGATCAAGATCTTTGCCCTCACCTTCGCCATTGGCGCGGTTAGCGGCATCACCATGAGCTTCCAGTTTGGAACCAACTGGCCCGGGTTCATGAACACCGTCGGTAATGTCGCTGGCCCCCTGCTGGCTTACGAGGTGCTCACCGCGTTCTTTCTAGAGGCGACCATGTTGGGCATCATGCTGTTTGGCCGCGGGCGTGTCAGCGAATGGGTGCACACCCTCGCAACGTGGTTGGTTGCGTTTGGCACCACCGCCTCGGCGTTTTGGATCTTGGCCTTAGATTCGTGGATGCAAACGCCCAGCGGGTTCGAAATGATTGATGGCAAGGCCTATGTGCTGAGCTGGTTCGACGTGATCTTCAACCCCTCTTTTCCTTTCCGCATGATCCATATGTTGCTGGCCTCAGGCTTGACTGTGGCATTTTTGGTTGCGGGGCTGAGCGCCTTCCGCTGGCTGAAAGGCGATCGCTCCCAAGAAATCCAAGCAACCCTGCGCGTGGGTGTGTGGGTGGCCGCTGTGCTCATTCCGATTCAAATCTTGGTGGGCGACCTGCACGGCCTCAACACCTTGGCGCACCAGCCTGCAAAACTGGCAGCCATGGAGGGCATTTGGCACACGGAGAAAGGTGTTGGCGCGGTGCTGTTCGCCATACCCGATGCCGAAACCCAAAGCAACCATTACGAAATCGCTATTCCCAAGTTGGCCTCGCTCTACCTCACACATGACATCAACGGCGAAATCAAAGGTGTGAGCGCGTTTGGCGAAGACCACCCCCCGGTTGGGCCCGTTTTTTGGGCCTTCCGCATCATGGTCGGGGTTGGCCTCCTGATGCTTGGCGTCAGTTGGTGGAGCGTCCGGCAACTACGCGGCCAAGCCCCGCCCTCCACCTACTTAGCCAAGGGGTTGGCACTGATGAGCTTCGCGGGCTGGTTCGCCGTCGTTCCTGGCTGGTATGTCACTGAAATTGGCCGCCAACCGTGGTTGGTCTATGGCGTCTTGCGCACCGCGGACGCCGCGTCTGACGTTGCCACAGGCAACATCGCCGCATCACTGGCCATGTATTTGGTGCTTTATGCCGTCTTGCTGGCGGCGTACGTCACCACCGTGTTTTACCTAGCCAAGAAGGCCGCAATGGATGCGCTAGACGATGCCGATGACATCGGTGACTTAGACGGGGAGTTATCACATGCTTGAGTTAGGTATTGACTTGACCAGCCCAGCCGGCTGGTTGCCCTTGGTGTTCGCTTTGATCATGGCCATGTCCATGGTGGCCTACGTCATCTTGGACGGCTATGACCTAGGGGTTGGCATTTTGCTGCGCCAAACCAGCGATCTCAGCGAAAAGGACAGCATGATCGCCAGCATCGGCCCCTTCTGGGATGCCAATGAAACGTGGCTGGTTTTGGGCGTTGGCGTCTTACTCGTCGCGTTTCCATTGGCACACGGCGTGATACTCGGCGCCTTGTATTTGCCGGTCGCCGTGATGCTGGCGGCACTCACCTTGCGCGGCGTGGCATTTGACTTCCGCGTGAAGGCCAAGGCACCGTATCGCCCATGGTGGGATCGCGCGTTTTATGTGGGCTCACTCCTAGCCTCTTGGTCGCAGGGCTTCATGCTAGGCCAGCTCATCATTGGCTTTCAAAACACTACCACTGGCAACGTCTTTAGCGCGGTCATTGGCATCGCGCTCATCGCCGCTTACCGTTTGCTAGGCGCCAGTTGGCTCATCATGAAAACCGAGGGTGCCTTGCAACTCAAAGCCGTTGAGTGGGCCAAGCGCAGCCTGTGGCTCACCGCCCTCGGGGTCGTGGCGATCTCTATCGGAACACCATGGGCGAGCCCGCGCATTTTTGAAAAGTGGTTTAGCTTTCCCAACGTCATCATGCTGCTGCCTATCCCGCTCATGACCTTGGTGCTGTTTTTGGTTATTTCACGCAGTCTAAATCGCCTGCCTTCTCGCCTGCATGCGGGCAACCAGTACGGCGCCGCGGTGCCGTTTATGGCGAGCATCGGCATCTTTTTGCTGTCCTCCTACGGGCTGGGCTACAGCCTGTTCCCGTGGCTGGTAATAGATAAGCTCAACTTCTGGCAAGCGGCCAGCTCGCCGGAGGCGCTGTTGGTTATTTTCTACGGCGTAGCCGTGGTCTTCCCCGTGATCATTGCTTACACCGCCTTCGCGTATCGCGTGTTTTGGGGCAAGTCAACGGCCCTGCAGTACTAGGCCACGAAACAGAGTCAGCCAAGGGACAGGACGGGTTCTAAGCGGGTAGGTAGCGGTTAATATCGGGGGCTAGTGCTTTCCCAATTGATAGACATACCGCATATACCCTCTATGAAAACATACGCCATCGCCCTGATTCCTGGTGACGGAATAGGCAAAGAAGTTATCCCCGCTGGACAACGCGTGCTGGAGGCATTGGCGCTAGCGGATAACCGGCTGTCCTTTGACTTCACGGCATTTGATTGGGGCGGTGACTACTACCGCGCACACGGCCGCATGATGCCCGATGACGGGCTGGATGACCTGCGAAACAAAGATGCCATTTTGTTTGGGTCTGCGGGGGACCCCGATATCCCAGACCACATCACGCTCTGGGGTCTGCGCCTAAAGATCTGTCAGGGTCTCGATCAGTACGCCAACGTCCGTCCGACCCGGATTTTGCCGGGCATTGATGCACCGCTCAAACGCTGCACACCCAAGGACTTGGACTGGGTCATCGTGCGTGAAAACTCCGAAGGCGAGTACGCAGGGGTGGGTGGTCGCGTGCACCAAGGTCACCCCATAGAGGTGGCCACAGACGTCTCAATGATGACGCGTGCAGGGGTTGAGCGCATCATGCGTTACGCCTTTAAACTCGCGCAGTCGCGCCCACGCAAGCACTTGACAGTGGTTACTAAAAGCAATGCACAGCGCCACGCTATGGTGATGTGGGATGAGATTGCAGTGCAAATCGCTGCCGAATTCCCTGACGTGCATTGGGACAAAGAACTGGTCGATGCCGCGACGGCCCGCATGATCAACCGCCCTGCGACACTCGACACCATCGTCGCCACCAACCTTCACGCCGATATCTTGAGCGACTTGGCCGCTGCGTTGGCCGGCAGTCTGGGCATTGCGCCCACGGGCAACATCGACCCAGAGCGCCGCTACCCCTCCATGTTTGAGCCCATTCATGGCTCTGCCTTTGACATCATGGGCAAGGGGCTGGCTAACCCCGTAGGCACGTTCTGGTCCATCGTCATGATGTTGGAGCATTTCGACGAAATGACCGCGGCTAACAACCTGATGGCGGCCATCGAACACGTCACCGCCAACCCCGCACTGCACACGCGTGACCTTGGCGGCGAGGCGACGACAGAAGAAGTGACCGCCGCAGTCTGTGCGTTGCTATCGCCATCAGGCCGGTAAAAAAATACACCCCACATAACCGCGCTACGGTCTGCAAAAATGGCATACACTGTGTATGACTTTGTGTGTCGGGAGAGACATTGACGGCTTGCCGATCAATGCGCCGAAGGAGCAACCGCCCCGGAAACTCTCAGGCAAAAGGACCGGCACAACACAAACAATCTGAAGAGTAGTTGGGTTCGTCGCCCAACTCACCGCAGGAGCAAGTACCCACCCAGCGTGCGGTATGAATCTCTCAGGTTCCAAACAGATGGGGCACACGATAGGCATTGGTCTATCTGTCAATTCTCCTGACGTTTTTTGGAACTGATCACATGCAACACATTGCCATTATTGGCGGCGGTATTACCGGCGTCACAACTGCTTACGCCCTCGCAAAACGCGGCCTTCGGGTCACGCTGTTTGAGCGCCACCGCTACGCTGCGATGGAGACCTCGTTCGCCAACGGCGGTCAAATTTCTGCTTCCAATGCCGAAGTATGGAACCACACCAGCACCATTCTCAAAGGCCTCAAATGGATAGGCGACGCGAATGCGCCTTTGCTAGTCAACCCCAAGCCCAGCTGGCACAAGCTGTCTTGGATGGCAGAGTTCATAGCCAATATTCCACACTACGAACGCAATACCATCGCCACCGTCAAGCTGGCTATCGCCGCGCGCGAGCACTTATATAGCTGGGCGCAGGAGGAAGGCATTCCATTCGCACTCAAGCGCGCAGGCATTCTGCACATCTATCGCAATAAAACCGCCTTTGATCATGCGACGAACGTAAACCGCTTGCTTGCACAGGGCGGGCTATCTCGCACGGCGGTGAGCCCATCAGAGATGCGTGCTATTGAGCCAACGCTCAAGGGCGATTTTGTGGGCGGCTACTTCACAGAAAGTGACGCCACTGGCGACATTCATCAATTCACGGTGGGACTGGCTGCCGCATTTGAGCGCCTAGGTGGCACCATTTTTTATGGCCAGCAAATCGAGCGCATTCAAAGCAACGGCGCTACCGTGACCCTCACCGCCAAGGGCAGTGCAGATACAGACACAAGCGCCACCACCAGCACCTATTCGGACGTGGTGATCTGCGCCGGTGTGCGCAGTCGCGCGCTGGCAGAGCAACTCGGTGATCGCGTGAATATTTACCCTGTCAAGGGCTACGCCATTACCGTGGCCTTGCCAGACGCCAAGTCTCAAGCTGCCGCACCGAACGTCAGCTTGCTGGACGACGAGGCCAAGCTGGTCACGAGCCGTCTGGGCGAGGACCGTTTGCGCATCGCGGGCACCGCTGAATTCAACGGCTACAACCTCGATATCCGCGCCGACCGCATTCGCCCCTTAGTGGCCTGGGTGAATCAGTGCTTTCCCGATGTCGGCACCCGTCAGGTTGTGCCATGGGCGGGATTGCGCCCCATGATGCCCGATATGATGCCCAAAGTCGGTCGCGGACGGCAGGCGAACGTCTTCTACAACACAGGACACGGCCATTTGGGCTGGACGCTGTCGGCGGCGACTGCCTCCTTGTTGGCAGAGGAAATGTGCCAAGCCGAGTCGGCCCGAGTCGCCAAGGGGAAAGCGATCCTACCCGAACCCCTAGCGTCAACCTGATTTATCTTTAAAATCGCCCCAACGGTAACATCACCGTCTTGGGGCGTGACCGCACCAAGACCATGCGCGTCCAACGGCACCCGACCTGGCCTGCCGAAAAAAAGCCCGCCTTTTCACCTATTTGGGGCTTGGCCGATGGCACCGTTATTGCTCTAACAATTCGTTACCTTTAACTTTGGAGTTTCCATGAATAAGCGCGTCTTTTTTAAGTCCACGGCAGCTGCCGTTGCCATGCTAGCGTTCGGTGCAGCGCAGGCAGCAACCCCGGTTAAGTTTCAACTAGATTGGCGTTTCGAAGGCCCATCTGCCATGTTCCTGGTGCCGGCCGCCAAAGGCTACTTTAAAGATGCGGGCTTAGACGTCACGGTCGACTCTGGTAACGGCTCGGGCGCAGCAGTCACGCGTGTGGCGTCAGGCACCTACGATATGGGTTTTGCTGACTTGGCAGCGCTGATGGAATTCCACGCCAACAACCCCGACGCCCCTAACAAGCCCGTCGCCGTGATGATGGTGTACAACAACACGCCCGCCTCGGTCATGGCACTGAAGAAATCAGGCATTAAAACGCCTGCAGACTTGTCAGGCAAAAAACTGGGTGCGCCCGTTTTTGATGCAGGCAGACGCGCATTTCCTATTTTTCAACAAGCCAATAACGTGACCAATGTCCAGTGGACCGCGATGGATCCACCACTGCGCGAAACCATGTTGGTGCGCGGCGATGTAGACGCGATCACGGGTTTCACGTTCACGTCGCTACTCAACATCGAAGCCCGCGGCGTACCACCCGCTGACGTGACGGTAATGGCCTACCCCGACTTCGGCGTCAAGCTTTACGGCAACGCGATCATCGCATCGCCCAAAATGATTAAAGAAAACCCAGAAGCCATCAAGGCCTTCTTGGCCGCCTTCGCCAAAGGAGCGAAAGAGGTTATTGCCGACCCTGCCAAAGCGATTGAGGCCGTAAAGGCGCGCGATGGCATCATCAACACCCAATTAGAAGTGCGTCGCCTACAACTCGCCATTGATACGGTTATCAACAGCCCATCGGCACGGGAAGAAGGCTTTGGACAAGTCAAGGCCCCACGCCTCGCGCTGATGGCATCGCAAGTGTCTGATGCGTTCAAGACCAAGTCACGCGTGAAGGCCGATCAGGTTTGGGACGGGTCTTTCCTACCAAGCGCTGCAACGCTAGACATTTTGCCTAAGGCAAAATAAGTGCGCGCCGCAAGGCGACACGCTGGGTAGGCTTGCACCCTGCCCAGACCACCTACAAAGGGCTGAGGCGCATGACGCTCAGCCCTTTTTCTTGCGGCGAGGTGGCTAGAATGTCCCCACCGTATTGATGGATGAGGTAGCGAATATGTCACAACCGTTTGTTGATTTTGAAGATGTCTGGCTCGCCTATAACGACGAGCTATTGGCCGAGGGAAACTTTGCGGTCGAAGACATCAACCTCAAGGTGAACAAAGGTGCCTTTGTTGCCATCGTGGGGCCATCGGGTTGCGGCAAGTCGACGTTCATGAAGCTGACCACGGGCCTGCGCATGCCCAGTCGTGGACGTATCTTGGTTGATGGCGCGCCAGTGACTGGGCCGTTGAAGATTAGTGGCATGGCCTTTCAAGCATCGTCGTTGCTACCGTGGCGCACGACACTCAACAACGTCCTATTGCCGTTGGAAATCGTCGAGCCTTATCGCTCCAACTTCAAGGCCAAGCGTGACGAATACGTGGCGCGTGCCCAAGCCCTGCTAGAAACCGTTGGCCTCAAGGGCTACGAAGATAAATATCCGTGGGAGCTGTCAGGCGGCATGCAACAACGCGCCAGCATCTGCCGAGCACTCATTCACGAGCCCAAGATGTTGTTACTGGATGAGCCGTTTGGCGCGCTGGACGCTTTCACGAGGGAGGAGCTGTGGTGCACCTTGCGCGACCTTTGGGAGGCGCAGCGATTCAACGTCATCTTGGTCACGCATGATCTGCGTGAATCGGTCTTTCTCGCCGATACCGTGTATGTCATGAGCAAAGGGCCGGGGCGCTTTGTCGTGAAGAAAGACATCCATCTCCCACGCCCGCGTGACCTCGAAATAACGTACACGCCGGAGTTCACCGATATCGTGCATGAGTTGCGCGGTCATATCGGGGCGATTCGTCAGTCCGCCCCCAGCGCCAACGCGTAAGGAACTTGGTCATGAAATCAAAAAATATTGAGCGTTGGTCCCCTTGGATTCTCTTGGTTGCAACCATCCTTATTTGGGAGTTGCTGTGCAAAGGTTTTGAGGTCAGCGAGTTTGTGTTTCCCAGTCCCTCTCGTATATGGGAGCAGTTCATCGAGTACCGCACCGTGATTGCTGGCCATGCATGGCGGACCTACTGGGTCACGATGGTGGGCTTCGGTATCGCGATTGTGGTCGGGGTGATGTTGGGTTTTTTGATCGGTAGCTCACGCCTAGCCTATGCGGCGGTTTACCCACTAATGACCGCCTTCAACGCGCTGCCCAAAGCGGCATTTGTGCCTATTTTGGTGGTTTGGTTCGGCATCGGCGTCGGGCCTGCTGTGCTAACCGCTTTCCTCATTAGCTTCTTCCCAATCATGGTGAACATTGCAACCGGTCTCGCCACCTTGGAGCCTGAGCTAGAAGACGTGCTGCGGGTACTGGGCGCCAAGCGCTGGGACGTCTTGGTTAAGGTGGGGCTGCCCCGCTCCATGCCCTACTTTTTTGGCTCGTTGAAAGTGGCCATCACGCTCGCTTTCGTTGGCACCACCGTCTCAGAGATGACGGCCTCTAACGAGGGCATTGGCTACCTGCTCATTTCAGCTGGCTCGGCGATGCAGATGGGCTTGGCCTTCGCCGGCTTGGTCGTCGTGGGTGCGATGGCGATGGTGATGTACGAGTTGTTTGACTACATCGAACGCCACACTACAGGCTGGGCGCATCGCGGCTCACAAAACACCTAAAGCGCGCGCCGCTCGTTGTTCGCGCGCGCATAGAAAAACAGACGTGCACCTGAAATCACTTTGCGCCGCAGCGACACACCCGTTACGCTGGGCAGCGCGGGCGCTCGCCGTGTTGGCGATGATCGGTGTGCCATCCGCATATGCCGGCGATGGCGACCAGACGTTGCAGATGGCATCGACGACCTCCACAGAACAGTCTGGCCTGTTTCGCGTTTTGTTGCCTGCATTTGCTAAGGTAACGGGCATTGCCGTCAAAGTGACCGCCGTCGGTACGGGTCAAGCCATTGATATAGCCAGACGCGGTGACGCCGAGATCTTGTTCGTACACAACCAGTCCGCTGAAGAGAGGTTTGTTGCTGAGGGCTTCTCTACCAAGCGTTACCCCGTTATGTACAACGACTTCGTGCTAATTGGCCCGGCATCCGACCCCGCACAGTTGGCTGGCTCAGACATCATCCACGCCTTAACAAAGGTGTCACAAACCAACGCTGCCTTCCTCTCTCGCGGTGACCGCTCTGGCACGCACAGCGCAGAGTTGCGCCATTGGGACATGGCCGGTCTCATCAACCAACAGGGCGCAGGCTACCGTTCGTGTGGGTGCGGCATGGGTGCGGCACTCAACATGGCCGCCGCCACCAATGCCTATGTTTTAAGTGACCGCGCGACGTGGATCAACTTTAAGAACAAGGCGCAGCTCCGTCTATTGGTCGAGGGGGATAAGAGCCTGTTTAACCCCTACGGTGTCATGGTGGTGAACCCCGAGAAACACCCACACGTCAAACAAAAGCAAGCGCAGCAGTTTGTCGACTGGATCACCTCACCCGAGGGGCAACGCGTGATCGCCGACTACAAAGTAGACGGCGAACAGCTGTTTTTTCCAAACGCGAACGCCGCGTCCAAATAAGCCGCGATGAAAAACTGGATTGAATCAGTCTAAGGCCAACGCTTCGGTGATGGCATCAATCACGTGACTAGACTCTGCGATGCTGCTCACGTGGCCACCAGGAAGCCACCTGTAATCAGCGCGATCACCCCAAAGGGACTGCATCCGTTGCTGGGAGCTTGCTGGAACGTAACGGTCATTGGTTGCTCCGATGACGATCAAGCGTCTTGCTTCGCTTGGTAGGGGGAGGCGTTCGAGACTGGTGCGGTCGAACACTTCGGCCATATGCTGTCGCACCGGCTTAGATTCGCCACTGCTTTTTTGGAGCAAATCCCAATCACATAAACGCCCTAGTAAGCCTTCGAGCAAAACCGCTACGCCACTGTGCGGCGCAACAACTGAGACGATACGAACTGAGTCTGGGGAACGCATCCCTGCCACTGTTGCAAGGTAACCGCCTTTGCTAATGCCAGCTACGCAGATCGCTTTGAAGTCCATCTGTCCTAGCCACTGAATCAGGCTTTGCCCCTCATTGATAGCACATGCACTCAGCACCAGAAAATCAGAGAAATGCGACAGCATGGTCCCCACTTGCTGGGACGATTGACGACGCCCCATCAATGGACTCTCAAGCAGCACAGTCGAAATTCCCCGCTTGGCTAAGGCGCGGGCAATTGGCATCCGAGCTTCAACGCCTACTTCTCGGGAGGCTGGCATCAGCAATGCGACAGCCTCACCTCTAGGCCATTGCGGCCTGACAAATCGAAAAAACGCCGTATGCGATTCAGGTGGAAGGTATTCGCAATGTGCGGGTGTCGGAAAATGACCGTTGCGCACGTACACCCCTTTGTACCCTATTCGCCACTCATCGTCCCAAGCGACAGCCGGCGTCGCGGGCGAGCCGATCACTTGCCATTGAGCGCTCACGGCGTCAATCGCAGCCTGGTTGCCCCATCCCTGATGGAACATTGCGGGAGCATGCTTGTTGCGCCAGCTGTGATAAGCGAAGTACCAACTATCTAGACAGCCAAACCGCCCATCGAACTGCGACAAAATTCCCATCATTTTTTCCCGCTCCACAACAACCGAGGCACTTGTACCAACCCGCGTCGCAAAAAGCGGGCGTGTTGCGCTATTGAGGCTATCTGCCTGTTATATCTTTGGACCTCACCCAATGCCTCAAGTACACTGCATTCCGAATATGGAACTCCATAGCGTTGGCACAAGAGCCGCGTCGTCTTGCGAGCTTCAGAAATACGTGTTGCTGGTAGTGTGCCGAACAGATAGTGCTCAATGTGTGAATTGAGACCCATGCACAGATGCGTGAGTAGCATGGAACCTGAGAGATTTCGAGTAATAACCACCTGACGAAGCAATGCAGGCCAAGCCATAGTATCTTCTTCAGTTTTTCTCCCTAGGTGATTTGGCAGAAATACAAATGCAAGATAGACACCTTGGATCCAAGTGAGCACACAATAATTCAATAACGCCTGCCCC
>JABBAS010000028.1 GCA_018607835.1 Methylobacillus sp. | reverse complement strand
GGGGCTTTTAAACTGGTGGCCTGGGACGGAATCGAACCATCGACACGCGGATTTTCAATCCGCTGCTCTACCAACTGAGCTACCGGGCCATGGCGGAGATTGTAGCAGGCAAAAGTGGCGTTATTGACGCCACCACTCAAATAGTGCGGGCTAGATCTGGCCTTTTTTGGCCTTAGACAAGTCGATGCCTAACTGCTTGAGCTTGCGGTAGAGGTGGGTGCGTTCTAGGCCCGTTTTCTCGGCAACGCGGGTCATGGATCCGCCCTCTTGAATCAGATGGTATTCAAAGTAACTTTTCTCAAACTGGTCTCGCGCATCGCGCAACGGCTTGTCTAACTCGAAGCTTTGAATATTGGCCGCAGGTGACTGCGACTGCAACTGGTCGGCGCTAATCTGCGCCAAGGACATGCCAGCGCTAAACGCCTCGGTATTGCTCAGCGGGCTGTTAACAACCGCCTGGCCCACGGTCGTACCCATAGCCGTTTGGCCCGCGCCTCCGGCTGGCGGTGCACTGACAACGCCGCGAAGCTCACCCGCCTTCACCTGCTGCTGACGTGCTCCCTTGGTCAACCCTTGTTCTACCGAGGCGAGAAGCTTTTGCATCGTGATGGGCTTTTCTAAAAAAGCCATGGCGCCAATGCGCGTCGCCTCTACCGCCGTTTCGATGGTGGCATGGCCACTCATCATGATGACGGGCATGTCTAGCAAGCCACTGGCTGACCACTCCTTGAGCAGTGACACGCCATCGGTGTCAGGCATCCAGATATCCAACAACACGAGGTCGGGACGGGCGTTCAGACGCGCTTGACGCGCCTCTGCCGCGTTTTGCGCCGCAATAACGTGGTGACCCTCGTCATCCAAAATTTCAAACAACAACTCACGAATGCCGTGCTCGTCGTCCACTACCAAAATATTTGCCATGGGCCTTGTGGCCTCCCTTACTGATGTTTTCCCGCTACAGGGAATGATAACGATACTTGACCGCCAATGACAGCATTGTCTTGCATGCGATTGGTTAATCTGACTGTTGCATGGTGTTCATCGGCGATTTTCTTTACAACGGCCAGTCCCAAGCCCGTCCCTTTTGCCTTGGTGGTGACATAGGGCTCAAACGCACGCTTCAAAATACTCTCCGGAAAACCCGGCCCACTGTCGGCCACGATGAGGCGCAGATACTCACCTGCGCCGTCCAACTCGGTGCGTAAGCGCACCTGCACGCCGGGGATGTCTTGGGACGCGTCTTGCGCGTTTTGCACGAGGTTATGTATGACTTGGCGTAACTGGCTGGCATCAGCCCAAATCAGAGGGCCGTCAGCACACGGCGTAAAGACGACCGGGCAGACGGCATGTTCATAGAGGTTCAGAATGTCGTGTAACACGCGGTTCAAATCCGTTTCGGCTAAATTTGCCGAGGGTAGGCGCGCGTAGTCGCGGAATTCATTGACCAAGCGCTGCATGGCCTCCACCTGCTCAACAATGGTGTTGACCGAGCGTTCAAGCAAGGCGTCATCCGCTGCGGCGAGCTTGCCTTTTAGCTTGATACCCAAGCGCTCTGCCGACAGCTGTATGGGCGTTAAGGGGTTTTTGATTTCATGGGCCAAACGACGCGCAACATCCGCCCATGCCTTGGATCGCTGGGCAGAGACAAGGTCGGAAATATCGTCAAACACCAGCAACTGGCCTTGGTCAGGCAAGAGTGCCCCGCGCGCCAGCAGGGTAACGTGATCATGAGAAACGCCATAGGCATTGGCGTCTAGCTCAAAGCTTTGTTGCCATTGCATGGGACCCGCATCGTCCGCTGCAGGGGCTGAGCGGTCAGTCACGCCAGCTTGCCCCGCTCGTTCATAGCGTTCTGCCCCCAAGGTCTTAAATTGCGCCGCCACGCTCTGCGCCCAATGCGAGAGCCCCGGCAGCGCTGCGAGTGCTTGCCCCACGGTGTCAGCGCTCAAGCCCAAAATACGACCGGCGCTGGGGTTGGCACTTTGAATCACGCCAGCGCTATCGAGCACCAACACGCCGGCGGTTAGGTTATCCAAAATAGTTTGTAGGTTGGCACGCGCCGCATCAAGCTGTGTCACGCTGTGTTGCACCGCTGTGCGGGCGTCGGCCAGCTGCTGGGTCATGTCGGCAAACGAGCGCGTCAGGCCACCAAGCTCGTCATTGGCATCTGAAATGAGCTTTGGCGTTAAGTCGCCCTTGGCTACATCCCGCACACCGGCAGCAAGTAACAACAGCGGTTGGGCCAGTTGTGCACCGAGTAGCGCACCGACCAAGACCGCGCCAAATACCGCCAAAAACAGCGTCAAGGTCAGCGTCCCGATATACATGCGGCGCAGTCCATCACGCGCCAAGGAGCGCTCCTGATACTCGCGGTTGGCCTCTTGTACCGCCAAGGCATCGGCCACCAACTCCGCCGACAGTGGCAGCGACACTTGTAAAAAGTGCGACTCCCCTTGCAGGCCCAGCTCCTTAGGGGTCATCCACGCGAGCGCTTGCAGCGCAGGGCGCACGCCCGGTGAACCATCAAGCCCTAAGACCTGCACCGAAACACCGTTGTCCCTGGCGCTGCTAATTTGAACCGCCGAGGGCTTGGGAATATTGACGTTGAAGCTAAATGACGACTCTGTTGCACTGGCCAATACCTGCCCACTTTGGGATAAGACCGCAACGTCTGTCGCGCGCATTTGCTCGCGCAGGCGTTCAAGCTGCAAGGTGTACACACTGACTTGCTCGGCGGCAAGCTCCTGCGCGGCAGACTTCACACGGCGCGAGGTATCAGCGCGCAGCATATCGATGGCGGTGCGGCCCAGATTCAGTCCAGAGGTGAGGGCACTCTCGACGCGGACATCGAACCAACTCTCAATAGAGCGGGAGACAAACTGATACGACACCACATAAATCAGACCCCCCGGCAACACACCAACCAAGGTAAAGATAACAACCAGTTTCACCAACAGTTGGCTACCAAACCGGCCCTGATGCCACCGCTGCCACAAGCGAAACAGCAGCCAGCCCACTACCGTTGCTAAACCCAGTGCCGCCGCAATGTTGAGCGCAACCAGGTAGTCAAAGTACGCTTCGTACACCGCGTTGTTGTTGGTGGACTGGGTCAGCAAAAACAACAAAATAAGACCGACGGCCAGAAAAGCGGCCAAGCCAGTGCCCAGCTTCCAACTGGTATTTTTTGCGCGACTGCGGCGCTCGGACGCGTCGCTCATGGCTTACCGACGCCATTGGGCGTGCTGTCACCCATCACCGGGGCGGGTTGGCGTTGGCGCCCTAACCGATTGAGCTCTTCGGCTGTCACGACGGGGGCGGCGGTAACGGTGTCGGGCGCAGGAGAAGCCGCAGGCTGGGGTAGCGCTGGTGTGGGCTGTGCGACTGTGGGCTGCGCGACTGTGGGCTGCTCGACTAACGGCGAAGGGACTGGTGCGGTGAGAACCACCGTGCTACTCCAGTCTGTGTCTTCGGTGATACCGATTTGAAATGGCCGCGGCAATGAGGCACGGTCTAATCGGAAGTCCACCGTGGCAACGGTTGGTGACTCTGGCGATAAATCGCTACGCTGGGCAAGCGGCCAACGCGTCACGCCAGTGGCCAAGGCAATCGCTTGGCTCAACGAGGTGACCGACTGTTGCAAGGCATAGGTATCAATGGGGGACTTTTCATCGTCGTCCGTCGTTAACCCCACGCGCCAATTTCCGGTTAGCGGAAGATAGCTCACGCGCGTGCGGCGAAACACCTCCACCACCGTTTTATCAAACCAGTACCAGCGCACTTGCTTCACGGTGGCTCGCAACTCGAAGACCAAGGGCACGCCCCGCTCCAAAGCCATTTGTATCGCGGGGGTCGGCTGCCAATGGGTTTGTACCGTCGCATGGAGTGTGTCGGCATCCCAGACCAGACCGAAGACAGGCGACTTTACGGCAGTACTGCCCTCGCTAGTATCGGCTGCATGCGCAGTCAAATGGACCAAGGCGAAGGTGAGGGCCAAGACCCCCGTCAGCGTCCACGCCAACATAGCAGACAGGTTGAGAGAAGCACGCACGCGGGACAGCCACGCACCGTGTCGCAGCGGGTGCACAACACGCGGCGCGGTTTTCGGATCAGGACGCGGCGCGCTTATCCAAAACTGCATAGAAAAAACCATCGAATGCCATAAACGCATTCTCCCCTAAATCGGGCAACAGGTTTGGATTCCCTGAGACGTTGCCGGGCAGGATGTGCCCCGGAGCCACGAGGTCGCTGGCAGTCATTGCATCGGGCTGTGCGTTCAAAAAGGCGTCAATCTGCCACGCCCCCTCCTCCTTAAAGCTTGAGCAGGTGCAGTAAACCAAGCGGCCACCCGGAGCCAATAAGGGCCACAGGGCCGACAGCAGCTGCTGTTGGTCTTGAGCCAGTTGCGCCACGTCCGCTGCGCGCCGCAACCATGGCACGTCGGGGTGACGACGCACAATACCCGACGCGGTGCAAGGTGCATCTAACAAAATGGCGTCAAAGGGCTTGCCTGCCCACCAGCCGGCGGTGTGCTTACCGTCCGCCACGACCACATCGGCAAAGGCGGCGAGGTTCAGTCGGGTCAGGGTGTCCGTTATGCGCACCGCCCGCTTGGGACTTAGTTCCAACGCGGTGACCCGTTGATCGGCCTTGATGCGTTGTCCCATCTCAAGCAAGTGCGCCGTCTTGCCCCCGGGCGCCGCACACGCGTCTAGCAACGCCACGGGGGCGCTGGCAGCCACTTTCTCGCGCAGGAGAGGGCTCTGCCACACCAAGGCCGCAGCCAGTTGCGGAGATGCATCCTGCACCGACACATGACCCGCGCCAAAACCGGGTAACTGCGTAACTGGCAGTGGCTTGGCAAGCAGCAGACCGTGGGGCCCTACGGTCACACTCTGTACCGCCGTTTCGCTCAGCAACAGCGCTTGGTAGCTTTGGGCGCTGTGGTGCGCCGGATTAACGCGCAACACCATGGGCGCGGCCGTTTGGTTGCAGTGCAGTGCCTCTTCCCAGTGGTCGGGGTATTGCGCCTGCAGCTTTTCAATCCACCAAGTGGGGTGATTAAAACGTACCTCCGGCTCATTGCACACCGCTTGGTCTAGTGCGTCATACTCACGGACAAGTCGGCGTAGGCACGCGTTAACAAAGGGTGCTTTGGCCTTGAGGCGGTGGTTTTGTTTGCACGCCTGCACCACCTGATCAACGACAGTGTGCGGGTCATAACGACGCGGCTCGCGCAGCAGCGCAACGCCGCAGACCAACCAGACCTTGAGCTCGGCATCTGGTTTTTTACTAGCCAAGCGCGGCACGACGGCGTGTGCCCATGCCCACTGACGCAAGACATGAAAGGCCAACGCCTGCACGCCCCCACGCAAGGCGCTCGGCGTTTTAGCCAATACCGCATCGGTGTTGCGCCCGTTGCCCACGGCCTGTATGGTCTGCGCGACCCATGGGAACTGTTCTGATAGTGGCGTTGGCGTCATGTCATTCTAAAAAAAATACCCCAGCCACCGTGAAGCGACTGGGGTATGGATCACGCTAGGTGTGCGCGTACGGCACCCCTAACGTTGATCTGGCTTACTCCGCTACGTTGTCAGCCGCGGCGCCATCAGCGCCATCAGCAGCTTCCGCAGAAACGTCTGCATCGTCATCCCCATCTTGGGTATCCGACTCGGCAATCATGCGGCGCTCTTCAGCTTCGATCAGCTCTTTGGCTCTGCGTGCATCGTGGAACGCCAAACCGGTTCCCGCAGGAATCAGGCGGCCCACAATCACGTTTTCCTTCAGACCGCGGAGTTCGTCGCGCTTGCCCATGATGGCAGCCTCGGTCAACACACGCGTGGTCTCTTGGAAAGACGCGGCAGAAATGAAGCTGTCGGTCGACAAAGATGCTTTGGTAATACCCAACAAGATGTTGCTAAACGTTGCAGGAATCTTACCTTCGGCGCGCAAGGCGTCGTTGGTGTTGTAGATCTCTGAACGCTCCACCTGCTCGCCACCAATGTAGTTGGAGTCACCCGTATTCTCGACGACGACACGGCGCAACATCTGACGAACAATCACTTCAATGTGCTTGTCGTTGATCTTCACACCCTGCAGACGGTAAACGTCCTGCACTTCGTCGACGATGTAACGAGAGAGTTCTTCTATGCCCAAGAGGCGCAAGATGTCTTGTGGATCGGCTGGGCCGTCCACCACGGTTTCACCTTTGTTGACCACCTGGCCCTCGTGCACCACGATGTTCTTCTCTTTGGGCACCAAGTCTTCCCACACGTTGCCGTCTGGATCAGTGATCTGCAAGCGAATCTTGCCTTTGGTTTCTTTACCGAAGGAGACCGTACCGGTCAACTCGGCCAAGGTACCCTTGTCCTTAGGCGTACGCGCCTCGAACAACTCGGCAACCCGTGGCAAACCACCCGTGATGTCGCGGGTCTTCTGACCCTCGACTGGCACGCGTGCCAAGACCTCACCAGAGCCAACTTCTTGGCCATCACGCACCTGAATCAAGGCGCCAATCTGGAAGCCAACCGCCACGGCGTGGTCTGTACCTGGAATCTTCACTTCTTCGCCATTGGCGTCGAGCAACTTCACCACGGGACGCACGGACTTGGTAGAGCCGCGACGCTTAGGGTCAATCACCACGAGTGAAGACAAACCGGTCACGTCGTCGACCTGCTTGGCAACCGTCAAGCCCTCTTCCACACCTTCGAATCGAGCGGTACCCGCAAATTCGGTAATGATGGGGCGGGTCAGCGGATCCCAATTCGCCAATACAGCACCAGACTTCACGACCTGGTCGGCTTTCACCGACAAGACCGCACCGTAAGGCACCTTGTGACGCTCGCGCTCACGGCCGTGTTCGTCGGTAATGACGATCTCGCCTGAGCGGGCAATCACAACCAGGTCACCCTTGGTGTTGGTCACATAACGCATGGTGCTGTTAAAGCCGATGGAACCACCGGACTTGGCATCCACGCTAGACGCAACGGCCGCACGTGACGCCGCACCACCAATGTGGAAGGTACGCATGGTCAACTGAGTCCCGGGCTCACCGATAGACTGAGCGGCAATCACACCAACGGCTTCACCGTTGTTGATCAAACCACCGCGTCCCAAGTCGCGACCGTAACACTTGGCACACAAGCCAAAGCGGGTAGCGCAGTTCAGCGCGGTACGCACCTTGACTTCGTCGACGCCAGCGGCCTCGAGTATGTCCAGTTGGTCTTCGTCCAACAGGTCGCCGGCTTTGGCCAGTACCATCTGGTTTTCTGGGTTAACCGCATCATCAACCAAGGTACGACCCAATACACGGTCACGCAATGATTCGATGACTTCGCCACCCTCAACAATGGCGCGCATCGTTGAGCCGTCGTTGGTACCGCAGTCCAGCTCTGTAATCACCAAGTCTTGCGTCACGTCGACCAAACGACGTGTCAAGTAGCCAGAGTTCGCTGTCTTCAAGGCGGTATCGGCCAGACCTTTACGCGCACCGTGTGTCGAGATGAAGTACTGCAACACGTTCAGACCTTCACGGAAGTTCGCCGTGATAGGGGTCTCAATAATGGAGCCATCAGGCTTGGCCATCAAACCGCGCATACCTGCCAACTGACGAATCTGCGCAGCAGAGCCACGCGCGCCGGAATCAGCCATCATGTAAATGGAGTTGAATGACTCTTGATCAACGGTATTGCCATCACGGTCAACCGTTTTCTCTTTTGCCAATTGGGCCATCATCACCTTAGACACTTCGTCACCGGCTTTGCCCCAAATATCAACCACCTTGTTGTAACGCTCGCCCGCTGTCACCAGACCGGAGGCGTACTGCTTACCGATCTCTTTCACCTCGGTCTCAGCGCGTTGAATAATGCCGGCCTTTTCTGGTGGCACCAACATGTCGTCAATCGCAATTGAAATACCCGCTCTTGTCGCCAAACGGAAACCGTTTTGCAACAGCTTGTCCGCGAAAACAACGGTCTCTTTCAAACCGCACTTGCGGAATGAGGCGTTGATGAGGCGTGAAATTTCTTTCTTCTTCAGCGCGCGGTTTAGGTTCTCGAACGGCAAGCCTTTGGGCAAAATTTCCGATAATTGCGCACGGCCGACCGTGGTACTGGTCAGGGCGTAAGAAACGTCAAATTCGCCCGTCTCGGCATTTTTTGTGTACACCGGCAAACGAACTGAGATCTTCGCAGTCAATTCGACCTCACCTGCATCGAGTGCGCGTGTGACTTCAGCAACATCGGTGAAGAACAAGCCTTCGCCTTTGCCATTGATACGCTCGCGGGTGGCGTGGTACAAGCCCAAAACCACGTCTTGCGATGGCACGATCGATGGTTCGCCGTTGGCTGGGAACAGCACGTTGTTGGACGCCAGCATCAAGGTGCGGGCTTCCATCTGCGCTTCCACAGACAAGGGGACGTGAACCGCCATTTGGTCGCCGTCAAAGTCGGCGTTAAACGCAGCACAGACCAAGGGGTGTAGCTGAATCGCCTTGCCTTCAATCAAGATGGGCTCAAACGCTTGGATACCCAAGCGGTGCAGCGTTGGCGCACGGTTCAAGAGCACGGGATGCTCTTTGATGACCTCTTCCAAAATGTCCCACACCACCGGCGTTCCGGCTTCCACTTCTTTCTTGGCAGCCTTGATGGTGGTCGCGATATTCATCGCTTCCAAGCGGCTGAAGATGAAGGGCTTGAATAGCTCCAACGCCATAGCCTTTGGCAAACCACACTGGTGCAGCTTGAGCGTTGGGCCCACGGTAATAACGGAACGACCAGAGTAGTCCACGCGCTTACCCAGCAAGTTCTGGCGGAAGCGACCGCTCTTACCTTTGATCATGTCAGCCAGTGACTTCAGGGCACGCTTATTGGCGCCCGTCATGGCCTTGCCGCGACGACCGTTATCCAGCAAGCTGTCAACAGACTCTTGCAACATGCGCTTTTCGTTACGCGCAATGATTTCAGGTGCGTTCAACTCGAGCAAACGGCGCAAGCGGCTGTTGCGGTTAATCACGCGACGGTACAAGTCGTTCAGGTCAGAGGTCGCAAAACGACCGCCATCCAATGGCACCAACGGGCGCAAATCAGGTGGCAACACGGGCAACACGTCCAGAATCATCCACCCTGGCTTGATGCCTGACTTCTTGAACGCTTCCAACACCTTCAAACGCTTGGCGTTTTTCTTGATCTTGAGCTCTGAACCAGTCAGGTCGTTGCGCAGCTTCTCAATCTCGCTATCGAGCTCAATGCTTTCCAACAAGTCCTTGATGCCTTCAGCGCCCATTTTGGCGACGAACTCGTCGCCAAACTCCACGCGCTTGGCGTCAAAGTCGTCTTCGGTCATGATGCCGAACTTTTTCAGCGGGGTCATGCCGGGATCAACCACCACATACGCCTCAAAGTACAGCACGCGTTCGATGTCACGCAGGGTCATGTCCAAGACCATGCCCAAACGGCTGGGCAAAGACTTCAGAAACCAAATGTGGGCACACGGTGCAGACAAGTCAATGTGACCCATGCGCTCGCGACGCACCTTTGTTTGGGTGACTTCAACGCCGCACTTCTCGCAAATAACGCCGCGGTGCTTTAGACGCTTGTACTTACCGCACAGGCACTCGTAGTCTTTGATAGGGCCAAAAATCTTGGCGCAAAACAAACCGTCGCGCTCAGGCTTGAAAGTGCGGTAGTTGATGGTCTCAGGCTTTTTAACTTCGCCGAAAGACCATGAACGGATTTTTTCTGGCGACGCCAAACCAATTTTGATGGCGTCAAAGTGCTCGTCAGGTGTGAACTGCTTGAACAGGTCGAGTAACGATTTCATGTTTTCAATCCTTAAATGTCAGACTTGATGAATAAAAAGGGTAGGCGCGACGCGCCTACCAACTCTCAGATCATCAAGAGCGCTCCAACTCAATGTCGATACCCAATGAACGGATTTCTTTGACCAACACGTTGAACGACTCGGGCATGCCCGCCTCGATCGCGTGTTCGCCTTTGACAATGCTCTCGTAAACCTTGGTACGGCCCTGCACGTCGTCTGATTTGACGGTGAGCATTTCCTGCAAGGTGTAAGAGGCACCGTAGGCTTCCAAAGCCCACACTTCCATCTCACCGAAGCGCTGACCACCAAACTGGGCTTTACCGCCCAGTGGCTGTTGTGTGACCAAGCTGTACGGGCCCGTTGAGCGTGCGTGCATCTTGTCATCAACCAAGTGGTGCAACTTCAACACGTGCATGTAGCCGACGGTGGTCTTGCGCTCAAACGCATCACCAGTGCGGCCGTCATACAGCTGCGCTTGGGTGCGGGTTGGCGTCAAGCCCTTGGCTTGTGCGATCTCTTCAGGGTATGCCAATTGCAGCATGGCCTGAATCTCGACTTCTGACGCACCGTCAAACACAGGCGTCGCGAACGGCACACCGAGTTGCAGGTTGTCTGCCATCGCCATCACGTCTTTGTCAGCCATCGCCTTGAGGTCGGTCTTGCGACCGGTCGCGTTGTAAACCTGATCCAAGAATCCACGCACCTCAGTGGCACGCGCACCATCTTGCAACATGTTGCCAATGCGCTGGCCTAGGCCCTTAGCGGCCCAACCCAAGTGCACTTCCAACACCTGGCCTACGTTCATACGTGACGGCACACCCAATGGGTTCAAGACAATGTCGCACGGCGTACCGTCGGCCATGTAAGGCATGTCCTCAACCGGCACGATCTTAGAGACCACACCTTTGTTACCGTGACGACCGGCCATCTTGTCACCTGGCTGCAAGCGACGCTTGACGGCAATGTAGACCTTGACCATCTTCAGCACACCGGCTTGCAACTCGTCGCCTTGCGTTAACTTCTTGCGCTTCTCTTCGAAGGCTAAGTCAAAGCTGTGACGGGTTTGTGTCAACGCGTTCTTGATGGACTCCAGCTGTGACGCCACATCGTCATCGGCGGGACGGATGTCAAACCAATGATGCTTGTCGAGCTCAGTCAGGTAGGCTTTCTCAATAGTCGAGCCTTTGGCGAGCTTCTGTGGACCGCCGTTGGCTGTCTTACCAATCAACATCTTCTCGATACGCGCAAAGGCATCACCTTCCACAATACGCAATTGATCGTTCAAATCCAAACGGAAGCGCTTGAGTTCGTCGTCAATAATTTGTTGCGCACGCTTGTCGCGGGTAATGCCTTCACGGGTGAACACCTGCACGTCAATGACCGTGCCTTGCGAGCCTTGGCTCACGCGCAGCGAGGTGTCCTTAACGTCAGAAGCCTTCTCACCAAAAATGGCGCGCAGCAGCTTCTCTTCAGGCGTCAAAGTGGTCTCGCCTTTGGGCGTGACCTTGCCCACCAAGGTATCGCCCGGCTGAACCTCTGCACCGACATAAATAATGCCGGAGTCGTCCAAACGGTTGAGCTGGGTTTCGGAGAGGTTCGGGATGTCACGTGTGATCTCTTCCGCACCCAACTTGGTGTCACGCGCCATCACCACCAACTCTTCGATGTGTATGGAGGTGAAGCGGTCTTCAGACACCACGCGCTCAGAGATGAGGATGGAGTCTTCGAAGTTGTAACCGTTCCAAGGCATGAACGCGACCAACATGTTTTGGCCCAACGCCAATTCGCCCAAATCGGTGGACGCACCATCGGCAATGACATCGCCTTTGGCAATCACATCACCGCACGCCACGATGGGACGCTGGTGAATGTTGGTGTTTTGGTTGGAACGCTGGTACTTGATCAGGCTGTAAATGTCCACACCGACTTCGCCGGCCGCTGCCTCCGCATCATTCACGCGGACCACTACACGGGTGGCGTCGACATAGTCAACCACACCACCCCGATTCGCCGTCACGACGGTACCGGAGTCCACCGCTGCCACACGCTCAATGCCCGTTCCGACCACGGCCTTTTCAGGACGTAAGACCGGTACGGCTTGACGCTGCATGTTCGCACCCATCAAGGCGCGGTTGGCATCGTCGTGCTCCAGGAACGGCACCAGTGAGGCGGCAACCGATACGATCTGCGCAGGCGACACATCCATGTACTCGATGCGCTCGGCACCGACCAAAACGGATTCGCCTTTTTCACGTGCAGAGATCAGGTCACCCTCGAGAACACCCTTGTCATTGAGTGGCGCGTTGGCCTGCGCAATGACGTACTTGCCCTCTTCGATGGCTGACAGATAGTCGATCTGATTCGTCACCAAGGCATCGGTTACCCGGCGGTAAGGCGTTTCAATGAAGCCGTACTCATTCAATCGGGCGTACAAAGCCAGAGAGTTAATCAAACCAATGTTTGGACCTTCGGGTGTCTCAATAGGACAGACACGACCGTAGTGGGTCACGTGCACGTCGCGGACCTCAAAGCCAGCACGCTCACGAGTCAAACCGCCTGGGCCCAAGGCAGAGACACGACGCTTGTGCGTGATCTCAGACAAGGGGTTGGTCTGGTCCATAAACTGCGACAACTGTGATGCGCCGAAGAACTCTTTCAGGGCCGCAGAAATGGGCTTGGAGTTAATCAGGTCATGCGGCATCAAGGGGTCTTGCTCGGCTTGACCCAGGCGCTCTTTCACAGCCTTTTCGATACGTGCCAAGCCGGTGCGGTATTGGTTCTCAGCCAGCTCGCCGACACAGCGAACACGGCGGTTACCCAAGTGGTCAATGTCGTCAACCTCACCACGACCGTTACGCAGGTCAACCAAGATCTTGGCGACCGCCAAAATGTCTTCGTTGCTCAACACCATCTCGCCAGTCAGCTCTTCACGACCAACGCGGGCGTTGAACTTCATGCGGCCAACCCGTGACAAGTCATAGGTGTCAGCGTTGTAGAACAGGCGCTGGAACAAGGCCTGCACGGAGTCTTCGGTTGGTGGCTCACCAGGGCGCATCATGCGGTAGATGGCGACGCGCGCTTGGAACTCGTCCGCGGTGTCATCAGTACGCAGGGTTTGCGAAATGTAGTTACCTTGGTCCAAGTCGTTGGTGTAGATGCACGACAGATCTTGAATGCCCGCGGCGCGCAAGGTCTTGAGCAAGGCCTCCGTCAACTCGTCGTTGGCCTTGGCGATGATTTCGCCTGTATCAGGCTCCACAACGTTGGTTGCGATCACGCGACCCAACAAGAACTCTTCGGGCACGCTAATGTGCGTGGTCGCAGACTGCTCCATGTCACGCGTATGGCGTGCCGTGATGCGCTTGTCCTTGGCCACCACGACCTTGCCCGACTTGTCGGTGATGTCGAAACGTGCGACCTCGCCGCGCAAACGCTCGGCGACAAATTCCATTTGCGCACCGCTGTCCATCAGACGGAACTGGTCGTTCACGTAGAAGTTCGCCAAAATCGCTTCTGGCGTCAAGCCAATCGCTTTGAGCAAAATCGTGACGGGCATCTTGCGACGACGGTCAACACGGAAGTACAAGAAATCTTTGGGGTCAAACTCAAAGTCCAACCATGAACCACGGTAGGGAATGATGCGTGCTGAGAACAGCAACTTGCCTGAGCTGTGGGTCTTGCCCTTGTCGTGCTCGAAGAACACGCCAGGTGAACGGTGCAACTGCGACACAATCACACGCTCGGTACCGTTGATGATGAATGAGCCTTTGTCTGTCATCAGGGGCACTTCGCCCATGTAGACTTCTTGCTCTTTCACTTCCTTGACCACCTTGGATTGGCTGGTGCTGGAATCACGGTCGTAAATAATCAGTTGCACGCGCGCGCGCACAGCTGAGGAAAAGGTGAGGCCACGTGTCTGGCATTCGCGCACATCAAATGCGGGTTTGGCCAGGTTGTACTCAAGGTACTTCATCTCTACAAAACCATTGTGAGAGACGATTGGGAAAGCGGACAAGAACGCGGCTTGTAGGCCTTCGTTTGCACGTTTCTTGGGGGCGGCACCTGCTTGCAAAAACGCGGTGTACGCATCTTTTTGCATTTGTAGCAGGTAAGGAATTTCCAGCACGTTTTCACGGCTGCCAAAACTCTTTCGAATGCGTTTGCGTTCGGTATATGAATAGGCCATGGGTTCTCCGGGACAGTTCGACAGAACAATGGACACCTGCAACACGACAATGTGTTACGGGCGGACTCGGCGGTTGGCCACTACCAACCTTGGCTGACAACCACGCATTGCACGCGGTCCGTACCAAGCCGTCTTCTAACGTCGGGCTTTAGAAGACACTTAAAAGTAGACGCTTTGAGTCCACTTTTAGGTGCATTCCACTGACTGGAATAAAGTGCAAAAGGCTGGTGCGCGCACCAGCCTACGTAAGTAGCCATTCGCGGGTCTGGCAAGCCAAACCCGCGAATAACGTCATTACTTAAGCTCGGCCTTAGCGCCCGCCTCTTCCAGCTTTTTCATAGCTGCATCGGCTTCTTCTTTGTTCACGCCTTCTTTGACGGCCTTAGGTGCGCCATCAACCACGTCTTTCGCTTCTTTCAAGCCCAAGCCCGTGAGTTCACGGACGGCCTTGATAACAGAAACCTTGTTCGCGCCGGCTTCCAACAAGATGACATCAAAGTCAGTCTTCTCTTCAGCAGCAGCAGCGCCGCCAGCAGCGCCGCCGCCAGCAGGTGCAGCCATCGCTGCAGCGCTCACGCCAAATTTCTCTTCGATGGCTTTCACCAAATCGTTGAGATCCATAACCGTCATGCTATCCAATTCGGTCAAAAATGCGTCTTTATCAAATGCCATTTTCAATTTTTCCTAAAACGTTACGACAAGAATGTCACTTCATAAGCCGGAGGCTTACGCAGCAGCGGTCTCGCCTTTTTTCTCTGCCAATGCAGCCAGTACGCGAGCGGTACGGCTGACGGGGGATTGCATCAAGCCCAACAACTGTGCCAACAAAACCTCTTTAGAGGGAATGCTTGCCAATTGCTTAACGCCGTCGACATCTAATGACTTACCAGCATAAACACCTGAGCGGAGAACCAACTTGTCGTTGATTTTCGAGAACTCGGCCATCACCTTAGCGGCGGCCACGGCGTCTTCTGAGAAGCCATAGATCAGCGGACCGGTCATTTGGTCGCCAGCAACTTCGAATGCGCTCCCTGCAACAGCACGACGAGCCAACGTGTTTTTCAACACGCTAATCGTCACGCCAGCTGCACGGGCTTTTACACGCAAATCCGTCATTGCCGCCACCGTAATGCCGCGGTATTCCGCCAACACAAGCGTTTGAGCTTTAGCTGCGAGTGCTGTCACGTCTTCAATGACGGCTTGTTTCTCACTGCGGTTTAGACTCAAGGTCAACTCCTTCAAAATGCAAGCGGCGGTTCAACCCACCTCTTGCGCCTCATTGCAGCGATCATCTGTTTCAGGAACCGCCCTTGCGAGCGGCTGTCCATCTGCAGCGGGACCGCCATCTGCGTTGGCAATCAATTAAGCGTTGTTTGACGAATCAAACGCGGCGCCAACGGTCTTGGATGGCCCCCAGGGGTAAATGAATACGCCCCAAGACCCACCACATGAAAAGCACCGAGGTGCCTTTCAATTCTTTATCGCGATTCCTATTAGGCTGCGATGGACTGGGTGTCAACGCGAACGCCAACGCCCAAGGTAGATGACACGGCGACCTTGCGCAGGTACAGACCCTTGCTGGTTGCTGGCTTAGATTTCACCAAAGCGTCGACCAATGCAGCCAAGTTGTTCTTGAGTGCATCTGCTTCGAATGAGCGGCGGCCAATGGTTGAGTGAACAATACCGGCCTTGTCAACGCGGAACTGAACTTGACCGGCTTTGGCGTTTTTAACCGCCGTGGCCACGTCAGCCGTCACGGTGCCAACCTTGGGGTTAGGCATCAACCCACGTGGGCCCAACACTTGACCCAAGGTACCCACCACGCGCATGGCATCTGGTGAGGCGATGACAACGTCAAAGTTAATTTTGCCCGCTTTGACTTCAGCAGCCAAATCGTCCATGCCGACAATATCTGCACCGGCGGCCTTGGCTTCTTCCGCCTTGGCTCCCTGAGCGAACACCGCAACACGGGTGGTCTTACCGGTACCGTGTGGCAACACAACGGCGCCACGAACCACTTGGTCAGACTTCTTCGCGTCAATGCCCAACTGGACAGCAACATCGATAGACTCGTCAAACTTAGCGGTTGCGAACTCTTTCACCAACGCCAAGGCATCAACGATGGGGTACAGCTTGTTGCTGTCCACTTTGCCTTCTTGGGCTTTTTGTTTTTTAGTCAACTTAGCCATGTTATGCGCCTTCCACAGTAACGCCCATAGAGCGTGCGGTGCCTGCAATGATTGAAACGGCGGCGTCAAGGCTCGCAGCGTTCAAATCCTTCATTTTGGTGTTGGCGATTTCTTCCAACTGAGCACGTGTGATCTTGCCGACCTTGGTCTTGTTGGGAACCGATGAGCCTTTGGTCAACTTCAACGCCTTCATGATCAATACGGCCGCAGGCGGCGTCTTGATGACAAATGTGAAACTCTTATCTGCAAACGCAGTAATCACGACTGGCAATGGCAACCCGGGTTCAACACCTTGAGTCTGGGCGTTAAACGCCTTACAGAACTCCATGATGTTCAAACCGCGTTGACCCAATGCGGGGCCGATTGGTGGGCTTGGGTTAGCCTTACCAGCTGGCACTTGCAGCTTGATAAAGCCGACGATTTTCTTCGCCATACTTTCACTCCTTCGAGTTCAAACGATGGTGTCTAGCACCATCTCCTCGTCAACTAAGACCCTGATTTTTCATTTGACGCGGGTCAGAAACGTCAAAACCGCGCACGCCTATCGGCTTGCGCGGCAAAAACTAATTAGCCTTTTTCGACCTGGCTAAATTCCAATTCGACGGGTGTTGATCGACCAAAAATGGTGACCGCAACACGCATCTTGCTTTTCTCGTAGTTCACTTCTTCAACGGTGCCGTTGAAATCAGCAAATGGACCTTCCTTGACACGCACGTACTCACCGGTCACAAACTCGACCTTATGGCGCGGCTTGTCTGTCCCCTCTTGCATCTGGCCCATGATTTTCTGGACATCCGCTTCAGAAATCGGTGCAGGCCGGTTTTTGGCGCCACCCACAAAGCCAGTGACTTTGTTGGTGTTTTTGACCAAGTGCCACGTCTCGTCGTCCATGGTCATTTCGACCAGCACGTAGCCGGGGAAAAACTTGCGCTCTGTCGTACGACGTTGGCCGTTTTTCAGCTCAACCACCTCTTCAGTGGGCACCAAGGTGCGGCCAAATTTGGCTTCCATGCCCGCGTTACCGACACGCTCCATGATGTTGCGCTCTACGGCCTTTTCCATACCAGAATAGGCGTGCACAACATACCAACGCATGCCATCAGCAGGCGTTAAAGACTGAACGGTTTCGGATGCTTCTGTCATTAATTTCTCCAACCCAAAATCAAGTCGTACAAGAACCACTCTAGGGTTTTATCCGTCAACCACAAAAACAAGGCCATCACGAATACGAAGGCAAAGACGTACAGCGTCATTTGCATGGACTCGCGGCGTGTCGGCCACACCACCTTTTCCACTTCACGCTTCGCATCACGTACAAAGGCCAAGAAGTTGCGCCCGGTGTACGAAGACAAAAACACAACGACTCCCAACACCACGCCAGCGAGCAAACTGCTCCACTGCACCGTAGAACCCCGGGCCGACAGCATGAAGTACGCGACGAAGCCAGCCAATGCCAAGCCGACAGCCGCCACTAGCTTGGCGGTGTTAGCGGCAGCGCCTACCGTTTCGATGTCAGATGTAGCCATAAATAAACGATCTCAATACCAATTTCTGATCGCCCGCCATAAGACGGGCAAGCCCACCAGAGGTCTTTCGACTTCGGCGGGCTTTAAAAACCACTTTCTTTGGGACCCAACACATCGTGTCTAAACGATATGCCAAACCTCAAAAATCGTGGCAGGGGCAGAGGGAATCGAACCCCCAACCTTCGGTTTTGGAGACCGACGCTCTGCCAATTGAGCTATGCCCCTACGTAACAATAAACAGTGATTAAGCCGTGATCTTAGCGACCACACCCGCACCCACTGTACGACCACCTT
>JABBAS010000038.1 GCA_018607835.1 Methylobacillus sp. | reverse complement strand
GCGCCTAACTCCACCGTCCAGGCGGTATCCCCCATGGCGAGCAAACGGGGCTCAGAATGTCCACACATAAAAAGGCCCTTTACATATGGCTAGGTAGCCAGAGCGCAATTTGTGGAAATAAATAGAGGATGACAATCGCGCCCATCATCAAAACGAACATGGGGATCACGGTGCCCGCGATGTATCCGATGTCTCTTTTGGTCAAGCCCTGAAGCACAAACAAATTCAAGCCAACAGGCGGTGTGATTTGTGCCACCTCTACAACCAAAACAATGAACACACCGAACCAAATCAAATCCAAGCCTGCCGCTTGCACTGTCGGCAACAGCACGCTGATGGTCAAGACAACCATGGAAATACCATCCAGAAAACAACCTAAAACGAGAAAGAACAGGGTCAAGGCAATTACCAGCGAAAAGGGAGACAACTGCAAGCTACCGATGTACTCTGCTAGGTGCCTTGGCAAACCGACAAATCCCATCGCCAATGTGAGGAATGCTGCACCCGCAAGAATGAGGCCGATCATGCAGTACAAGCGAGCCGCCGCCGCGAGACCTTCAACAAAAATCTGTCGATTCAGACTGCGCTCCGAAAACGCCAAGGCGAGCGAACCCAGCACGCCTATTGCAGCGGCTTCAGTGGCCGTTGCGATACCGGTATATATGGAACCGAGAACGGTGAGAATCAGCAGCACGATAGGGATTAGCTTGCGTGACGCGTACACCTTACTGAAAAACGAAACGCCTTTGTCCGCCGGGGGGATTTTGTCAGGGTTTAGCAAGGCCCAGCAGGCGATGTATCCCATGAACATAACGGCCAACATGGCACCTGGCAGCGCGCCCGCAACGAACAAACGGGCGATCGATACGTCTGCGGCAACCCCGTACACAATCATAATGATCGATGGTGGTATCAGTAAACCGAGAGTGGCTGCACCGGCTAACGACCCAATCGCCATGCGCTCGGGATACCCGCGCCGCTCTAATTCGGGTAACGATATTTTCCCAATAGTCGAACACGTTGCGGCGGACGAACCTGAAACGGCGGCAAAAATAGCACTACCGAGCACGTTGACGTGCAGCAAGCGGCCGGGCAACCGGTTAAACCATGGCGCCAAGCCCGCGAACATATTTTCCGATAAACGGGTACGAAACAAAATCTCACCCATCCATAAAAACAAAGGCAAGGCTGTGAGCGTCCAGCTAGAGGTCGACCCCCAGATGGTTAGCACCATACTGTCCCCAACCGGTCGAGGGCTCACAAACAGCATGGTCACCAAACCAACCGCAAGCAGCGAGAACCCTATCCAGAACCCAGAGGCAAGAATCAAAACCAGAAAAAGAATGAGTCCTAGAGCGAGGCTGAATTCCATAATGTCTTCCTAATTGGAATAAAGGCGTAGCTAACTGGCCGCCTACGTGCAGATATTTTTACTCGACCTACGAAGCACGACTAGCATCAGCGCCCGGGTCTTTCGCCCCTAAGCAACACCTTACAAGCGCGTGTAAAACAGATACCGCCAAGCCAACCGTACCCACGGCCATGCTAAGTTGCGGGATCCAAAGTGGACTGGCATCGCCCGTTTGAGCAATATCGTGAAACACATGGGACTGCCAGACCATACGGCAAGAAAACCATGCGACGTAAACAGACAGAACAGAGGCCAAACCAAGGGACCAAATATGCAACGCCCTGTGGGCCTTACCGGTCGTTCTGTCCAAAAGAATAGTGACGCGAATATGGTCGCCGCCCTGAAACGCCGCCGGTAGTGCCAAGAACAGGGCCGATGCAATGGCATACCCTGCGTACCCGTCCAAACCCGCAATACTCCAGCCATCAATAACGCGCGTCAACATGTTGAGGGATATTGCGACGAGACAGGCCACCATGGATAGGCACGACAACGCCAACAAGGCGCGGTAAACACGCTGCAAATGATGTTCCATTGTGCTTCTCTCCTCAGCATATAAATAGGGCACCTCCAAGCGGAGATGCCCTTAAACGCAGAAACTATTTGCGCAAATATCGCAAATAGACAGCGATGCCCTTACTGGCCGTATGCAGACAAAATCGCCTGACCGTCAGCGCCGGCAGAAGCGGCCCAATCAGCGGTCATTTTCTTACCAATTTCGCCCAACGCACCCTTGATGCTGGCCGAAGGCGCTGCGATGGTAACGCCATTCTTACGCAACACGTCGATTGAATCGGAATCTACCTGCTCACTAACTTTCCAACCACGTGCCTCCGCCATTGCCGCGGCCTTCAAAACCGCCGCTTGGGTCGCACTGTCTAACGCGTCGAAGGCCTTCTGACTAACAGCCGTCACGTTGCATGGCAACCACCCATTAACGGGATAGAAGAACTTGGTCTGCTCGTACAACTTGCCGTCTGCGCCACTAGCGCTGGATGTCAAGAAATTTTGCGCGGCGCCAGTCGCCAGGGCTTGCCCCAATTCGGGCAGCTGAATCGTTACAGGCGATGCACCCAGCATCTGCGCGATTTTGGTTGTCGCTGGGTTGTAAGCGCGCATTTTTGTACCCTTAAAGTCATCAGCGCTGTTGATGGCTTTTACCGAGTACAGCGATTGCCCAGGCCAAGGCACAGAGAAGAGCATTTTGATGCCCTGTTTTGCGAAGACCTTTTGTTGCACCGGCTTACTCGCCTCTAGCAGCCGCTTTGCGTCTGCATAACTAGTTGCCAAGAAGGGGATGGAGTCAACGCCAAAAACAGGGTTCTCGTTGGCAAGGCCAGAAATAATGAACTCGCCAGCGGGGACCAAGCCGCCCTGAATTGATCGCTTAATCTCAGGCTGTTTGAACAAAGATCCACCCGGATGCAACGTAATTTTCAATTTACCACCACTCAATTCCGCCACATCATCCGCGAACTGCTGTACGTTCTTGGTCTGGAACGTGTTCACGCCGTAGCCAGTGGGCAAGTCCCACGTGGTTTGGGCTTGGGCAATCGCGACCACACCTAATGCGGCCGCTGTCAGTATCAATTTTTTCATCGTCGTCTCCTGGTTTAAAAAAGTGCAAAAATGCACACGCTAAAAACTCGCTAGTTGATGATTGAGCAGGTCAGTGATCAACATCGAACCTGGCGCGTGGGTGATGCAAAATGCAGGTTTGGCTTGAAGCAAGGCCGCCTGCGGGGTAACGCCACACGCCCAAAAAACAGGGATATCCCCCGCCCTTACATCAACGGCATCACCGTAGTCAGGCCGCCCTAAATCGGAGATGCCGATCAAAGACGGATCCCCAATATGCACAGGCGCACCGTGCACCTCTGGATACCGAGATGTAATTTGAATCGCTTTTATCGCGTCTGTTGCTTTCATGGGGCGCATGCTAACCACCATCGGCCCGCTAAACGGCCCGGCTGGCGTGGTTTGAATGTCCGTTTTGAACATGGGAACGTTGCATCCCTGCTCGATGTGTCGAATGTGCACCCCCGACTCGACCAAGGCCTGTTCAAAAGAAAAAGAACAGCCGATCACAAACGTTACCAAGTCGTCACGCCACAAGTGGCTGACGTCGGTTGGCTTGTCGATCACCACGCCGTTTTCCCATACGTGATAACGCGGAACATCCGTTCGGATATCGATATCGACACCCAAAGCGGTCAGCATTGGATCCCCGGGTTCCGACAAGCCAATGATGGGACAAGGGCGTCTATTATTTTGGCAGAACCGCAGGAAATCGCTGGCCGCATCCTTGGGCAAGATCACGACATTTCCCTGCACATTTCCACCAGCTAGACCAGAAGTGTGTGATGAAAATTCACCTGAGCGTATTGCCTGACGTATTGCAGACACCTCAGTTTGGCGAAACCGTTTTTGTCCGTCGTCGGCGGCTACCATCGGCACTTCGGAAATTGCATTCATACAGTTTTAGACTCTTGAAAGTAGCAAAACACCATTATTTGGAAAGTAAATCAAATAAAGCAAATAAAAAAATTTATTATGAGCTCATCGATTATTTCGATGGTGTAAGCCAAGCCATTCGTCGCATGCCCGCCATGCGGCCGGCTAATCAGACTTCAAAAAATGCTGCGCAGACGACACGAGTACCTCTACCGCGCGCGAGGTTGGGTCCTCCCGATAGCCAGCATAAATCGGCAGCGGCTCTAGACCCATTTCGGCTACTGTTTCTAAACGTTTTAACTGCGGAAAATTAAGGCGATTCATGATCACTTCGCGCGGCAGTGTTGCCACACCAAAGCCGCCTTGAACCAACTGCGCCATTGCGGAAATAGAAGAAATGGTGTGAATACGATTTGGCCGATCACCCAACTGGCGGAATTTTTCTATGAGGTCCACATGTGGCTGAGACCCTCTTTGAAACGTGAGAAGCTCGTGTTGTAAAAGCTGCTCGGCCGTATAGGTACGTCGACGATGTTGTTGACGGTTACCCACAAAAACCATCTCCATAGAAGTCAGGAACTTGTTTACCACGCCCTCGCCGCCCGCAGGTGACGCTGTAAAAACAAGGTCCTGCGCGCCACGGAGAATTTGCTCCTGCAACGTTGGCGTTGTGTCCACTGACAGCTCCAGGGCGAGATCTGGAAACTGTTGGCGTAGTATTTTCAGCCAAGGAACCAGCCAGGAGTGCAACACAGATTCGATCGCACCAATGCGCAAGGACACCTGCATCGCACGGCCACTTCCCATCTCCAGCTTAATTTCCGCCTGAAGATCCAGTAATTTTTCAGCGTAACCGTAGAACCGCTTACCAGCCAAAGTCAATCGAAACTGTTTGTCACGTCTATCCAAGAGTAACGTGCCAAGTTCACGCTCTAACACGGCAATGCGGCTAGAGACGGCAGACTGCGTTAGAAACAATTTTTCGGCTGCCCGCGTGACGCTTTTTAATGCAACCACCCAGTAAAAGGCTTCTACAAATCGCAGATTCATTTTTGGTTAAAACAGATTACTTTGAAGAACGACGATCCCAACATCCTAAAGCGCCCACCAATTTCACGTTACGTACAGATTTATCTCTGTCGTTTTTTCTAGGGTGTCGCCTAGCCAAGCGGTAATCGTCCCATCCCGCTCACCCAAGTATCTGGGCATATCCGCATCCAACACCATTGGCAGATCGTGCCCCGGCACCAACACATTACCGGGCTTGTGACGCCAAAGCGACCATATATGGTCAAACGTACCTGCGCTATCGCCAACGCTCAAGCTCATGTCCGCAGTAAGTGATAGCAACTCCGCGCGGTTTTTAGCAGCATCCCCAGTAAAGATAATGTCTCGATCTTGACCCTCTAATACAAAGATGAGGTGCCCCGGTGTATGGCCGGGCGCGGCATGTGCACGCAACTGTGGTAACACCTCTTGCTGCGGCTGTATGCGCTGCAGCGTCACCCACTTAGCCAATGCCTCCATGTACAACTCCGGCACAGGTGTACGGCCCCACGGTGCCGTTAAAGCCCAGTCCAACTCATCCCCATTGATGGATATGTTGGCATGCGAGAACAGCGTCCAATTGATAGCGTGGTCGTAATGGGAATGCGTCAGTATCACATCAGTCACATCTTCAGGCTGCAACCCCAGGGCCTGCAATTTTTTTATCAAGATGTTTCGCACCCCAAACGCCCCGACATCGATCAGCGCCACACGCCCATGGCCACGTAACAGGGCAATGGTGCTCCAGCCCAAACTACCGTGGCAAACCGATCGTCCAGGATAGCCATGAACCAAAATATCAATCATGTAACCGCTCGCTATCGAGGGCATCTCATGGCTAGCAGTCATTTGTCATTCTCCAAACATGTTTCATTACATACAAGCGCTGACCTCAGCCAACCACCATCAAGGCGACACCAATGAGCGTGAACGCAAGCAGAAATATTTTCCTGAACAGCCCCTCGGACAGGCGGCGTTGTATGAACGTTCCCAACGCCACGCCCGCAATCACCGGCACGCACGCGGCCAGGGACCACAAGCTAACGGAACGCGTCGCATGACCCAAGGCCCACAGCGATCCAGACATCCCAATCGCTGACAACAGGTACAAGAGGCCCATCGCACAGAGTAAATCCGTTTTTGACAAGCCCAGCGCACGCAGATACATGACCCCCGGCACAGAGAAACAGCCGGTTAAACCAGTAATCAGCGCATTCACAGCGCCCGAACCAATGGCATAGCGTTTGCTATTCGGCTCACTCAGCACCAAGTCCTTGCCTACCAGCGTCCAAACGCTGTAAAGCACAATCACCAAACCAAGCAGTTGTTCGTAGGGCAAATCGGGCACGTAGATGAGTACGGCAATACCCACTGGTATCAGCGAAACCGAGGACAATAAAAATACCCACAACCGACGTCCGATGGCCCAAGGATCCCCATTCACCACGATTTGCCAGAGGTTGGTGACCACCGTGGGTACGGCTATGAGCAACATCGCCGTCGGTATGTCGACCACCATGGCACCCAAACCGATGCCAATCGTGGGTAACCCAAACCCCACCGTTCCCTTCACCACACCACCTAAAAGAAATATCGCTGTCAGTACAAGGATGGCGTCGGTGGTGAGCATGGGAGGCATTAAAAATACAAATAATCGGTCAGGCCGTCATCGTATCGCGCCACGCGCCCGTCTGCCGTCTCGGAGACACCAATCTTTGCGCCCTGTCGCACCCATAGCGGTAGCCTATCCAGTGGCGCTTGATCTGTAATGACCTGTCCACCGGCATAGACTGCGCGCGTATAAAAATTAACCCAGCCCTGACCATCCGGCTGCACTGGTAAGTACACCGTGCGCGTTCTATCCCCCTTGTTGACCACGGGGGCAACCAATAAATCAGTCCCCAACATAAAGTCATCGCAATCGTCTAAACACGTTAGATCGTCTGGAAAGTTAAAAAAACTTGGCCGAATAATGGGAACGTGATGGGCGCACGCATTCTCAAAACATTGCCATAAATACGGCATGAGCCGGTAGCGAAGCGCGATTGCTTCGCGAACCGCACCGGTGACTGACGGGTGCATCCACGGCACATTGTTACGACCGTCCGCCTTCCACGAGTTCATCACCATGCGGGGATTCAAAGCGCAGGCCTGTACCCAGCGGCAGAACATCTCAGGATCTGGCGATGGTCCAAAAAAGCCGCCCACATCGTGTCCCACATTGAACATGCCAGACAAGCTCATTTGCAAGCCAGTGCGAATATTCCAACGCAGCGTCGCCCAACTGGTCGTATTGTCCCCAGACCACGTCTGCGCGTACCGCTGCAGACCGGGAGGGCCGGCACGGGTTACCGTAAAAACCGCCTCATCGCGGCCATGCTCTCGTCCATAGGATTGCTGCGCCTCATAGGTCGCTCGGGTCATCAGCAGACCGTGCAGGGGACGCGAGCGATGAAGCGGCATCGCTTGGCCCCAACCTGCCGATTGCGCCTGCTCGGATTGAATCGCGTACTCGTTGTTGTCGTTCCAACCCGCATCGATTCCTTTTTCTAAAATCTGCGTGCGCAACCCCGTTTGCCACCACGCCACATCGTCCGGTGCTGTGAAGTCTAGATACGCGCCTCGCCCATCCCAAAATGGTTCGACGACCGGGTTCCCGGTGCTAGCCTCTCGAATAAATCCGCCTCGCGCGGCAACCGACGCATAGGCGGGATGATCGTCAAGCAAGCACGGCTTTATATTTGCCACCAAGCGCATGCCGGCCGCCTTGAACTGCTGGTTTATCGCGATGGGGTCCGGGAACTTCGATGCATTCCACGTAAACACATAACGTTGCTTGCCGCGTGTCGAATAACCCGACCCATAGTGAAACGCTGAAATAGGGATGGCCTCTGCCTGACACCTTTCGATGAAGCGACCCAGTTGTATTTGCGCGTCCGGTGCATCCGCGAGTCCCATCGCTGTCAGGGCGAAACCAACGCTCCAGCGCGGCGGTAAAGCGGTGCCACCAATTAACTGAACGAACTGCGCGACCACGTCCGACGGCGTGTTACCCACCATGAGGTAGTAGTCAAGGTCGCCATCATCAATGTCGACCGAGCGAAATAAATCGTGGTAGTTGTCATGCTCACAGCCGAGGTCAAATGTGCAGGCGCTGAGCGTGTCGTAATACACGCCCGCCCACAAACCATCCGTTGTACGGTGCATGAGGAATGGCCAATGTTTGTAAAGCGGGTCACCCTTTTCAGGGTCGTAGCCCAAGGAGTCTTGCCCAAGACACCGCAGACGGCGACCATGTAAATTGAGTGGGCCGGTCTTATCCCCCAGCCCGTAATAGTGTTCTGCAGGATCTCGCACCACGCAGTGGCGAGTGGCCCCTGTACGTTCTGAACATAAATACGCGCTGGTTTCTCTGTCAGTCAGATACGCCTGCTGGGTGTCCGGGTCATGCCACGCCAATCGTAAGACGCCGTCGTCGTCCCCCCGCAACTCAACCCGCAAGCGCGACGTTGCCAAGCAGGGCACTCGCCCTGAGACATCAGCAACCACCGTCGGTCGATCGAATCCCTGCAAGCTCTCTCTGGGTCGGCCTGACCACGGCACGTCTTCGCCGGGTGTCGGTGCAATCGCCCACGTGTGACGTTCCAAATACCCGGTGGCACGCCGCCAAGATACCCGGGCCATGGTCGTCGTGAGGAAACACACAGACAAGTCGCCCTGGGTGGACAAGCGGGCATGTGCATCACCCCGCGCGTCACCTGGGCACAGGTCCCAGCGATCAAGTCTCAAGGGTGTCATGGGGACGGGTCAAGCAAGAAAGAGCGGCGCTCGCACCCAGGCGATGCGCCATCCCTTATCTAAACAGCATGGTCAACTCAGGGAAGAACAAGACCATCGCCAACACGATGATTTGAATGCCGATGAATGGCAAAAATCCGCGAAAAATATCTGGTAGCGTGATGTGCGCCGGTGCCACTGATTTCAAGTAGAACGCCGCAGGACCGAAAGGTGGCGACAAAAACGACACCTGCATGTTCACACAGAACAAGACACCAAACCAAACAGCAACAAAACTTGGATCGGTCACAAACGGGGCAAATACGCCGATGTCCTCCAGCGGCAACTTTAAAACGATGGGCATGAAGACAGGCATCACCAGCAACACAATCCCCGTCCAGTCCATGAAAGCGCCCAAGAACAAGAAGATCACCATCATGACCAACAACACGCCCAATGTCGGCAGGTCATAGCCAATGATCATGTTCGCCACATAGTTGGGGCCACCCGCAATGGTGTAGGCGCCCGCCAACGCCGTCGCACCAAAGGTCACCCAAATAATGGTTCCCGTTGATTTAAAGGTGCGCATTGACGCTTCTTTGACCAGTTGAAACGAAAACTCACCACGCAACTTAATCAGCACCATCACGGCAATGGAGCCGATAGCCGCCGCCTCCGTGATGCCAGTGATACCGCCGTAAATGGAACCCAACACGACAAGCACAATGATCAACGGTTGGATGAGGCCCTTACCCTTATTCCAAGCGACCGCCGTCTCTTTGAGACCGACAATCTTGAACAAATAAAACCCAGACAACAGCAGAATGGAGGCGGTGCTGTATATCCATGTCGTCGATTGGAACCAGGTGTATTCCTCGACGGTGATAAAGTTTTGAACGATCATTGACCGGACGAAAATCACCAAGCTACCAGCGAAGGCCATGATCGCCAACAGGCGCATCCCGAACATTCGTTTCTCTGCCGCGGTGAGATCATCAGGAGACGGCTCTGGCAGAGGGGCCAGTGCGGGGTTCAGGTTGGTTCGAATCAATATGTAGGCGATATAGAGCGCCGCCATGATAAACCCGGGCAAGAACGCCGCTTGAAACAACGCGTGAATAGATGTCTCCGTGATCAAGCCAAAGAAAATTAGCACGATCGAGGGTGGGATCATGGTGCCCAGCGACCCAGAGGCGCAAATCGTACCCACAGCCAAGTTTTGGTCGTAGCCCAGACGCAGCATTTGAGGCAACGCAATCAAACCTAGCAAGACCACTTCGCCACCGATAATGCCAGACATCGCGGCCATCACCACCGCCATCAATGCCGTCACCACAGCCACACCACCGCGGGTGCGATTCATCCAAATATTAAGGGTGCTGTACATGTCACGCGCGATACCAGAGCGCTCCAACAACGTCGCCATAAAGATGAACAGGGGCACTGAGATCAGCACATAGTTCGTCATGATGCCGTAAAGGCGTTGCGCCAAGATATTTAACGGCCCGCTACCAAAGGTCCTTGTCAACGTGCCCTCCCCGGCCTTCCACTCGGCAAGATGAAAGCCGTGTACGAAGGGGTCCGTTATCAGCGTGGGCTCAAATTTCAGCACCAACACCAAGGTGGCCAGAAACCCAGAGGCAAAACCCAGAGGCATACCAATGCCCAAGAGCACCAACATGCCTATTAATAGGACGATCGAAATGCTTGCGATATCCACGTGTACGTACTCCTAAGGGGTGTCTATCAAGACAAGCGAAACAATTTAATTTTGGGTGGAACGTCCGGCGGTGATTTCTGCCGGCAGATCAAACTCTTGCGATGGATCGCGGTTTTCGTCAAACGGTACGGGGGTGGTGTTGAAGTCCTTCAACCATCCACGCAACACATAGCCGATAGCAGCCACCATCAAGACACCAATGAAGACACGCCATGTCGTCGGCACCGCAAACTCGGGGTCGGTAGAAAACAGCCCCGGAAACGACCAAACACACAAGAAGATAACTAAAGCGCCAGAGATCACATCAAATGCCTTGCGCACCCACGGCGCCGCAGGCCAATCGCGAATAAGGTTGGAAACCGCTTGCAAAAACAAAAAGAGCAAAGCGATAAGCATCAAGGGCTTATCAGTGGCGGGTATCGGCGGATCCCACGCGGTACCAAAGACTTCCCAGCGCGCAAACTTTGCAGCTGCCTCACCAAAGCCGCCCCACAAAACAGCAAAAACAAAAATACTGGTGCATAGCACCGAAATCACGTCAAAGACTTGGCGCAACCACAAAGGCGCCATGTCGTACAACACATAAATTCGAATATGGCTTCGTTGCTGCATCGCATACAAACCAGCCGTGGCGTAGATCATGCCACCCGCCCACAACGACATCTCATTCACCCACAAGGTCGGTTGAAAAAAGACATAACGCATCACCACCTCATAGAACATGATGGCCACAATAAAAGCAGCGCCCCAGATCGTTACGCGACTAAAAGCGTAGCTAATCTGGTCAACAGGTCCTGTTGGCTTATGTTCAATCATTTGGCTTGCACCTTTGATGCGTTGTTTCGAAGAGGGGTCAGAACAGTCAAGGGGAAAAAGCCGGGGCAAACACCCCGGCTTCTCTGGGGTCGGGTTTACTTAACCAGTCCCAATTCGCGCAAATACGCTGTATGGCTAGCCACCAGCGCTTTGGCTTCTGGTGTCGTGGCGAACTCAGGCCAGGCAGCCAGTGCTGCAGCGCGGAACTGTGCACGGTCTTCATCAGACCAGTTGTACAGCTTCACACCGTTTGCACGCAGCTTAGCGGCTGCTTCAGCATTCTTTTTCTCGAACGTCAAAGCGGTACGCAAAGCCAATGCCTCCATCGCCGTATTCAAAATACGCTGATGAGCCTTGGGCATGTTGTCATACACCGCCTTGTTACAGGCTAAGTGGTCAGACGGCATGGAGTGGAAACCGGGATAGTTCGTATGCTTGGCAATGTCGTACAAGCCCAAGCCCACGTTGTTGGCCAAACCAGATGCATCCGCACCTTCGATGATGCCGGACTCAAGCGCAGTAAAGATCTCGGTAAAGTCCATCACGATAGGCTTGGCGCCCAAGTTCGCGAAGATCTTTGTTTCCATACCGGGAGGCGAACGGAATTTCCAGTCCTTCAGATCAGCCACGCCACGAATGGGCGTGGTTGACGCCAATGACTCTTGGCCATACACCCACCAGCCGATCAACTGCATGTCGTACTTGTTGTACAACTTCTGCGCAGCAGCCAAGCCACCGCCGTAGTACAACCATGACAGTTGCTGGTAAGGCGTGTCGTAACCGCCCATGATGTCACCCACAAACTGGAACGCAGGGTTCTTGCCAGTCTGATAGCCACCGCCGGTCATGTCACAGTCCAGAATACCCGTCGCTGCGGCGTCGAACGTCTCAACAGACTTCACGACTGAAGAGGAGAAAAATGCCTCCACTTCAATGCCGCCACCAGACATGGTTTGCAGGTCATCAAAAAACTGCTTTGCCAGCTGACCAGAAGGTGTCTCTGGGGCATAGTGCGTTGAAATACGCAATTTGGTAGTCGCGGCAGATGCGGCGACCACGCCCAAGGCCATGGCCGCAGCAAGTGCGGTGGTGGCAAGTGCTTTTAACTTCATATCTGTCTCCTCGTTGATCACACAACTCTTAGCCGGGTGACTAAAACTCATTGGTCATATGATAATTTTTTTGCCGGATGGCAGAAAAAATTATAGTCAGCATTTTTAGCGCGATGTCTCAGTGCATTCACCTAGTTTAAAGGTACTACCTTTGTTGAAAACGCGAGGAAATGGTGTTATACGGTGAAGCAACGGGGCGGCGAACTCCGTTATGCTTTGCGCAAGCACAGGCGGCCACGGAAGCCGTCCTGGCGCGCTTTTTTATCGGCCACATTCACCACCACATCCATCATCACAGACACCATCACAGTACCGAGACCCACGAATACCTCGCATGACCAACGCGCCACAATCCACCCCGCCCCCAGTACTTGCAACGGGACCGCTACGCATTCAATTTGATGGACGCCTGTTATTCAATGGGTTGATGGTGCAGATCGTCCCTGGCCTCAATGCGATAACGGGTGATGAGCAAACCGGTAAAACCACCTTACTGCGCGCCCTGTGCAACAAGGCACCGCCAGACCAGACCACACCGATTGCCACCCCCGCATTTGGCTTGCTGTTTGAACCACCGCACCCAGGCGATCCAACGCCCGACGACCTGTGGCGGGCTGCGCAAGCAAGGTGTCCACACTGGTCTGAGCAAGCCTGCAGTGACCTCATTGACCGGCTGGCATTTGCACCCCACAGACACAAGACCCTGTCCATGATGTCCACCGGCACTCGGCGCAAGGTCGAGACCATAGCGGTGCTGGCGAGTGGTGCGGCCGTCATGTGCTTGGACCAGCCCTATGCGTCACTAGATAAGCCGTCAATAGATGCACTGCGTGACCACTTCCGCACCATCGGCCAACACACTGACCAAGCGCTGGTTATCGCCGACTACGAGCCAGACCCGCGCTTGCACTGGCAACAAGTCATTGCGCTCTAACCCATCTCGCCAAGCCAACCCATCTAGCCAACACCGCGCAGGTCGTGCCTAAATGACAGCGATGTGAACAGAAGTCACCCGGCATGATCCTAAAATAGCGCCTGATCACCGCACCACTATTTAGGAGCCGCCGGATGCGCATTGCGATACTTGACAACTACAACGACCTCGCACAAACCGCGGCCGATTGGTCGCCGTTAGCGGGTTGTGAACTTGTGTTCTTCAACACGCATGAGGCCGACACCACGCGCCTGATCGAACAACTGAAACCTTTTGAGGTGCTCGGCGTCATGCGCGAGCGCACCCCCCTGCCACGCAACGTGTTGGCGCAGCTGCCCCACCTCAAAATGGTGATCACCACTGGCAAGGTCAATGCCGCCATTGATACCGTCGCAGCAAAAGAACTGGGCATCGTGGTGTGCGGCACCAACTCGCCCGGGCACGCGACGGCGGAGCTGGCATTTTTGCTCATCATGGCCCAAGCCCGTCAGCTCGTACAAAATGTGAACGGCCTTGCCGCCGGTGGTGTGTGGCAAGCCGCCATGGGCGGAGACTGTCGCGGCAAAACCTTGGGGGTGTTAGGCCTCGGCCGCCTAGGTAAACAAGTGGCGGCGCTGGGTCAAACGATTGGCATGCACGTGGTGGCGTGGAGCCAGAACCTGACGCCAGAAGCGTGTGAAGCGGCCGGAGTCGAGTGGGTGAGTAAAGAAGACCTGTTTAAGCGTGCCGACTTTGTGAGCATTCATTTGCGATTGTCAGACCGGACTAAAAGCTTGGTCGGCGCCGAGGAGTTACGTGCCCTAGGCGCAGGCGCTTACTTGGTAAACACCTCACGCGCCGAAATCGTCGATGCCGACGCCTTAATAACGGCGCTCAACGCCGGCGACTTAGGTGGCGTGGCCACAGACGTCTACGTCATTGAACCGGCTAGCGCCGCCAATGACGCCTTGGTCACACACCCCAAAGCGCTCTGCACGCCCCACATTGGCTATGTCACCAAAGAAACATACGCCGTTTTTTATAGCGAAATGGTCTCTGGGATTGCCGCGTTCTTAAACGGTACACCTGTCGGCGTGATCAACCCCTAATCGCTGATTTTCTGGGCCTGCGCGCCACTGCGGGGCAGGTGCTCAACCCGCCCGCCTGAAACAATGTCTCAGAAGTAGTGCAGGTAGCGCAGTTAGCGCAGTTAGCACGGGTAGGCATCATGCGCCCGCGTCATCGGTTCTGCGGCCAACCGTATACTCCGGCCTACTCAAAAAGACAAATGACGCCATGATCTTCAACACAGAAGGCCTACTCCTACGCTTTCGCACACTCGTTATCGCCGGCTTAGGCGTCGCCGCCTTCATGCTCGCGAACTGGCCATTGCCATTTCTGTTCGGCCCCATGGCCTCGCTACTCATCGCCGCGCTCATGCAGGTTCGCCTTGAAGGCGCGACGGTTATCTCAAACGCGGGGCGGGCCGTGCTGGGCGTCGCCATTGGCGCGGCCATCACGCCGGCATTGCTGCACCAACTGCCCGCGATGGCGCTCACCATGGCGGTGATGCCGCTGTTTATCGCGGTGTGCGGTTTGGTTGGCATACCGTACTTTCGGCGCTGGTGCGGCTACGACAACGCCACCGCTTATTACGCCGCGATTCCCGGTGGCTTGCAAGACATGGTGCTGTTCGGCGAAGAGGCAGGTGGCAACGCCCGGACGATCTCCCTGATTCAAGCCACACGCTTGTTCATGTTCGTCATCGTCGCGCCCTTTGTATTGACGCACGTCTATGGCGTCTCGCTCCACAACCCAGTGGGCGTCGCCGCCAGTGAATTGCCTTGGCAAGAGCTGCTACTCGTGCCCGTACTCGGTGGCATCGGTTGGTACGTTGGCCAGCGTATCAAGCTGTTCGGTGCGCCCATGATCGGGCCCATGATTTTGGCTGGTGCCGCCTCACTGGCTGGTATTTTGCATGCCCGTCCGCCGCAGGAAGCCATCCTGTTTGCGCAGGTATTTATCGGCATCGCGATTGGTGCGCACTACTCAGGCATCACCTTGAAGGAGCTGCGGCGCGATATTGTCGCGGGCTTAGGCTACGTGGTCTTACTCGGCGGCATCTGTGCGGCCTTCGTCATCGCCTTAACGTCGCTGGATATCGGCGACCCCGTGTCGCTGTTTTTGGCCTACGCACCGGCCGGCCAAGCTGAGATGGCCGTGTTCGCGATCGTGGTGGGCGCAGACTTAGGCTACGTCATCGCCCACCATATTGTGCGCATCGTCTTGGTGGTGGTGGGTGCGCCGGTCGCCGCCGCCGTTTTCAAGCGCAGCCGACGCCGACCTTAATAGGTTGAGCTGGGTAAGGCAGCGCCGCCTTGGTCTGGCTTGAAGTGACGGACCAAGGCCGTAGCCGCACCCATGAGTAAGCTGGTGTCCAGCCCCACCGCCACAAACTGGGCGCCTGCATCTAAATAAAATTGCGCAAGCGTGCGGTCAGTCATGAGAATGCCCGGCGCCTTGCCCGCGGCACGCACTGTGGCAATACCATCAAGCATGGCTTTGCGAACGGCAGGATGGTCGGATTGCCCTCGGTAGCCCATTGAGGCCGATAAGTCAGCGGGACCAAAAAACACACCATCAACCCCATCGGTCTCAGCGATCGCCTGCAGGTTTTGCATGGCCAGCGGCGTCTCGGCTTGCACAAGCAAGCAAATCTCATCGTTCGCTGTATGGATGTAATCTGGGATCTGACTCCAACGCGAGGCACGCGCCAACGCAGCGCCCATGCCGCGAATGCCGTCTGGCGCGTAGCGGGTCGCGCTCACCATCAGCGCGGCCTGCTCGGGCGTATCAACCATGGGTATCAGCAGCGTCTGTGCGCCAATATCTAGGTACTGCTTAACCAGGGCCACGCTGGCCTCCACCGGTCGCACAATGGGCTGCACCGGATAAGGCGCCAGTGCACGCAGCTGGTCAATCACCGAGCGCGGATCGTTCGGCGCATGCTCGCCGTCAAGCACCAACCAATCAAACCCACTGACCGCCATGGCCTCTGCGACGTTGGTGCTGGCGAATCCAACCCAACAACCAATTAACACCTCGCCTTGGCGCATGGCGCGCTTGAATGTATTTACGGGCAACTGCATACGTTCATCTCCAAGGTTGGCTAAGGGGCTCTAGTTTATTGCCTATTGCTTTGATCGAATGTATCGGCATCCCGTCCAACCCCGCTGGCGATACGGACCATTTAAGAAAAGATTGCCTCAAAACGGTGCATTTTTAACCACTTTGCGCACGGCTTGCACCAAAACAGAGACAGATCGCGGAGCGCGGTGCACGTATCGGGGCAACCAGACAGGCACCGAACTTGCTGGTACTGCTGATAACGTTGCTACTTTAGCGAGCACAACCCCCGTCATCAACCCGCCCAACCGCGACCGCCCTTTTTGTCATGCACACACCGAGCGTCGTGTGAGCGCATGGGGAAATGCCCGAAAAAAAACAAAATTTGTTACCCATGAATGCGTCGCCCCCTACAACGAACACACCCAGCCGATGGCGTGCGCAACTGGACCTCCGCTATCAACGAGATCTGAATCGCACCACCGTCAAGCACACGCACAACGGCCCGCTGCGCATTCTAAAAAGCCTTTACCCAGAGGGTGATGGCATCTGCCATAACGTCTTGGTTCATCCGCCCAGTGGGCTGGTTGGCGGCGATGCGATCGATGTCCAAGTCGACGTTGGCGTCGGCGCCCATGCGCTAGTCACCACACCCGGTGCGACCCGCTTTTACCGATCCGAAGCGGGCTTGGCCAGCCAGCAAGTGGCTGCGCGTGTGGCATCGGGCGCCAGACTGGAGTGGCTGCCGCTAGAGGCCATCGCCTACGACGGCTGCGATGCATTAAACGATGCGCGCTTTGAATTGGCTGAGGGGGCTGAAATGATGGCGTGGGACATCACCGCATTGGGACTACCGAACGCCAACTTACCGTTCAAGACAGGGCAATTCCAGCAGCACATGGCCATCAATGGTCATTGGCTGGAGCGCGGGCTCATTCGCGCGAACGACGACCGCCTGTTGAATGGCCCGTTGGGTCTGGACGGCATGCGCTGCATGGGCACCCTGGTATTCGGGTCAGGTCTGCCGCTAGAGCCCGCCCGCGTGAGTGACGCCTTGGCTGTGTGTCGCGCAACGTTAGAGGCGCATCCTTTGCGGGTCTCTGCTGGGGCCACGTCGCCCAACCGCCATGTGGTTGTGGTGCGTGTTCTTTCCCCTCTCGTAGAAGACAACATCGCGCTGCTGCGCGCGGTCTGGGCCAATTGGCGCAAGGCGCTATGGGCGCTACCGAATAACGTGCCACGCATGTGGAATATGTAAACCTTGCCTGGAACGCTCAAGCGTATGGCACGGCTATTGCATGAGCTTCACAACGCATACAAGCCAACCTGAAGACATCACGTAATGGAACTTACACCCAGAGAAAAAGACAAGCTGCTTATCTTTACCGCAGCCCTACTCGCGGAGCGGCGTCAAGCACGGGGCCTAAAGCTCAATTACCCAGAGGCTATTGCGCTAATCAGCGCCGCAGTGATGGAGGGTGCACGCGACGGACGCACGGTTGCCGAGTTGATGAGTGCAGGACGAGATGTGCTAACGCGACACGACGTTATGGACGGCGTGGCCGAGATGATTCCGGACATTCAGGTCGAGGCAACCTTCCCGGATGGCACCAAATTAGTAACCGTCCACCAGCCCATCACCTAACCCAGCTCCTGTCAGCGCCCATCACAGAAGGAACATGACCATGAAAATCACAGCAG
>JABBAS010000052.1 GCA_018607835.1 Methylobacillus sp. | reverse complement strand
TGGTGGGTAGAAACAAAAAACGCCCCGTGAGGGGCGTATTTGCTTAACTAGTGGCGGAAAGGGCGGGATTCGAACCCGCGGTGGGCTATGAACCCACACACGCTTTCCAGGCGTGCGACTTAAACCACTCATCCACCTTTCCGCGAAGGGCAGAGTATAGCAGGCTGGCCTGCTCACCCTCCCATCAGATCAAAAGGTATCAGGCCGCAGGCGGGGCCTTGACGGCGTCGCCCTTCACCCCGGCGATCATGCTGAACGCGGAGCCGATGAGGGTGGATACCTCGGTCATGTTGCTGGGCACGATGAGGGTGGTGCTGGCGGCCTGGGCAACTTGGCCGTAGGCCTCAATGGCACCTTCTGCGACTTTTAGCTGAATGGCTTCATGGCCGTTAGGTGAGCCGATGGCTTTGGCGATGCGCTCAATGGCCTCCGCGTTGGCCGTAGCCAGTGCAAGGATGGCGCGCGCCTCGCCTTCGGCTTGGTTGATAGCGGCTTGCTTGTCACCTTCCGACCGGGCAATGGCCGCTTCACGTGCGCCTGTTGCAATGTTGATTTGCTCTTGGCGACGGCCTTCAGAGGCGGCAATAAGGGCGCGCTTTTCACGTTCAGCAGTGATCTGCGATTGCATGGCCAACAAAATTTCTTTTGGTGGGGTGAGGTCCTTGATCTCGTAGCGCAGTACCTTAACGCCCCAATTGAGTGCGGCCTCGTCAATGGCGGCAACAACTTGCGAGTTGATGATGTTGCGCTCCTCGAAGGTCTTGTCCAGCTCCAGTTTGCCAATGACACTACGCAAGGTGGTTTGAGCCAGTTGGGTGATGGCGATGATGTAGTCGCTAGAGCCGTAGCTGGCCAACATGGGGTCGGTTACTTGGAAGTACAAGATGCCGTCGACCTCGAGTTGGGTGTTGTCGCGGGTGATACAAATTTGACTGGGAACGTCCAGCGGAATTTCTTTTCGTGAATGTTTGTAGGCGACTTTGTCAATAAAGGGGATCAAGATGTTGAGCCCCGGTGACAGGGTCGAGGTGTATTTACCTAATCGCTCGACCACCCAGGCGCTCTGCTGTGGGACGATTCTGATGGCGCGGATAACAAAGATGATCGCAATGGCGAGTAAGACGATGGAAATTTCCATGAGGAGCCCTTTAAAGGTTGGTGGGTTGCGCGTTTGCGATGGGTTCTACGATGAGTCGGTTGTTCAAAATCTGCGTGATACGGTGATTACCGACTTGAGGCGTCTGGTTGTGCGCGGTCTCGCAAGCCCATTCGCTACCTCGGTAATGAATGCGTGTGCTCCCGTCTACGTTCCAGTGCGTAATGAAAACGGTTTGACCGATATCAAATTGGTCGGCACTGACATTCGGATCGGCCTGTTGCGCCTTTCGCCGCTTTAAACGCTCCCAAACGGCGACGCCGAATATGCCGATGACGGCGGCCCCACCGATTTGCATGCCGATGGCGAAGCCCCAGAAGGCGACTAGGCCGCCAAAGGCCGCGGCGAGTCCGAGGAGTAGCAGGTAGAAGGTTCCGGTGAGTAACTCGGCTGCGACGAGCGCGCCGCTCAGAATCCACCAAATGGTTGGTGCTTCTAAGTGAAACATGTGTGTGTCCTTTGAAGCGAACGAGGGCGACCCTCGAAGTGTTGATGTAGCACCACATTCTGCGCCAATTGGCTTGGGCTATGTGGCGAGATGTCCTATTTGAACCCTTGGGACTTTAAACTCCCTCTTTTGCCGCAAAAAGACCATACCACTATGAAATTTCGTTTCCCCATTGTCATCATCGACGAGGACTTCCGCTCGGAGAATACCTCGGGCCTTGGTATTCGCGCGCTAGCTGATGCCATCGAGGCTGAAGGCTTTGAGGTTCTCGGGGTAACGAGTTACGGTGATTTGAGTCAATTTGCACAGCAGCAAAGTCGTGCCAGCGCATTCATATTGTCGGTGGATGACGAGGAGGTGACGCAGGGGCCAGATATTGACCCTGCGATCGAGCGCCTGCGTGCCTTCATTGAAGAGGTGCGCCGTAAGAATGCGGATGTGCCTATCTATGTGCATGGCGAAACGAAGACGTCGCGCCACATGCCCAACGATGTGCTGCGTGAACTGCACGGCTTTATTCATATGTTTGAGGACACGCCCGAGTTTGTGGCGCGCCACATCATTCGCGAGGCGAAGAGCTACCTAGAGGGGATTCAGCCACCTTTCTTTAAAGCGTTGCTTGATTACGCAGAGGATGGCTCGTACTCGTGGCACTGCCCGGGTCACTCCGGTGGCGTGGCCTTTCTGAAGTCGCCGGTTGGTCAGATGTTTCACCAATTTTTTGGCGAAAACATGTTGCGTGCTGACGTGTGTAATGCGGTGGAGGAGTTGGGGCAACTGCTTGACCACACTGGGCCAATTGCAGAGAGCGAGCGCAATGCCGCGCGTATTTTTAATGCCGACCATTGCTACTTTGTGACCAATGGCACCAGCACCAGCAACAAGATGGTGTGGCACTACACCGTGGCGCCCGGGGACGTGGTGGTGGTGGACCGTAACTGTCACAAGTCGATTTTGCACGCGATCATCATGACGGGTGCCGTGCCGGTTTTCTTGAAGCCGACGCGCAACCACTTTGGCATTATTGGCCCCATCGCTCAAAGCGAGTTTGAGCCAGAAACGATTAAAGAAAAAATCCGCGCTAATCCGCTACTCGCGCATGTCGACGCCGATACGGTTACGCCCCGTGTGATGACGCTCACGCAGAGCACGTATGACGGTGTGTTGTACAACACCGAAACCATTAAAGGCATGCTCGATGGTTATGTAACCAATCTGCACTTTGACGAGGCGTGGTTGCCGCATGCGTCTTTTCACCCGTTTTATGGCACCTTCCATTCCATGGGCAAGCACCGCGAGCGTCCTGAGCACGCCGTGGTGTATGCAACCCAGTCAATACACAAGCTGTTAGCCGGTATCAGCCAGGCCAGCCACGTGTTGGTGCAAGACTCTAAGACGGTGAAGTTAGATACCCACTTGTTCAATGAGGCCTATCTCATGCACACGTCTACCTCGCCACAATACGCGATCATCGCGAGTTGTGACGTGGCGGCGGCCATGATGGAGCCGCCAAGTGGCACCGCCTTGGTGGAGGAGAGTATCTTGGAGTGTCTGGACTTCCGCCGCGCCATGCGCAAGGTGGAGAAGGACTACGGCACAGAAGACTGGTGGTTTAAGGTCTGGGGGCCGCAGGATCTCCCGGAAGAAGAGGGCATTGGCGATAGCGCTGACTGGGTGCTGAAGGGCGCGAGTGGTGCCAAGTCAGATCAGTGGCACGGCTTTGGTGATTTGGCTGAAGGCTTCAACATGTTGGATCCAATCAAGGCCACGATTGTGACGCCTGGTTTGGACTTGGACGGAACGTTCGCAGAGTCGGGTATTCCGGCATCCATCGTGACCAAGTTTCTAGCCGAGCACGGTGTGGTGGTTGAGAAGACGGGGCTTTATAGCTTCTTCGTGATGTTCACGATTGGTATTACCAAGGGCCGTTGGAACACCTTGTTAACGGCGTTGCAGCAGTTTAAAGATGACTACGACCGTAACCACCCGATGTGGCGCGTGCTGCCCGAATTTTGCCAAAAACAACGGCGGTATGAGCGCATGGGCCTACGCGACTTGTGCCAGCACGTGCATGCCATGTATGCCAAGCATGACATTGCGCGCCTGACGACGGATATGTATTTGAGTGACCACACGCCAGCCATGACACCGGGTGATGCGTTTGCGCATATTGCGAGACGCACAACCGAGCGGGTGCCAATTGATGATTTGTTGGGACGCATCACCACGAGTCTGATTACGCCTTACCCGCCAGGGATTCCCTTGTTGGTGCCAGGAGAGGTGTTTAACGAGCGCATCGTTGACTACCTCAAGTTCTCGCGCGAGTTCAACGCGCAGTGCCCGGGCTTTGAGACGGATATTCACGGCGTGGTTGAGCAGGTTGACGCGGATGGCGTGACGCGCTACTTCGCGGATTGCGTGCAGAGTAGTTAACGAGCCTGTTGGTTGGGGCAAACATAAAAAAAGCGCTCCGAGGAGCGCTTTTTTTGTGCCCAATGCAGCGACTTGCGCTTATGCGCTGGCGACGAACAAGCCAATGTTGCACAGCATTGCCGCTGCCCAAACCAAAGACCGTACGCGAGGGTGGTCCCATATATAGGCCCAGATGTATGACAAGCGAAAGGCAATAAATAGCATGGCCAAGGTGTCAACCACGGCGGGGCTTGCCTGCATGAGGTGTGCCACGACCACGGCAGCTGCGAAGAGCGGGAAGGCTTCAAAGCTATTGAGCTGGGCCCAGTGCGCGCGCTGGCGACGCCCAACGAGGCCATCGAGGTAGGCGCGTGGCGCGCGGTTGTCATAACGCTTTGCTGCCGCTTGCTCTTCGGGGTCTTGCGCACCGAACTTGGCCATCCCCGTGGCAATTAAGGGGAGAAGGCCGGCGATGAGCACGCACCAAAGAGAAATAGTCATGTGAGGTTCCTAAATATGGAGTGGTTTGAAGGGGAAAGAAAGGGGGTGTGTGACGTGGGTGCTTAATCGGCCATGCCGCCGACGACCTTGCTGAAGCCCGCATCGACGTATGTGATCTCGGCAGTGACGCCATTGGCAAGGTCGCTGAGCATGAATGAGGCGACGTTACCCACATCGTCAATGCTGACGTTGCGGCGCAGGGGTGCCGTTTCGGCGACCTGCCCCAATATCTTGCTGAAACCCTTGATGCCACTGGCAGCCAAGGTCTTGATGGGCCCAGCACTGATGCCGTTCACCCGAATGCCTTTAGGCCCCAAAGATTCCGCGGTGTAACGCACTGAGGCCTCTAAAGACGCCTTGGCGAGACCCATGGTGTTGTAGTTTGGTAGGGCACGCTCGGCACCGAGGTAGGACAGGGTGAGCAGGGCAGACTTATCGTTGAGGTACGGTAGAGCCGCCTTGGCCATTGCGGGAAAACTGTAAGCACTGATGTCGTGCGCAATGCGGAAGCTCTCGCGGCTCAGGCCCTCTAAAAAGTCGCCACCAATGGCCTCGGCGGGCGCAAACCCGATGGCGTGTACAAAGCCATCAAAGGTCGGCCAGACTTTGGCAAGATCGGTGAAAAGCGCCGCGATTTGTTCGTCGCTGCCGACGTCGCAGTCAAAGATCAGGCTTGAGTCGAATTCTGCTGCGAAGCCAGTAATACGGTCTTTAAAGCGTTCGCCAACGTAGCTGAATGCCAACTCGGCGCCCTGCGCGTGGCAGGCTCTGGCAATGCCGTAGGCGATGGAGCGGTTGGACAGGACGCCCGTGATGAGTAATTTTTTACCTTTTAAGAAACCAGTGCGTTCGCTCACGTGAACCTCCCATGTGTTTAATCAAGCAGTTATCTGCGCGGGGGTTTGGCCCCGAAGGGCCTGATTGTCGCACGCACCTGAATGTTTTATTTAGGTATTTAGAACTACTCAAACATTGCGGTCGCGGTATCGGTTGGCCGCGTAATGACCTTGAGGTGGCGGGTGTCGTGTTGAAACCGCGAATTTGGGGTGCGCCCTGTAAGTTTCGTTTCCAGTTCTTTGATTTACCTTGAATTTCGGGTTAAAATTCGACCTTCACGACCAAATGGGCGGGTTTTAACCGCTCATTTTTTTTGCCTTCGCTCGACGTGCGGTGTGCCGGTACTGATTAGTGTGACGCATTAGCGTTACCCAGTGCGGCTTCGTGTGTTCGGGCGATATGTGTTTTTGGGTCAGTAATAAACGGTTAAACGAGGGCGACGTTAGCGACATGTCTTGGCAGGATGCAGTAAAGACCAGTGTGACTGGTTTGGGTTATGACCTCGTGGAGATTGAACGCTCCGCCGCGGGATTGCTGCGAATAACGATTGACATGCCGTTCACGCCAGGCACGCCGGAACAAATGGTGACGGTTGAAGACTGTGAGGTCGTTACCAAGCAGTTGCGATTCTTCTTTGAGGTTGAAAACGTTGATTACCACCGGCTAGAGGTGGGCTCGCCGGGTATCGATCGCTTGCTGCGTAACGACGCCGATCTTGAGCGTTTTACGGGCGAGATGGTTGACGTGATATTAAAAGAGCCCATTGGGGTGACGGATTCAGGTATTTCTGCGAACCGCAAGAAATTTCGCGGTTTGCTCGAGGCAGTTAGCCCCGGGCAGTGGCAGTTGGTTTGGAGTGATGCGCCGCCGGTGAAGCCCGGTGTGAAGGTGGGCAAAAAGCGTGCGGCTGAACAAGCCGAAGCGATGCGTGCGTTGCAGTTTGAATGGGCTGATGTGCGTGAGGCCAGGCTGGCGTCGATTGTGGATTTTCGGGGACGCAAGTCCAAAAGTATGCGTGAGGCCAGCGACTCGTAGTCGCTGGGCGCTGACGGACACGGTGTTCGGTCAGCTTTAAGTTTTTGAGTTTTGTGTATTGAAAGGCTGGCGACTTGTTATGAATCGCGAACTATTAATGTTGGTAGATGCAATCTCTCACGAGAAGAGCGTCGAGCGTGATGTTGTCTATGCTGCGGTTGAGTTGGCGTTGGCGTCAGCAACAAAGAAGCTATACCCCGAAGAGGCTGATATTCGGGTGGCGATGGACAAAGACACCGGTGAAACCGAGAGTTTCCGCCGCTGGTTGGTTGTGCCCGACGAGGCCGGCCTGCAAAACCCCGATGCCGAAGAAATTTACTCTGACGCAGCTGAAGAGGATCCCGAGATCCAAGTTGGCGATTACATAGAAGAGCCTATCGAGTCGGTTCCGTTCGGTCGTATCGGCGCGATGGCTGCCAAGCAAGTGATTTTGCAAAAGATTCGTGAGGCTGAACGCGAAACGATTCTGAACGACTTCATGGCGCGTGGCGACAAGATTCTTGTCGGTGCCGTTAAGCGTATGGACAAGGGCGACATCATTGTTGAAAGTGGCCGTGTGGAGGGCCGCTTGCGCCGCACGGAGATGATTCCCAAAGAGAACTTCCGTCCAGGCGACCGGGTTCGCGCAATGATCATGGAAGTGGACACCACGTTGCGTGGCGCGCCCATTCTGCTGTCGCGTTCAGCGCCTGAGTTCATGATTGAGCTGTTCCGCAACGAGGTGCCAGAGATTGAGCAGGGCACCCTAGAAATTAAATCGTGCGCCCGTGATGCGGGCTCACGCGCCAAGATTGCCGTGTTGTCACATGACCCACGCGTTGACCCCATCGGCACGTGTGTTGGTGTGCGCGGCTCGCGAGTGAACGGCGTCACCAATGAGCTGGCAGGCGAGCGCGTTGACATTGTGCTTTGGAGCGAAGATCCCGCGCAATTCGTTATTGGCGCTTTGGCTCCCGCAAACGTGAGTTCTATCGTGGTGGACGAGGAGCGCGGCGCAATGGATGTGGTGGTTGACGAGGAAAACCTTGCGATCGCCATTGGCCGTGGTGGCCAAAACGTGCGCTTGGCGTCTGAGTTGACAGGCTGGCGCATCAACATCATGACCGCTGACGAGTCAGAGCAAAAGCAGGCTGAGGAAGCCCAGTCGGTTCGCACATTGTTCACAACGAAGTTGGATGTCGATGAGGAAATCGCTGACATCCTGATTCAAGAAGGCTTCGCTAGTCTCGAAGAGGTGGCCTATGTGCCAATCGCCGAGATGCTCGAAATCGATGCGTTTGACGAGGATACGGTGAACGAACTTCGTAGCCGTGCCAAAGACGTCTTGCTAACGATGGAGCTGGCGCACGAAGAGAGCGTAGGCGACGTGTCGCAAGACCTGCGTGACCTTGATGGCTTGAACGTCGAGCTCATTTCAAAACTCGCAGATGCCAGCATCCACACCCGTGATGACCTTGCCGATTTGGCAACCGATGAGTTGGTCGAGATTACCGGACAAACGGAAGAAGAGGCGACTGCCTTGATCATGAAAGCACGCGAGCATTGGTTCGCTGGTGAGTCGGACGAAGCTGCCGACAACGCCGAACAGCAATCTTGATCACGGAGGCCCACAGGAAAGAAATTTATGACCAGTACCACCGTCGCCGAACTAGCAGCAGAACTGCAAAAACCCACCGATACTTTGTTGGAACAACTCGCTAGCGCGGGTGTCAACAAGGCGAGTGCCACTGATGCGGTATCCGATGCAGACAAGCAGCAATTGCTGTCGCACCTGCAGTCCTCGCATGGCACCGCTACCACCGCACGTAAGAAAATTACGCTGGTGAAGAAATCAACTTCTGAAATCAAGCAGGCGGACGCCCGTGGCGGCGCACGAACGATTCAGGTCGAGGTTCGTAAGAAGCGTACGTTTGTTCGTCGCGACGACGAGGCGGTGACACCCAAGCCCGTTGACGCTGAGTTAGAGCGTCGCGTGGCGGCGGCGGCTGAAGAGGCTGAAAGTTTGCGCCTTGAAGAGGTCGCGATCGAGCAGGCCCGTGCTGCGCGTGCGGCGGCGGCTGCAGAAGCGGCGGCAGAGGCCAGTGCGAAGGCATTGGCCGACGCGCAAGCGGCAGAGGCAAAGACAGAGCCCAAGTCTGCCGAGGCAGTCGCCTCAGCAGCGTCAGCAGCAGCGGAGGCCAAGTCCGATGCGCGTGATGCAGCCCGGGCCGCCTCCATGGCGGAAGCGGCCGCTGCGAACAGTTGGAAAAACGAGAAGAAGGCCGCACCCGTTGAGGAGCCTGCGGCAGTCGTGGCTGACCCCGCTGTTGAAAAGGCGGCGCAAGCTGCCGCAGCAGCTGCGGCGGCAAAGACGAAAGCCCAAGACGACGCTAAGGCAGAAGATGAGCGGGTTAAGGCCCTCGGCCTGCGTCGCAAAAAGGCTGAGGCTGAGGCGGCTGCGATTCGCGAAATGATGGCGACGCCCCAGAAGAAAATCTTGGTGGCAAAGAAGCCTGAAGAAATTGCAAAGGTCGAGGCGGCTAAGCCTGGTGTGCGCAAAGAAATTAAGTCAGAGAAGCTGTCTTCAACTTGGACGGACGACGTTGCCAAGAAAAAAGCGCTCAAGACGCGTGGCGACACGACGGCAGGTCGTGGTGGCAATTGGCGCGGTGGCCCGAGGGGCGGCTCACGCCGAGGCGACAAGCGCGGGCGCAATGAAGAGTCCACCTTCGTTGCACCAACCGAGTTCAAGATACTTGAGATCCACGTGCCTGAAACCATCACAGTGGCCGACTTGGCGCACAAGATGTCGGTTAAGTCGTCTGAGGTCATCAAGGAGTTGATGAAGCTGGGTCAAATGGCGTCAATCAACCAGTCATTGGATCAAGATACCGCAATGGTGTTGGTCGAGGAAATGGGACACACAGCGGTGCCTGCTGCGTTGGATGACCCTGAGGCGTTTACCGAAGAGGAGGCCATGGGCCACTCGGGTGAATCGCTGCCGCGTGCGCCTGTCGTGACCGTTATGGGCCACGTTGACCACGGTAAGACATCGTTGTTGGATTACATCCGTCGCGCTAAGGTGGCAAGCGGTGAGGCAGGTGGTATCACCCAGCACATCGGTGCCTACCATGTGGAGACGGCGCGCGGTATGGTGTCGTTTCTCGATACCCCCGGTCACGAGGCCTTTACGGCGATGCGTGCTCGCGGCGCAAAAGCGACGGACATTGTTATTTTGGTGGTGGCTGCGGACGATGGCGTCATGCCGCAAACCAAAGAAGCAATCAAGCACGCGAAAGCGGCTGGCGTGCCTTTGGTTGTGGCGATTAACAAAATTGACAAGCCCGGTGCGAACTCTGAGCGTGTGCGCGGCGAGTTAGTGACTGAAGAGGTGGTGCCTGAAGAATACGGTGGTGATTCACCGTTTGTTGAGGTGTCTGCGAAGACCGGGCAAGGTATTGAAAACTTGCTTGAGCAGGTATTGTTGCAAGCCGAAATCTTAGAGCTGCGTGCACCCGTTGATGCGATGGCCAAAGGGGTTGTGGTTGAGGCGCGCTTGGATAAGGGTCGCGGCCCCGTTGCCACCGTGTTGGTGCAGTCGGGCACGTTGCGTGCAGGCGATGTGGTGTTGGCTGGACACAGCCATGGCCGCGTGCGTGCCATGTTGGACGAGAACGGCGTTGCCATCAAGTCGGCGGGTCCATCGATCCCAGTTGAAATCCAAGGTTTGGCTGATGTGCCGGCGGCGGGCGACGACTTTATGGTCATGTTGGATGAGCGTCGCGCGCGAGAAATTGCCACCTACCGTCAGGGTAAGTTCCGCTCAACGAAGTTGGCGAAACAGCAGGCCGCAAAGCTCGAGAATATGTTTGGTCACTTGGGTGCGGGCGAGGTCAAGACGCTGCCTTTGATCATCAAGGCCGACGTGCAGGGTTCGCAAGAAGCGCTGGCGTCGTCTTTGCTCAAGTTGTCGAACGACGAGGTGAAGGTTCAAATCGTTATGGCAGGCGTGGGTGGTATCAGCGAGAGCGATGTCAACTTGGCTATTGCCTCGAAATCAGTGGTCATTGGCTTTAACGTGCGTGCCGATGCTGGCGCGCGTAAGCAAGCCGAGAACAACGAGATCGATGTGCGCTACTACAACATCATTTACGACGCTGTAGACGAAGTGAAGGCCGCGATTGGCGGCATGTTGACGCCCGATAAGCGTGAAGAAATCATTGGTAATGCCGAGATTCGTCAGGTCTTCCGCGTTAGCAAGATTGGCGCAATCGCAGGTTGTATGGTTACATCCGGCGTGGTGCGTCGCTCCGCCAAGTTGCGTGTGTTGCGCGACAACGTGGTCATCTTCACGGGTGAGTTGGAGTCCCTCAAGCGCTTCAAAGACGATGCCAAAGAGGTGCGTGAGAACTTCGAGTGTGGTTTGAACATCAAGGGTTACAACGAAATCGTCGAAGGCGATATCTTGGAATTCTTCGAAATCAAGGAAGTGGCGCGCACGTTAGGCTAAGGCCTAAGCGCGCGTTCGGTGCATACCTATGGCGATTAAAAAGTCAACCACCCCTAACCGTGGGTTTCGGGTTGCTGACCAAATCCAACGGGATTTGTCGGAGCTCATTGCGCGCGAGTTGAAAGACCCGCGCGTGGGGATGGTCACGATCCAGTCCGTTGAGGTCACGCCAGACTACGCCCATGCCAAGGTGTTTTTTAGTGTCTTGGTAGGTGATCCAGAGCAGTGCGCAGTGGCGTTGAATCAAGCCGCTGGTTTTTTGCGCAGTGGGCTCTTTAAACGCCTGCACATTCACACGGTGCCTACCTTGCATTTTCACTTTGATCGCACCTTAGAGCACGCCGCAGATATGAACGCCCTGATCGCAAAAGCGGTCTCATCGCGGGCCAAAGAGGATTAACACCATGAACTCACCGCAGAAGCGGGGGAGTTCGGTGAAGCGGCGCCCAGTTCATGGGGTGTTGCTGTTGGACAAACCCATAGGTCTATCAAGTAATCAGGCTTTGCAAAAAGCCAAGTGGCTACTGCGCGCCGAAAAGGCGGGCCATACCGGGACGTTAGATCCCTTGGCTACTGGCGTGTTGCCGCTTTGCTTCGGTGCTGCGACCAAGTTTAGTCAAATGCATCTCGATGCCGACAAGGCCTATGTTGCAGACGTGCAGTTGGGACGTACCACAACCACAGCAGACGCCGAGGGCGATGTGTTGCAGACGCGGGCGGTGCCCGCACTGACTCAGGCTGATCTTGATGCGGTTGCCGTACAGTTTTCTGGGGAAATTTCCCAATTGCCACCCATGTACTCTGCTTTGAAGAAGGACGGCAAGCCGCTATACGCCTACGCGCGAGCGGGTGAGACCGTTGTGCGTGAGCCTAGACAGATCACGATATTTGACCTTCAGTTGCGTCTGAGTGATGTGCCAGATCAAATCAAATTATCGGTGCGCTGCTCTAAGGGGACGTACATTCGCACGCTCGGTGAGGACATTGGTGAAGCGCTGGGTTGCGGCGCCCACTTGGCGAGCCTGCGGCGTTCACAAACCGGTGGTTTTTCCTTGGAAGCCGTGCGCCCCGATTACCAACCTATTTCTTTGGCTGCCCTTGAAGCGTTACCAGAAGAGGCGCGTCTGTCTGCTCTGTTGCCCGTGGATTGTTTGCTCAGTGATGTGCCAACGGTCACGCTAGAGGCTGCGGAAGCGGGTCGTTTTTTGAGTGGCGTGCGCTTGCGTAAGCCCGATTTGTATGACATCGAGGCGCCTGCCTTGATTGCCGTTTGGGGCGCTGAGCCGCAAGCTTTCTTGGGCTCTGCCCACGTGGCGGGGGGCGAGTTGATTCCGACCCGATTGTTAAGCCCCGTTGAGGTATCACAGTGCTTGTTGCAAGCTGGTGCGCCGTCGCCCGCCTGCTAATTGTTTATTTTTTGTTTTTAGTGTTTTAGGATTTTCATGACAACGCCTATTCGTAACATCGCCATCATCGCCCACGTTGACCATGGCAAAACCACCATGGTTGACCAGTTGCTGCGTCAATCCGGTACCTTCGCCGACCACGAGAAAGTAGTGGACACCGTGATGGACAACAATGCGATCGAGCGCGAGCGCGGCATTACCATCTTGGCAAAAAACTGTGCCGTGAGCTGGAAAGGCACGCACATCAACATCGTCGATACGCCCGGACACGCGGACTTCGGTGGAGAAGTTGAACGTGCGTTGTCAATGGTCGATGGCGTGGTGCTGTTGATTGATGCGCAAGAGGGCCCCATGCCACAAACGCGCTTTGTGACGAAAAAAGCCTTGGCTCTCGGCCTGCGTCCGATTCTTGTCGTTAACAAAGTAGACAAGCCAGGCGCACGCCCTGACCATGTGGTGAACGAGGCTTTTGACTTGTTCGACAAGTTGGGTGCGACGGATGAGCAACTGGACTTCCCAGTGGTCTATGCCTCAGGTATTAATGGTTGGACGTCTCTGGTTGAAGGCGCTCCTGGTGAGCAGTGGGGCCCCGATATGTCGGCCTTGTTTGATACCGTCTTAAGCCACGTGCCTGCGCAAAGTGGTGACCCGGCAAGCCCGTTGCAGTTGCAGGTGTCTGCGCTCGATTTCTCCACCTTCGTTGGCCGTATTGGTGTGGGTCGTATCTCTGCAGGTACCTTGAAGCCACAGATGGACGTGTTGGTGATGGAAGGCCCAGATGGTAAGACCATTAAAGGGCGCATTAACCAAGTCTTGAAGTTCCACGGCTTGGAGCGCGTTCAAGTTACGGAAGCGGGCCCTGGCGATATTGTGTTGATTAACGGCATTGCCGATATTGGTATCGGTGTGACCATTACCGATCCACAAAGCCCCGCACCGTTGCCGATGTTGACGGTTGATGAGCCGACGTTGACGATGAACTTCTGTGTGAACACCAGCCCTTTGGCGGGGCGTGAAGGCAAGTTTGTTACCAGCCGTCAGTTATGGGACCGTCTCCAAAAAGAGTTGCAGCACAACGTTGCCTTGCGCGTAGCGGAGACCGATGAAGAAGGCATTTTTGAAGTAATGGGTCGCGGTGAATTACACCTCACCATTCTGTTGGAAAACATGCGCCGTGAGGGTTTTGAGCTAGCGGTTTCTAAGCCACGTGTGGTCTTCCGTGATATCGATGGTGAGCGTTGTGAGCCAATTGAGTTGGTCACCGCTGATATCGAGGAAACGCATCAGGGCGGCGTGATGCAGGCCTTGGGTGAGCGCAAAGGCGAGCTCGTGAACATGGAGCCTGATGGCATGGGTCGCGTGCGATTGGAGTACCGTATTCCTGCGCGTGGCCTAATTGGCTTCACCAACGAGTTTTTAAACTTGACGCGTGGTTCTGGCCTCATCTCTAACATCTTTGATGGGTACGAGCCACATAAGGGCGACATTGGTGGCCGTAAAAACGGCGTACTCATCTCTATGGATGACGGTGAGATCTTCACCTACGCTTTGGGTAAATTGGACGACCGTGGTCGCATGTTGGTGAAAGCCAATGACCCGGTATACGAAGGCATGATTGTGGGTATCCACAACCGCGACAACGATTTGGTCGTGAACGCAACACGTACCAAGCAGTTGACCAACTTCCGCGTTAGCGGCAAGGAGGATGCTGTGAAAATTACCCCGCCAATTGCCTTAACTTTGGAGTATGGTGTGGAATTCATCGAGGATGATGAGTTGGTGGAAATTACACCGAAAAGCGTCCGTTTGCGTAAGCGCTTCTTGAAAGAGCACGAGCGTAAGCGAGCGGGTCGAGATACCTCAGGGGGCTAACAGAAAAGGGCGCCAGTGGTGCCCTTTCTTCTTGGAGAAGAAATGACAGTTGTAACGCAAACTTCCCCCTTTGTTGACGCCGTGGTGCGTGGGCGTGTGGGCCTCATTACCTTGCAGCGCCCGAAAGCCTTAAATGCACTGACGCTGGACATGGTGCGTGCACTGACTAGCCACCTAAAGGCTTGGCAAGATGACGCACAGGTGCTGGCCGTGGTTGTACGAGGCACCGATAAAAATGGTCCTTTTGGGCATTTTTGTGCGGGTGGGGATATTCGGTTTTTCCACGATGCTGCTTTGGCTGGCGACTCAGATTTAGACGCTTTCTTTACGGAAGAGTACGCGCTGAATTACCTGATTCACACCTACAAGAAACCGTATATCGCCTTGATGGATGGTGTGGTGATGGGCGGTGGCATGGGCATTGCGCAAGGTGCGAGCCTGCGTGTGGTCACGCCGCATAGCAAGCTGGCGATGCCGGAGACCAATATTGGTTTATTTCCCGATGTGGGCGGGGGCTTCTTCTTAAGTCGCGCGCCTGGGCGCACAGGCGAGTGGTTGGGTTTGACTGGTCAGGTCTTGCAGGCCGGCGATGCATTGGCCCTAGGACTTGCAGATATTTGTGTCGAGCGCGCAAGCCTCAGTATCTTGTGGGATGAGTTGGCGAGCACCCCGTTTGAGACCGGCGAGGCCGTCGCACATTGGGTGGGCGTGAAGGCGTCGCGCGCACCCGAACCCGCGTTTTCTAAGCTGGGTGAGGCGATTGACAGCGTGTTTGCAAAAGATACGGTGGCCGACATCATGGCTGCGCTTCTGGCCTTGGGAGCCGAGGGCAGTGACGGGAGCGAGGTCGCAGAGGTGAGCGCTTGGGCACAACAGACCCACGCGACCTTGTTAACGCGTTCACCATTGATGTTGCATGTGGTGCTCGAGCAAATTCGCCGTGCGCGCAAATTGTCGTTAGCCGATGACCTGCGTATGGAACGAGACATGGTTCATCACTGCTTCTATTTACGGCCGGGCAAGGCGAGCGAGACGGTGGAGGGCGTGCGTGCTTTGGCTGTAGACAAGGACCACCAGCCTAAGTGGAACCCCAGCGCCATTGCGGATGTGCGTCCAGAGTTGGTAGATGCCTTTTTTAAGTCACCTTGGGATGACGCATCGTCGCACCCGTTGGCAGGCCTAGAGGCTGGCGTTTGACGTCTGAGTAGGGGCGGGCCTGGCCAGCTGCCAGCTGCTGGCTACTAGTGCTTGCCCACCACCGGCTTAGCGGTTGCGGTCTTTCATAGCCCGCTCGACCTCGCGCTTGCCCTCGCGGTCTTTAATGGTGGAGCGCTTGTCGTGCTCGGCTTTTCCTTTGGCGAGTGCGATTTCACATTTAACGCGCCCGTTTTTCCAATGTAAATTGAGTGGCACCAGCGTGAAACCGCGTTGCTCGACTTTACCGACCAAGCGTCGGATCTCGTCCTTTTTCAGCAGCAGCTTCTTAATGCGTGCGGTGTCTGTCCGCACGTGGGTCGATGCGCTGATGAGGGGGTTGATTTGACAGCCAATAATGAATAACTCCCCATCACGAATGACAACGTATCCATCGGTCAGCTGCACCTTGCCTGCGCGTAGCGCCTTCACCTCCCAGCCCTCTAACACCATACCCGCCTCATGCGTCTCCTCGATGGCGTAGTTGTACCGCGCCTTCTTGTTGTCGGCGATGCGCGCTGGCAAGGGCTTTTTTTCTTTGCCCGATGTGTTGTTGGTAGCCATGGTGCCTAGGTTAAAGTTGAGGTCTGCCTAAAATAGGGCAAATGCTGAAAAGCCTTCCATTGTATGAAAACTGTTAGCAAGTCTGTTTTACTCAGCCACAGCCCCGAAGAAATGTACGCTTTGGTAACCGATGTGGCCCGTTATGCCGAATTTTTGCCTTGGTGCGACCGCTCCGAGGTGTTGGCGAGCACCGACCATGAGATGACCGCGAAGGTGGGTATGTCATTGGGTGGTTTACGTCAAAGTTTCACGACGGCCAATCGGCACGAACCCGATCGTGCGGTGCATATGCAGTTGATCGAGGGGCCCTTTTCGCATTTGCAAGGTAGCTGGCAATTTACGCCGTTGGGCGAGACTGACGATGAGGGGCGTGCACGTGCTTGCAAGGTCACGTTTAGCTTGGCATACGCCTTTTCTAGCAAGACGTTGGCAACCCTCGTAGGCCCTGTTTTTGACAAAATCGCTGGTAACTTGGTCGATGCGTTTGTTGCACGAGCCGACGACGTCTACGGTACGAAATCGCTCTGACTCCTATGCACATCGACGTAACCTTTTCCCCAAAAGAGCGCGTGGTGCGCGCGTGCAGTCTAGAGCTTGCGTTGGGCGCAACGTTGGGTGACTGCGTTGCGCAACTGCTTGCCGATCCGCTTTGGAAAGAGGCGGCGCAGTCTGCTCTAGATGGCGACTTGCACCCCTCCATTTGGAATCGACGCGCAAAATTAGACGATGTTTTACGCGATGGCGACCATGTGAATCTGTCGCGCGGGCTGTTGGTTGACCCCATGGTTGCGCGACGTGAGCGCTTCGCGAAGCAGGGCGCGCGCAGCGCTGGCCTTTTTTCTAAGCGGCGACCCGGGGCTAAACCCGGGTATTGAGCGCCAAGGTGTATACAGCGCAAGCGCGGCGCGGGATTAGAATATTGCTCTTTGGAGCTTTGAAATGCGCTTACTTGGTCCGGCTCTCACGTTCGACGACGTTTTACTGGTTCCCGCTTTCTCCGAAGTACTTCCCAAAGATACGCATCTGACGACCCAGTTCACGCGTGACATCACGCTGAAACTGCCGCTGGTCTCAGCAGCGATGGATACCGTAACGGAGTCTCGCTTGGCCATTGCCTTGGCCCAAGAGGGCGGCATAGGTATCGTCCACAAAAACCTCACAGCACAAGAGCAAGCCGCACAGGTGGCGAAGGTAAAGCGTTACGAGAGTGGCGTCTTACGTGACCCCGTGGTGATTACCCCCAACTACACCGTACGCCAAGTGATGCAGTTGTCCGAGGAGCTGGGCGTCTCTGGCTTTCCTGTGGTCGAGGCCGGTAGAGTAATCGGGATCGTAACGGGGCGCGACCTCCGCTTTGAGACCCGTTATGACCAAGTCGTGTCCGAGATCATGACACCACAAGATCGTCTGATTACGGTGCCCGAGGGGACAACGCCCGAGCAAGCAAAGGCGCTTTTGAACCGCCATAAGTTGGAGCGTTTGCTGGTGGTGAGCGAGCAGTTTGAGCTTCGTGGGTTGATCACTGTGAAAGACATCACCAAACAACTCAACTTTCCCAATGCGGCGCGCGATGAAGCGGGCAAATTGCGTGTGGGTGCGGCCGTGGGCGTGGGCGAGGGCACCGAAGAACGCGTGGCCGCCTTGGCCGCTGCGGGCGTGGATGCCATTGTGGTGGACACCGCTCATGGACACAGCAAAGGGGTGATCGAGCGCGTGCGCTGGGTCAAGCAAAACTACCCACACATTCAGGTTATTGGCGGCAATATCGCAACCGGCGCAGCCGCATTGGCGTTGGTCGAGGCGGGTGCCGATGGGGTGAAAGTCGGAATTGGTCCTGGCAGTATTTGCACCACCCGTATCGTCGCAGGTGTTGGCGTGCCACAAATTACCGCCATTGATAACGTTGCAGCGGCCTTAAAAGGCACGGGCGTGCCTTTGATTGCTGATGGTGGTGTGCGTTACAGCGGCGATGTCGCCAAAGCCATTTCGGCGGGCGCCAGTACCGTGATGATGGGCGGCATGTTCGCGGGTACGGAAGAGGCTCCTGGGGAGATTGTTCTGTTTCAGGGCCGCTCCTACAAGAGTTACCGCGGGATGGGTAGCATTGGCGCGATGCAACAGGGCAGTGCGGATCGTTACTTTCAAGAGTCCAGTACGGGCAACCCCAATGCGGATAAGTTGGTGCCCGAGGGCATTGAAGGACGCGTGCCGTACAAAGGGTCAGTCGTGGCCATCTTGTATCAGCTTGCGGGCGGCCTACGCGCCTCTATGGGCTACTGCGGCTGCGCTTCCATAGCGGATATGCAAGAGCGCGCTGAATTCGTGCAAATCACCTCTGCCGGCGTGCGGGAGAGCCATGTGCACGACGTGCAAATCACCAAAGAAGCGCCCAACTACCGCGTCGAGTAAATTGCGCTTAGCGAGAGTCTCCCGTTGCAGATGTAGCACACAAGACATAAGCCTACGCTGAAGCGTCTCAAAATGATATCGTCTTAGACGGTACAGGAGATGGGTATGGCAGGACGTATGACGGGGCGGGTTGCCCTTATTTCTGGCGCAAGTAGAGGCATTGGCTTATCCATTGCGCAAGCCTATGCGCGCGAGGGCGCACGGCTTTGTTTAATTGCAACGGATCAGGAGCAGCTGACGCAAGCTGCGGCCGCGTTAGACATGGAGGCGCAATCGCTCATGTTCGCCGTGGTTGACGTCCGAGACGCCGATGCTTGCCAGCATATTGTTGACCGTGTTATTGCGCGGTGGGGGCAGTTAGATACCTTGGTGAATAACGCGGGGGTGTACCGCGCGCGCGCATTTTTAGATTACACGCCCAAAGACTTCCAAGATCTATTAGATGTGAATTTTTTTGGCGTCTTACACCTGACACAAGCCGTGCTTGCGCACATGCTGGAGCGACGCAGTGGGCGCATTGTCAATATCGCGTCAAGCGCTGGAAAGGCGGGATCCCGCAACCAGAGCGCTTATAACGTGAGCAAGCACGCGGTTGTTGGCTTAACTCGCTGCGTGGCCTTAGAGACGGCGACGCAAGGCGTGACGGTGAATGCCATTTGTCCGGGCCTCACGCAAACAGACATGGTTGAGAGTCTCAAGACAGAGGTGGCTGCAAGCGCGGGGGTTTCTCCCGAGCAGTTGATCCAAAGCATCATGACCCGTGTCCCCATGGCGCGTGTGCTCAACGTAGATGAAATTGCCGGCATGGCCGTCTTTCTTGGTTCTGCAGAATCGAGTGGCATGACAGGTCAAGCGATATCGATAGACGGCGGCATGCTCACCGCTTGACCGAGGCGTG
>JABBAS010000064.1 GCA_018607835.1 Methylobacillus sp. | reverse complement strand
TGTGCCCACGTTGACGTGGGGCTTTGTACGTTCGAATTTGCTTTTTGCCATTTTTAAAACTCCAATTAAAGAACATGCCCGTGTCTGGTTTTACGTCTGCACATCATTGCTTGATCACCGCGCACGGGTACACGGTGGCATGACATCGCAGACAAGAAAATAACGCTGTGGCTTTACTTGGCGCGCGAAGCCATGATGGCTTCTGACACGTTACGTGGGGCTTCAGAGTAGTGCTTAAATTCCATGGTGTAGGTCGCCCGACCTTGCGACATTGAGCGCAGGGTCGTTGAGTAACCAAACATTTCGGACAACGGCACTTCAGCGCGAATCGCTTTGCCACCGCCAACCATGTCTTCCATGCCCTGGACCATACCGCGACGCGATGACAAGTCACCCATCACGTTACCGGCGTAGTCTTCGGGTGTCTCAACCTCAACGGCCATCATGGGTTCCAAAATAACGGGGCTTGCTTTGCGGCAACCCTCTTTGAAGCCCATGATCGCCGCCATCTTAAAGGCCATTTCGCTTGAGTCCACATCGTGGTAAGAGCCAAAAGTCAGTGTGACTTTGACGTCCACAACGGGGTAACCCGCCAACACGCCGGCTGTTAGGGCCTCGATCACACCTTTTTCAACGGCAGGGATGTACTCACGCGGGACCACGCCACCCTTGATGGAGTCGACGAATTCAAAACCCTTACCCATTTCATTGGGCTCGACCTTGAACACCACGTGGCCATACTGGCCTTTACCGCCGGATTGACGGACAAATTTGCCGTCCACATCTTCTACAACTTTGCGAATGGTTTCGCGGTACGCCACCTGCGGCTTACCCACGTTGGCCTCTACGCCAAACTCGCGTCGCATGCGGTCGACCAAAATCTCCAAGTGCAGCTCGCCCATACCCGCAATGATGGTCTGGCCTGACTCTTCGTCGGTACGCACGCGGAATGACGGATCTTCCGCAGCCAAACGGCTGAGGGCGATGCCCATTTTTTCTTGGTCAACCTTGGTCTTTGGCTCAACAGCCTGTGCAATCACAGGCTCTGGGAACACCATGCGCTCCAAGGTCACGATCGCATCTTGGTCACACAAGGTGTCACCCGTCGTAACGTCTTTTAGACCCACGCAGGCAGCAATGTCACCCGCGCGAATTTCTTCGACCTCTTCGCGGTTGTTAGCGTGCATCTGAACGATACGACCAATGCGCTCTTTCTTGCCCTTGACGGGGTTGAAAACCGAATCGCCTTTTTTCAAAACGCCCGAGTACACGCGAACAAACGTCAACTGGCCAACATAGGGGTCGGTCATCAATTTGAATGCCAAGCCGGAGAACTTTTCGTCGTCACGCGCCGCACGGGTGACGTCGTTGTCATCTTCGTCAAGGCCCGGTACAGGAGGCACCTCTTCAGGGGAAGGCATCAAGTCGATCACCGCATCCAACATCCGCTGCACGCCCTTGTTCTTAAACGCGGTACCGCACAACATCGGCTGGATTTCTGTTGCCAACGTGCGAATGCGCAATCCTTCCGTGATATCCGTCTCGGACAAGTCACCTTCGTCGAGGTACTTGTTCATCAACTCTTCATTGGCTTCGGCAGCGGCTTCAACCATGTTTTCACGCCATTTTTTGGCTTCAGCCATCAACTCTTCCGGGATGTCAACGTAGTTGAACTTCATACCGTGGGACTCTTCCTCCCAAATGATGGCCTTCATCTTACCCAGGTCAACCACGCCCTTAAAGTTCTCTTCCGCACCGATTGGGATCACAATTGGCACCGGATTGGCCTTCAGGCGCAAACGCATCTGATCGTAGACCTTGAAGAAGTTGGCACCCGTACGGTCCATTTTGTTAACAAAAGCCAAACGGGGCACTTTGTACTTGTTGGCTTGGCGCCAGACCGTTTCGGACTGGGGCTGCACGCCGCCCACCGCACAGTAAACCATGCAGGCACCGTCTAGCACGCGCATGGAGCGCTCGACTTCAATGGTGAAGTCAACGTGTCCGGGGGTGTCGATGATGTTGATGCGGTGCTCTGGGCGGGACATGTCCATGCCCTTCCAGAAACACGTGGTTGCAGCTGACGTAATGGTGATGCCGCGCTCTTGCTCTTGCTCCATCCAGTCCATGGTGGCCGCACCGTCGTGCACTTCACCAATTTTGTGGTTCACGCCGGTATAGAAAAGAATACGCTCGGTCGTCGTGGTCTTACCCGCGTCAATGTGAGCAGAAATACCGATGTTGCGGTAGCGATTGAGTGGCGTAGTACGTGCCATGAGAGAGAACTCCAAATAACAACCAAGCCCGCACTGGGCGGGCCTGATTCGCTAAGACAAAATGTGAGGGATCAGGTTAGAAGCGGAAGTGGCTGAACGCCTTGTTGGCCTCTGCCATGCGGTGCACTTCGTCGCGCTTTTTCATGGCGCCGCCGCGACCTTCCGTCGCTTCTAGCAACTCGTTTGCCAAGCGGAAAGCCATTGACTTCTCACTGCGCTTCTTGGCAGCTTCTTTGACCCAGCGCATGGCAAGTGCCATACGACGAACGGGACGAACTTCGACAGGCACCTGGTAGTTTGCACCACCCACGCGGCGAGACTTTACCTCGACCACTGGCTTGACGTTGTTCATGGCGGTGTTGAAGAGTTCCAGCGCATCTGCGCCGTTTGCTTTCTTCTCCATCTGCGCCAAGGCACCGTAGACGATACGCTCGGCAACCGCTTTCTTGCCACCTTGCATGATGACGTTCATAAATTTGGCCAGATCCACATTTCCGTACTTGGGATCGGGCAGGATTTCACGTTTAGGGACTTCGCGACGACGTGGCATTTTTAAACCTCTTAATTGCTTCAGTTGGTTGGTAGCTAGCTACACAACCGCGAGAGTTATTACCAACTCTCACTTACTCGACCCGCTTGCAACATGCAAGTTTTGGGTCACTACGCTGTCACTGCGCGTCACGCAGAGCAGCACCTGTTAACTTCTCTAAAACTTAAATTACTTCGCTTTTGGCTTCTTCGCGCCGTACTTGGAGCGAGACTGCTTACGGTCTTTAACACCTTGCAAGTCAAGTGAGCCGCGCACGATGTGGTAACGCACACCTGGCAAGTCTTTTACACGACCACCACGCACGAGAACCACACTGTGCTCTTGCAGGTTATGGCCTTCACCGCCGATGTATGAAATCACTTCAAAACCGTTGGTCAAGCGCACCTTGGCGACTTTACGTAATGCAGAGTTAGGCTTCTTAGGCGTTGTGGTGTACACACGTGTGCAGACACCACGGCGCTGTGGGCAATTTTCCATCGCCGGGCTCTTGGACTTGATCTTTTCGACCGTCCGCCCGTGGCGAATAAGTTGATTAATGGTTGGCATGAAACGTCCCTAAACGTCAAAATTTCAAAAACAAATACGCAAAAGAACAAATTGCTAGCGAAATTCGCACGTGAAAAAGCAATTTGCGCAGACGCGCACCCCTTCGGTTTTTTCCGAAAAGCCTTCGATCATAGCACTTTTGGAAAAAGTTTCAGCAAAGGATCGCGGATTTTTGGGCTCGCCGCGGGAGCGCCGTTGTATTTTTGGCGGAATTCCATGGGTCCGAGGTGTCGCCGGTTACCCGCAGACCCGGTCGCCTCACTCCGTTGAAAGCAGCAAGGTATCCCACATCCGGCTCAGAAAACCGCCCTCATCGACGGCATCCAGCACCACCAGTGGCTCCGACGCCACCAACGTCCCATCTGGCAAGGTGACCTTGACCTGACCGACGGTAAGGCCCGCGGCCAAAGGCGCGATCAACTGGGCTGATGGCGTAACCGCCACCTCCAGCTGGTCAGCCTCCCCATGGGGTACAGACACCGTTAGCCCGCCCACGACACCCAAGCGGGCCTGTTTGGTTTGGCCTTTCCAGACACGCTGGGTCGTCAAGGCCTGCGTCGGGGCCGCAACGGTGACCAGGGCAAAGTTGCTATACCCCCAATTCAGCAGCTTTTGGCTCTCGGTGGCCCGGCTGCTCTTACTAGACGAGCCCAGCACCACGGACAACAGCCGACGCATGCGCTTGGCCTCCAGCCCCGCACCCATAGAAGGCACCGGACGTATCGCGGTTGCCACTAAGCAATAGCCCGCCGCGGCAGTATGGCCCGTTTTCAAACCGTCCACCGTCGGGTCACGGAACAACAGCAGGTTGCGATTTTTGTCGTTGGCTTTTGGGGTGCCGGGGTAGCGGTAACGTTGGGTTTTATAAATCGGGGTGTACGCCGGGAAGTCCTGCATCAAGCGCGTGGCCAGAATGGCCAGGTCATGGGCAGAGGTCGTATGGCCGTCGGCCGTTAAGCCTTCGGGGTTGCGGTAGCTCGTTTGTGTCATGCCCAGTGCCTTTGCCTGCGCATTCATGCGCGCAACAAACGCCTCAACAGTCCCTGCAACGCCCTCGGCAAGGGCAACCGTCGCATCGTTACCTGATTGGACAATCATGCCGTGCAACAAGTCGGTGACAGGTATCTCCATCTTGGGCTCGATAAACATCCGCGACCCCTCCATACGCCACGCACGCTCACTCACGGTGAACGTTTGATCCAGCTGAATTTGTTTTTGCTTCAAGGCATCAAAGACCACGTAGGCGGTCATTAGCTTGGTCAGCGAAGCGGGCTCCACAGGCTTCTGACTATTGCTCTCGGCCAAGACTTGGCCCGTGGTCACATCGACCAAGAGGTAGGCCTTGGCGTCCAAATTTGGTGGGGGTAGCATCGCGGCGCTCACGCTCGACACCCCAGACCCCAGCGCGGCGCACACAACCACCGCACCCACCAATCGACCCATTAATAACTCACGAAACATAACAACCTAACTTTTGAAATAACGCCAAAACCTACCCAACGTGCGCCGCCCGCGGGGCCTCTAGGTGTCTCGCCACCAACGCTTTGAGCAAAGGCAACTGGCCATGAAAAAAATGCGCGACAGCCGGCACCACCGTCACGGGTAAGGACTGAGGTCTCGCCCAGTTCATCACATCGCTAAGGGGCACGGTATCGTCAGACTCGCCATGCACCACCAAGGTTCGTTCACGCCAGCGCTCGGGCACTGCCTCGACCGGAAACCGCGTCGTAGCGGTACCGACTAAAACGGCATGTTGAACGTCCCGACCCTGCGCCGCGAGAGCCGCTAAAGCGCCGCACGATACAAAGGCGCCGAAGGAAAAACCCGCTACGCAAAGCGGGCCTGTGGGCGCAAAGGCTTGCATCACCGCCTGCCAGTCGGCCAACTCACCACGGCCTTCGTCGTAGGTGCCTGCACTGCCCTGCACGCCGCGAAAATTAAACCGTATGGCGGTCCAGCCCTTCTGGACCGCGGCTCTGGCGACGGTTTGCACAACCTTGTTGTCTAGGGTCCCGCCAAAGAGGGGGTGGGGATGCGCAATGAGGGCGACGCCTTGCGCGCCGCCACTGGGCACGTCGCGTGCGACCTCTATCGCGCCCGCGGGCCCTTCAATCACCAAACGCTCAGTCCCAACGTTCATGCGTTAGCGCCCCACGTCGTCGGGTAGGCGCAAACGGTCCACCACAACCCCCTGAACCAAATGCGACGCCACGATCTCCGCCACATCAGACTCATCGACGAAGCTGTACCAAACGGCCTCGGGATAGACCACCGCAACCGGACCGCCCGCGCAACGGTCTAAACAGCCTGCTTTGTTGACGCGCACCTGGCCTTTGCCGTTGATGCCAGCGGCCCGCACTTGGCTCTTGCAGAAGTCGAAGGCCTTTTCAGCGAACCCATCAGCGCACGCCGCTTCGCCATTCGCGCGCTTGTTGATACAAAAGAAGATGTGTCGCTGGTAATAGCCGCTGTCAGTAGCCGCTGTGTTTTCGTTGGCATTTACGGTGGCGCCATGTCCGCTTACACCATTGGATCCCGCGTTGGCTCCTCGCTCTTTCTGATCAGTCATTGCTTCATTAAACCTTTACAACTCATTTTTACACCCGTGCTCACTAGGCCCGGTTCTTACGCAATTGGTCAAATGCATAGAACAACACCAGTATCGGCCACAGCCACCCAAACCACTTCGAGACACCATGAAAGCGGATGAAGCGACCCTGCTCCCAAATCAAAAGTGACTGGTCCAAGTAGGCCGGCGGGCCGCTAACATTCAAGAGGTAAAGCGAGCCAAGTAGCGCCACAATTAGACCAGCGACCAACCACCCCCGGGGAAGTGTACTCACAATAAACATGACCAAGGTGGTCAGCAGCAGGGCCTGGCTGACCCCGGGCCGCCACCACGCAGCCGCGCGCTCAGGCCCGAAGGTCAAAACACCCGATACGAATCCCATCACAATGGCCACCAACAACACCGCAACGGCGGCTATCCATCGGCCTTTTTGCGTACGGGCGGCCGTCATTGCCAGCAAGCAGGGTGCCGCCACCGCGAGCGTCATCGCCAAGATTTCGCCGTATAGGCTGAGTGGCGGAGGGCTGGCAAGCACCCAATTGGTGAGGCCGCTCAGATACACCTCACCACCAATGGTGACACCATCGAACCCGGGGAACCAAGCGCCCAAGCGCTCCCGAAACTGCCCGAGACCAAACGGGACTGAAGCCGGATACAGCACGGCGGCTGGCCACAGCGCCAGCAGCACCAAAGCTGATTTCGCGCCACTCACCACTTGGTATTGGCGCCACCGATCGGCTTTTTCAAGCCAATGAACCCGGAATAACAACAGCGCGAGCGCGGCGCCTATCAGCCCACCGGTCGAGTTGAGTAGCCAATCCACATTGGACGGGACTCGGCGAGGCAACCAGCTTTGCGCCCACTCCAGTGACAGCGACAACCCGCTGCAAACAACAGCAGCCAAGGCGACCGCTGGTAGGCCCCCAATGCGCTTCATGAGTACCCACGCCACCAAGAACCCCAGTGGGACGTAGCCAAGCCAATTAGCGATGACATCGAACCAAGTCCAGTACCTGGGAATAGGGGCTGACAGAATGTCTGCCAGCGTCAGTCCAGACCCGCTCCAACCGGCAAACGGGTACAGGCTGGCGTAGGCGATCATCAGCGCAAACGCCCATGCCAGTGGCGTTGCAATGGAGCGACTAGCCATGCTTCAACACCTGCCCTTGATCCGCTGACGTAGTGCCCGACGCATGCAGGCCCCTAAAAGGGCTTAACGACGACCAAAATAACCGCAACCAATAGCAATACGACCGGGGCCTCGTTAAACCAGCGGAACCACACATGACTTCGGGTCATGGTGCCTGCCTCAAACTTTTTCAGCAGGTTGTAGCAGGCATGGTGGTAGCCAATCACCAAGAAAACGACCAGCCACTTGGCATGCATCCACCCGTTGCCTGGGCCAAAGCCGATGCGGTAAACACTCCATAAAATCACGCCGAACACGACCGCGGGGATCGCCAGCAAGGTGGTAAAACGCAGTAGCTTCCGAGACATGAGTAGCAAGCGCGCACGCTCTGCGGCACTGTCAGCCGGCACCATCGCCAAATTCACAAAAATCCGCGGCAGATAAAACAATCCAGCAAACCAGCTGGCTATAAAAACAATGTGTAGCGATTTAATCCAAAGCATAAATAATAGGGGTGTCAGGTTGGTGAACCCGCCGACCGCGTAGGCGAGTGAGAATGCAGGAAAACAGCTCCCATTCTAGAGAAGACCACAGCACGCTAATAATTTTGTCAAAATAGTCCTATGACCATCGATTTATCATTTTTGAGCTCCTTTCCCACCAACCGTCCCCGCCGCCTGCGTCGCGACGACTTCACCCGCCGCATGGTGCGTGAGCACCACCTACGTGCGGACGACCTGATCTACCCGGTGTTCGTGTTGGACGGCACGGGGCGACGTGAGTCCGTTGCCTCTATGCCCGGCGTCGAACGTGTGAGCCTGGATGGCCTGCGCATCGTTGCGCAAGACTGCGTTGACTTGGGCATCCCCGTCATGGCCTTGTTCCCCGTTATCGAAAGTGACTTAAAAACACCCGATGGGCGTGAGGCCTTCAACCCCGACGGCCTCATACCGCGCGTGGTCAAAGCGCTCAAGGCGGAGTTCCCTGATCTCGGCATCATGACCGACGTGGCGCTAGACCCCTATACCAGTCATGGCCAAGACGGCTTGTTAGACGACCACAACTACATACGCAATGAAGCTACCGTGGAGGTATTGGTCAAACAGGCGCTCGCACAGGCACACGCTGGGGTTGATATCGTGGCGCCAAGCGACATGATGGATGGACGCATTGGCTCTATTCGCTCCGCACTAGAAGCCGAAGGCCTGATTCACACACGCATCATGGCGTATAGCGCCAAGTACGCATCGGCCTTTTACGGGCCTTTCCGAGACGCTGTCGGCTCCGCTGCCAACTTAGGCAAGGCTAACAAAAAGGTCTATCAGATGGACCCCGGAAACACCGACGAAGCCTTGCGCGAGGTCGCCCTAGACCTCGCTGAAGGTGCGGACATGGTCATGGTGAAGCCGGGCATGCCTTACCTAGACGTCGTGCGCCGTGTGAAAGACCAGTTTGCCGTCCCCACGTTTGCCTATCAAGTCAGCGGCGAGTACGCGATGCTGAAGGCGGCGGCCCAAAACGGCTGGCTTGCACACGACGCCGTCATGCTTGAAAGCCTGCTGGCATTTAAGCGCGCAGGCGCTGACGGCATACTGACCTACTTTGCACTCGATGCTGCTCGGCTGTTGCGCGCCGGCGCCTGAAGACGCAGACAACACCGCACAGAAACCGATCATTCCCAAGGACACCGCTATGACCGCGAACCCCTCTTCTTCCCAGCGGCCCGTGATGTTGATTACCGGCGGGAGTCGCGGCATCGGCGCGGCAACGGCTGTTTTGGCAGGACGCGCCGGTTATGCGGTTGCTATCAACTACCGAGACAACGTCCAAGCCGCGGAGGCGACTGCTAGCGCAGTCGAAGCCGCGGGTGGCGAGGCTTGGTGCATTCAGGCCGACGTTGCCAGTGAAGACAGCATCATGGCCATGTTTGCTGCGCTGGACGCACGCTTTGGTCGCTTGGATGTGTTGGTCAACAACGCAGGCATTGTTGATAAAAAGGCCCGCGTGCAAGACATGAGTGGCGAGCGCTTGCAGCGCATGTTTATGGTCAACACCGTCAGCGCCTTTATTTGCGCCCGCGAGGCGGTCAAACGCATGAGCACCGAATTGGGTAAAGAGGGCGGAGCGATCGTGAACGTCTCCAGCGCGGCGTCGCGTCTGGGCAGTGCCAACCAGTATGTTGATTACGCCGCCTCCAAAGGGGCTATCGATGTGTTGACCCTCGGCTTGGCGCAGGAAGTCGCCGGCGCGGGCATTCGCGTGAATGCGGTCCGTCCAGGCCTCATAGACACCGACATCCACGCATCTGGCGGGATCCCCAACCGCGTCAACGACTTGGGACCATCCGTGCCCATGGGACGAGGCGGTAGCCCCGAAGAGGTGGCAGAGGCAATCATGTGGCTGGCATCCGACAAAGCCAGCTATACGACCATGTCTTTGGTCGATGTCTCTGGCGGACGCTAATCGCAAGTAGTCCGCGCAGGGCAGGCGTCCATTTGTCGTTGACAATGCGGACATGGACTTTAAACCGCTCGTGACCCTGATCGCTATCGTGAACCCGCTAGCGATCGTGCCTTTTTTTATGCACTACACGCAGGGATTTAGCCGCACGCAGTCTCGCGAGACGATTCGCGTCGCCTCCTTTAGCGTGCTGTGCGTCATCTCTATTTGCGCCGTATTTGGTTTGGCCGTACTGGGTTTTTTCGGTATCTCTCTGGCGAGCTTTCAGGTGGGCGGCGGTCTACTCATGCTTACTTCAGCGTTGTCCATGATCAATGCGCGCACCGCAGAGGCCGCGGCACACGACGACGACGTACAGGCGATAGACGACACGACCAAGCCCGCGGACCCCAGCCGCCATTCGGTCGCAGTGGTACCACTCACCATCCCCTTGTTAACTGGCCCCGCGACCATGTCGACGGTGGTGATTTATGCCGAGCAGGCCGAGTCGTTTTGGCAGCACGCCGCCCTGATCGGCTACGGAATCATCATTGCGGGACTCACGTTTGCCTGCTTCTCCGCAGCATCAGGCATTTCGCGCATTTTGGGGCAGACTGGCATCAATGTTATGACCCGGCTAATGGGCTTGATCTTGGCCGCCCTGTCGGTCGAAGTCATTGCCAAAGGCTTGGTACAACTCTTCCCCGCTCTCGCTGGGTAAACAACACGGCCCAGACCAGAGACCAGAGACCGAACACTGATGGCAAAAGACAAAAACATCTACGTCTGCAATGCATGCGGCGGTACCAGCAGCAAATGGCTGGGCAAGTGTCCCGATTGCGGCGCGTGGAACAGCTTGCAAGAGTCGGTCGCTACCGATACGGGTGCGCCGAATAAAAACCGATTTCAAGGGTTGGCGACACCACAGCCCGTTGCCAGCCTCTCATCTATCGAAGCCAGCGATTTTGCCCGGCTGGCGACAACCATTGACGAACTGGACAGGGTCTTGGGCGGGGGGTTGGTTGATGGCGGCGTGGTCTTGATCGGCGGCGACCCTGGCATTGGCAAATCCACGCTGCTGTTGCAAGCCTTACACACCCTGAGTCTGCAAAACAAGACGCTTTACGTGAGCGGCGAAGAGTCAGGTGCCCAAATTGCGATGCGTGCCAGGCGACTGGGTTTGGATCAGACCCAAGTTCGCGTCTTGGCTGAGATTTCACTGGAGCGCATCATTGCCACCGTGCAGGCCGAACAGCCTCGCGTGTGCGTGATTGACTCGATTCAGACTATTTACTCGGAAGCTCTGACATCAGCGCCGGGCTCCGTTGCCCAAGTGCGGGAATGTGCAGCCCACCTCACCCGACTCGCCAAGTCAACCGGCGTCACGGTGATCTTGGTCGGCCACGTGACCAAAGAGGGAACGCTCGCTGGCCCACGGGTGCTGGAACACATGGTCGACACGGTTTTGTATTTCGAAGGCGACACGCACTCCAGCTTCCGTTTGGTACGCGCCATTAAGAACCGCTTCGGAGCAGTCAACGAAATCGGTGTTTTTGCAATGACTGAACGCGGCTTGAAAGGCGTAGCCAACCCAAGCGCAATCTTTTTAAACCAACATCCCCAGCCCGTTCCGGGGTCCTGCGTACTCATAACGCTGGAGGGCACGCGCCCAATGCTGGTGGAAATTCAAGCGCTTGTGGATGCGGGCGGCCCCAGCCCCCGTCGACTAAGCGTGGGCCTAGAACGTGACCGACTAGCCATGCTCTTGGCGGTGTCACACCGCCACGCGGGAGTCTCTTGTGGCGATCAAGATGTGTTTGTTAACGCGGTCGGGGGCGTCCGCATTACCGAACCCGCGGCGGACTTGGCAGTGTTGCTCGCGATTCAAAGCAGCTTGCGCGCCAAACCCTTACCGAAAGGGTTCGTCGCTTTCGGCGAGGTGGGTCTAGCCGGCGAGATACGCCCCGCCCCCCGGGGTCAAGAACGCCTGAAAGAAGCCGCCAAGCTAGGGTTTGAGCTGGCGATCGTACCCAAAGCCAACGCCCCTAAAAAGTCGGACCCGCAGTTCAAAGGGCTCACGATTCACGCGGTTGACCGCGTAGAAGAAGCACTCAGTTGGGTGCGCACCCTCTGACCCGCTGGACAACCCCGCCGACTTATACTGACGCCATGAGCCCGCAACGCCCCATCACGCCACAACACGTCGCCTTCATCATGGATGGCAACGGGCGCTGGGCAAAGCAGCGGTTGCTGCCGCGCGCTGCTGGGCATGCCAAAGGGGCTTCTCAGGTCAGAAAAGTCATAGAAAACTGTGTCGCGCGTGGCATCAGTCATGTCACGCTCTACGCGTTCAGCACAGAAAACTGGGCCCGTCCAAGCGATGAGGTGAGCGCGCTGATGGGGCTTTTTTTGAAATACCTCCGCGGCGAGGTAGCGGACATGCGAGAGAACGGTATTCGCTTGCGCGTGTTAGGCGATATCAGCGCTTTTTCAACCGAAATTCAGGCGGCAGTCAGAGATGCAGAAGAGAGCACCGCACATAACAGCCGTTTAAGTTTGCACGTCGCCGCCAACTACGGGGGGCGCAACGAGTTACTCGGCGCCATGAAGGCGTGGATGAAGGCCAACCCCGGGGCGCCGCCGGAGGCGTTGGATGCAGCGGGTATTGAGGCGTATCTCTATACCAAGGACCTGCCAGCCCCCGACCTTTTAATCCGTACCGGCGGAGAGTGCCGGCTAAGCAACTTCCTGTTGTGGCAAACCGCTTACACAGAGCTCTACTTCACCGACGCCTTATGGCCTGATTTTGACGCCGCCGCGTTGGACAAGGCGCTGATATGGTTCAAGGGACGGGAAAGGCGTTTCGGCAAAACCTCTGAGCAAGTCCAGCTCTAAACTTTTCAAGGTAAATATGCCAGAAAGCACGGGTCTTCACCTTAAAATTCCCTGTTAATGTGTAACGCCCGTGCTGGCAAGACGCCAACTGGGACCTTGACCCTCAATCAATGACTAAAGGAATGTCATGACAGCAATGCCCCCCTCAATGGCAGACCGCGACGGTAAAATTTGGATGGATGGCCAAATGGTGGAATGGCGCGACGCGAAAATCCACGTGTTGACCCACACCTTGCACTACGGTTGCGGTGCGTTTGAAGGGATTCGCGCATACAAGACCGAACAGGGCCCCGCCATCTTCCGTCTGCAAGAGCACACGGACCGGTTATTTAACAGCGCCAAAATCTTGCGCATGACCATCCCGTTCTCCAAAGAAGTGGTGAGTCAGGCGAAAATCGATGTTGTCCGCGAAAACAAGCTAGAGAGCGGCTACATTCGCCCGCTGACATGGATCGGGTCTCAAAGACTGGGCGTATCACCACGAGGCAACCAAATTCACCTTATGGTCGCCGCCTGGGAATGGGGTGCCTATTTGGGCGATGAAGGTATGAAGCGCGGCATCCGTGTGAAGACCAGTAGCTACACCCGCCACCACGTCAACATCACAATGACGCAGGCAAAGGCCGTCAGCAACTACACCAACAGCATTCTTGCCAACATGGAGGCATTGGATGATGGCTACGATGAAGCCTTGTTATTAGACGCCAGTGGGTTCGTGAGCGAAGGTGCTGGCGAAAACATATTTGTCGTCAAGGACGGTGTCATCTACACGCCCGACTTATCCGCTGGTGCGCTCAACGGCATTACCCGCAACACGGTGTTCCATATCGCCGAGGACTTGGGGTTAGAGATTGTCCAGAAGCGCATTACCCGCGACGAAATCTATATTGCGGACGAGGCGTTCTTTACGGGAACTGCGGCGGAAGTCACCCCCATACGGGAGCTAGACCGCTTGCCTATTGGTGAGGGCAGTCGCGGCCCCATCACAGAGAAAGTGCAAGCAGCGTTCTTTGATATCGTTGGTGGACGCAACCCCAAATATGCGCACTGGCTAACCGCCGTCTAAGTAAACGCCTCCTTCCTCTGACCGAGAAATACGTCCTACACCATGCCTAAAACCGTCGTTGAACTACAAGCCACTGACCTCAATCAACATGGCGGTGTGTTTTGTCCCAGCGCAGCGGCAGACATGGCGCTGTGGAACAGCCATCCGAAAGTGTATTTGGACGTCAGCAAAACGGGCAAGGCTGCCTGTCCGTATTGCGGGACGGTGTACGCGTTAGCGGACGGTGTTGAGGTGACAGGCGGTCACTGATGTGCCCTCCACGTGAATTGGGCTAGGGCTAGATGGTGTCAACTGTAAGGCCAGCCGCGGACGTGGTGACCATCGTGATCGTTACCTTCCAAAGTGCCCATTGCCTGCCCAGGCTCGGGCAGCTACTCGCAAACCTACCCCATGTGATAGTGGTGGACAACGCCAGCTCTGATGGAACAGACGCCGCCGTTCAGCAGCATCTCCCACAAGCCCGTTTCGTTGCAAATACAAAAAATCTAGGCTTTGGCGCCGCTAACAACCTAGGGCTGGACCAGGTGACGACGCCCTACGCGCTGCTGTTAAACCCAGACTGCGAAATAGCCATGGAAAGCATCGAGGCCCTCTACAGCGCCCAGCGGCAGTTCCCAGATGCGGGCATGCTCGCACCCCAAATCCTCGACGCCCAAGGTCAGCACGAGGTGAATTACCGTTGGCCAAGCCCGCTTTGGCGTAGCAAGGGGCCCGGCGCAACCGGCCCCTGCTGCGTGGGTTTTTTGTGTGGGGCGGTCATTTGGCTCAACCTCAGCAAAACACGGACGCTGGCGCACTTTGATACCGATTTTTTTCTGTATTACGAAGACGATGACCTCACGTTAAGGGCATTTAGCGCACAGATCCCTTTATTACTGATACCAGCGGCCACAGCGATTCACCGCTCACGGGGATCTGTCAAAGGGCAAGCGCCTTGGCGAGCAGAGTACGCACGTGGTTTTCACCATGCGCGCTCAAAAATTCAATTTTTCAACAAGCATGGCGCACCCGGGGAGGCCACGCGACTCAAGCGACGCACACTATGGCTCGCATTGTTAACGCTGATACTCAGGGTACTGCTCCCCTCGCCCAAGCACATCGCGCGCAACGCAGGCCGCGTTCGGGCACTGCTATGAACGACTGCCCAAAGCAGAACTGTCTACTTTTGCCCTAGACAGTTGACCGTTGGTCGACAGACCGTTATCATTTACATATTTACGCAGGTTTACGGCTTGGTAATCTATTACGAATATGCACATTAGTATTAAATTGAACAATACTAAGGTTTAAAACATAACATTTGATCTGGATACCCGTTAAGATTAACCTATTCGTATTACCGGAAAATCACATGCACCCAAACACAACACCGCTAGCGACGGCCTATCTCCGGTTTCTTCAGATATCAAAAGCCGTCGATAGCACCAACCAGAAGCCCGCCCTTGACGCAAACGAAAGTGCCCTTCTAGACGCACTTGCGGTTCATTGGTTTGCGGGTAGCCCGCTGACCGTGATGCAGGCGATGGGATTGACGCGTTTGGGCTCTCCCGCGACCGTGCACCGCCGAATTGCACGATTGAGGAAGATTGGCATGGTGACAACCGATGAAGATGCCAACGACACCCGAATTAAGCGATTAGTACTGACGCCGACTGCTGTGACGCACTTTGAAAAGTTGGGTGAGTCATTGAAGTCCGTTACGGGCTCCGCAATGGCCTAAAGGCTTTTATCCCTCGGCACTAACTCCAACGCACCTCAAACCAAGCCCCTTGACCGGTGGGGGGAGGGATACATCGCACGGCTGCGCCATGTTGTTCAGCAATGGTTTTTACCAAGGCTAGGCCGAGGCCCACGCCGCCGTCACGCTCGCTGGCACCGGGCAAGCGGAAAAAGGGCTCAAAAATGCGCTCTCGCAAAGCCGGGGGTACACCTGGCCCGTTATCCCCAACCAATAACACCGCCACCCGCCTGTGAGGGTGTACGGCGTTTTGTTCCTCTGAGCACAAAGAGACCTGAACGTCGCATAAAGCGGTGGCACCTGACGATTGGCCGTGCCGCTGAGCGTTTTCCAACAGGTTTCTGACTAGGCGTTGCAACAACGGTGGGTGACCAGATACCACCACGTTCTCAGCCAAATTGACAGGGATATCTAGCAAGCGGCACTCGTGCCGTACCAAAGCGGTCAGATCCACCGCCTCCCGCTCACCCAGGGCCTGATCACCGTGGTCCAAACGACTGGCCAATAAAATTTCACCAATCAGGACATCGAGCTCCGCAATGCTTTGTGATATCTCGCGTTGCACCCCAGCCTCCCCATCGCTAACGGCCTCAGGCAACAGCGCCAAGCTCATCTTGATACGGGCTAAGGGAGAGCGAAGCTCATGTGATGCGTTCGCCAATAACGATTGGCGCGCTTGAATGAGCGCCTCGACCCGCTGTGCCGCTGCATTAAACCGTTTGGCCAAAAAGGCGACCTCGTCGTTGCCTGTGACCGGTAATCGCGCTGACAAATCACCCTCGCCCCACGCCTGTACGCCGGCCTGAAGCCCCTCCAAGCGCCGCGTTAAGCGCCTCGCAACGGGATAGGCCGCAAGGATAACCAGCGCCGTCAATGCGAGTAAAAGCAAGAGCCAGCCTGTTGGCTGTGCGAGCCAGCGGCTCACGGTACGCCCGCCCGGCACGCCATCATGAGACCGGCCAGCACGTGGGCGCGGAAGCTCAATTTGGTAGCGGGTCCCATCGTCGAGAGCCAAGTCAAAGATCGGCCCGCTTCGCGCGGCCTTGTGCTCATGCCTGTCATGCTCGTCGTCCGAGTCTTCATCGCTACGACTCCAGCGATGCAACCGCGCCTCTCCGATTACAACGCCTTGTGCGTCTCTCACCACCAGCTCACGCCCTGGCCTATCGGCGCGCTCTCTATCCAAGTCAACACGCCAGAGTGCGGCCGTGACGCTGGCTACCAATAGAACAACCAAAAAGACAGTGAGCCAAATACGCCAATAAAGCCGTTGATACCATCGTGGCGCGTCCGTCATACACACCTCCATCTTCTGGGCTTCTGGCCAAGCATGGTACGCGGTTGAAACATATCAGTCCTGTTGTTTGGCGAAAACGTAGCCCACCCCACGGACCGTCAAAATGCGTTTAGGGTGTTTCACATCTGACTCAATCGCTTGTCGAATACGTCCGATGTGCACATCAATCGAGCGATCAAATGCATCTAACTCTTTCCCGCGAGATAAGCCCATAATTTGGTCGCGAGAGAGCACCCGTCCTGCCCGTTGCGCCAGCGCGACGAGCAGATCAAATTGGTAGGCGGTCAACTCACAGGCCTCGCCGCTAACATGCACCTGCCGTGCGTCCAAGTCAATACATAAACTGCCATAGCGATGTACCGATGTAGCCGCCTCGTCGACCACAACGCCGACCGCTGGACCGCGACGCAACACCGCTCGTAACCGCGCCAGAAGCTCACGCGGTTCAAACGGCTTGGGCAAGTAATCGTCTGCGCCGAGCTCTAAACCCACGATGCGGTCCATTGGGTCTCCCTTGGCGGTTAACATCACAATCGGCACCTTGGCGTAGGCGGCTTGACTGCTCCGTACCTGCCGACAGATCTCCAAGCCGTCCATATCGGGCAACATCAGATCGAGCAAAACAGCATCGGGTGTCTGAACCGCTAGCCGCTCAAAGGCCGCCGCACCCGATTCCACAACGTCACACAGAAACTCAGATTGCTCAAGGTAGGTCTTCACCATCGCGCCGAGGCGATGGTCATCTTCGATCAGCAAAATACGGTGTGAAAGGGCGGGCATTTTCGAAATCTCGGGGTATCGGCAAAGCGGTCCGAAGAAGCATAATCCCCGCCCTCCTTCGCGTCATGTCTGCAACGTAAAGTTACTCAGCTACCCGGGTGCAGTCGACGCCCGGCGAGGTAAACCAGCCAAATAACCGGCAGGCCAATCAGGGTTGTAAAGATAAAAAATCCAGGATAATTAATGGTGTCAACGATGCCGCCAGCGTATCCGCCCAAGGTTTTGGGTAACAGCGTCATCAGTGAACTGAAAATCGCGTACTGCACGGCTGTGAACTGCACATTGGTCAGGCTGGACAAGAACGCCACGAAAGCGGCACTCGCAAAACCCGCAGCCAAGTTATCTGCGCTCACCACGGCATACATCAGCGACAAATCATGGCCGGCCATGGCCAAAGCGACGAAAGCCAAATTGGTCAGAGCCGACAGAATAGCACCCCACATCAAGGTCCGCATCACACCGTAACGTGACGCGACGAGACCACCCAGCACGCTTCCAGCGATGCCAATCAAGACCCCATAGGTTTTTACTGCGGTTGCGATCTCCGGCTTTGTAAAACCCAAATCTTGATAGAACACATTAGAGATGACCCCCAACACAATATCTGAAATACGGTAGAGCCCAATCAAACTCAAGACCAGCCACGCCGTACGCATCCCGTAACGCGAGAAGAAATCGCGCACCGGTGCCAACCATGTTTGTTGTGCCACCGCGCTCGGCGCCACACCCGCACGCACCAGCGTATAGCCCGCGCCAAACGCAACGGCAACTGCACTCAGCAAGCGAATCACCTCCAATAGCAAACCGAGCAACGGCCCTGCCCCAAGCCAGTTCTTGATACCGCTGGTTTGATGGCCGACCAAAATGAAGGCGCTGATAAAAGCCGCCACCGACAGCGCGAATACCAGCAACATGCGCGCGTTCTCACCATTGCTTAGCTGTGCACCATCGACATGCCGTTGCACCGCCGTGGGCTCATCTATACGCAGCGTGGTCAGTACACCAACCAACATCGTCAAGGCCATTGCGGCGTAGGTCATTTGCCAAGCGCCATAGCTATAAGCGCCTTTTGTTGACCCGAGGAAATCCGCCAGAAACAAGGCCCCTGCGCCCGCAACGACCATACCAATGCGATAACCTGCAATATAGGTTGACGCCATCATGGCTTGTAGATCAACCGGTGCGGACTCGATGCGATAGGCGTCGATGACAATATCTTGGGTAGCGGACGAAAATCCCAGCAACACGGCGCCGAGGGCCATCACGGTCAGAGATTGACCCGCGCCGGCGGGGTCTACACTCGCCATTAGCAAGATCGCCGCAACCACTGCGAACTGCGACAACAACAACCATGCGCGGCGGCGCCCAAAGCGCGCGGTCAAATAAGGAAGTGGCAACTGGTCAACCAGCGGCGCCCAAATAAACTTGAACGAGTAACCTAGCGCGGCCCAACTAAAAAAGGTCACCGCCTTGCGTTCGACACCGGCTTCTCCCAACCACAATGAGAGTGAGGAGAAAATTAGAAGAATCGGTATGCCCGCCGAGAAGCCAAAAAACAGCATCGTCAGCACCCGCGGGTGCAACAGCGCGCTCAAGCCGCTGGACTGCACGATCGCCTTTGCCGGCGTCTCCAGCAGCTTATCGCTCTCTGCTGTCATACGCGTGCCCTCTTATCTCTGTTAGGTGCCTGCAACATAGGGATTGCTCTGGCGTTCTCGTCCAAAGGTGCTCTCTGGGCCATGGCCAGGAATAAACACGGTGTCGTTGCCCATGGGCCATAGCCGTTGCGTGATGCTCGCGATCAAGGTGTCGTGATCGCCCTGAGGGAAATCCGTCCGTCCGATGCTGCCAGCAAACAGCACATCGCCAACAAATGCGCGCTTAATCTGAGGCGCATGAAAGACAACATGTCCAGGGGTGTGCCCAGGGCAGTGCCGCACTTGTATGGTGTGCGCCCCCAGCTCAACGGTGTCCCCGTCAGCTAACCAGCGGGTCGGGGTGAACATCTCTGCGGGTGCGAAGTTAAACATTTGGCTTTGCTGCGGTAAGCCATCAATCCAAAATTGATCGCCTTCATGTGGCCCAATGATGGGAAGGTCCCACTCGCGCGCCCACTGCCCGGTGCCACCGGCGTGGTCAATATGGGCGTGGGTCAGCCAAATTTGTTTTAGATTCAGTTGCCGATCTTTTACCGCTTGCTTTAAAACATCCAGGTCACCGCCGGGGTCAATCACCGCAGCGTCCATGGTCTCGTCGCACCAAATGAGCGAACAGTTCTGAGCGAAAGGCGTTACGGGGATGGTTTCATAAGTCAGCATAGTGACTCAATGATAGCGTTGTAACGGGGCAGGCCGCTACGTCTACCGCAACTGGAAACGAATCGGCACGCGCAACCGCATGGCTTGCGGCTCGCCCGCCACGCGCCCCGGCACAAAGCGCCATTGCTGCACGGCGGCTACAGCCGCCTTGTCCAGTCGCTCAAAGTCGCTACTCCCCGCCACGGTGATTTGCGTCACCCGGCCGTCAGCGCCCACCAAAACGTCAAGCACCACATCGCCCTCCTCCGAGCGACGCCGGCTGGTGGCCGGATAAATGGGCGCTACGCGGCGAGCCGTGATGACCTGTGGCAGCACACGCTGGGCGGTTGTCTCGCCAACGCGGTTTTCGTTTTCGCTCTGGTTTGGCGCTTGGCTTGGGGTGACGTCCGGGACGGGGCTCGCGCTACTTACCTGGGCACTGTCAGGGGCTTGGGTTGTGGCAGGCGGCATCTCCGGTGATTCAGGTGGTGCGGCTGGCGGCGGTGCGGGTGCAATGGAGATTACGGGTACGGGTACGGGT
>JABBAS010000072.1:8189-20797 GCA_018607835.1 Methylobacillus sp. | reverse complement strand
GCGATCAGCGAAGCCTTCGATTATGACACACTTTTTTGACTACTTCAGAAATTATTTAGGGTTTCTACTAAATTTTTTCTGTTTCGCGGTCGCTAACAAAGCTGCTACTGACCCGTGTGTTCTTCACTACTTGTGAGCAGCGAAGCCTTGCAGTATACGACAGATTTTCAGGTGCCGTCAACTTCGCCATAAAAATTTTACAAGCCCTTCCCGCCGTGCGTTTTTGCAACACCCCGGTGGGGTCAACACCGCATCACAGCCGCGTTGCTTAGTGCGCTCGCTGGCATGCGTCGCTCCCGTCTGCCTACGCGCGGACATGACGCCTTAATATAGAGGACACTATCCCCTTTGCAAAACGGCGCACGGTTGCGTCGCTTGAGCAATCAACCACCCGTCGGTGCAGTAAGCCTTGGGGCCTATCGCACCGAAAACACCTTTAGACCATTCTCAAGCCCCTCGCTTGATAGACATCAACGCCTACGCGTCAGATGTGACACCTTACTGATTTATCACCATGGCCCTCATTTCATTCAATCAAGTGTTTCTCGCTTACGGCCACGTTGCCCTGCTAGACCACTGCGACTTCGCCGTAGAGGAGCAGGAGCGTATCGGCCTCATTGGGCGGAATGGCACCGGCAAGTCGTCCATGCTCAAAATCATCGCCAAGTTAGAGAAGCCCGACGACGGTGAGGTGCAACGCCAACTTGGCATTCAAATCGCTTACGTTGCGCAAGAGCCCTTATTAGATGGCAGTCAGACTATTTTCGAATCTGCCAGTATGGGCCTGTCGGAGGTGAAACGGGCGCGCGATGAGTACCTGAGCGGGGACGAGTCCGCAGATCTCGATAAGTTACAGACCTTAATTGAGGCGCAAGACGGCTGGAATTGGGAACAGCGGGTTGACGAAACCCTACAGCGCTTACGTTTGGACCCCAACCAGCGCGTCAGCGAACTATCTGGCGGTATGAAAAAACGCGTGGCACTGGCACAGGCCTTGGTGAGCCGCCCCGAAGTGTTGCTATTAGATGAGCCGACCAACCATCTCGACATGGACGCCATCGTCTGGTTGGAAGACCTGTTGCTAGGCTTCAAGGGGAGTGTCATCACCATCAGCCACGACCGCGCCTTCCTGAACCGCACAGTCACCCGCATCGTTGAGCTAGACCGTGGTCGTCTCCTGAGCTACCCCGGTAACTTTGAAGCCTATCGCTTGCAGAAGGAGGAGCAGCTGGTCCAAGAGTCTGTGATCAACGCGAAGGCGGACAAGTTACTCGCGCAGGAAGAGGTCTGGGTGCGCAAAGGTGTTGAGGCCAGGCGCACACGCAGCCAAAGCCGCATCGGACGTCTACAAGCGTTGCGCAGTGAGCGAGCCAGCCGACGCGACGTGGTGGGCCGCGTGCGGCTAGATATTTCGAACGCCCAAAACAGCGGAAAAATCGTGGCCGAATTGGAAGGCGTTTACAAGTCTTTCGGCCAGGGCGATGCCAAGCGCATCATCGTTGACAACTTCAGTACCACCATTCTGCGAGGCGACAAAATCGGCATTATTGGTCCCAACGGGGCAGGTAAGACCACGCTGTTAAAAATCATCTTGGGACAACTCGAAGCTGATGCGGGCAAAGTGCGATTGGGGTCGCAACTGGAGGTCGCGTACTTCGATCAAATGCGCGACCAGATTGACTTGGACGCCACGCTAGAGGACACCATCAGCCCCGGCAGTGAGTGGGTAGAGGTGAACGGGCGCCGCACACATGTAAAGAGCTATCTCAGCGATTTTTTGTTTTCGCCTTCCCGTGCAATGTCGCCCGTACGCACCCTATCTGGCGGGGAACGCAACCGCTTGTTACTCGCACGCCTTTTTGCCAAACCCGCCAACGTGCTGGTGTTAGACGAGCCTACGAACGACCTCGACATAGACACCTTGGATCTACTGGAAGACGTCTTGGCACAATTTAAAGGCACGGTCTTTTTGGTTAGTCACGACCGTGCTTTCTTGGACAACGTCGTCACCAGCACCCTGGTCAATGAGGGCCCGGGCCGGTGGCGTGAATATGAAGGCAGTGTGCAAGACTGGATCACCCAGTCCGAGCGCGCGGCCCAGTGGGCGCTGACAAGAGACGGCGCAAGCACCCAAGCCACCAGCGCACCAACTGCGGCCCAGGCAGCCCAAGCCACCGCAACCACGAGTGCAGCAACGTTGGTAAAGGAGCCGAAGAAAAAACTCAGTTACAAAGAACAACGTGAACGCGATGGCTTGCCAAACACCATCGCACAATTGGAGGCCGAGCATGGCACCGCCACTGCACAATTGGATAATGGCAACCTCTTTGCAAGTGACGTGGCGTTGGCAACGCAACTGACGCAACGCCTATTAGAAATAGACGATGCCTTGTTGGAAGCGCTAAAGCGTTTAGAGACCTTAGGGGGGTAAGCCATGAGTTGGTCAGAGTTCACGGCATTGCTGCTGCTGGCAACCGCTGTGTCATTTACGCCCGGCCCCAACACCACCCTCTCTGCGGCTATGGGTGCACAGGGTGGCATGCGACACGCCCTCCCGTTTGTCTGCGCCGTGCCGGTTGGCTGGGGCCTGCTGCTCACGCTGTCGACTCTGGGGGTCGGCGCCATCATCATGCAGACCACCCACGCCAAGCTGGTGATTGCGGTGCTCGGTGCCGGCTATCTGGTGTGGTTGGCAAAGCGTCTCTTAGGGGTTAAACCAGCACCCGCAACGTCCCAAGCACTACCTCAAGACACGGTTCGCGTCGGGTTTTTAGCGGGTATTGGCTTGCAATTCGTCAACATTAAAGCGTGGATGCTCGCGCTGAGCATCGTTGCTGGCTGGCTGACTGGCCAGCAGCAGTTGTTGGCGCGATTTGCAACTGTTTTGCCGGTGATGATGGCCTACGCCTTCTTAAGCAACCTGTTATACGCTTGGATCGGTGCCGCGCTTCGGGTTTGGTTGCAAAAAGGTCAACGCCTGCGCTGGTTTAACGGCTTCATGGCGTGTAACCTCTTACTCACCGCCGCATGGATACTCATGCCGTTCCTGGTGAGCTAACGTCCTTATCCCGTTTCGCACCCGTCACAACAAAACACATACCCAATCAAGCCATGGCTAAGACAACGTCACCAGACCGTGTGCTCCCCAGCCATGAGCTGAAGGGCTATCTGCTCGGCGTTGTGGGTGTTGCCATTTTTTCCGCCACGCTGCCGATGACCAAACTGGCCGTCGGGTCCGACGCGACGCCCTTAATGAGTGGCGAGTTCATTTCGTTCGCCAGAGCCGCGATAGCGGCCCTCTTAAGCCTCGGCTGGCTCGCTATTGTGCGACCTCCCTTACCACGAGGGCGCGATTGGGCTTGGCTGAGCGTCACGGCATTCGGCGTGGTGCTGGGGTTCCCATTATTTTCCAGCATGGCGATGCGTTACGTTGATGGCACGCACGCCAGCGTGGTACTGGGTGTCTTGCCACTGGCCACCGCCGGCGTTGGTGCGTTGGTGCAACGACGACGCGCACCCCTGTCCTTTTGGCTCGCGAGTATGGTGGGCTGCGCCTTGGTGGTGTGGTTTGTGGCGAGACGCAGTGTGCCCGCGCTGGGACCAGAGCTGGGACTAGCGCTAGGGCCAGGGCTAGAGTTAGGACAGACAAACGACTCACCGGGCTTCAGCCTCGGAGTTGGCTACGCCGATGGCTTGTTGCTCATGGCCGTTCTCATGGCTGCTATGGGTTACACGAGCGGCGCCATGCTATCTGCCCGACACCGCGCCGAGACAGTCATCAGTTGGGCGTTGGTCATTACCCTGCCCGTGACAGCCTTCGGGACTTGGCAAACCTGGCCGACAGCGCCAATGCCCACCATTGCGTGGGCCGCACTGGCCTACGTCGCCATCTTTTCCATGTGGATCGGTTTCTTCGCTTGGTACCGTGCACTCGCCATTGGCGGTGTGATGCGTGTCAGCCAAGTACAGTTGTTGCAGCCGTTCTTTGGTATCTTGGTGTCCATCCCCCTGCTGGGTGAAACGTGGTCATGGGAAAGCATGGCCTTTGCAAGCGCCGTCGTCGCTAGCGCTTTTATAGGAAGGCAGTGCCTAAAAAATGAATCCATTCAACGCACAACTTGACCACATTGTGATTGCCGCGCCCACCCTAGAGGCCGGCGTTCAATGGTGTGAAAAAACACTGGGCGTGTCGCCTGGCCCTGGCGGCGAGCACCCACACATGGGTACTCACAACCGGTTACTACGTATTACCAGCGAGGCTTTCCAAGGCGCTTATCTCGAAATAATTGCCATCGCGCCGCATATGCCAGCACCCGCCGCACAAGCCCGCTGGTTTGATTTGGACAACCCTGTATTGCAGCAACGTCTGCAAACAAGTGGTCCACAGCTGGTTAACTGGGTGGCCAGCGTCGGCCCCGGCCAAATTCAAAATGCCGTCAGTCAGTGGCGCGGCTTAGGCATAGACGCCGGTGAGCCCACCGCCGTCTCGCGCATGACGCCCACGGGTGAGCTGCGTTGGCAATTCAGTATTCGCGGCGACGGACAGCGTCCCGCCAACGGCGCGTTGCCTCACCTCATTGAGTGGGCAAGTGGCTCACCGGTACACAACATGCCCCCCAGCCCCATTGCACTCAGGCGACTCACGCTGACCCACCCTTCCGCACCACTGCAAGCGGCATTGGATGTCGGTCATCTCTCACCCATCAGCGTGGCCAGCGCAGTCCAAGATCAGACCCCCACCTTGTGCGCCGAGCTCGACACGCCACGGGGTTTGGTTAGCTTGCAGACCGCTTTCTTTTAGCCCACGAGAACGCTGGCGACACGAGGTCACGGTCGCCTTGATGACGCGTTGCGCTTGACCACCCACCCCTAGCCGCCAGAATGGCGTCTATGGGAACACTGACACTTATTCGTCACGGGCAAGCCTCGTTTGGCGCAGCAGATTACGATCAACTGAGTGAGATCGGGCAGGAGCAAAGCCGGCGCTTAGGCGCCTACTTAGGACACAAAAATGTGCATGCTGATGTAGTCTACCGGGGTTCACTCAAGCGCCATGCGCAAACATGGATGGGCATGCAAGAAGGCCTTGCCTTGACACTGGGCGCGAGCTACCAAGCGGCCGTCGCCACCGTCAACCCCGCACTCGATGAATACGATGGCGAGGCGCTGATCAACGCGGTCAAAACCGATGCCCTTGAGCATTCGAAAGGCGCAGAAGCCTACAAGCAACATTTTCGTCTGCTACGCGATGCCTTGGGTCTGTGGATGCATGGGCAAATTTCGCCTGAAGGTATGCCCACCTACGCCCTGTTTAAGAGCCAGCTCTTAGACGTGATGCAACACATTTGCGACACCCATCAGGGTCAAAATGTCTGGGTGGTTAGCAGTGGCGGGCCCATTTCCACCGTTGTCGGACACGTCTTGCGCGCGCCACCAGAATCATCGATTGAACTGAATTACCAAATCAACAATACCGCGTTGACCCGATTCAAAATCACGTCAAAGGGTCTACGGCTCGCTGGTTTCAACAGCCTGCCGCACCTCGATAATGCGGACGACGGGCGTTTGCTCACCTTCGCTTGAACCGCAATGGCTCGCCTGTCTTAGGCGCGAATCGTGGTGGCAGGCAAGCCATCAATATCCAGCCATACATCGACTAGCGCACGGGCTGCAGCATCGATCACGCGCTGCCCCTTCTCGGCCGTGGCCGCTTGCGCATTGCCCGCCGCGCCCGCCACATTCAAGTCCTGCATTTGCCAGGCGAACTTCGCACTTTTCCCGTTACCCAACACCTTGGTGCTTGCCGCACGGTCTTGGGACGTCGAATGGAAGTTTTGAGCATGCGCCATGCGCACATGGGTGTCATCGATCGCCCGCATCATTGAGGTCTCTATGTCACCCGCGTGAATCCCAAAACGGTGTTCGTGGGCATCAAACAAAGCGTCCACCTCTTGGCCCAGTGGCAGGCTAAACCAGTTGACGCTCACCACCAACATCCCCAAGCGGTTACGCAGATCGCGTGCCACCAAATCCATCGCGCCAACCTGTCCACCATGGGCATTCAAAATGACCAGCTTGCGTACACCGCTCGCATGAACCGACTCGCCAATGTCCGTCCACAGACGCAGCAATGTTTCACTCTTCAGCGATAAGGTGCCGGGAAACCGCGCATGTTCGGGACTAAAACCCACGGGTAACACGGGCAACGCCAACACCGATGGCGCAATCGCCTGCGCCCGTGCCAGGGCAAGCGCCTGATTCACCACGGCCTGCGCCAAGTCACTGTCCACGCTCATGGGCAAATGCGGCCCATGTTGCTCGGTGGCCCCCACCGGTAAGACGGCAATGGCGCGGCTGCGGTCTAAGGCCGCCAACTCAGGGGACGTCAACGCCGACCACTGCCCGTGGTGCACAGAAGAGAGAGGTTGTTCAGACATACACTGAGTGTAGCGGTGCCGCGCGCGAGATAATAGATGGGAAATGAATATCCGTCAGGTCCCCGCAGGCTTCGCAGGGCTTGCTCGTTGGGGGAACTATGCTGTCCGGTCAGACTCTGCCATCTAGTCCCGCGTTATTGAATGACGCCTGCTTACACGCTCGCAACCACCGCCACACATGATCAAACGCCACCTCCACAAAATACTTTGCCAGTGGCTAACGGCGACAACGCTCGGCCTTGCCACGCTAACTGCGCAGGCTCAGACGACCCCCGCAACCGCCTACAACGCACTGGCTGACTTGGGCGTTGCGGTGACGAGCAGCGAACAGGCGCAACAGGAACAAGCGCCAGCAGCCAACGGCACCGATACGTCAACGGCCGTCACCAGCGCGCAAACCGCCGCACAGCTATTGGCCTGGGCACCGGATGGCATCGTCCCCGGTAAGACGCTCTGGGTTGGCCTGCGGTTGACGCACCAACCGCACTGGCACACCTACTGGAAAAACAGCGGTGACTCCGGTATGCCCACCACCCTTGACTGGGTGCTGCCCGCAGGCTGGCAAGCGAGCGAGATCACGTGGCCCACACCAAAGAAGTTTCCGCTGGGCCCCCTCGCCAACTACGGCTTTGACGGCGAGGTTTTGCTCCCGGTCGCCGTCACCATAGGCGACTTGGCGGCAGACGGCGCGCCAGCTGTCATCCAAGCGAATGCCAACTGGCTTGCCTGTAAAACAGAGTGCATTCCCGAGGATGCGACGCTACAACTCACGTTGCCGACCCAGACGGGCAATGCGGGTCTCACCCAGCACGCGAACCGCTTCAAGGATGCACTGGCTCGCGTACCGGCACGTCTAGCAACCGCCGTGGCAACCGCCCGCATCGCCGCGGATGACGCCACACAGCTGGTGTGGCGCATCAACGGTCTGCCAAACCAATGGACTAACCAGCCGCTAGACATTTTCCCGGAACCGACGGGTCTCATCGCACCGGGTTCGCCTTGGACGCAGACCTGGGCGAACGATGGCAGCGCAACGTGGGAAGCCCGTACGCCCGTACATGCGTTTCGCAGCGAGAGCCCGAGGCGCATAGGCTTGGTGCTCGCCACCGCGAACACCCAAGACGGTCAGCCTGCTTCGGCGGGCGTTGCGCTGGACGCTGATTTTGAGGGTGAGTGGCCAGCCGTTAAGCCGCCCGCACCTATCAACCCCAAGCTGGCGGCGATGTTGCAAGCGCAACTCAACCCGCCGCCCCAACCAGACACAAGCTTAGGCACTTGGCTATTGGCCTTGGTGGGCGCCTTCGTCGGCGGGCTCATTTTGAACCTCATGCCCTGTGTCTTTCCCGTCTTGGCTCTTAAGGTGCTCGCATTTGCTGAGCAACCGGCAGGTGCCGACCTAGCGCAAGTCAAACAGGCGCACCGGACCAACGGCTTAAGTTACACACTCGGCGTCGTGCTGTCATTTGGCGCGCTTGGCGGCGCGCTGCTGGCCCTACGCGGTGCGGGCGAACTGTTGGGGTGGGGCTTTCAATTGCAAAACCCTTGGTTGGTTGCGGGGTTGGCGTGGCTGTTCACGGTGATTGCCCTCAACCTCTTTGGCTTGTTTGAGATGCGCCTGTGGTTGCCACAACGCGCCTTGGCAATGCGCGTTAAAAATCCGCAAGTCGACGCCTTTTTGTCAGGCGTTCTCGCCACCGCTGTCGCATCGCCCTGCACGGCACCCTTCATGGGTGCGTCCCTGGGTTTGGCCATCGCCCTGCCCACAGCGCAGGCAATGGCTGTCTTTTTAAGTGTTGGTTTGGGCATGGCCAGCCCCTACTTGTTAGCCAGTTGGGTGCCCGCCGTAGCGAACCGCTTACCGCGCCCCGGGGCATGGATGGTGACCTTTAAGCAACTCATGGGCTTCCCCATGCTGGCCACCGTGGTGTGGTTGCTCTGGGTCTATGGTCAGCAGACCAACCTCAACGGCGCGGCAGCGCTGTTGCTGTGGTTGCTCGCCTTCGCGTGGCTGATATGGACATGGGCGCAAACGGGCACCCGCACAGCCCAAACAGTCTGGCGCATTGCGGGCATCGGTGTGTTGGCGCTTGCCAGCCTCGCGTTCACCAACCCGTTGGTGACATCGTCTAGTAGTGCATCCAGCAAGGCATCCGCCAGCTCAAACGATCGGTCTGCTGGTGAGCTAGACATTGCGGCGCTTGCGCAGTCAACCACGTGGCAGGCGTGGTCTCCAGAACGTGTGAGCGGCCTACTTGACGCGCAGCACGCCGTTTTTGTTGATTTTTCTGCGGCCTGGTGCGTCACTTGCCAAGTTAATGAGCTCACCACGCTAGCCGATGACAGCGTTGTACAAGCCTTTATCGATAAAGGCGTGGTGCGGCTTCAAGCTGACTGGACTAAACGCGACCCTCGAATCACGCAGGCGCTCAATGCGTTGGGGCGAACGGGCGTTCCCACCTATGCGCTGTATCAACCCAATCAGGCCCCTGTGGTGCTCAGCGAGCTGATAACGGTGGCGGATGTCACCGCCTTACTCGCGCAACAGCCCTCGGTGGCACCTACGCGCTAATTTGTTGCGCAACAAACTGCGACAATCTCACTATGTTTGCTCCACTACAAAACGACACCTTCCTGCGCGCTTGTTTGCGTGAGTCCACTCCACACACCCCCGTTTGGCTCATGCGCCAAGCGGGTCGCTACCTGAGCGAGTACCGCGACACCCGCGCCAAAGCCGGTAGCTTCATGGGGCTTGCCACCAACACCGACTTCGCCACTGAGGTCACCCTGCAACCCTTGGAGCGTTTCCCGCTGGACGCCGCCATTTTGTTCTCGGACATTTTGACCATCCCCGATGCCATGGGTCTGGGTTTGAGTTTTGCCATCGGCGAAGGTCCTAAGTTCGCCAAAGTCGTCCGTGATGAAGCTGCTGTGAACGCGCTCGCCGTACCCGACATGGGTAAGTTGCAATACGTCTTTGACGCGGTGACCTCCATACGCAAGGCGCTCAATGGCCGCGTGCCCTTAATCGGCTTTGCGGGTAGCCCGTGGACCCTGGCCTGCTACATGGTCGAGGGTGCCGGTTCTAGCGACTACCGTTTGGTCAAAACGCTGATGTATCAGCGCCCCGACTTAATGCACCGTATTTTGCGCATCAACGCCGATGCGGTGGCACGTTACCTCAACACCCAAATCGAGGCAGGGGCACAAGCTGTCATGGTCTTTGACAGTTGGGGCGGGGTATTGGCCGATGCCGAATTCAAGTCCTTCAGCCTAGCCTACACGCGACGCGTCTTAGAGCAACTGCACAAGACCTACGAGGGCGTCACCATTCCGAGTATCGTCTTTACCAAAGGCGGCGGCCTGTGGATGCCCGAGATGCAAACCTTAGACTGCAACGTGTTGGGTATGGACTGGACCGTTAACTTGGCCAAAGCACGCGCGCAACTCGGGGCCACCCATGCATTGCAAGGCAACTTGGACCCCAACGTGCTATTTGCCTCACCCGAACAAGTGGTCGAGCAAGCCAAGGCCGTGTTGGATAGTTTTGGCACCCCGCACCAAGGGGAGGGCAAAGGCCCGACACATATCTTCAACCTAGGGCACGGCATCAGCCAGTTCACGCCACCAGAGAGCGTCGCGGTGTTGGTCGAGGCTGTACATGGACACTCGCAGGCAATGCGCCAAACAACCCCCTAATTAGCACCAAGTTAGGGCAAAAATCGCGTGAAATTAGGCCTTGCCCCGTGAACTTGTGCACACATTCATGAAACAACCTCAAAAAGCGCCTAGCACGTTTTTTCAGTGTATAGCCGGTTTAATAAACAGTTAATTCATTGTTTTTAAATGATTTTTTATCTGCCTATTTTTTAAGCAGTTTAACAAAGCAACCCGTTTTAGCCATTAAATCGGCCGCGCAAGCGACCTATCCACAAAGTTATCCACAGAAATTCTGGACATCTCATTGTCCCCTTCGAAATCAAGGACTTAGGGGGATTTTCGATTTTCACGTTTAAAAAATTACGCTAACAGATGTCTTTTTGGCCAACGGTTATCCTCGCCACACCGGCGCACAGCCAGGTGGGGCAAGCGCTTAGCTACCGCAGTGAGCAAGCACTTCCAGTTGGTGCACTCGTGCGCGTACCTTTGGGCAAGCGGGATACCCTGGGCGTCATTCTCAGCTGTCTGGACACGGCCCCAACAGACATCGATGCGGCGGCTATCAAGCCAATTTCAACGCACTTGTCGCAACTCCCGCCCCTTGGTCATGCCTGGCTGGATCTGGTGCGTTTCGCCGCGCGCTACTATCAGCGCGGCGTCGGTGAGGTGGCATTGGCCGCCCTCCCCCCAGAGCTCAAGAAGCTGGACCCCACCCAACTCGCGCGTCGTTTGACACGCAACGAGAAAGGTCGGCTAGCACGGGAAGGGGCCGTAACCGCCGAGCCCCTCGCTTCAGAAGCGGCAGAGCCTGCAGAAGCCACCATGGCGCAAAAAGACGCCTTAGATGGGATACGCGGCGCAGATAAACCCATCTTACTTTTCGGCGTCACGGGCAGTGGTAAAACCGAGGTCTACCTCCAAGCTGCCGCCGAATGCCTCGCGAAAGACGATACAACGCAGGTCTTGGTGTTGGTGCCTGAGATCAACCTCACGCCGCAGTTAGAAGCGCGGTTTTTTGAGCGGTTTCAAGCGCATACCGTTGTCGCGATTCACAGCGGACTCACGCCAGCCCAGCGCCTGCAGAGCTGGCTCAGTGCACACATGGGGCACGCACGCATTGTCTTGGGCACGCGCATGGCCATTTTCGCCAGTCTGCCGTCACTCGGACTCATCGTTGTCGACGAGGAACACGACCCCAGCTATAAAAGCCAAGAAGGCGCCCGTTACTCTGCGCGTGACTTGGCGATTTACCGCGCCCATGCCACGCCACACTGCCGCGTCATCCTGGGCTCAGCCACGCCGTCTCTAGAGACTTGGCACGCGGCCATGCAGGGACGCTATGCACGCTTTGACATGCCCGACCGCATCGGCGACGCCGCCATGCCCACGCTGCGCTTGGTCGACATGCAACGCCAGCCCAAGCAAACGGTCTTGGCGCAGCCCTTACTCGACGCCATCATTGCGCGGGCGCATCTTGGTGAGCAAAGCCTGTTGTTGCTGAACCGACGCGGCTACGCGCCCGTGCTGAGTTGTGGCGCCTGCGCTTGGAAGAGTGACTGCCCGAATTGCAGTGCGTTTCGAGTTTTCCACAAAATTGACCGCAGCCTACGCTGTCATCACTGCGGTTTTGCGGAACGCGTACCGCCGGCTTGCCCCAGTTGCGGTAACGTAGATATACAAACAGTGGGGCGCGGTACAGAGCAACTCGAAGAGTTGGTTGCTAACGTGCTCGCCGCCGCCCCCCATAGCGACGGTCGTGCGCTGCGCGTTGGCCGCCTTGATGCCGACACCTCCAAAGGCAAAGGCCAACTTGATGCACACCTGGCCGCCATGCACAGTGGTGACATTGACGTACTGGTGGGCACGCAAATGGTGGCCAAAGGGCATGACTTCCGACGCATCACCCTGGTGGCGGCCATCAACCCAGACGGCGCCCTGTTCGCTAGCGACTTCCGCGCGCCAGAGCGTATGTTCTCGTTGCTGATGCAAGCGGGTGGTCGAGCCGGGCGGGCTGCCGCGTTTGGCTCACGCCCTGAGTTGTGGGTACAGACTTGGCATCCAACGCACGCGCTATTTGCCGCGTTACGCGCACATGACTACCCCACATTCGCAAGCCAAGAATTAGCCGAGCGGCAGGCCGCTAATTTGCCGCCGTTTGCGGCGCAGGCATTGTTGCGGGCTGACGCCAAAACGCAGGCGGCCGCGCAAGCCTTTTTGACCTCCGCGCGCCAACGTGGCCAAGCCGCCGCAGAACAAGCCGGGATTGACATCTACCCCGCCGTCCCGCTGACCATCGCGCGCATCGCCAATGTGGAGCGTGCGCAGATGTTGGTGGAGTGCACGAATCGGGCGGCGTTACAACGATTTATTCAACAGTGGCAAGCCGATCTCCACGCGTTGCGTCACACGCCCGAAGGCAAGCCCATTATTCGCTGGGCAATTGACGTGGACCCCTTGGCCATTTAGCGACCAACGAAACCACGTTAACGGCCCGCCACGCCTTAGACGCCTTAA
>JABBAS010000072.1:0-8089 GCA_018607835.1 Methylobacillus sp. | reverse complement strand
CTCAAGCGCTCTGCGCGCCAAGAGCCTCTAGCTCCATGCGGAGTTGGTAGGCACGCGTGGTGGTGTCCATCGCCACATCGGCCCACGTCACAATGTGGCCTTTGGCAACCGGGCGCACCACCTTGACATCATGCGCCAAGCCCAGCGGTACACCGCCTAACTTAACGGATGTGTCCGCAGGCATCAGCTTGCCCCACACCGTGTAACCGCCCTCGCCGTCCAACAGCTCACCGGGCTTTAGGTCCCGCTTGGCCGTGGCGACCACGTCAGCGCGCCAACCCGTCGCGACGCCCGTTGGCTCACCGCGCAGGGCAACGCTCGCCACCGACAAGCCCACCTCTAGGCCAATCAAATGCCAGCGCTTGTACAAAGTGAAGTAACGACCACTGGGGTCGGTGTGGGCGTTGTACTCTTCGAAACAATTTTTGATGTAGTCGGTTTCCGCCTCGACCGTCACCCACACACCCATGCGTATGTCGTAGGGGATTTTGCGCCCATCAGGCTCCAAAGACGAGATCACCTCCACCATGCCCTTGCGCTCCAACACACCCCCTTCGCTAATCGGGCGCGTGACATACGGAATGTCCTCAACGCTCGCGGGTGGATACAACAACCCATTGCTGGGCACGCCTAGGCCTGTGGCATTCGCTACGGCGGTACTTTCAATGGCAGGCTTGGAGCCGTCCAAAAAGCTGTTGAACATTTTGGGGTTCAGCCCGCCGCGCTCGGCTTGTTCGGGCGTTAGGCCGTAGTTACCCCACACCGTTTCGGGCGTGCTCTCGCAAAAATGCGGTAGCCACTTATGACCGCGACCCGCGGCCACCACAGGGAAGCCACAGGTGCGTGCCCAATCCACTAAGTCACAGATCATCGCGGGTTGATCGCCAAACGCCAGCGAATACACCACGCCGGCCTCCGCCGCTTTGCGCGCCAACAAGGGGCCGCCAAAGGCATCGGCCTCGACGGTCACGTTCACCACATGCTTGCCATGCGCGAACGCTTCAAGACAATGATCCACTGCGGCGATGGGGTGGCCCGTGCACTCAACGACCACGTCGATACCGGGGTGCGTGACCACAGACTTCCAGTCCTCGGTAATGTGGGTATCACCATCCTTCATCGCGCTATCCAGCGATGCCGCTTCCGTGCGCGCGGGATCCCAGCCCACGCGGGCGAGATTGGCGCGCGCCGCACTCGGCGACAGGTCAGCAATGCCCACCAAGTGCACGCCCGGTGTGCGGGGTATTTGGGACAGGTACATGGAGCCGAATTTGCCTGCGCCTATCAAGCCGACACGAATCGGCTTGCCATCCGCAGCACGTTGTTTGAGTTGGTTATGCAAGCTCATGATGTCGCGCCTTCGCTGGCCTGTGCATCCACTGGAGCCACGGTGCTACCAAAGGGCTCCAACGATGTTTCCAGCGCACTCGCCGGTACGCCATTTTTCCAAGGGGTTTCCACCGGGTAATCCTTGGTCAAGCAGTCATCGGGCAAACACGTGATGGGAGAGAAGTCGCGGTGCGCAATGTACTCCGGGCGCTTATGGCGACGAATGTGGTTACTCACGGCGCACAGACTCAAATACACCGCCACACGGTTCCATGGCGACAGGTTGGAGCCCGAGGCATGCACCAAACAACTGTGGAACAAAATCATGGAGCCCGCGGGGCCCTTGGGGCTGATGATGCCACCGGGCACGTAATTGCCTTCGGCGTCATAGTGGCCCTTGTCACCGCCGCGCGCGACGAGTTGGCGAATCAGATCGTCATCGACCGTCCACAGCGGATAGCTGGTGGTGGTGAGGTCGTGCTTGGCCTCGACCACACCCTTTTTGTGGCTGCCCGGAATAAACATCAAGGGGCCGTTGAAATCGTTGACGTCGTCTAGAAAAATAGCGACGTTCATTGCACGCTCAGTTGGCATCATGTCGTCGTTGAGCCAGGTGCCATAGTCTTGGTGCCATTGCCACACGTCACCCTCAAAACCCATCTTGCCGTTGACCTTGAACTGGTGCATGTACAGCTTTTCGCCCAGCAAGCTTTCGACGGGCTCGATCATTCGCGGGTGTCGTGCCAAGCGTGCAAAGGGCTCGCTGGTCATGTGTGCGGCGAAGTTGGTCCGCACCGCATCACTGCCTTTTTCTCGCACGTTGTAGGGCGCGCGGTGGCTGTATAACTCGGGGACTGCGTCGGTGAGTGTTTTGGTTTCTTCGGGGCTAAACAAGCTAGGAAAAAATAGAAAGCCCTCTTTGTCAAATTCAGCCAGTTGTTCGGGGGTGAGTTTCATGATGTGCTCCTTTATTTACGTTGTATTGCTTTGAATGGGGGTTATGCGCCATTGGCGGTGAGTCGCTCGATCACCATCACCGCAGCGCGGTCACCGTGTGATGCGATCAGCGCGGCCGCGCGCGCACCGTCGCCGTCGGCAATGGCCTGCGCAATGGCGGCGTGCTCATCCCACACGGCATCACGCTGGCCCTCGGCTTGCAGCACCGCGCCCATGACACGGCGCACGTGTTGCCAATGGTGTTTTGCGCTTTGTTCAATCAAGGGGTTGCCAGAGGCATCGTAGATTGCATGGTGAAAAGCGAGGTCGGCATCGATCATGGCTTGCACCTGCTTGCCCCGCGCCGCATGGCGGCCTGCGTCAATCAGTGCCTCGGGAATGACCGCGCGCTTCTCAGCCGCTAGACGCGCAGCCAAGGCATCCAACGCACCGCGCACCTGATACACCTGCTGCATCCACTGCGGATCCAACGGTGCCACCAGCACGCCGCGCCCCTGCGCATCGTGCACAAACCCGTCTTTTTTGAGTTGTCTCAAGGCCTGCAGCACCGGCTGTCTAGATACCGACAAGCGCTCGGCAATGTCTTCTTGCGTAATACGCACACCCGCCGCCAAGCTACCGTCGCTGATGGCATCTAACAATGCGACGTAGGCCTGATCAACCAGATCGGGCGAGGTTTTGATTTTGGTTAAATTGAGCGACATGACATAAACTCTCTGTATACAGTATACGAAGAGGCGTATTCAGTCGCAAGCAAGCCGCCATTACTTAGGTCATGAAGGCGACAGCGGCGGAAAATGTGAGAAAAGCAGCCACCGTCGTGACCAAAATAATGCGGGCGATGCGCCCGTTATCCGCACCAAAGCGCTCGGCGAGTAGCGACACATTACTGGCACTGGGTAACGCCGCCACGAGCACGATACACGTCAAGGCAAAGGGGTCCAACGGCAAGCCCGCCACTTGGGCCAACAAGCCACCGCCCAAAACCAACAAGGGGTGAACGATGAGCTTGAGCACCGCCGCTGGCATGTAGTGCGACAAAGGCATGGGGTGGGCGCTTTGCATCTGCGAACGCGCCAGCACCGCGCCAATGGTGAACAACGCCACGGGCGAGGCAGCATCGGCCAACAGGGCGACGGTCTGATCAATGGGCCCCCACAGTTTGATATCAAAGCCACTTGCGAACGCCCCCATCAAGATGGCCCATGGCATGGGGTTACCCATGACCCGACCCAAGGCCTGCTTCGCGGCCCGTTTCGCCCCATCAATGCCCGCACCATCCAAGCGCGACAAGGCGACGCACAGTGAGGTGGTGAGTAACATATCAACCAAAATCGTGGCGATAGCGGGCCCCGCGCTGGCAGCGCCCAGCAACATGGCTAACAACGGGACCCCCATAAACCCCGTGTTGGGAAAGGCCGCGACCAAGGCGCCTAAGGAGGCATCGTTCCACCCGATGGCACCCCGCTTGGTGATGACGATGGTGAGCGCCACCATCATGAGGGCGCTGGCAGCATAAACACCGATAATCACCGGGCTTAACATGTCCGCCACCGGCGTCGATGCGCCAAAACGGTACAACATGCATGGCACCGCGAAGTAGAGCACGAAGCCGTTCAGCCCTGGCACTGCCGCGACGCTTAACCAGCCTCGGTATAGCGCGATGTAGCCCGCCAAGACCAAGGCAAAAAATGGAAAAGTGACCAAAAGAATGTTAACCATGGGCGGCATTGTCGCAGTTTCTGGCCTCGCCTTTTCGGCGGGTGTGATGCGCCCGGCACACCCGCGCTCAAAGCCGGGCTGCGCTCAGCGGCGCGGTATGATTAAGCGCTTGCCTGCTACTCGGGCCTTAACGAAAACACCCATGTCTGCAGGTCTTAATTCCGCCCAACTCGAAGCCGTGAACCATGTGCACGGCCCCAGCCTGGTTTTGGCGGGTGCAGGTTCGGGCAAAACACGCGTTATTACGCACAAAATTGCGCACCTCATTAATGGGGGTATGAGCGCCAACCGCATTGCCGCCATCACCTTTACGAACAAGGCCGCCGCTGAAATGCGCGAACGCGCAAAACAACTGGCTGGCAGGGGTGCGGCCGAGGTTTTAATTTGCACCTTCCACGCGCTGGGCGTGCGCCTGCTGCGGCAACAAGGCACCTATATCGGACTCAAAGAACAGTTTTCTATTTTGGACACCGATGACGTCACCAAGATCATGAAGGACTGTGGCGGCGCCACCGACAACGCAACTGCGCGCCAGTGGCAATGGGCCATCAGTGCCTGGAAGAACCAAGGCTTAAACGCCGCACAGGCGCTGGCCGCTGCCAGCAACGAGGACGAGCGCAGTTCCGCCGTGATCATGGGCCGTTACGAGGAGCGTTTGATCGCTTACCAAAGTGTTGACTTTGACGACCTCATATCCTTGCCGCTGAAACTACTGACCGAACACGATGCCGTGCGCCAGCATTGGCAGCAACAGCTCAGCCACGTGCTGGTTGACGAGTACCAAGACACCAACGCAACGCAATACGAGCTACTCAAACTGCTGGTGGGGCCGCGGGGCAGGTTGACAGCGGTGGGGGACGATGACCAGTCTATTTATGGGTGGCGCGGCGCGACGCTGGACAACTTAAAGAAACTGCCTGTCGACTACCCCGAGCTCAAGGTCATCACGCTGGAGCAAAACTACCGTTCCACCTCGGCCATACTCAAGGCCGCCAACAACGTCATTGGCCCCAACCCAAAGCTGTTCCCCAAAACCCTGTGGAGTGACTTGGGCGAAGGTGAGCCCGTGCGTGTGGTGGCCTGCGACAACGAAGACCATGAGGCCGAGCGTGTCGTTGCCCGTATTCAAAGTCTGCGAACGACCTCGGCGCACAAGGCCTTTAAAGACTTTGCGGTGCTGTACCGCGCCAACCACCAAGCACGCGTGTTTGAGAAAGCATTTAGAAAAGCCCAAATTCCCTACAAGGTGTCGGGTGGGCAGAGCTTCTTTGACCGCGCCGAAATTAAAGACCTGTGCGCGTGGCTGCGCTTACTCGTCAACAACGACGATGACCCGGCATTTTTGCGCGCCATCACCACCCCCAAGCGCGGCATTGGCCACACCACGCTAACGCAATTAGGCAGCTTTGCCACGTCGCACAAATTCAGTTTGTTTGAGGCGCTGTTTGCCAACTCCATTGGCTCCGCGCTATCGGTCCGCGCGGTGGGCTCTCTGCATGAGTTTGGCCGTTACGTGAACGATATGGAATACCGCGCCCGGCGCATACAAGGCGCTGAAGATGCCAAAGCCTTTATGCTCAGCTGGCTAAGCGACATGGGCTACCAACAACACTTGATGGACGGTGAAGACAGTGAAAAGCTAGCCGCCGCGCGGTGGACCAACGTGATGGACTTTGTCGACTGGATGAGTAAGCGCTGCGGCGGCACCATCGACGACACCGCTGGCGTCACCATGGAGAGCGAGAAGAAGACCTTGCTGGAGGTCATTCAGACCATTGCGCTGCTATCGACCATCTCGGAGCGCGAGCAAGACCAAGATGTGGTCACGCTGTCAACGCTACACGCCGCCAAGGGCTTAGAGTGGCCACACGTGGTGTTGGCTGGCGTCAACGAGGGCTTGTTGCCGTTCAAGACAGACGACGACAGCCTGACACCCGAAGCTCTGGCGCAGCGCTTAGAGGAAGAGCGCCGGCTGATGTATGTGGGCATTACACGCGCGCAACGTACCCTCGCGGTTAGCTGGTTGATGCGTCGCAAAAAAGGGCGCGAGATGATCGCCGGGAAGGTCAGCCGTTTTGTACCCGAGATGGGGCTAGACGACACCACCACGCGCGAAGACCCGCGCGAGAAACTGCGCGCCCTGCGTGCGGAGTTTGCAGCCAAAGCGGCGGCTAGCGCCCAACTGGCTGCCGATGCGGAGCCATTGGCGTGACATCACGGCTCACCCACCACAGACTGCCCTTGGGTTGGGCAGTGCGGTGTGCGGTATGGCTGATGTTGGCCATCGCCATGCCGCTGACAGCGCAGGCCGCGGAAGTTGACACCGGTGCGCGCGACTGTAAAACACGCGCTGGCTCCACCCTAAGCCATTTCTGGGAGCTGAGCACGGCCAATGACTGCGACACCTTCCGCCTGCGCGGCTATAAGCCGGTCAGTGTGATGGGTGTGTTCAGCGACGGCGTGAACAAGCAACCCCTGTCGACGGCGGCCAACCGGTCGGCCACCACTTCCCAAGACTACCAAAGGCACGAGGGGCTGTTGCAACTGTCCATACGCACCAAGCTGGCAACCGGATTGTTACCAACAGACCCAGGCCGCACCGATGGCCTGTGGTTTGGATATACACAAAAGTCTTTTTGGCAGGTGTTTAGTCGCGGGCTATCACGCCCGTTTCGCACAACAGACCATGAGCCCGAGTTGGCCTATATTTACCCCGTCGAGGCAGCAGTGGGCATGGGCTTTACAGCCCGCTACGCCGGGTTGTCCCTCAACCACCAGTCCAATGGCCAAGCAGCGCCCTACTCGCGCAGCTGGAACCGCGTGATATTGATGGCCGGCGCCGACCGTGCAGATGGCAGCCAACTCAATGTGCGCATCTGGAAACGCATGTCCGAGAATCCGTCCAGCGACGACAACCCCGATATCGCCAACTATATTGGCCGTGCAGAGGTGAGCGTGCTGTGGGCAGTCAACCCCAAAAACAGCCTGGGCCTGAGCGTGCGGCACAACCTGCGCCGCGAAGGCCATGGCAGTGGCACCGTGGATTGGTATATCCGCCCAGGCGTCACGCTGAGCAACCCCAACGCCGGTCTGCGCTACCACCTGCAACTGTTCTCAGGGCACGGCGACAGTTTGGCCAGCTACAACTTCAAGCGCACCTCGCTGCGTTTTGGGGTGAGCTTGGTGGACTGGTGAGTCGCTAACGTATGACAAACACCAACGTAGCTGCCCAACCGCTGTGGCCTGCCGTATTGGTGGTGCTTGCGGGCATCGTTGCCGCCATGCATGTGGGCAAGGTGGCACCCGCCATCCCGATCCTGCGTGCGCAACTGGATGTGAGCTTGGTGCAGGCGGGCTGGTTGCTCTCGTTGTCGCAGATGGCGGGCATGCTCACTGCCGTGTTTGTCGGCATGTTTGCAGATGGGTTTGGTCTGCGCCGCAGCGTACTGTGGGGGCTGGTGTTACTGGGTCTGTTAAGTGGGCTTGCTGGACTGACGACCAGCGCGCCACAGCTGCTGTTAATGCGTGCGATCGAGGGTGCCGCTATTTTGATGGTCATCGTCCCGGCGCCCGCCTTGTTGCGCAGCCTGGTGGACCCAGACCGCCTGAGCACCGCCATGGGTTTTTGGGGTACCTTCATGCCCACAGGCACCGCCACCGCCCTGTTGCTGGGCCCTGCGCTAATGGCCCACTTCGGCTGGGCAACCTGGTGGGAAACGCTTGGCGCCATCGCCTTGCTCATGGCTTTGCTATTTAACATAGGGATTCCTCGAGTCGCAGTCGCAGTCGCCGTCGCAGTAGCAGGTGCTCACCCCCCAGCCGCGAACTTGCAGCGGCTACGATTGGTCTGGCGTACGCCGCAGGTCTGGCGCGTGGCTTTGGCATTTGCCTGCTATAGCGGTCAGTGGCTGGTCATTATTGGTTTCTTGCCCACCCTATTGCAAACCGGCGGCATGTCGGCCGGCCTCGCAGGCACCATCGCTGCTATCGCCAGTGCGGTGAACATTGTGGGGAATATTGCAGGTGGCCGTCTGCTGCAAAAAGGCGTCCCCTCTCAGCGCGTATTGGGCATCGCCTTTGC
>JABBAS010000001.1:2196-86243 GCA_018607835.1 Methylobacillus sp. | reverse complement strand
TAAAAATAGCTATTTTTTATTCTTATTTCAAATGCTGAGTGATTGCTGCGCTGGTCCCGGGCCACCCCCCAAAAAGCGCACCAAATAGGGGCGTGCGCCATTTCGGAACACAGGGCAACACCCAAACGCCCTATCTCTGGGCAGAAACACCCCCGTTCACCCCCGATTAACCGCATTTCAGAGTTGGCACGGGTCGTGCGATGAGCAGTCATCCCTATTCAGAAAGGAATTTTTATGAAATTAGTGACTGCAATCATCAAACCCTTCAAGTTGGATGAGGTACGTACCGCCTTATCAGCCATTGGGGTGCAAGGCATCACCGTGACGGAGGTGAAGGGCTTTGGCCGTCAAAAGGGCCATACCGAGCTATATCGTGGCGCTGAGTACGTGGTCGATTTTTTACCCAAGGTCCGCTTGGAGACGGCAGTCTCCGACGCGCTGGTGGAGCAGGTGATCGAAGCGATTGAGGGTGCCGCACGCACGGGAAAAATCGGCGATGGCAAGATTTTTGTCGCCCCACTTGAACAAGTCGTTCGCATTCGCACTGGCGAATCTGGCGACAGCGCGCTGTAAGCGTACAACCCAACCCCGATTCAATTGATTAGAAAAAGGAAACCCTCATGAATGCAAAAAGTATCATGGCTGGAATTGCGCTGCCGCTACTGGCAGCCAGCACGGGCGCCATGGCCCAAGACACGGCAGCAGCTGCCGCCGTCGTTGTCGATAAAGGTGACGTTGCGTGGATGATGCTGTCCACTTTGTTGGTCGTCATGATGGCTGTACCCGGCCTCGCGCTGTTTTACGGTGGCCTGGTTCGCACCAAAAACATGCTCTCTGTTTTGATGCAAGTGATGGTCGTTTTCTCGCTCATCGCGGTCCTATGGGCCACTTACGGGTACTCACTGGCGTTCGGGGGCGAAGGCCTCTTCATCGCAGACTTCAGCAAGGCATTCTTGCTGGGCGTAACGCCCGATTCGCTGGCGGACACATTCACTGACAACGTGAAGATCCCTGAGTACATCTTCATTGCATTCCAGGCGACCTTCGCGGGCATTACCTGCGCGCTGATCGTGGGCTCGTTTGCTGAGCGAATGAAGTTTGCCGCGGTCTTGGCCTTCTGCGTCTTGTGGTTCACCTTTGCTTACCTGCCGATCGCGCACATGGTTTGGGGTGCGGGTGGCTACTTATTAGACAAAGGCGCTTTGGACTTTGCTGGCGGTACCGTGGTGCACATTAACGCAGGTGTTGCGGGCCTGGTTGGCGCTTATATTTTAGGCCCTCGCCTTGGCTACGGTCGTGAATCTATGGCGCCTCACAGCCTGACATTAACCATGGTGGGCGCGGCTTTGCTGTGGGTGGGCTGGTTTGGCTTTAACGCTGGTTCTAACTTAGAAGCAACTTCCGGTGCCACGCTCGCATTCGTTAACACTTTGTTGGCGCCTGCCGCAGCAGTGTTGGCTTGGTGTATTGGTGAGACCATCACAAAGGGCAAGGCGTCTATGTTGGGCGCTGCGTCTGGTGCGGTTGCCGGTTTGGTTGGCATCACGCCTGCTTGTGGCTCTGTTGGCCCCATGGGCGCCATCGTCATCGGTTTGGCCTGCGGCTTCTTGTGTTTGTGGGGCGTCACAGGCTTCAAGCGCATGATCGGTGCGGACGACTCATTGGATGTGTTCGGCGTACACGGTATTGGTGGCATCGTTGGTGCCCTGTTAACGGGTGTCTTCACAGCCCCCGGCTTGGGCGGGACCGGCGGCGCAGACTTTGACATCGCCAACCAAGTATGGGTGCAGGCCGAAGGTGTGTTGATCACCATCGTTTGGTCCGCAGTCGTAGCCTACCTCGCCTACAAGGTGGTCGGTGCCGTGATTGGCTTGCGAGTGAGTTCCGATGACGAGCGCGAAGGCTTGGACATTACCTCGCATGGCGAATCTGCGTACCACGCCTAAGTTACAGCAGCGTAACGCGCTTAAGCAGTAGCAGGAGTGCCACTTCGGTGGCTTTCCAAAGGCCGTACCCCCGGGTACGGCTTTTTTTCGCCCTGTTCGTGCCTTGATAACCACACGCTGGAAGCAGATGTCGTGTAACTGCTTGGTAACTTCTCCGCCGTTTTATACAATGACGGGGTTTCACCCAGTTCTCCCCACCCTAAAACACCTGTCGCATGCGCCTTTTTGCCAGAGCACTCTCTGGCTCCTGAAAGCGCAGGCGAGATGTGTTTTTATTATTAGGAGTTCTCATGTCAGCCACAACAATCGCCCTTAACGCGCCCGATTACGTTAAACACCCCAAGCTGCTGGCTTGGGTTCAAGACATGGTCGACCTCACCCAGCCCCGTGACGTGGTGTGGTGTGATGGCAGCCAAGCAGAATACGACCGCCTCTGCACGCAAATGGTTGATGCAGGGACCATGCGCCGACTCAACGCAGCTAAGCGCCCTAACTCGTTCCTCGCCTGCTCTGACCCCTCAGACGTTGCCCGCGTCGAGGACCGCACATATATTTGTAGCGCAAAAGAAGAAGACGCCGGTCCCACCAATAACTGGATGGACCCGACGGCCATGCGCGCAACGCTAAAACCGCTGTTCACCGGTTCGATGCGCGGGCGCACGCTGTATGTTGTGCCATTTTCTATGGGGCCACTCGGCTCACCCATTGCCCACATTGGCGTTGAGTTGTCAGACAGCGCCTATGTAGCCGTCAACATGCGCCTCATGACGCGCATGGGCAAGGCCGTGCTAGATGTTTTGGGAACGGACGGCGAGTTTGTACCCTGCATGCACACCGTTGGCGCACCGTTAGAAGCGGGGCAGACCGATGTGGCCTGGCCTTGCAACCCAGACACCAAGTACATTGTTCACTACCCAGAGACCCGTGAGATTTGGTCTTACGGCTCGGGCTACGGTGGTAACGCTTTGCTAGGTAAGAAGTGCTTCGCGCTACGTATCGCATCGACCATGGGCCGCACACAGGGCTGGTTGGCTGAGCACATGTTGATTTTGGGCGTCACCAACCCAGAAGGTCGAAAGTACCACGTTGCGGCAGCATTCCCCAGCGCCTGCGGCAAGACAAACTTCGCGATGCTGATACCTCCAAAAGGCTTTGAGGGTTGGAAAGTAACCACCATTGGCGACGATATTGCGTGGATCAAACCCGACGCCAACGGTCGGCTGCGCGCGATCAACCCAGAGGCGGGTTATTTTGGCGTCGCTCCAGGCACCAACATGAAGACCAATCCAAACTGCATGGAAAGCCTGAACCGCGACGTGATTTTTACGAACGTCGCGCTCACAGACGACGGCGATGTGTGGTGGGAAGGCATGGGCGAAGCACCCGCACACGCGATTGACTGGCAGGGCAAGGACTGGACGCCAGCCATCGCGAAAGAGACCGGCGCGAAAGCGGCACACCCCAACGCCCGATTTACCGTCGGCGCAACCAATAACCCCGCCTTGGATGAGGCATGGGACGACCCGGCGGGCGTGGCAATTGATGCCTTCATTTTCGGCGGCCGACGCTCAGACACGGTACCGCTGATTACCGAGGCACGCAATTGGACAGAGGGTGTTTACATGGCTGCCACCATGGGCTCTGAGACCACGGCTGCTGCCTTCGGCGCTCAGGGTGTTGTGCGCCGCGACCCGTTCGCGATGCTCCCGTTTGCGGGATACAACATGAGCGACTACTTCCAGCATTGGCTCAACATGGGTGAGCAGTTGGGTCAGACGGGTGCGGTACTGCCAAAGATCTTCACCACCAACTGGTTCCGTAAGGGCGAGGACGGCCAATTTGTTTGGCCCGGCTTTGGCGAAAACATGCGCGCACTGAAGTGGATGATTGACCGCATTGAGGGCAAGACCGGCGGGGCGGAACACCTTGCGGGGGTGACGCCTCATTACCAAGATCTGGACTGGACTGGGCTGGACTTTAGCGAGCACGCGTTCGATGCCGTCACCAGCATCAACCCGACAGCTTGGCGCGCGGAGCTTGATCTTCACACAGAATTGTTTGACAAGCTGGCACACAACCTGCCACAAGCGCTGCTGGATACCCGCAGCCTGTGGGCCGCACGCTTAGGCGCGTAAACAGGTTGGGGGCCGCAGGTTACGGCCTGCCGCCCTGCACGTTAGGCAATAAAAAAAGCCGCCAGATGCTTTGCATCGGCGGCTTTTAATTTGAGGCGATCAGCGCCAAGCGCTTGTCTTGCTCCAAACGGCTCAGATGTAGTGCAAGTGCACCCGACGGCCACGTGAGTTCAAAACGGTTGAGATCGGCGCGATTGCTTGGGCAAAGGGGCGCTTAGCAGGCGCGGCGGGCGCCTCGATTCCCATTGGTGTCAAAGCCACGTCGAAGCTGTCATCTTCCGCACGCAGACGCGCGGCTTGCAATTCGGCCATAACGCGGGGGTCGCTTTGCGCCATAGCTAAAAAGCGCTGGTCTGCACGACGGCGTGCTGCTTTCACAGCGTACGCATCGGCCATCGCGATGGCTGCGTTGTAAAAGCGAACAGCGGCAAGCCGGATGCGTGCACCGATTGCGCTGGCGTTGACTGCGTCGTTGGATTGGACCGCGGTGATAACTGCTGCGTTCATTTTTAAACTCCGTTTTTTGTTGAAGAACTAACCCGATGAACGAATCATAGGGTAAACCCTGAGATATTTATAATTTATCTTTAGAATACTGTTCATTCACCAATCGTATAGTTAGCCGATATGCCAATTCGCTTTAAACAACTGGACCTCAACCTACTACGCGTATTCGACGAGGTCATGGCAGAGCGCAATCTCACGCGCGCGGCCGACAACCTCGCCATGACGCAACCCGCCGTCAGCAACGCCATCCGCCGCTTGCGCGAAGCCTTGCAAGACGATCTGGTAAGGCGTCAAGGCTTTGGCGTCGAGCCGACCGCACGCGCGTTGGCTTTATGGCCTTCGGTGCGCGCAGCGCTGTCTCAGCTGCGCGAGTCGATTGCCCCCGAGGGGTTTGACCACACTCAGGCACAAGACACCTTTATTTTGGCCATGTCCGACGCGACCGCGGCCGACTTGATGCCGCCGCTGGTGAGCACATTGGATGCGGTGGCACCCGGTGTCAGCATGCGCGTACTACCACTGACCACCCGCGACCCGCGCACCCTTTTAGAGAAAGGGGGCGTGGACATAGCCGTGGGGCATTTCCCAGGCGTAATGGCCGAGCTGGATGCGGTGCATTTGCACGAGGCCTCACCTAGTTTTTTGCACTCGCGGCTTTATAGCGGGCGCTACGTGGTGGTGATGCGTCGCGACCACCCGCTGGCTAAGAAGAAACAACTAGCGCTGGACGAATTCTGCGCGGCACGGCACCTGTTGGTGAGTTTTTCGGGCCGCCCCTTCGGCTTTGTTGACGAGGCCTTGCGCATGCGGGGTAAACAGCGGCGCGTGGTCATGACCGTTAATCAGTTTTTTACCGCTGGCCGCGTGGTTGTGAGCTCTGACCTTTTGACCGTGCTGCCCGCGGACTTTGTAAATACAACCGGCATGGCGCACGCCATGACAATTCGTGAGTTGCCCCTGCAGGTGCCAGACATACATGTCGATGCGCTGTGGCACCGCCACGCTGAACAGCGCCCCGCTCACCAATGGCTGCTTGAAACCATTCAGCGCTGCGCAGCGTTGGCAACGTCCACCGAAGAACCGCTAACTTAGCGCGCCTCGCCGGCCACTGAGGACGCTTGCTGTTGGCTTGGTGCAGGCTCTAGCAAACGCAGTCCCATCCACGTATTGAGATCACGCAACATGTTTCGTGCTTCGACATCCGTGGGCGGCTCCAGAGCGTGAACAAGCTCCACCGTCACGACGGGAACGTGATACTCAAGCGACCCATAGTTCCCCACCGACCCGGGGTACACGCCCAATCGATCAAGATGCAAACGCCCCAGCTTTTCGGGTGGTGGCAGGGCGCCATCGAAATCGAGAATGCCATAAGGCGCATGGATACTGACGATCAAATCAGGTGAAAACGTATTTATTTCGTTAATCAGAAACTGTGTTTCTGGCTCTGAGCCGGCTGCCGGTCCTGGCCAGCGTCGCGGGTCTTTTCGGGTGCGGACTTCCCAGTATTTTTTAGTCTCTACCTCCCAGTTATGGGTAGGCATATTGCGGTTGAGGTCAACACGGTTCGCGTTTACACGGTTTGCTGGGGTGGCCAGCAAACCGTCTGGATTAAGCACCGGAATAAATCGCCAGTAGGCATCAGCAGGGTCATCACGCGTTAACTGCAGCCAGCGCAAAACCAAGCCCGCTGACGTTAACTCATCACCATGAATACCACCCACGACTAAGACGCGCAGCTTAGGTTGCTTGGCACGCACCTCAACACGGTAGAGCGGGCGACCAAGCACGCTGCGCCCCCCCGTTGCATCGAGTCCCGCAGTGCGACAAAGCCCCATCGTGACGCCGGGCAAACGCGGCAACCAAGCCTCACAGACCTGCCGCTCCAAGCGCTGGGCATGGATATCTGGCGCCAGTCCCCCGTGGCGCCCCTTGGCAAGGGCGCCCGCCTGCGCGTGCGCAACGATACCGAGACTACCCAGCAGGCAAAGGCTGATCGCGATACGTTGCCATAAAGGCTTAACAAGGCGTTGGTACATGCTGATATTGTAGGGAATCGAGCGTGGCGGATATGCAGAAAAGTCACCCTTACGGCAGTAGTCGCCGCTTTTCTGCGGTAGATTCTAGCCATGCTAGAAAAAACCAATTCCGTATCGCCTCAGAACCTCAGGGTCGCTCTAGCTGAATTCGCCACCGGCGTGACAATTGTGACGACACAAGATGCGGATGGCGCGCCCATTGGCCTAACGGTGAACTCTTTTAACGCCGTGTCGTTAACGCCGCCTCTGGTCTTATGGAGCCTCGATAAAAGCTCCCGCACGATCGCAGCGTTCACGGGCAACCCCAACTTCGCGATCCATATTTTGGCCGCAGACCAAGAGGCCTTAGCCATGCGTTTCGCCAGTCGGGTGGAGGACCGCTTCGCCGACTTGTCCATCGACCACGGAATAGCCGGTGTGCCCCTCATCCCAGGCGCGCTCGCGACGCTAGAGTGCCACGTACACCAACGTGTGGAGGCCGGTGACCACTACATATTTATTGGGTGGGTGGACGCCATCCACACCAGCGAGCTGGCCGACAAACCCGCCGCTCTGGGCTACCACCGTAGCCGATTCCTAGCTGTTGCGCCCTAAATAACGCCCATGTCTACGCCCATCGCCCCCGTCAAACGGCATGACCGTCTCGATAGGCTCGCGATCGTTTTACTCGTAACCTGTTGCGCTTTTTGGGGCTTACAGCAAATCCTTATCAAGGCGACCCTCACTGAAATCCCGCCGATGTGGCAAGCCAGCATCCGGTTTTGGCTGGCTACGGCGGTACTTTGGCTGTGGTCAGCGGTTCGCGGCGTGCCTTTATTTAATGCAGACCAAACGCTAAAGGCTGGGCTGTTGGCGGGGGCCCTCTTCGCGGCCGAGTTTGTCGGTATTTATTGGGGGTTGGCCCATACCAACGCCTCACGCCTCACGGTTTTTTTATATTCCTCGGTTTTTGTCGTTGCCATATTGCTCCCACGCTTCGTGCCGACCGAGCGGTTAGGGCGTAAGCAATGGGCAGGGCTAGTCATTGCATTTGGTGCCGTTACGCTGGCTTTTTCTGAAGGCCTTCTCGACACGGATACCGGTCACTGGCGCGGTGATTTGCTGGCAATTTGTGCCGCTATTTTTTGGGGCTTGACCACCCTTGTTTTGCGCACCACGCGCCTCGCACAAGCCCCCGCTGAGAAGGCCTTGTTTTATCAGATCGGCATGGCGGCGATCGTGACGACAGCGATGTCGCTCGCTTGGGGCGAAACCTGGACATTAACGCTTAGCTCATTTGCATGGTGGTCTTTGGCGGTGCAATCGGTTGTCGGCGCTTTCGCGAGCTACCTGACTTGGATGTGGATGCTACGCCACTACCCCGCAACGCGGATGGCATCCTTTACATTTTTAGCCCCCGTTTTCGCACTTATATTTGGCGTTGGTCTGCTGGGCGAAGCGCTGAGCTGGCAACTCGTGGTTGCCATCATCGGCGTTGCCAGCGGCATCTATTTGGTTAATCAAAAAACCACCTGATTTAGCTCACGTTGCCGCACCGCGCGACTGGTTATAACGGGCGGAAAATGCCTGATACCAATCCAAACAGCCTGGGTTGGCCATTGCGTCGCGGTTGAGTACCCGCTCGATAGGTTGACCCAAGAGTAGTTTCTTAATGGGAAGCTCTTGCTTCTTACCTGTCAATGTGCGCGGTACCTCGGGCGCTTGTATCGTCTGGTCAGGCAGAAACCGTGGGCTCACGCCAACCCGAATGGCCTGATGCAGCGCCGTCTGCAACGCCCCATCCAAAAGGGCATCGTCGCGCAGCACCACGAATAGAATCATTTGACTCTCGCGACCCAGATACTCTAAGTCGACCACCATGCTGTCCAACACGAAGGGCAGCGCTTCTACGGCGGCATAAATTTCGCTGGTCCCCATGCGCAAGCCATGGCGGTTGATCGTGGCGTCGCTGCGACCGTAAATAACGCAATGCCCACTGGGCGTCACTTTCAACCAGTCCCCATGGCGCCAGACAGCGCCCGCGTCCGGCGGTGCATCGCCGCCGCCAAGGCGGCGACCTTGTCCCGCAGGGAAGGTGTCAAAGTAGCTACCCAACAAGCGACTACCATCTGGATCACCCCAAAAATAAATCGGCATAGAGGGCAGGGGTTGCGTACAAACCAACTCGCCCACGTCATCAATGACCACCTGCCCCTCGCTGTTCCAAGCCTCAACGGCGCAGCCCAATAGGCGGCACTGCATCTGACCCTCAATTTGGGGCAAGGTGATATTGCCGCCTATGAACGCACCGGCGAAATCCGTTCCACCTGAGATGTTGCACCACCAAAGCGACTGATTTGGGTAGCCAGCGGCCTGATAGCTTTTTGCCATCGCGCGCTCACCCCACTGCTGGGTGTCACCGCTCAAAGGCGAACCGGTGGTACCCCAGGTGCGCAATGCGGCTAAGTCACCGCAAGCCGACACATCGAGCTCGGCCTTCATAGCGTTGCTATAAAACGCGGCGCCCGCACCAAAAAACGTAATGCGCTCACGCGCAGCAAAGCGGAACAAGGTACCCCAATCGGGCGCCTCCTTAGGGCCACTGGGGCTGCCATTGAAGATGGCGCAGGTTGTGCCGTTAAGCAATCCTGCCATCTGCGCATTCCACATAATCCAACCCGTTGAGCTATACCAATGAAAGCACTCGCCCCAACTGTTCTCGTCGTAGCTGGGGCCTACGTCGTTATGGATGTTGAGTAGCAGCAACGCTGTCAGGATCACACCACCGTGCCCATGCACGATGGGTTTGGGCAACCCCGTTGTGCCGCTGGAGTAAACCACCCAAATCGGGTGGTCAAAAGGGACTGCCAGCGGTTGAAAATCTGCTAGCGCCGTGCGCTGGGCGTCATCCACGTTAACCACCGCGGCCCACTGTGCATGCGAACACGCTGGCGATAGCACCGGTGGTGGCGCCGATGGCGCCGTGGGGTCGACAGACGCGGCGATAGGCCGCAAAGCATCGACATGGAGCACGTGCGTCAATGTCGGCAGGTCGTCAATCAGTTGTGCCACCGCGTCGCGCCGATCAACCACCTTACCCGCGTAAAACACCCCATGGCAGGTGATGAGTGCCTTGGGCCTAATTTGCGCGAACCGATCAACAACGGCTTTGCTACCCATGTCGGGCGAGCAAACACTCCAGACCGCACCGATACTTGCCACGGCGAATAGCGCAATGGCCGCTTCAGGAATGTTGGGCAGGTATGCAACCACGCGATCGCCCGGGCCAACCCCCTGCTGCTTGAGGTGGGTTGCAACCGCCGCCACTTGCAACGCGAGGTCTGGCCACGACAACGCACGACGCTCGCCACGCTCGTCGTCACTCACAATCGCGGGAAAGCCAGCCGCATCCGCTCGCCCAACGTGGCGCAACACGTGTGTCGCGTAGTTCAGGGTCGCCCCAGGAAACCACTCGGCACCCGGCATCACGTTTTTAGCTAACACCCCACGAGGCGGCGATGCCGACTCGATACCCATATAAGACCAGATACTGTCCCAGAAACCGTCAAGATCACTAGTGGACCAGCGCCATAACGCGTCATAGTTTTCGAACGACAGGTTGCGCTCTTCTTGCAGCCAATCTTGATAACGGGTAATTTCCGGGATACGTGTTGTCATGTTTTTACTCTACTACGCTGACGGCTGTCTGGGAGAGACACTAGGAGCCGCGCAAGGCGGCGGCTTAAGTGGCAATAACCTGCAGGAAGGCCCCCGTGATCTCGGATTGCAGCGCCTGTGACTCCGCGAGGGTACAGGCTGGGTCGGTTCCTTGATTTGCTTGGGTATGTGCGTTTGCAACAGGTTCCAAGCCGCTGATACACAACCGATATAGCCCGCTAGCGGCATGGTCCGTGTCATTCGCTTAAAGTCGCCGACGCTATCAGGCGAGTTGACAACGAACTCGTCAACCTAACCGACAAGCACTGTTCACGAATGGCGGTAACCATACGTTTTACGCAGCTTGTCGCATAGTCGTCTACTTCGTTATTATTTCCGGCCCCATTAACAATGTCGGTAACCACGTTGAAATCGCAGGGATGTAAGTCACCATGATTAGGAATATAAACATAACGCCTAAAAATGGCAGCGCGGCCCGCACCACACTCATCATCGGCATACCGGCAACGCCTGACGTCACGAAAAGATTTAAGCCAACAGGTGGCGTGATCATTCCAATTTCCATGTTCACAACCATGATGATGCCAAGGTGGATCGGATCAATGCCTAGCTCGATGGCAATTGGAAACACCAACGGCGCTACGATGATCAACAAGCCTGATGGCTCCATGAATTGACCACCGATTAGCAAGATCACATTAACGATGATCAGGAACGCGATAGGGCCAAAACCGGCCGACAGCATACTAGAAGCAATTTGCTGTGGGATTTGCTCATCCGTTAGGACATGCTTCAGGATCAAGGCGTTGGCTATGATGAACATCAAGGTGATGGTCAGCTTACCCGCCTGAAACAATGCATCTCGCGTGTCGCGGTGGAAAAATACCGTAATTAAGGTCCATGGGCGTTGAAAGAAGCTGTGGTTTTTTGTGTTCTCGCCTTTAACATGCAGCGGCCCCATATCTCGATACACAAAACATGAAATAAGGAACGCATAGACCGACGCTACAGCGGCTGCCTCGGTTGGCGTAAACACGCCGCCATAAATACCGCCAAGAATAATAACGACTAAGAACAAGCCCCCTGAAGCGCTGAGAGCAGACGCGCCAACTTCGCCCCAACCTTTCCACTCCCCCTTTGGCAGATTTTTTACCCGTGCCATGATGTAAATCGTGACCATGAGCATGAGTCCCGCCATGATTCCCGGCACAACACCAGCCAAAAACATGCGCCCAACCGACACGTCTGTTGCGGATGCATAGACGACCATAACGATACTCGGTGGGATCAAGATGCCCAAAGTTCCCGCATTCGCTATGACGCCCGCGGCGAACTCTTTTGTATAGCCAACCTGCCTCATGCCAGCAATAACAATAGAGCCGATCGCTACAACTGTCGCAGGAGACGAGCCTGACAGCGCGGCAAACATCATGCACGCAAATACACCAGCAATAGCCAGGCCGCCGGGAAAGTGCCCAACGAGCGCAATTGAAAAACGGATGATTCGCTTAGCCACACCGCCAGTCGACATAAAGGTTGAAGCCAGAATGAAGAACGGGATTGCCAGCAAGGTGTAATGACCTGCCATTGCTTGAAACAAGGTTTGAGCAATAGAGGCAAGAGAGGCGTCGCTTAGTAGCAACAAGAAAATGGTGGAAGCCATGCCCAGACTAATAGCGATCGGCGTACCGATCAGCATTAGTCCGACAACCATTGAGAATAGAAATGCGAGTTCCATATCTTAGCGAGTAGTGTTCATGTGTTTAACGTCCTCAATGGCCTCTTCGACCTCGTGGCTGACTATCAAACTTTGAGAGTCCCCTGAGTAAATACGCACAGTGGCTTGAACGATACGGAAAAGAAATAGACCCATACCGAATGGCATGATCGCATAGGGTATGAAGCGGGGGATTTTTTCATATTCATCACCGCCATTCATAATCGGCTCGATAAATCGGAGCCACTCTGGCAGTGGAATATCAATTACTTCATACCATCCACGGTAAGAAGTGGTCCGCATTTCTTCAAAACCTGTGGGGAACCAACGTCCGGTGGTTTGAGGCAGATTTGCGAAATTTGCCCAATAATCCCACGATCCTTTGAACAATAGGACGGCGTAGCTAATACAGATCAGCCCACTGATAAGCGCAAAAGTCCTGCGCCCATGAGGACCAAATAAGTTGACGACCACATCGACACCAAGGTGCGCCGTAACTTTAACTGCATAGCTCGCCCCAAATAGGACAAGCCAAGCAAATAGAAACGTCACCAGTTCCAAGCCCCAGATTATTCCAGTGTTGAAACCGTACCGTAACACCACATTAATGAACGTAACTAGGGTCATGCCACCGAGTAGCAATGCAATGGCCGTTTCTTCTAGTTCATTGACGAAGCGGCCAAGTGGCGTCTTGGGTTCATAGCTTGGCGCCATGTCCCACCCCCTTTAGATAATGTTCGAATTGTGGGTGAAAGCGCTTGCCCGCTGAAGCCAGCGGGCAAGCAATCAAGTTCAAATAAACTTAATGTTTCGCATTGATGGCTTGGGCTGCATCGATATTTGTTTGACCCACATCCTTCACGAACTCCGCCCAAACTGGCTTCATTGCTGAAACCCATTCGGCGCGTTGTGCGTCGTTAAGTTCACGGATCACGCCGCCAGCTTCGATAATTGCTTTCCTCGCGGACGCGTTTACCGCGTTAGAGTCTGCATTCCGCTCAGCTGTTACTTCGCGCATGATTGTGGCCAATTGGTTGCGAACATCTGCAGGCAGGTTATTCCAAAACTCAGTGGACGTCACTAACATATAGTCAATGATTCCGTGATCGGTCTGCGTCGTGCCGTCTTGAACTTCGAAAAACTTCTTGCCGTAAATGTTGGACCACGTGTTCTCTTGTCCATCAACAACGCCTGTTTGCAGAGCGCCGTAAACCTCAGAGAAAGCCATTGGCTGTGGGGATGCGCCCATGGCCGCCATCTGCGCCTTTAGAACGTCTGAGTTTTGAACACGAAATTTTAGGCCTTTCGCGTCTGAAGGAACCAACAATGGAACCTTTGCAGACATTTGCTTCATTCCGTTGTGCCAAAACTCTAGGCCAAGTAGACCTCGCTTTGTCATCGACTGCTTCATCGCTTGGCCAGTCTCAGAATTCTGGAACTCATCAACTGCGTTGATGTTTTTAAACATGAACGGCAGATCGAAAATGCGGAACTGCTTTGTGAACTGCTCGAACTTTGACAGCGATGGGGCTGCTAATTGAACGTTCCCCTGTAACAGTGCCTCAAGAACTTGGTCGTCGTTATAAAGCGTAGTGTTTGGGAAAACTTCCATGCAAGCTTTGCCATTCATTTCATCATTCACACGCTGCTCTAACAAGCTAGCCGCAAGGCCTTTGGGGTGCTTGTCAGCGTTGGTTACGTGACTGAACTTTATAACGATTTCGCCAGCATCACATTTCGCAAGCGCGGACGTTGTGCCCAGCGCCAAGGTGAGTGAGAGAGCGGTGGCCACACCGAGTTTTAATTTCATGTAAGTCTCCAAGAAGTAGGTAATACCGGAGGAATATACCTGCCCTTGGACACAATCCACACGCTGCCATCTAAAAACCCGGGTTTTTACTTATGTCTAAGACAAACCCACGCCACAAAGCAGCTTTGAGGCGAGGGTTTTCCCTAGTTTTCCGTTGGTTTCTAGCCGTATACGGCAGCGAAGACGACCGATTAGGTCGCCGATGGCTGAGTCGGACTTGCGCCCATGAAGCGATCGAAAGACCACCGACCCCCACCGTGCAACACAACAAGCAAAGCCAGCACGGCCCAACTCAAGTGGGTTGGCCACGCACTTGGGTAGACAAAGACTTGGACAATCGCCGTCATTGACAAAATGCCGAAGGCACTGAGACGCGATCCAAGCCCAAAAATCAGCAGCACACTCAACAAGTGCTCGACATAGGTGCCGGAAACCGCCGCCCACTCGTACGGGATCAAAGGCAATGCGTACTCATGCTCGAATAAAAAGTAAGTGGCATCTCGAATACTTAGAAAGCCGTCGACCTTGGTTCGCGCAGACATGAAGAAAATTGTCCCCAAGGCAACGCGAGCGCCGAGCAACAACAGGTCCCGGCTAATTATCTTGTGCGCGATAGACAATACGCTCGAGGGTATGACGCGGTCGATTGGTCCTAGATCAAGAGGGGGTTGTGAGGGGCTAGTCATGGGTACTCCAAGGGGCGGGTAAGAGGCAAGAGATAACGCCAACGTGCAGTAGCTTGGCGCCGAGTTCGGAAAAATCGATATGCGTATCCACTGCGTAAGCAGCCTCAATGGCTTGGGTCAATGGCTCGCCCGCTTTTAGGCGCTCCAAACAAGCAAGCTCTGCAAGCGTTAAGCCGGCAGACTCAACGGCGCCAAAGGGGCGACCAAACAAAAGGCCCACCCCAGTGAGCTCGCCCACACCCTCACGACCGGCAGACCACTGCTGGGCTAGGTCCGCAGAGTCAGGCGCATACCAGTAACACGCAGGGTGAAGAACGACACACTGATCGGGCTGCATGAGTAGCGCGTGCCAACCCGCCAGCGTCAGACTCGGGGCATCTGCAGCCACATGTGATCGACTCCAAAGCCAGTCACACTGCGCGATCTTGGCGTGTAACAAGTGGGCGCTACCGCCGCCATGAAGAAACGCAGGAAATGACACCCCAATATCTAACAACACGCCACTTTGGGGCGGATGCCCATGCAAGTAGGCGCGGATCACCTCGTCGGCGACCGCATCACCCATCAAGGCGCAGGCGCTGGGAAATTGCTGCTGCATCGCATCCAACCAGGCGCGCCAAACCGTGTTGCGGTAAATTTTTAACAGACCCAATGCATCGGGTGTCTGTCGGTTAAGTATGGTTTGTGCGATGGCGTGCGGATCACGTCGCGTGCGGGGCACTGCGGCGTGTGCGCTCATTCGCTGGGTCTAGCTTGCGTCAACACGCTCTGAACCCACGTGCGTTCGCGCCACAACGCTTCAAACGGCGGGACGTCGTTGTCCCACTCCACGAGACTCGGTCGGGGCCCAGCAAAGGCAACGTAACGCTTGTACAGCGCACGTACCTCGTTGCCAAGGGCATGGCTGTGGCTGTCGATGCGCAGCGGTAAGCCTGTGGCTGTCAGCGCTTGCGCGTCGTCGCTAAATCCAGCCAAGTGGATCTCGCTCACCGTATCTGGGCGGAGTCTAAAAATCCAATCGGTATCCACGCTTTCCGTGGTGCCTGCCGTGTTGTGGGCCGATATCACCACGTTGGTGATGTCGAGTAACCAGGTGTTGCCACAGCGGTCCGCCAACTCGTTGAGGAAAACATCTTCCGATAGGGTGTGCCCCATATCGCTTAAGTAATGTGTTGGGTTTTCGATTGCGATCGGACGACCCAACGCCTCCTGAACCTGCGTAATCCGCGCGGCAATGCGCTGGCACGCTGCCGGCGTGCGCACGACGGGCAGAAGGTCGGGGAAAACGGTGCCGTCATGTTTGCACCATGACAGATGCTCGGATACAGACCACGGTTCACAGCGGTCAACCAGCCGTTTTAGGCGCGCCAAGTGGGCGACGTCTAGGGGGTCTTCGCCCGCGAGCGAGAGGCCAACACCATGCAATGAAAGTGGGTGTTTGGCTCTTAAAGCGTCTAGGGCTGCAAGTCGAGGACCACCGTCAACCATATGGTTTTCTGCGTGAACCTCGACCCAGAAGTGGGGTGCGTCGTCTAAGGCGAGCACCTCAGCCCAGTGGCTAGGCTTGACGCCTAAGCCAGCCCCCATGTCCCGACGTGTCGCCGGTGATGAGGGAACGCCGTGAGCGTTTGGACTGTGGACTCGCATCATGCGACCTCCGCTTACATGGCCTTGAGCGTACCCATCATGCCAACACACTTGCCTTCATCGACATACTTCCAAGCGTTGGCTTGTTTGTCAGTCTTAGAGGTACCTGCACACGTGGTGCCTGGGCCCGCTGCACAGTCATTTGCACCGGCCATGGCAACGCCATAGCACTTTTCCTGTGGCATCTTGGCTGCTTGCGCATTTAGCGTGACGCCAGCAGTCATGCCAGCTAAGGCCAGGGCAACAATCGTTGATGTTGAAAGTTTGGTCATAAGTTCACCTTTAGTTAAAACGAAGTATGCTTAAAGCAAGCAACCACAATAACGTATTCGTTAGAATTACAAAAAAGGTTACATTTCATCGTTTTTTATTATATTATTTGCCCTCACCAGCAAATAAGAATACATTGGCAACCGTTGAGCACCATTTATCCCACTGCTTTGCATTGGCACGTAACGGCGACGACGCCGCCTATAAGGCATTACTTCAGGGTATTGCGGGGCTGGTTCGACGTTATGCGCGGCGACGATTAGTCGGGCAGGATGCTGACGTAGAGGATCTCGTGCAAGACGTTTTGCTTGCCGTCCATCTCAAGCAAGACACCTACGACAGCGCGGCCCCGGTAACGGCTTGGGTGCACACGATCGCCAGATACAAAATGATTGATTTTTGGCGGCAGCAGTCGCGACGGGCAGAAGACCCGTTGACCCCGGAGGCCAGCGATGCGTTGGTCGACCCATCCACTGACCCAAGGACGGACCGTGGGGATGAAACAGAGGGTGATTTGCCTAGCCTAATGGCGCGCCTATCAGCACGTCAAAGGGAGGTCATCACCATGGTGAAATTAAACGGTTATTCGGTTCAGGAGACCGCAAAATTTTTGGGCTTGAGCGAGAGTGTGATCAAGGTTTCAACCCACCGAGGACTAAAGAAGATGACAGAACTACTGCGGAGGGATCGTTGCAAACAGCCACATTAATTAGCCTGCTAAGTCAAGGAAACGCAGGGCTGCGCACGGCACCCGAGACCCGACAGCGACACGCCCTAATGGTCAATGTCTTGGCCCTGTCATGCAGCGTCGGCTTGTTTTTCTATGCGTGGGGGGTCGCAAACACCGTTTTTGAGCAACCGTTTATCGCTGGCTACTTTGTAAAAGCCTTATCGGGCATTGCCATTTTTGTCGTCGCCATCCGCGTCTGGGGTGACTTGCTGACCTCGCGCCTAGGCCCCGTGCAATGGGGAGAAGTGGCCGCGCGGCTATCCCTGCTTGGGGCGGCGATATGGGTGTGGATAGACTATACAGCGACGGGTACAAACGCATCGCAGCACGTACCAGAAAACGGTTTGGCCTGCACAAGCGGGATTCTTTTACTCGCTATGCCGATCTGGCTTGCGCTGGCCTGGCAAGCGCGCCAATGCTTACCCACACGACTTCGTTTTACAGGTGCGGCGAGCGGTGCCGTGGCGGTCGGCTTTGCAATCCCCTTGTTTTCCTTGGGTTGCGCAGAGAACGCACCCAGCTACATTGTGTTGTGGTTTGGCTTGGCTATCGCCATCGCCATCGCCATCGGCGCCCTCTGCACGCCACGCCTCATTCGCTGGTAACGTCAGAGGTAACGTCGGACGTAGGTGCATCGCCTGCACCGTACAGTTTTATGAGCAGGCGGTTCAACAGTTGACTCTCCGCCTGACTGAGGCGCGCAACCCAATGCGCCGCCATGTCGGCCCCAATCTCCTCACAACGCGTCGCGAGCGCTCGCCCGCTTGGCGTCAGATGCACCAATTGAGAACGACCATCTTCTGGGTTGGGTAAGCGGGAGGCCCAGCCCTGCTGCTCAAATTTGTCGAGCAAGGTGGTTAGGTTGGGCGCCGTGATCGACAAGACGCTTGCCAGCTGTTTTGGTAACAGCGCAGGATTAGCCTGCAAAATCAAGAGCAACGAGTACTCCACCTTCCGCAGGCCCAGGGGCTCACTCACAAACGCAGTAAACGCCTTGCCTGTCTCTACCGCGGCCTTAGCAATGTGAAACCCTAGCGTCTCGCTGAGGCCCCCCAAAGCGACAACGGCGTTGGTTTTTTTGGGGTGGGCGGGTGGCGTATCGGTCGGCATGGCGACTCCTGAACGAAACGGGTTACTCAGACAACGCGCAAGCTGCCTTTATAAACTCTGGGACGGGCATCGCCCGTATGCGATCGGCGTTATCTGGGTCTTTCATGCAAAACGCACGCACCTCCGTCCCCTCACACAACACGGTCTCGCCACGCCGCACAATATGCCGCTGCGTAAACGTTTTGGCGCGCCACTCTGTGATGGTTGTATCAATGTGGATAGTCTCACCATAGGTCGCGGTCTTGATAAATTTTGTGTTGATTTCCAACAAGGGCGTTCCGACGATGCCGTGTGTTTTAACCAGCTCACGCCATACAGGAATACCGCATTGGACAAAGTAATTCAGAGAGGCTGCGTCCATCCATTTGGAGAAGTTCGGAAAAAAAACAATGCCGGCGGGGTCGCAGTCACCAAAATTTATGGCGACCTCATAGACCGACGTGCGTGTCTTGTGGGGGTGGCTCTCGCTCATCGCATGACGTCCTTCTTTCATTACACGGTCGGTTTGATTGCATCGGCCAACGTATCGCCATGCAGGGCTTCTACGAGGTCATCGCGGTGCTGTAACACGGCGCGCTGATTAATTGAGCCTTTGTCTGTTATTTCACCCTTGTCGATGGTCGGTGGAACGCTCAGCAAACACAGGCGCGCGACGCGCCCGGCACTGCCTGTCGCGTGACTGGCGAGGGTGTTGACGACGGCTTGAAAATGGCTGCGCACCGCATCACTTGCCAACACGGCTGACAGGGGGGCATCGCTGGGTAGCGCAGCCAGCTCGCGTATTTTGGGTGTTGTAAACAGCATGGCGCCAACGTCTTTTCTATTCAATCCGGTGATCACCGCATCTTGAACATAGGGGGCGCCCGCCGCAATAATTTTGGCGCGCAAGGGGCCAACGCTGACGAAGGTTCCGGTGGCAAGTTTGAAGTCTTCAGCGATACGCCCGTCGAATTTCAAGCCCAAGTTGGGGTTGCTCTCGTCTATCCATAAGACCGCGTCACCCGTGATAAAAAAGCCTTCATCGTCAAACGCGGCCTGGGTCTCTTGGGCGTTACGCCAATAACCCGGCGTAATATTTGGGCCACGGTAACGCACCTCCGTTTTACCTTCTTGTGCAAGGAGTTTCAACTCCACACCCGGCGCCGGCACACCAAGGTCGCCCGCACGTACGTGTGGATTGGTCACAAAGATCGCAAACGGCGCAGACTCCGTCATACCCAAGCCAGTACCGATCACGATGCGCTCACCGATCTCCCGTTCTGCGGAGGCGGCTAGGCTGTCCCATATGGGCTGCGCCATGGCGGCGCCCGCGTAGAAAAACATCTGCACCCGCGAGAGCAAGGTCTTGCGAAGCTGGTCGTCTGTCGTCATCGCATTGGCAATCGCTTCGAAGCCAGTCGGCACGTTGAAGTAAACGGTTGGCGCGATCTCACGCAGGTTTCGCAAGGTTTCCTGAATAAGGGCGGGCGTGGGCTTGCCGTCGTCAATGTAGAGTGTCCCGCCGTGGTAGACGACCATGCCAAAGTTGTGGTTGCCGCCGAAGGTGTGGTTCCAAGGTAACCAATCGACCAAAACTAAGGGGTGGGTTGCAAGCACTGGCATAGACTGCGCCATTTGCTGCTGGTTTGCACAACACATGCGCTGCGTGTTGATAACGGCTTTGGGCATTTTGGTCGAGCCGCTGGTGAAGAGGAACTTCACGATGGTGTCAGGGCCTGTTGCCTCAATCGCCACATCTACCGCGGCGGTATCGGGTGTTTCACACAGTGCCTGATACGGGGTGTGTGTTCGGTCGCTCAGGGTGCCCTCGCACAAGACCACTTCGGTTCCCATAGGCACAACGGCCTCTAGGGCTCGGCCGTAGCGCATCGCATCGGGCGCAAAGATCAGGCCAGGCGTTACGGTTTTGAGCACGTGTCGCAACTTATCAAAGTCTTCGCTAACGAGGGCATACGGCGGTGAGATCGGCACATACGGAACGCCCGCCAACATACTACCCAAGGAGAGCATGGCGTGCTCAATGCTGTTCTCACTCAAAATAGCAACGGGGCGCTCCTTGTCTAGGCCCCTGTCCAATAGAGCTTGCGCAATCGCACGTGCACGTTGCCACGCCTGCGCATACGTGACCCGTACCCAGTCACCAAGCTGCCCATCAGGCAAGCGCGCTCGACGGGCGATAAACACGTGGTTAGGTCGGGTCTTGGCCCACATGGCCAGCCTATCGGTTAGCCGGTTAGGGTAAGCGTCCAGCGCTTGTTCTGCTCGCAGGTATTGGGCACCGCTTTGGCTGGTTTGGTGGGAGACGGTGGTAACGCCGAATTCAAAGGGACGGAAGCGAGTGGTTTGCATGATGCTGGCCCGGTTAGGCTTTTTTTACTTTGGCCGCTTTACCGGCTAAAAATGCGGCGACGCGCGCTTTGGCCTCTGGTGCCGACTGGGTGATGGAGGAAATAAGCGCCTCCGTCAGAAGCCCGTGATCAGCCGGTTGCTCAGCGATGCGCGGCAGCGCATGGGTGAGCGCATAGTTAGTCATCGGTGCATTGTCAGCCACGCGCACTGCCAGCTGCATCGCTTTGTCCAACGCCTCCCCCTGCGGCACATGGTATTGGGCAAACCCAACCCGCTCACCCTCAACGGCATCATAGACGCGTCCAGTCATCATCATGTCCGTCATTCGGGCCACGCCGATAAGCTTGGGAATGCGAACCGACCCACCGCCACCGACGAAGATGCCACGCGTGCCTTCAGGTAGCGCATAGAACGTGGAGTCATCGGCAACCCGGATATGGCACGCACTCGCCAACTCTAGGCCACCACCCACCACCGCACCATGTAACGCCGCGATGACAGGAACGCGGCCAAACTGAAGCGCGTCAAGGGCCGCATGCCAACTGCGTGAATGAAACACGCCCTGTGCAGCATCGCGCTCCTGCAGCTCAGATAGATCTAAGCCTGCGCAAAAGTGCTCACCCTCCCCGTGAATCACGGCAACACGTGCCTCCTCTGGCATATGGGTAAAGATGTCCCGCAGTGCTTTGACTAGGCCATCATTTAGGGCATTGCGCTTTTGGGGTCTAGCAAGACGAATTAACGCCACAGCGCCGCGCATTTCAAACTGCAGGCCGTGGGCAGCTATGTCGTCAATAACGGCTTTTAAGATGGGTGATGTCATCGGTTAAATATAGTTCTGTTTTAGAACTATATTTAACCATGGCGGCGTGCGCTAGACGGCCGGGTTTACCCTATATTTTGGCTTTCAGACCCAACAGGCGCATTGCGTTTTCTTTCAAGATTAGCGGCTTGACCTTGTCTTTAAAGCCCGCCTCATCGAAGTCTTTCATCCAACGCTCTGGTGTGATCAACGGATAGTCTGACCCAAATAACATGCGGTCCTTTAAGAGCGTGTTCGCATACTGCACCAGTTGTGGTGGGAAGTACTTGGGACTCCAACCGGACAAGTCTATCCATACGTTGGGCTTGTGCAGAGCCAAGGAGAGGGCTTCATCTTGCCATGGCCAACTGGGGTGAGCGATGACAATTTCAATATCTGGGAAATCGATCGCCACATCCTCCAACAGCATGGGGTTGCTGTTTTGCAGGCGCAGCCCGCCGCCGCATCGCATACCTGAGCCAATGCCGGAATGGCCACTGTGAAAAATTGCGGGCAATTTATATTCAGCAATCACTTCATACAGCGGCCAGGCCATGCGGTCATAGGGCAAAAAGCCTTGAACCGTCGGGTGAAATTTAAAGCCCTTCACGCCATGCTCTTCAATTAAACGACGCGCCTCACGTGCGCCCATGCGCCCTTTGTGCGGGTCAATAGAGGCGAATGCAATCATCATGTCGGCATTGGCTTTTGCCGCGTCACAGATCTCCTCATTGGGAATGCGCCGCCCGCCTAATTGGGATTCGCTGTCAACCGTGAACATCACAAGGCCAATTTTTCGTTCCCGATAGTAGGCCACCGTTTCGGTGATGGTCGGGCGGTTACTGGAGCCAAAGTACTTGTCAGCGGCGCGGTCGTATTCCTCGGTGTAATTGTCAAAAGGGTTCCAGCACGATTTTTCCGCGTGGGTGTGGATATCAATCGCGATGAGGTCATCTACGTTCATATGCTGTTTTTATCCTGTTCGGTGTTTTGTTGCATCCGTTCGCTGCGCCAATACACGTCGTCACCGCCATCAACACGGTTTAGAACGCGCGCAAGTACAAACATCAGGTCACTCAAGCGGTTCAAGTAATGACGTGGGGCCTCATTCACACTCTCGGCATCGCCGAGGGCGACGACTGAACGCTCCGCACGGCGTGCGACGGTGCGACACACATGCGCAAGGCTTGCGGCGCGGGTGCCCGCAGGCAAAATAAACTCTTGCAGCTTAGGCAACTGCGCATTGAACCGCTCAAGTGCTTGGTCTAAGTCGATAACGGCTTGCGTTTTAAGCAACTCGTAACCGGGTATGGATAGTTCGCCGCCTAAATTAAACAGTTGGTGTTGCACCTCCACCAAGAGCGGGCGGATCGCGGGCGGTACAGGCTCGCATAACAAGACCCCAATGTGTGAATTCAACTCGTCTACATCGCCCATGGCGTGCACCCGCAAGTTGTTTTTAGACACGCGCTGGTTGTCGCCCAAGCCCGTAGTCCCTGCGTCCCCCGTTCGGGTCGCAATTTGTGACAGTCTGTTACCCATAGGTCGGTGTCTCTTTTTAATGCAAGGTCATCATTATGAAAGATTCGCGTAGGCGGTTGCAGTCAAAGGGGCTTGCGTTTAATAATGCCAACAATACAGGAGAACCATATGAACGCCCCCATGCCGGCAGTTGTCCAGCGCGACACCCCCCAAGCGCTCTTGCTCGCACTTGCAGAGCGGTTTGAAAAACAGTTTAGTCAGGCCATGGCCGTGCGTGAACAACACGGACGAGACGAGTCTGCTTTTACCCATGTGCCACCGCCCGCGTGCGTGGTATTTGCCCAAAGCACCACAGATGTTCGGGATGCGGTGCGCCTCGCGGCTGAACACCACGTCCCCGTGATTCCATTTGGGGTTGGGAGCTCACTAGAGGGGCACTTGCTCGCGGTTCAGGGCGGTATCAGCATCGACGTATCACGCATGAACAACGTGCTAGAAATCAACGCGGAGGACCTCACCGTGACCGTGCAGCCCGGTGTAACACGCATGGCCGTCAACGCGGCGGTCAAAGACATGGGGCTGTTCTTCCCTATCGACCCTGGCGCGGACGCGAGTATTGGCGGGATGGCCGCCACCCGTGCGAGTGGCACCAACGCCGTGCGATACGGCACGATGAAAGAAAACGTGCTGGCACTGGAGGTTGTCACGGCTGACGGCGGCGTGGCTCGCACCGGTACGCGGGCAAAAAAGTCCAGTGCAGGCTACGACTTAACCCGTTTAATGGTCGGTAGCGAGGGTACTTTAGGCGTCATCACCGAGGTCACCTTGAAGCTGTATCCGTTACCTGAAGCCGTTTCGGCCGCGGTCTGCTCCTTTCCGAGCATAGAGGCCGCTGTGCAGACGACGATCCAAATCATACAAATGGGTGTCCCGATTGCGCGATGTGAGTTCATGGATAAGAAGTCCGTCGCCATGGTGAACAAACACGCGCAGTTAACGTTGCGCGAGGAGGCCATGCTATTGATGGAGTTTCATGGCTCGCCTGCCAGCGTGGCCGAGCAAGCCGCGGTGGTGCAAGAAATTGCAGGCGATATGGGAGGGCAGGCCTTCGAATGGGCGACCACGCCCGAGGAGCGCACAAAGCTGTGGACCGCGCGGCACAATGCCTACTTTGCCGCCATTCAAAGCCGCCCTGGCTGTCGTGCAATATCAACCGATACCTGTGTGCCGATTAGTCAATTAGCGCACTGTTTGCTGGACTCCGTTAAAGAAGCCGACGCGTCTGGCATCCCCTACTTCTTACTGGGGCATGTCGGCGACGGCAATTTCCACTTTGGCTATCTAATCGACCCGGATGACAGCGAAGAGCGCGCCAAGGCCGAGCAACTGAATGAGTGGTTGGTCGCGCGGGCCTTGCGCTTAGGGGGCACCTGTACCGGAGAACACGGCATTGGCCTGCATAAGATCGACTTTCTAAAGGCGGAGGCAGGAGAGGCGGCGGTCGACATGATGCGCGCCATCAAACAGGCCCTTGACCCCCACAACATCATGAACCCCGGCAAGATTTTTTCTATGCCAGGCTAGCGGGTGGTGGCCTTCACGATATGGCGCTTACTGCTAGTAAGCGCCCACTAGCAAGCGTCCGCCGCTACTCTACGGAGCGGCCACGCAAACGGTCAATCAGGCCGTTCAGCTCGGCAAGAGACGCGAACGAAATCGCCAGTTCGCCCTGCTCTTCCGTCCGTGAGCCACGCTTAACGCGCTTCTTTATGCGCACCTCCACGGTGGCAGCGAATAGGTCTGAAAGCTCTTCTTCTATGCGCTTGGTATCGCGCGACTTATCTACTTTTGGGCTCACCGCAACCAAATTGAATTCCGCACTCAACTTTTTCACCAGTGACTCGGTCTCACGCACAGACATTTTCTTGGCGATAACCTGATTCGCCGCCGTGATCTGTGTCGTTTTATCCAAGGCAAGCAACGCACGGGCATGGCCCATATCGAGATCACCCGCAGTCAACATCGTCTGCACCTGGTCTGCCAAATTTAAAAGCCGCAGCAAATTACTCGCGGCACTACGCGAGCGCCCCACGGCCTGCGCAGCGTCTTCGTGGGTAAGGCCAAACTCACGAATTAGGCGCTGTAAGCCTTGCGCCTCCTCGAGGGGGTTTAAGTCTTCACGCTGCATGTTCTCGATGAGCGACATGATCGCGGCTTTGTCATCGGAGACATCACGGATGAGAACAGGCACCTCCGTCAAGCCCGCCAGTTTCGCCGCACGCGAACGGCGTTCGCCGGCAATGATCTCGTACTGCTGCGCTGCGCCAGGACGCCCGGTTAACGGCTGATGGCGCCCGTTCGCGTCCACAGGTCTAACCAATATCGGCTGCATGATGCCTTGTGACTTGATGCTCTCCGCCAGCTCATACAGCGCGCCCTCGTCCATATGTTGTCTCGGCTGATACATGCCGGCACGCAATTGGGTCAAGTTCGCCGTGTTAGGCAAGGCGTCCGCAGCGCTTCCGGCCCATTCGTCAACGCTAGGGCCTAATAAGGCTTCCAGACCACGCCCAAGCCCCTTTGGTTTTTTTAATGCCATATCAACTTTCTCAATACGTTGTATCTGTTAAGTGCGCCGGCGCACCGTGCGACGCCGCCGCGTGTATAAGGGATTGCAGGCGCTCCCAACCCGCAGGCCAGTCGCCCAATTGGCTTTGGCCATTCATATGGCCCAAGCCAGGACTCTCAACATAGGGAACCCCCCACTGCGCCGCCAACTGCGCAGTCGCCGAAGAGCTCGCGTAGGGGTCGTCATCGCTGCCCAAAACCACCGTCGCCTCACGCAGGGCCGGCGGAAAGGCGACCGTCACCGCAGGCGCCCAACGGGCAACCGCAGGCGCAAGATCGGCCTGACTGAGATCTGGCGGCGCAACGACCAGCGCAGCAACCACCCACGCACGGTGTGCCGAGTGTGCCAGCCACGCCGCCAGCAAGTGACACCCCAAGCTGTGCGCCGCCACAGCAAAACGCGGCACATGCGGACCATGACGCGCGGTATTCGCTGCATGCGCAGCCAACAGGTGGGTCTCAAAGGCAGACAGCCAGTCGCCGCGTAAGGGCGTTAGCCAGTCGTGTTGTTGAACGGGGGTGGCGCTATGCAACGCCGACCAACGACGTTGCCAATGGCTTTCATCCGAGTTAAGCCAACCAGGAAGGAGTAAGACCGGTGGCTTTGCCAGAAGCGCCACGCCCATTATTGAAGTCGCTCCATACGCAACACCATTTCTTCCGCAAAGGCAACGAATGCCATCGAGCCTTTGGCAGCAGGGTCAAAGATAACGCCAGGCAACCCGTAACTAGGCGCCTCTGCGAGGCGCACATTGCGAGGAATAACCGCCTCGAAAACCTTGTCGCCAAAATGTGCCTTAATTTGTTCACTGACCTGCTGCTGTAAGGTAATCCGAGGATCAAACATGACGCGCAACAACCCAATGAGCGACAATTCAGGGTTCAAATTGGCGTGCACCTGCTTAATCGTATTAACCAGATCGCTAAGGCCTTCCAAAGCGAAGTATTCACATTGCATGGGTACGACGACACCATGAGCCGCGCATAGGCCATTTAGCGTCAGCATATTCAGTGATGGTGGGCAGTCAATCAAAACGAAGTCATATTGGCTGTCGACAGTGGCGATCGCGTCCTTTAGGCGTTGCTCACGGTTGGTAACACTGACGAGCTCAACCTCTGCTCCCGCCAACTCACGGTTAGCCCCCAGAACCGCGTAACCGCAAGCATCGGCCTGCACGCAAGCATCCGCCATGCTGACATCACCCAATAAGACGTCGTAGACCGTGTGCGTCAGCGTCCGCTTATCAACACCCGACCCCATCGTGGCATTCCCTTGTGGATCTAGATCAATCATCAGCACGCGCTGGCCAATTTTTGCCAATCCCGCCGAGAGGTTGACGGTTGTTGTGGTTTTACCCACACCGCCCTTCTGATTTGCTATGCAAAATATCTTTGCCATACAGCCATCTTCTTTTTTAGAAAACAAGGAACATCCACTCCAGAACCGGGGTGACACAAGGCCTCAGTTTACGCGATCTAATTTGTCACCGGCACGTCCACTTGAGGACCCCGGTCTCGCATCCAAACAATGCATCGCTGCGCCCCAAGCCCCTCAACGGAAAAGTGTTCCACGTGAAACGCCTCTGCCCAGGGCGGTAAAGCAGCAATTTCCGCCTCAGGCTTGACGCCCTTCATTGCCATCCATAAGCCACCTTCACCCAACGCCTGCCGAGACCACAGCGCAAAGTCTGACAAGGAAGCGAAGGCACGCGACGTGATCACATCAAACGTCGCCTGCACGGACTCCACTCTTGCGTGTTTCGCAACCAACCGGCCAGCCAGCGCCGCGCGGGGTAACTGTGCAGCCACCTGCTGTATGAAGGCGGCTTTCTTTGCTACCGTATCAACGCAGGTGACATGAAGCTCTGGGCACGCAACGGCCAAGACCACCCCTGGAAGCCCACCCCCTGAACCAACGTCCATCACAGAGAAGCACCCCGTTGGTCCACTCGGTTCCCGACCAGCGATCGCCCGTCTGAGAGCGGCCACACCAGACAGGCTATCAATTAAGTGCAGCGTCAACACCTCGCGCGGGTCGCGCAGGGAGGTCAGGTTGTAGACCTTATTCCACTTTAGAAGCAGCTCGGCATACTGCAAAAGTGCCTCCGCCTGTAGGTCAGACAAGGCCACACCCACCGCCTCAGCCCCGGCGGCAATACTCGCAACCGACAGGGGTTGCCCCGTAGTCACGCCGCCTCCGGCGTCTCTAAAAAGCGCTTATGGCCCGCGCGCTTCAGGTGAACCAACAAAACAGAAATAGCCGCCGGGGTCACCCCGGAAATGCGTGATGCTTGACCAAGGGTCTCGGGTCGCTGCGCCTGTAATTTGTGACGCACCTCAAACCCTAGCGCATCGATGCACGCGTAATCAAAATCCTCGGGTAACGCTAGGTTCTCGTAGTAGGCTGCGCGATCGATTTGGTCTTTTTGCCTATCTATATAGCCTTGATATTTGAGGCTGATTTCAATTTGCTCGACAACAGCATGCTTCAAAAATTCCTCGTGTGCTTCGCTCCAAACAAGTGGATGCACGCTGACAGGCCCCTCGTTTTCCGCACGATCGACACCACCTGTTTCACGTGAAACAGGTGCCGCCACCAAAGCAAGGATATCAAAACGTCCGCCATCCAAACCCATCAGGTCTGCGTATGTCACACCGGGTCGACGCAATAAATCCGCGAGGCTCTGTTCTCTCTCGAGAGGCTTCCCAAAGACCCGGGTTGCCTCATCTGCCCCAAGGTTTTTTGCGTTGACCCATACCGACCGCAATCGTTCAGTTTCACGTGAAACAGCATCCCGCTTGCGGTTAAAGGCGTCCCAGCGAAAATCATCCACAAGGCCTAAAGACCGACCGACCTCCGTTAGCCGCATATCAGCATTGTCTTCTCGAAGTTGCAGGCGAAATTCAGCACGACTGGTAAACATACGATACGGCTCTGTTACACCTTTGGTCACGAGGTCATCAACCAACACACCCAAATACGCCTGATCTCTCCCGGGTGTCCACGGTGCATCCCCGCGTGCCTGTAGCGCCGCGTTTAAGCCCGCAAACAAACCTTGCGCGCCCGCCTCTTCATAACCCGTTGTTCCATTAATCTGCCCTGCAAAAAACAGCCCGTGGATCGCTTTGGTTTCAAAACTAGCCTTCAATGCGCGTGGGTCAAAGTAATCGTATTCAATCGCATAGCCCGGCCTAACGATCTGCGCATTCTCCAAACCGTTGATAGACCTCACCAGCGCATACTGAATGTCAAAGGGTAAACTGGTTGAAATGCCGTTGGGATAGACCTCATGCGTCGTCAACCCCTCGGGCTCCAAAAAGATCTGGTGGCTGTCCTTGTCCGCAAAACGGCTAATTTTGTCTTCAACACTAGGGCAATAACGCGGTCCTACACCCTCGATCTTCCCAGTAAACATAGGACTGCGATCAAAACCACTGCGGATAATGTCGTGGGTTTTTAGATTTGTATGGGTAATCCAGCAAGGTATTTGTCTGGGGTGCATTGCCGCTGTACCCAAATAACTGAGTACGGGCACGCCGCCACCCTCAATCGTTCCCCCTGGCATGCCATCCCCAGGCTGTGGTTGGCATTTAGAAAAATCAATCGTTCTACCGTCCAACCTCGGCGGGGTTCCCGTCTTAAGGCGCCCTTGCGGCAACTTCAGCTCCTTTAACCGGCCCGATAAACCCACCGACGGCGGGTCACCCGCGCGGCCGCCCGAATAACTCTCAAGACCGACGTGAATTTTGCCGTCTAAAAATGTACCTGCCGTTAACACCACTGTACTTGCATGAAAATGCAATCCTAGCTGTGTTACCGCACCAATGACACGATCACCCTGCACCAATAAGTCTTCAACTGACTGTTGAAAAATCTGAAGGTTTTCTTGGTTTTCCAACATGCGCCGAATGGCGGCCTTGTATAGCACCCGATCTGCTTGAGCACGCGTTGCCCTAACAGCCGGTCCTTTAGACCCATTCAGCGTGCGAAATTGAATCCCCGCCTCATCGGTTGCCAACGCCATAGCACCGCCCAAGGCATCGATTTCTTTTACCAAATGGCCCTTACCGATCCCGCCAATAGAGGGGTTGCAGCTCATTTGGCCTAAGGTTTCAATATTGTGTGTCAACAGCAGTGTTTTAGCCCCTGCTCTCGCGCTAGCCAACGCCGCTTCGCAGCCAGCATGACCGCCACCGACCACAATCACATCAAAATTTTCGGGGTAACGCATAACGACTGGCCTTAAGTAGGGGTCACCCCGATTATGTTAGGCACAACACGCCCTCGCCTATCGGTAGCAACCAATCGAATATTCTACGAGGTGTTACTGAAAAGTAACATTGGCCTTCTACCGTTGAGATGAAGCGCCAAGAAATACGTTGTTAATCAGCGATCTGGGAGCTCAATCTTGACCTCTAGCACTTCCATCGTCGCGTCACGGTCAAGATGCACCTTGATGTCCTCAGCGTTAATTTTGATGTATTTCGAAATCACAGCCAACAGGTCTTTTTGTAGCGCGGGAAGAAAGTCGGGTTCAGGGCTCCGATCCCCTCGCTCATGCGCCAAAATAATTTGTAACCGCTCTTTAGCTAAACTTGCACTCTTTTTCTTTTCACCTAAGAAGAAATTTAAAAAGGACATCTGCTTACCCCCGACCGAACAAGCGCTTGAACAAGCTCGATTTTTGAACATCGACAAACCGCATTGATTTCTCTTCACCCAAAAAGCGATCAATCACATCTTTGTAGGCTTCCGAGACATCACTTCCCGTCAAGTGAACCGCTGGTAAGCCCTGGTTCGACGCCTGCAAAACCGTTTCTGACTCTGGTATTACCCCAATCAATGGGATCCGCAAAATATCCTTAATATCGTCTAACGATAACATCTGCCCCTCTTCTACGCGGGCCGGGTTGTAGCGCGTGATCAACAGAAATTCTTTTATAGGATCCGAACCGTCAATGGCACGTTTGGTCTTTGAGCTCAACATACCCAAAATGCGATCTGAGTCACGGACCGACGAGACTTCTGGATTGGTTACCACCAAGGCCTCATCTGCAAAGTGCATCGCCAATAACGCACCTGTCTCTATACCCGCTGGCGAGTCACAAACAATGTATTCGAACCCCATTGCGCTGAGATCAGTCAATACCTTTTCAACACCCTCTTTGGTTAGGGCTTCTTTGTCACGCGTTTGAGATGCCGCCAACACAAACAAGTTATCACATTGCTTATCTTTTATAAGCGCCTGATTTAAGGTCGCTTCACCCTGAATCACGTTAATCAAGTCATAAACAACCCGGCGCTCACACCCCATGATGAGGTCAAGGTTGCGCAAGCCAACATCAAAGTCAATAACTGCTGTCTTAAAGCCACGTAATGCAAGCCCCGCTGAAAAACTAGCACTGGTCGTGGTCTTTCCTACCCCGCCCTTACCGGACGTGACAACAACAACTTTGGTCATTAATAGATTACCTTAAAGAAAAAAACGGGCTCGCGACAAACCTGGCCCAAACGCTCTGATGCCCATTTTAACGGTTGATTGGCTTGTAAATAAGACGTTCACCACTCTCAGAAACCTCTAAAGATGCCACGGCTACCTGAGATTCGACCCCTTTAGGTAAATCACCATCGATGCTTTGATAAACACCTGCAATTGAAATCAACTCAGGCGAAAAACCAAGCGCAAAAATACGTGCCTCTTGGTTACCCCGCGCGCCCGCGATGGCTCTGCCCCGCAATGGCGCGTAGACGTGGATATGGCCGTCAGCGATCACCTCAGCACCGGCATTGACCATAGCCAACATAACCAAGTCACGGCCTTTGGCATATACACGCTGCCCCGATCGCAAAGGCTTATCAATAACCAATGCACCTAAAAGCGCAGGCTCGGTTGTGGAGGCGTCGATCGCTGATACTGTCCCACCGACCGCACTATCGGATGCACCACTCGCTATCGCTGACGTCACTTGGGACGGTGTCTCTTGAATTACCAATCCGAGAGACTGAATCATCGCACGATCATCTGGCCCGACACCACGCACAGCGACGGGGTGCATACGATATTTTCTAAGCAAGGCGAGTAAAGCAACCCAATCAACTGAGGAAACATCAGACAGAGCAAGGGCCGTCAAATCGATCGATACCGCATCGTCATCAAAAAAATCAGCGACATCGCCAAATCGTCTATCCAAATCAGCAGCAATAAGCGGCACATCTACGGTCTGAAAGACTAAATTAACGATTGATAAATAACTGCTTTTTATATCAAAACAGAAATTTTCGCTGGATGGCTTTGGCACGATAACGTCTTTAAACAGGATAGATGCCAGATCTTAACAGTCTCCACAGGCATCACAACCTGTACTTAGATAACGCTACGATGATCAGCTTGTCCCCTCTTATCTTAGTTTCTTTATTTATAAATAGTAGTAGTAGTAAGGGACAGCATTTTCTGTTGATAACAGAAATAAATCATTAAAAATCATAAGCTTATGTAGCCTATAACTAGGTGATAAAGTGGCTTTTCCACCGCTGCTTAAGATGTAACAACTTTAGAACGCAGGCAAGCGCTGTGGATAACGTCCTAGTTATTGGTTTTTTATGCACAGTGTTACCAACAAAAAAAAGCACCATAAGGTGCTTTTAAAATGTGTTCTGTTTACGGAAACGTCGTTTTTAAGTGTGATCTAGTCATCATCGTGCGCTTTGTCCCGGCGATGGTGCTTACCGTGGCGATTTTTCTTTGAGAGTGCCTCATTAAAAGTTACTTTTTGCTGGGGGTCCAAACTCTCATACAAGCGTTCGGTTGCATCATAGTGCGCCATTAACTTGTTATGGCGATCGGTGTGCTTTTCCTTCACGAATTGCAAATGTTCCATTGGTTCAAGTGCCTCCATTTGCTCACGCATGGCTGCCCGATCTACCGATGGGTCTTGGCTAGTGGGACGTGTCGGTGAGGCGTATATATCCCACAGAGGGAGTTGCTCTGAATTCAAGTTTAGACTCACCTTGAGCGCAGCTAAATTCTCAGCCTTGACCATGTGGTGCTTTTGCCTATGCTTGTACCGTCCGTGGTCGTCATCGTCATGGCCTGCAAAAGCCAACGCTGACACGACCACAACACTGCCAGCAACAGCGACAAGGCCCATATTTCGAATAAAAGGACGCATAACTAACTCCTATAAGTTGTGACCCCTTTGGGGCCTCAACGGTCACCAAGTAATTTCTTGGAATGGCGTTAGTGTGATGCGGCCGTGTAAGTCCAGTACGACCGATATGTAAGCGTTTGGTAAAGCTATACCTTTCTACGAGGACACTTACGTATTAACGGTCGCTTCATACCCTTCGGCCACGATCGCCACAATGAAGGCGGTGATTGCTTGATTGGTTTCGATAGAAACGGCATTAGCTGCACGATCAATACGGATGTTCGCATCAGTATCAACGGAACGGACCACTCGGCTAACGTCTTTTTCACAGTGGCCGCAAGTCATACCAAGAACGGTTAGGTGATGGGTTGTCATGGTTGGGTTTTGCTATTTATTCAGTTGATTTTATGACAATGGCGTCAACGGTGTGGTGAAATATTGCGATGCTGAAAACCTTAGACGCACAACAACACCCTATCGTCCATACCGTTGATCTCGGGGTCGGTGGTATGACATGTGCATCATGTGTTGGGCGTGTTGAGAGGGCCTTAAAGCGACAGCCATGGGTCGCCGATGCGGTGGTTAATCTGGCAACGGAAACCGTACGCGTTGTTAGCGCCGAAGATGGTGTGGCGGTTGAAGACTTTCAGCGCCAAGTAAAGCGAACAGTTCGGGATGCCGGTTACGAACCGACCGAGATTCAAACCGCGCTTGAGAATGAACAACGAAGCTGGTTAGGCATTGATAGGGCGTTTTTGCCGACCTTTGCCGCGCTGCTGCTCTGTGCTCCGCTGGTGCTGTCTATGTGTTGGTCTTTGCTTATGAGTGGGGATACGGTAACGTTTATGCTTCCCGCACCCATTCAGTTTGCGCTGGCAACCCCTGTTCAGTTTATTTTAGGTTGGCCGTTTTATAACGTTGCATGGCGAGCGCTAAAAGCACGTGCAGGCAATATGGAGCTTCTCGTTGTGATTGGCACCACCGCAGGCTGGCTTTTATCAACATGGCTCTGGCTAACGGCTTCATCTGAGGCCATGCCTCACCTTTACTTTGAAGGGTCGGCCGTTGTTATCGCGATGGTCTTGCTTGGGAAGTATCTGGAAGCAAGAAGTAAGAAGCAAACAACGGAGGCGATTCGTGCCCTTCAGCGCTTACAGCCTGCTACAGCGAGGCTATTACCTGATGGGAAACAGCGCGACGACGTCCTTGAGGTCGCGGTGTCTGAATTATTGATTGGTGATGTTATTCGTATTTACGCAGGCGAAACCGTACCCGCGGATGCTGAGGTCATTTCTGGGCAGTCAAGCCTGGATGAGTCGCTGGTGACTGGGGAGCCCATGCCGGTTAACAAAAACCCCGGAGACCGCGTGATTGGCGGTACGCTCAACGGAGAGAGTTCGCTTGATGTGCGCGTCTTGACCACGCATACCAACAGTATCTTGGCCCAGATCATTGGCATGGTCTCAGATGCGCAGGCGGCAAAGGCCCCTGTTCAAAAACAAGTTGACCAAGTTGCAGCCGTTTTTGTGCCTGTCGTGCTTGCCATCGCCATGCTGACATTTATCGCTTGGTTGCTTGCGGGCGCGGACTTGTCAACGTCGACCATAAATATGGTGGCTGTACTGGTTATTGCTTGCCCATGTGCACTGGGCCTGGCAACGCCAGCCGCCATGATGGTGGGCACGGGCGTCGCTGCGCGCCACGGTATTTTAATTAAGGATGCCCTGTCCTTGGAGCGTGCGCATCGCGTCACGGCCGTTGTTTTTGACAAGACCGGTACGCTGACTAAAGGGGAACCATCGGTACAAGCGTTTGAAGGCGCACTAGACAACGCCGATGTAATGCAACGGATCGCACAGCTTCAAGCAGAGAACCCACACCCACTGGCCGCGGCGGTGCGGCAATGGTTGGTTGTTAACGCGCCGGGCGAGGCGATGCAAGCCCCTGAGGGCGTAGGCACGGTCGAAAATGTCCCCGGTCGCGGTGTGCAGTGGCTTCCGATAGCGGGAGCCCCAATCTGGCGCATGGGTAGCCCTGATTGGTTACTAAATGAAGGTGTCGACACATCTGTGTTCGCTCCCGCTCTCTCGCGTTGGCACGCCAGCGGCTTGACCGTGTCTTTAGTTGCTAATGGCGCTACGGCGGTTGCTGCTTTTGCCTTTGGCGATGCACTTAAACCGGGTGCCCGTGACGCCGTGGCCGAGTTGATAGCGGCGGGTAAGCGCGTGCTGATTATGTCTGGCGATCACGAGGGTGCGGCAAATGCCGTGGCAAGCCGTGTTGGCATAACGGAGGTCTTTGCGGGTTGCTTACCTGGCGATAAGGCCCGCCATGTTCGTACGCTGCAGGAGCGTGGCGAGATAGTCGCCTTTGTCGGCGACGGTATCAACGATGCGCCGGCGCTGTCAACAGCCGATGTTGGCATCGCCATGAATAATGGCAAGCACGGTGACGTTGCGATGAGCGCAGCGGGTGTGACCTTGATGCGAGGGGACCCGCAACTGGTTTTAGGGGCGTTAGAAATTTCAAGTAAAACCGTTCAAAAAATTCGGCAAAACTTATTCTGGGCTTTTGTTTATAACGTTGCAGGTATTCCGCTAGCTGCCCTAGGCTTCCTCAACCCAGTGGTTGCGGGTGCGGCGATGGCCATGAGCTCTGTGAGCGTCATGGCCAATGCCTTGCTTCTGAACGGGTGGAAAATGGCACCGAATAAATCACGCAACTAGCTAGAAAAGCGCTTTCTAAAAGAATGCTTCCGCCACCTCATCGCGACGCCGCATCAACACCATGTCACATCCACAACCCATGCTGCCTTTGGTTTGGCTACCGTTAGACCACCGTGCCTCCGGCGACGGTCCGCAGGCGATACCGTATTTGTTTTTGGGCGAGAAATATGCTGAAGCGCTCCAGAGAAGCGCGGGCGTTCAGCCGTGTACGTTTCCGCTCGCAGATCCTGCGTTAGTGGCACAACTGCTGGCTGGTGTAGATGGTGTTCTGCTGCCCGGTTCGCCGGCGAATATTGATCCGGTACATTTTGGTCAGCCGGTTACGGACCCGAGCCTACCGTTGGACCATCGGCGCGATGCACTTACCTTGACCTTGGTGCGCGAGTGCGTCTTACGAGGCGTGCCAATTTTTGGTGTTTGTCGTGGGTTTCAGGAAATGAATGTTGCCCTAGGTGGGAGTCTGCATCAGCAAGTACAGGACTTGCCCGGGAAACGGGATCACCGGGAAGACAAGGCCTTGTCTTATGACGGCCAATACGCGCCGGCGCATACGATTACGCTTCTAGCAGACCCAAGCACCCGTGCCTGGGCGGGGAGTGGCACGGTGCGTGTGAATTCGCTGCACGGTCAGGGGGTTGATCGGCTGGCAGACGCCCTAGAGCCATTGGCCCACGCGGAAGACGGTATTGTTGAAATGGCACGGGTACGCCACGCGACGGCATTCGCTTACGGCACCCAGTTCCATCCAGAATACAAGTCATGGGAAACACCGTTCTATCACGCGATATTTAGCGCATTTGGAGATGCCTGCCGTAAACGCATGCATCAGCGGTTAGCCAGTTACTCTAAATAGTCTTGTTTTGGCGCGATTTTGACTTAAAAATGACAATCTACTGCTGGTTCTGACGCAATGTTTGCTTTCTTTTTTACAATATAGGTGTCGCGGCGTAAAAACGAAGGCGCTTTGGTGTTGTTTAACTTTTTGGAGTGGTGAGATGTTGAAGAAACGAGTTCTAGCTTTGGCGGCGCTGACGGCGCTTAGTGCGTTGCTGATGGCGTGTGGTCAAAAGGAGCAGGCTCAAACGGCCGCAACCGAGGTTGCGGCGTCCGACGAAGAAAAGATCTTGAACATCTACAACTGGCCTGATTACATTAGTGAGTCCATGATTCCTGATTTTGAGAAAGAGACGGGCATCAAGGTCAACTACCAAACATTTGAAACCAATGAAGCGTTACACGCGAAATTGGTTGCGGGGAACTCCGGATACGACATCGTGATGCCGGGGTCAGCGTTTGCGAAACCGCAAATTGACGGCGGACTGCTGCAAAAGCTCGACAAAACAAAGCTAAGCAACTACGGCAACCTCGACGCAGGTGTGATGCAAAAACTTGAATTGGTTGACCCGGGTAATCAATACATTTTTCCGTGGGGTTGGGGCTTTACGACGGTCGGTATCAACCAGGATCGCGTTACAAAGGCGCTCGACGGGATGCCCATGCCTGAAAACGCGTGGGATTTGGTGTTTGACCCGAAGTACACGGCCAAGTTGCAGTCCTGTGGCATCGCGTACCTAGACTCGCCAACAGAAATTGTTCCCGTGGCGTTGCACTATCTCAAGTTGGATGCTTATTCAAACAACCCCGACGACTATAAGAAAGCGTTGGAGATGTTGTTGAAGGTACGTCCGAACGTGCGCATGTTCTCATCCACCCTCATCGACGATATAGCGGGTGGCAAAGCCTGTGTGGCCATTGGTTGGTCCGGCGATATCAATATTGCACGAGAGCGTGCCGTTGAAAACGAGAGTGGAGAGAAAATTGAAGCGCTGCTGCCGACCGGCGGCGCTCTGATCTTTTTCGATACAGTGGCTATCCCTGCGGATGCCAAGCATCCAAATAACGCACACCAGTTTTTGAACTATTTCTTGCGCCCAGAGGTCTCTGCTACCTTTACCAATGAGATGCAGTATCCGTCAGGTAACAAGGCCGCTGAGCCGTTGGTTGATCCTGTCATTTCTAAGAACCCCACCATTTTCGTGACAGGTGAGGCCATGACGCGAATGATCCCTCCTGGAAACTTCACCGCCAGCGCGCGGGAGGCGATGGCGAACGTATACACCACGTTCAAAAAAGGTAATTGATTACGCATAGTAAAAAATCAAAGCCGCACCCCCGGGTAACTGAGGGGTGCGGCTTTTGCTTTTTGTCTGATCACACCACTATCAACGATAACGTGGGTATACAGAGATGACTGAGCTGACAGCTGATGACCGCGTGCAGCCGTTGCGAGACAACAAAACGTTTTTGCAAACCATTGATTTGTTAAAGCGGTTTGATGATGTCGTTGCGGTCGACCATGTCAACTTGTCGATTGAACGCGGTGAGATATTTGCCCTCTTAGGTAGCTCAGGTTGCGGCAAGTCCACGCTGTTACGTATGTTGGCTGGCTTTGAAACACCGACGGCTGGGCGCGTGTTGCTAGGCGGTGTGGATATGGTGAACATTCCGCCGCATGAGCGGCCAGTGAACATGATGTTTCAATCCTATGCGCTGTTCCCGCACTTGAGTGTTTGGGAGAACGTCGCGTTTGGTCTGCGTCGGGAGGGCCTACCTAAAGACATTATTTCTGCCCGCGTGGCGGATATGCTAGATCTGGTGCAGCTCGGTGCGTATGCGACGCGTAAGCCCCACCAACTTTCTGGGGGTCAGCAGCAACGTGTTGCACTGGCGCGCAGTTTGGCGAAGAAGCCCAAGCTCTTGTTGTTGGATGAGCCGCTAGGTGCGTTAGATAAGAAGCTACGAGAAGAGACACAGTTTGAGCTCGTCAACATCATTGAATCGGTAGAAGTGACATGCGTCATGGTCACGCATGACCAAGAGGAGGCCATGGCGATGGCCTCGCGCATCGCCGTGATGAGCGACGGCAACGTGCTTCAGACGGGTGCACCTCAAGAGGTCTATGAGTATCCCAACTGTCGTTTTGTGGCGGACTTTATTGGTCAGGCTAATTTGTTTGATGGTCGTTTGTCGCGCGAGGCCTTGGGCTCTAGCGAGATCGAGACCACCGAAGGGGTTATTCATATTAACCATGCGCCGACGGGCTACCTTGGGCAGGAAGTGAGCGTGGCGGTACGGCCTGAAAAAATAAATATCAGTAAACAGCGCCCCGATGGCATTGGACAGAATATTTTTACAGGTAAGGTTCTGGAGATTGCTTACTTCGGCAGTTACAGCACCTTTGTCGTCGTGCTTCCCTCGGGTAAGCAGGTGAAGGTAACCGAGGCGAATCACCTTCGTTTTGAGACCAGCGACATCACATGGGAGGACGGCGTGTTTTTCTGGTGGCCAGCCGAGGCGGCTGTGGTTTTGGACCGCTAGTTGAGGCCGACGGACATGCATCTAGGATGGCGATGGCTAGACAAAGCGGGTAAACGCACCGTTATTGGTGTGCCATACGCCTGGCTGCTGGTGTTCTTTGCGCTCCCGTTCCTGATTTTGTTGCGGATCAGTGTGACTGATATGGATGGCGGCGTGGATCCATTTATGCCACTGCTCGAGGTGACGGATGGGGGGTGGACATTTAAGGCGGAGCTGTCGAATTACGTCTCAATTTTCCTAAACCTAGAGCACCCGAGCCATGCGACGATTTATTTGGAGGCGTATGCGACCTCTATTCGTTACGCCGCCCTAACGACCTTGTTTTGTTTGTTTTTGGGTTATCCGTTCGCCTACTTTATAGCCCGCGCTAACCCACGTTACCGCCCCGCGCTTTTAATGATGGTGATGCTGCCTTTCTGGACGTCTTTTTTATTGCGGGTTTACGCGTGGAAGGGGCTGCTAGCAGATACGGGTGTCATCAATCGCTTTTTTATGTTCATTGGTCTCACGGATACACCGGTTCAGATGCTCTATACAGACATATCTATGCTGGTGGGCATGACCTATGTGTATTTGCCATTTATGGTGTTGCCCTTATACGCAACCCTGGTGAAGATGGACGGTCGCTTATTAGAAGCGGCGCATGACTTGGGTGCAACCCCGCTGAAAGCCTTTTGGCTGGTGACGGTGCCCTTGTCAAAAAGCGGAATCATTGCCGGATCGATGCTGGTGTTTATTCCTGCGCTGGGTGAGTTTGTTATTCCGTCATTGTTGGGCGGCGCAGAAAACCTCATGATTGGGCGGGTTGTCTGGGATGAGATGTTTACAAGTAACAATTGGCCGCGGGCGTCGGCGCTGGCGGTGACGGTTATTTTGCTCGTCTTGATCCCGCTGGCGATTTATTACTACCGCCATGGGCGACAGTTGGCGCAGGCGGGGCGGGCATGACCACATTGGGTCGTATCTTGGCGGGGAAAACGGGGGTGGTGTGGTTGACCGCCATCTACGGTTTTTTATATTTACCGTTGGGCTTCCTGATTTTTTTCTCATTTAACAGCACACGGCAAGACGCACGCTTCACCGGCTTTTCTCTGCGATGGTACGAGGCCTTAATGCGCGATAGCCGGCTGATTGAGGGCTTTTGGTTATCCTTGCAGGTTGCACTGACGGCCGCGACGCTCTCGTGTATTTTGGGTACGTTCGCCGCCTTTGTTTTGGTGCGCTACCACCGGTTTCGCGGCAGAACCTTGTTCTCCGGCATGATCAACGCACCCTTGGTCATGCCCGAGGTGATCATTGGGTTGTCGTTGTTGTTGCTGATGGTTTCTGTTCAGAGAACGACCGAGGCCTGGTTTGGCGTTGGTTGGCCAGAGCGTGGGTTTGTCACCATTGTGTTTGGCCATACCTTAATGGGTATGGCGTACGCGATGGTTGTGATTCAGTCGCGTCTGCGAGAAATGGATCGCGCTATAGAAGAGGCCGCTATGGATTTGGGTTGTCGTCCTGCGCAGGTGTTTTTCTTGGTAACGCTACCAAACATCGCGCCGGCGTTGGTAGCCGCGTGGTTGTTGACCTTTACCTTGTCGTTTGATGATGTGGTGATCTCAGAGTTCTTGTCAGGGCCAGGGGTTACAACCTTGCCGCAGGCAATTTTCACCTATGCGCGGCGCGGTATTAACCCAACGGTTTACGCGGCGGCAACGCTGCTAATCGCCACGGTCACCGTGGTGATCGTCACCTACAGTGTGTCGATTGCGCGTGCGCAGCGTCGTCGCGAGCGTGAGCTGCAGATGGCGGCGCGTCAGGACGTGGCGTGACAAGCGCGACACCCTTTTGGGTACGTGTGATGGCGGGTTGGCCGCTGCCGTTGCTACGGTTTGTGGGTCGGTGCTTTGGGTGCTTGCTTTGGGTATTTGCCCACCGGCGGCGGCACATCGTACAAACTAATTTACGGCTGTGCTTTCCGGAGCAGTCGACGGCGGAACGTCGTGCTTTGGTGCGGGCGGTGTTCGTGACGTTTGCCCAGTCGTTATTGGATAGAGCCTGGTTGTGGCATGGACCCGAGGACCTGGTTCGGCGGCGCTTGCAGATAACAGGCGATTTGAGTTGGTTGCGGTCTGATGGCGCGAAGGTGCTTTTTGCCCCCCACTTTGTTGGATTAGACGCTGGTTGGACCGCATTAACGCTTTCTGTGCCTAGGTTATTTGCGACCATCTATGCGCGTCAGAAACGGTCGTCATTGGATGCGTGGGTTGCGAATGGTCGTTCACGATTCGGTGCGCCGACGCTGCTCAACAAGCAGGACGCCGGTCGTCCGACAGCGAGGACCATGCGCGCCGGTGCCGCCCTGTACGTACTACCCGATATGGACTTAGGTGCAAGAGATGCGGTGTTTGTGCCTTTCTTTGGTGTACCCGCTGCAACGGTTACCTCCCTGTCGCGGTTTGCTACGATTGGGAGATGTGCCGTCGCTACGGTGGTGACGCGTCTGACGCCATATGGTTACGAGGTGTCGATTGAGCCTTCTTGGGACGGCTTTCCTTCCGAGGATGCGGTGGCCGATGCGCGCCGGATGAACCGCGTTTTAGAGGCCCTTGTTCGGTCTGCGCCGGCACAATATCACTGGACTCATAAGCGGTTTAAGACAAGACCAGAGGGCGAAGCGAGCGTTTACTAGCGCTGGGACAGCCATTGGTTAACGCTGTCGATATGGGGGCATACCCTATAGGGCATAGGGTTAAAAGTGTATACATTACGAACGAGTGTGTACAACGCCTTGGCGCGTGCACGGCCCCCTTCTATGACCAAGGAGCTATGTCATGACGACTGATACAACGCTGGCGCAAAAACTGCGTGATCCCGATTTTGTCCCGCCCCTCAGCCAGGCCATTCCGCTAGGCATTCAACACGTGCTGGCGATGTTTGTGTCCAACTTTACGCCGGCCATCATCGTTGGCTTGGCGGCGGGGTACAGCTTCGGGTCGCCCGACTTGGTTTTCTTGATTCAAATGTCGATGTTGTTCGCTGGGGTGGCGACGCTTATCCAGACGATAGGGTTTGGTCCTGTCGGTGGCCGGTTACCCATCATGCAGGGTACCAGTTTTGCTTTTATCCCGATCATGATTCCCATCGTCAAGACAGCGGGTATGGGCGCGCTGTTTGGCGGCATTGTGGCGGGTGGTATTTTTCACTTTATGTTGGGTCGCGTGATTGGCAGGATCCGTCACTGGTTTCCACCGCTAGTGACCGGGTTGGTTGTTTTGACGATTGGCTTGTCTCTGATTCCTGTGGGCATTGACTATGCCGCCGGCGGTGTGCCGTTGAAAGGCAAGCCTGAATTTGGCGGTGCTAGCCATTGGACGCTCGCCTTGGTGGTGATTATTGTTACCCTGTTGGTTAAGTTTTTTGCAAAGGGCTTTCTGTCTTCGGCTGCTGTGTTGGTGGGTATCTTGGCGGGCTACTTCGTCGCTATCGGCCTTGGCATGGTGAACTTCGGTGGTGTGGCACGGGCGGGCTGGTTTGAGATTCCCACGCCGTTCAAGTATGGGTTTGAATTCAATATTGCCGCCGTCGTCGGTATGTGTGCCATGGCCGTGGTTTCGGCAATCGAAACCGTTGGCGATGTCTCGGGTATCACCAAGGGTGGTGCGGGTCGTGAAGCAACCGAGAAGGAGCTGGCGGGAGCGACCTACGCCGATGGTCTAGGTACCGCCGTGGCCGGCGTCTTTGGTGGTTTGCCAAATACGTCATTTAGCCAGAATGTGGGACTGATTGCGATTACTGGCGTGATGAGCCGTTTTATCGTGACCTTGGCGGCTGTCTTCCTGATCATTTGCGGCCTGATTCCCAAAGTAGGCGCCTTGGTCGCTTCTATGCCGATTGCCGTGTTGGGTGGGGGTGTGATCGTGATGTTCGGTATGGTGGCCTCCGCAGGTTTGAGTATGTTGGGTGAGGTGAAGTGGAATCAGCGCAACATGTTGATATTTGCGGTCTCCCTCTCTCTGGGTCTGGGCCTAAAGGCGGTGCCAGAGGCCTTGCAGCACTTGCCAATTGACCTGAAAAACTTGCTGGTGACTGGTTTGTTGCCCGTTGCCCTCATCGCCATTCTGATGCACCTGTTGCTGCCGCAAATTGATGACTAAGCGGTAAATGGGCATCCAATAAGGGGTGCCTCCAAAGGCGTTGCCCCTCAAAAAGAAAAAGCCCTGCTGGTTGCTAGCAGGGCTTTTTTGTTGCGCCTAGTTGGGGTCTAGGGCTTGTCGACTGCAAATGGGGTTACACGTCAATGTTGCCCGCGCGAAGTGCATTTTGCTCGATGAAGTGGCGTCGCGGCTCAACCTCATCACCCATTAGCATGGTGAAGACTTTGTCGGCTTCGATGGTGTCTTCAATCCGCACCTGTAGGAGGCTTCGTGCGGTTGGGTCCATGGTTGTTTCCCACAGTTGGGCGGGGTTCATTTCGCCCAAGCCCTTGTAGCGCTGTCGGCTGGTTGCTGACTCTGCTTGCGCAATCAACCACACCATGGCCTCACGGAAGTCTTCTACTTCGCTGGCTTTTTGGCGCTCCCCCTCGCCACGCGTCGCAGTAGCGCCTTCGTTCAAAAGGCCTTTGAGTCGGGTAGAGGCCTCAGCCAATCGCGCATAGTCCGCGCCGTGAACAAAGTCTTGCGTGATGACGCTGTCTCGTACGTTGCCGTGGTGTTGACGGCTGATGCGAATAAACGGCTTCTCCGTGCGGGGGTCGATGCCCGCCTCTGCGCTTGCCTCACTCAGGGTGGCGCCTAGCGCCGCGGCACTGGCCGTTGCGGTCTCAAGGGTATCCAGATTCAGGTGCATGCCATCGGCCAGCGCCTCTAAGGCCTCTTGGTCCATGAAGTGGCTGAGTCGGGTAATAACGGCCTGAGCGGTTTGGTGAATACTGGCTAACTCGACCAACTCATCGCCGGCGATTTCCCGCGAGTTAGCGCCGCCTGTTTGTACTTTCGCGTCCTTGGTGGCGATGCGCAGCAGAAAGGCGTCTAGTGCCAGTCCGTCCTTTAGGTACTGTTCTTCCTTGCCGGCCTTCACTTTGTAAAGCGGTGGCTGGGCAATATAGATGTGCCCACGCTCAACCAACTGTGGCATTTGACGATAGAAGAGCGTCAATAACAGCGTGCGGATATGAGCCCCGTCCACGTCAGCGTCGGTCATGATGATGATGCGGTGGTAACGTAGTTTTTCGACATTAAAGTCATCCGCACCACTCTTGCCGTCACTGGCACTGACCTGACCAATGCCTGTACCCAAGGCCGTGATGAGCGTGAGGATTTCGTTGCTGGTCAGCAGCTTTTCGTATCTGGCCTTCTCGACGTTTAGAATTTTGCCGCGCAGCGGCAAAATAGCTTGGAACTTGCGGTCGCGGCCCTGTTTGGCAGAACCCCCAGCGGAGTCACCCTCCACCAGGTAAATTTCGCACAGGGCAGGGTCTTTTTCTTGGCAGTCGGCGAGCTTCCCAGGTAAACCCATGCCGTCCAAAACCCCTTTTCGACGGGTCATGTCGCGTGCCTTACGTGCCGCCTCACGGGCTCGGGCCGCCTCGATAATCTTGCCGCAGATCGTCTTTGCGTCGTTTGGCCGCTCTTGCAAGTAGTCGGAGAGTAAACGGCTAACGATGTCTTCAACTGGCCCACGCACCTCACTGGAAACCAGCTTGTCTTTGGTCTGGCTTGAAAACTTGGGCTCTGGCACCTTGACGGACAGGACGCAACAGAGGCCTTCGCGCATGTCGTCGCCGGTCACCTCAACCTTGGCCTTTTTAGCAAAGTCGTTTTCTTCAATGTATTTGTTGATCACCCGGGTCATCGCCGCGCGCAAGCCGGTTAGGTGGGTTCCGCCGTCGCGCTGGGGGATGTTGTTGGTGAAGCAGAGGACCTGCTCATTGAACCCGCTATTCCACTGCATGGCGACTTCAACGCCGACATTGGTGCCTTGGTCACTGTCGCGATCTCCCAATGCGTGAAACACATTAGGGTGAAGGACAGTCTTGTTGGTGTTGATGAACTCCACAAACCCGCGCACACCGCCAGCACCAGAAAAATCGTCTTCTTTTCCTGTTCGCTCGTCTTTCAATTGAATACGAACGCCGTTGTTGAGGAAGCTCAACTCGCGCAGGCGCTTGGCCAATATGTCGTAGTGGAAATCCGCGTTTTGCTGAAAAATTTCGGAGTCGGGTAAAAAGTGAACTTCCGTACCCCGTTTCTCCGTGGCGCCCGCGACGGTGAGTGGCGAGGTCTCAAACCCGTCGACGATTTCTATGTTGCGGTTTTGCATAACGCCGCGTACGAAATCCGCCGTGTGTAGCTTGCCCTCACGACGAATCGTCAAACGCAGCCAAACAGATAAGCCATTCACGCAAGAAACACCAACACCGTGCAAGCCACCCGACACCTTGTAGCTGTTTTGGTTGAACTTACCGCCGGCGTGCAGCTCGGTGAGCGCAATTTCGGCGGCACTGCGTTTGGGTTCGTGCTTGTCATCCATCTTGACGGACGTCGGAATGCCCCGCCCGTTGTCGACCACGGAGACAGAGTTGTCTGAGTGAATAGTGACGACAATGTCGTCACAATGCCCAGCCAAGGCCTCGTCTATGGAGTTGTCAACAACCTCAAATACCAAGTGGTGAAGGCCTGTGCCATCCGAGGTGTCCCCGATGTACATGCCAGGTCGCTTGCGAACGGCCTCCAAACCTTCCAAAATTTGTATGGAGCCTGCTCCGTAACTGTCTTGCTCGGCGGCAATGGAGGCGGCCGTAGATGCCGTTGTTTTTGGGTCTGTCATACGAAATATTTTCTTTGCATCACACGGGCGGTTGCCGTGTTGTTGGCTGCGCTCAGGCACCCTGAGCACTTGCGATGGCGCCAGCGCAAGTGCCTTGCGCTCGCTCCAAGGCGTGACTTAAATGCGCATGGGCATGACGACGTACTTGAAATCTTCGCTATCTGGCAGCGTAATCAACGCGGAACTATTGCCATCAGACAAACTAATGCGGACCATGTCTTGGCTCATATTGGCTAACACGTCCATTAGGTAGGTGACGTTGAACCCAATATCAATGGCGTCACCGCTGTATTCAATTTCGATTTCGTCGGTGGCCTCTTCCTGCTCGGCGTTGCTGGCCGCAATACGCAAGCTGCCCGGCTCGATATTGAGTCGTACACCTTTGAACTTGTCCGAGGTCATGATCGCAGTACGTTGCAGCGACGACAGCAATGTTTGCCGCCCCAGTATCAACTCGTTGGTGTGGTTGCGTGGAATCACACGGTTGTAGTCGGGGAACTTGCCCTCAACCAGTTTCGTTACAAATTCCATCCCGTCGAAACTGAACTTTGCTTGATTGCCTGCAAACTGCATCTCAATGGCGCCCTCTTTGTCGCTCAGCAAGCGCTGTAACTCCAGCACGGTCTTGCGCGGCAAAATAACCTCTTGCTTACTTGGCATGGCAACGTCTAGCGTCGCATTTGCAAACGCCAAGCGGTGGCCATCGGTTGCGACCAAACTCAGGTTGTTGCCTTCCGCCACGAACAGAATGCCATTCAGGTAATAGCGAATGTCGTGAATGGCCATTGAGAAGGCGACACGGTTCATCAGGGCTTTGAGCGCTTGCTGTGGCACGCTGAAAACCGGGCCGAAGTTCGGCGCCTCTTGCACCAAGGGAAAGTCCGCCGCTGGCAGGCTTTGCAAGGTAAAGCGGCTTTTCCCACCCTTCAGTATCAGCTTGCCCCCATTGGACTCCAGGCTAACGTTCTGGTCACTGGGCATGGTGCGCAATATGTCAATGAGCTTGCGTGCTGCGATGGTGGTTGCGAAGTCCCCTTCATCACCGCCAAGTTCGGCTTGTGTGCGAATTTGAATCTCTAGATCGCTGGTGGTCAGTTGCACAACGCCGGCCGTTTTGCGCAGCATCACGTTCGCCAAAATAGGCAAGGTTTGGCGGCGCTCAACAATGCCAGACACCGACTGGAGTGCAGACAAGACATGGTCTTGAGTGGACTTGAAAACGATCATTAGAAATCCTTAAAGTAAGCGGATACCGTGTGGCTTGCTAACGCGGCAAAACGGCCAGAACAGCTATCCTTATATTTTCGCTCAAAAATGCCTAGAACCCTTGATTTGTCGGGCTTTTTTTCTAAAAAAGTATCAACCTTTAAGGGTCTGCTCTAGCACGTGAAGGGCCTGGTTTAGTTCGCTTAGTTGGCCGCGCTCGGCACCAATTTTGCGCACGGCGTGTAAGACTGTGGTGTGGTCTCGCCCGCCGAACAACTCGCCGATCTCAGGCAGGCTTTTTTGGGTCAACTCTTTCGCCAGGTACATGGCGATTTGTCTTGGCCGCGCGATGCTCGCAGGACGCTTCTTGGAGTACATGTCTGCGACCTTGATTTTGTAGAAGTCCGCAACCGTTTTTTGTATGTTTTCAACGGAGATCTGCCTGTTTTGGATAGACAGCAGGTCGCGTAGCGCCTCTTTTGCCAGCGCAATGGAGATGTCTTTTTGGTTAAAGCGTGAATAGGCGAGGATCTTTCGCAGCGCACCTTCGAGTTCTCGGACGTTGGAGCGCACATTTTTCGCAACAAAAAAGGCCACGTCCTCAGGCATGATCGCACCCTCGACGGCTGCCTTGGTGATCAGGATGGCCACCCGCATCTCCAACTCAGGCGGCTCTATGGCCACCGTGAGACCGGAGTCAAAGCGCGATACCAAACGCTCGTGGATGTCTGCCAACCCTTTTGGGTAGGTGTCACTGGTCATCACGATGTGAGAGCGTTTCGCCAGTAAAGCCTCAAAAGCGTTGAAGAACTCTTCCTGCGTACGCTCTTTATTGGCGAAAAACTGGACGTCATCAATGAGCAATAAGTCCAAGGAGTGATAGCGCGCCTTGAACTCGTCAAAAGCCTTGCGTTGATAGGCTTTAACCACATCCGATACGAACTGCTCGGCATGGATGTAGAGAACTTTGGCATCCGCCCGCTCTTTGACCAAGTAATTGCCGATGGCGTGCATGAGGTGGGTCTTGCCTAGACCGACGCCGCCGTAGATAAACAAGGGGTTGTAAAGTTGTCCCAACTGACTCGCGACGTGCATTGCCGCCGCGCGGGCCATGCGGTTAGCGCTGCCTTCCACAAGGCTGTCGAAGGTGAGCGCGGTGTTCAGTCTGCTCTTGTGCCCACCTTCTCCAGCGGCGCTGTCGGTGTAGGCGAAAGCGGGCGCGACAACCGCCTCATCGAAAACGCTGTCCCTGGCGGGTCGTGTTGGCATGGGTGCTTGTCTTGCGGCAACTTCACGCGGAGTGAGCACTAGCTCTACGGCAACTTCCTCACCGGCAAGCGTCTGCAAAACTTGGCTGATTCGTTGGGCATATTGGCTTCGGACCCAGTCCATTTTGAATCGATTAGCCACCTGAATGGTGACCCGCAGAGGGTCGTTTGACACGGCTGCGGCCAAGGGGCGAATCCATGTATTGAACTGTTGCTCGGGAATTTCTTGCGCTAAAAAGTCAACACAACGCGACCACAAGTCCGCGGAGAGGCCTTCAGCTTGTGCGGCGAGTGAAGGCGGAGCGGTCATAGAGGGCGTTCTTTTTTTCGGGTGGTTTCGGCATGCACGACAACACATCTACCTGTGGATAGCTATCGAAAAATGAGTGATGAGTATAGCGATAAAACAAAGTTATCCACAACCCCTATATTTCGTTTTAACACCGGAAAAATAAGAAAAAACACCCTTGTGCGTTGGCAAAAAACCCGCTAATGAAGGTAAATTGTGAAACCCTTCCAAATATTTGCGATAATGCTAGGTTTCCTGCGTCACAAGGCGTACGACCCCCTTTCTTTTTTTTGAGAGCTCATCATGAAGCGTACCTACCAACCATCTAAAACACGCCGCGCACGCACGCACGGTTTCTTAGTTCGTATGAAGACCCGTGGTGGTCGTGCTGTGATCGCAGCGCGCCGCGCCAAGGGCCGCAAACGCCTCGGCCTGTAAATTAGACGCGCGCCGCTTTTGCGGCCTGTGTGCAGCCGACGTGTATGGCGCTCATTTCAGCCACCCAACCGGTGAAAGAAGTCGCTATGCGGCGGCTAAACAGCCGCGTGCAATTTCAGGCCGTGACGGCGCGTCCACCGACGTGTCAAACGGCCCACTTTGCCTTACACCGTGCAGAGACACACCGCGTGCCCGGTTTATCGCCTGGGCCCGCGATTGGGGTCTTGTTACCCAAGCGATGGGCCAAGCGCGCAGTGACCCGAAACGGCATGCGCAGGCAAATTTATGCGGTCTTTAATCAAGTGCTTCCGGTGAGCGCCACGTGGACACCGCGCGATGCGGCACTCGTCATCCGGTTGCGCCGTTCTTTCTTACGGGAAGAATTCGTAAGCGCCTGGTCTAAGCCTTTGGCGCGAGCGGTGCGGGCCGAGTTGCAGCAATTGCGAAACAGCCAACTCATAGAGCGCGCATCATGACGTCTTGGGCGGTTGCGGTGTGGCTTTTGCCACGGCGCCTACTCGGCCTCTTGGTGAAGGGCTATCGTCTCTTGCTCAGCCCGTGGCTGGGTAGCAGCTGTCGTTTTGAACCCACCTGTTCTGCGTACTCTTTAACGGCGCTGTCTTGCCATGGCGCTGTGATAGGGTCCGTGCTGACGGTTGGACGCTTAGCCCGTTGTCAGCCGTGGTGTGACGGTGGCTATGACCCGGTGCCTGCCACATTCTCTCGTTTTCGAACGGGTCGCCGACCTTTGTTTTCAGGGCTAATGGCCCGCTCAACCAAAAAGAAATCTCCATGAACGACATTCGCCGCTCTCTGCTCTGGGCTGTATTTGGTATCTCACTCGTGATGTTGTGGGATGCTTGGCAGGTGCACAACGGTCAGGCGCCGCTGTTCTTCAACAAGCCCGCAGCGGTGCAGACGCAGCCAGAGTCCGACCAGGGGTCGTCAGGCTTGCCGGCGGCTCAAAAAACAGGTGCTGGACAGTTGCCAGTGGCAGGTGCCGTACCGGCGGCGCAAGAGTTAACGGAGGTGACAACCGATGTGCTCAAGCTGACGTTTGATAGTGCCGGTGGCAATGTGGTGGACGCCCAGCTGTTGAAATATGCGCAAGGTCTTGGCGGTCATAAGGCCGAGGGCTTTGAGCCTCTGAGCCTGTTGCAGCAAACCCGGGGGCGCACCTATGTCGTGCAAAGTGGCCTGATCAACGGCAACTTCCCCAACCATACGACGGCGATGACGCGGCTCCCAGGCCCCACCCGTTTGGTTGATGGTCTGGACGAGTTAACCATTACTTACGCCTCCCCCGCGGTCGGCGGTGTCACGTTGACCAAGACGTACACCATCAAGCGTGGGTCCTACGTGATTGATGTTCGTCACGATGTTGAAAATGCCGGCAATACAGCCGTCGAGCCACAGCTATACGTTCAGATGGTCAGGGACAACTACGAGGCAGAGTCATCAACACCGTTCTACCAGACGTTTACTGGGCCCGCGTTTTACACGGAAGAGGCCAAGTACGAGAAAGTGTCGTTTGACGACATCGCCGACGGCAAGGCCGACTTTGCCATTAACACCAAGACCGGCTACGTCGCCATGGTGCAGCATTACTTCGCATCGGCGTGGCTGCTGGCAGACGGCCAAGCGCGGAACAACTTTGCACGCAAGCTGAAGGGCAACCTGTATTCCGCCGGCTCAGTCGCTGATCTTGATGCGGTTCCTTCAGGCAGTAAGTCGTCGGTTAGTGCCCGTCTGTTCCTAGGCCCTCAGCAAGAAACCCTCTTGGAGTCTTTGGCGCCAGGCTTGGACTTGGTTAAAGACTACGGATGGGTCACGATCTTGGCCAAGCCGCTGTATTGGTTACTGGACAAAATACACGGGGCCGTCGGCAACTGGGGTTGGGCCATTATGTTGCTGGTGGTGTTGATCAAAGCGGCGTTTTACTGGCTAAACGCCAAGGCTTACCGCAGCATGGGCAAGATGAAGGCGTTAAGCCCCCGCATTGCCGATATGCGCGAACGCTTGAAAGACAAACCACAGCAAATGCAGCAAGAGATGATGCGCATTTACAAAGAGGAAAAAGTGAACCCTTTGGGCGGCTGTTTGCCCATCATGGTTCAGATCCCGGTGTTTATTGCGCTGTATTGGGTGTTGCTCTCCAGTGTTGAAATGCGCAACGCACCATGGATTGGTTGGATTTTAGACTTGTCGACTAAAGACCCGTACTACATCTTGCCTGCGGTGATGACTGCGACCACCTTCATACAAACGGCCTTGAATCCCGTGCCACCAGACCCGCTACAAGCGCGGTTGATGTGGATCATGCCGATGGCGTTCTCCGTCATGTTCTTCTTCTTCCCGGCTGGCTTGGTGCTGTACTGGATTACGAACAACACCTTGACTATTTTGCAACAGTGGCAAATTAACAAGAGCATGGGTGTGGAGATGAAGTTCCGATTGCCGAAGTTTAAATAAGCGACGGCGACATGTCTTGAAGAGGCCGCACCCTGAGGGTGGCGGCCTTTTTTCATACAGTAGACTGCGCAGTAGAAAGTGGACACCCATGCACGCGAACCCTGAAGACAGCATTGTTTCGATTGCAACGGCGCCCGGGCGTGGCGCCGTTGGTATTGTGCGTGTTTCCGGCAAGGATCTTTCGGGCCTGATCGCGCAGCTATTTGGTCGAACACTCACACCACGGGTCGCCAACTACCTGCCCTTCACGCAGGTGGATGGGAGCCACGTTGATAACGGCATTGCGATTTATTTCAAGGCCCCACAGTCTTACACCGGCGAGGACGTGCTGGAGCTGCAGGCACACGGTGGGCCTGTTGTCTTGCAGATGCTGGTGAATGCGTGTTTGGCGTGTGATGTGGCGGGGGTCTTGCGCTTGGCCCAGCCGGGAGAGTTTACCCAGCGCGCATTCCTAAACAATAAAATGGACCTCACCCAAGCCGAGGCCGTAGCCGACTTGATTGACGCTAGCACGGAGCAAGCGGTCCGCAGTGCCGCACGCAGTCTGAGTGGCGCCTTCTCTAACGCAACCCAGCAGTTGCGCACGCAGCTCGTAAAGCTACGCATGCTGGTCGAGGCCACCTTAGACTTCCCCGAAGAGGAGATTGACTTCCTAAAAAAAGCAGATGCCTCCGGCCAGCTTGCGGCGTTGCAGAGCCAGTTGGAAGCCGTCGTACAACAAACACAGCAAGGCGTGTTGTTGCGCGAGGGCATCAAAGTGGTGATCGCTGGACAGCCAAACGCTGGCAAGAGTTCGCTACTTAACGCGCTCGCTGGCGCCGAGTTGGCAATCGTGACCGCCATTCCAGGGACAACCCGCGATGTCATCGCGCAGACCATACAGATCAACGGCGTACCTGTGCATGTGTTGGATACCGCAGGGTTGAGAGATACCCAAGACGAGGTGGAGCAAATGGGTATCCAACGTGCCTGGAGCGAAATCGCGCAGGCAGACGCAGTCATCTACGTCTATGACAGCACCTGTGCCCAAGATGCCGTCGTTGCCCAGAAAGACGCGGCCTTGCGTGCGCGGCTACCCGCATCAATACCGGTGGTTGCGGTCTGGAACAAGGCCGACCTGCAGGCACCCCCCGCATCAGGTGGTGTAACAGCTGGTGCGCAAGCGGCCGTCGCACTGTCCGCAAAAACGGGTGAGGGCCTAGAGGCCTTACGCTTGCAATTGTTGCAGTGGGCAGGCTGGGAGCAGCCCACCGAGGGGCTATTCACGGCGCGCAAGCGGCACGTTCGTGCGCTGCATGCGGTGGGGGAGCATCTGGTACTGGCGCGCGAGTGGCTGGATTTAGGTGGCGATCAGCTTGACCTACTTGCCGAGGAGCTGCGGCTGGCCAACGTTGCGCTGGGTGAGATTACTGGGGAGTTCAATGCCGACGATTTATTGGGCGAGATATTCTCCCGCTTTTGTATCGGTAAATAAGCCGCGCTTTGTTCAGTGACCTTCAAAGTCAACCAGTGTGAACAGGGGTAAACCGGCACGTCGCAATTGCGCGGAGCCACCCAACTCTGGCAAATCGACAATCGCCGCGCCTTCGACCAAGATGCCGCCCAGTTTTTCTATTAGCTGCTTACCGGCCATCATGGTTCCGCCGGTGGCAATCAGGTCATCGACTAATAAGACGCGTTGGCCGGCCTCGATGGCATCGGTGTGCAACTCAACGGTGGCGCTCCCGTACTCAAGCTCATAGGTTTGCGAAATAGTGGTGAAAGGCAACTTTCCTTTTTTGCGGATAGGCACAAAGCCGACGCCTAGCTCATACGCCAATACCGAGCCGATGATGAACCCGCGCGCGTCAAGGCCAGCGACAACGTCCGGCCGCATGGACGCCGCCATATAGCGGTGTACAAAGGCATCGATCAAGACGCGAAAAACCTGCGGCTGACTCAATAGGGGTGTGATGTCGCGAAAGGCAACGCCGGGCGCAGGCCAATCGTTAACCGTTCGAATGTGTTGCCTAAGAAATTGTGTGGTGTCCATGATGGCCTTCTACCTAACCGGTTAGTAAACGCGCTTCAGCCAAGGCCAGGGCGCCGGGCGTACCGCTCAAAACCACGACATCATTCGCCAGTATTTGCTGATCCTCGTCCGTCTGCGTTAGCTGTACGCCATATCGACGAATGCACACCAAGCGCGCCCCGAGTGTTTGAAGTGACAGCTGTGCGACCGACCGGCCAATTGCGTGCGCGGTATCGGGAATGGCAAAACTTTTCAGTCGCTCTTGGTCGATCTCATTAACGGTATCGTCGTCGGCGCCGTGGAAATAGCCTCTGAGCAAACCATAGCGCGCCTCGCGTTGATTTTGTACGAGGCGAATAACGCGCCGTGTGGGCACCCCCACCAAGGCCAACGCGTGCGATGCCAGCATCAGACTTCCCTCGATGGCTTCAGGCACCACTTCGGTTGCGCCCGCCTTTAGCAGGTCTTCAATATGATGGTCGTCCACGGTGCGCACGATGACGGGGACATGGGGCGCGTGCTCTTTGGTGTGGAGTAACACCCGGAAAGCGGCGCTGGGTTCTTTGTAGGTTACGACGACTGCACTGGCTCTGGCAAGGCCTGCAGCCATCAGGGCCTGCAGCCGCGCGGCATCGCCAAAGACGACGGTGTCACCCGCTGCAGCAGCCTGCTTAACGCGGTCGGGATCAAGGTCCAGTGCCATGTACGGAATGTTCTCTCCCTGCAGCATGCGGGCCAAGTTTTGACCGCTTCGTCCGTAGCCACAAATGACCACATGGCGGTTGACGGTCATCGCTTGTCTGGCGATGGTCGTCATTTGTATGGACTGCATGGTCCAGTCCGCCCCAGCCAGTCGCGCCACAGCCGCATCGCTGTACATGATGATGAACGGCGTTGCCATCATCGACAGAACCATGGCCGCCAAAATCGGATTGAGCATTTCCGGGGCGATGAGGTTGCGCTGTGAGGCGAGGGTGAGCAACACAAAACCAAACTCGCCAGCTTGCGCTAAATACAGGCCTACCCGTGTTGAGGTGCCTACCGGCGCACCCCACAGCCGTGATAGACCGGCGATCGCAAGAAACTTAAAGATGACCGGCAAGGTGGTCAAGGCCAGCACCAAGGGCCAGCGCTCCAAGACAATGCGCCAGTCAAGGAGCATCCCAATGGTGATGAAAAACAAGCCGATCAATACATCATGAAACGGGCGAATGTCCGTCTCCACTTGGTGCTTAAACTCGGTGTCCGAAATGAGCATGCCGGCCACGAATGCACCCAAGGCCAGTGACAGACCCGCATGTTCGGTCAGCCATGCGAGCCCCAGTGTGATGAGCAACAGGTTGAGCATGAAGAGCTCGGCACTTTTTCTTTTCACGACCAGGGTCAGCCACCAGCGAATGAAATGCCGCCCCCCAACCAACAGAATGGTAATGAGGGCCACGGCTTTGACCACGGCCAGTGACAAGCTACTAAACATGTCACGGCCTGACTCGCCCAGCGCGGGAATTAGCACCAATAGCGGGACAACAGCCAAGTCTTGAAACAACAACACGCCGACCACGCGCTTGCCGTGTTCGGTTTCGAGCTCAGCACGCTCGGCGGTGAGCTTGATCACTACCGCCGTGCTGCTCATGGACATCACGCAGCCTAGGGCCAACGCCGTCTTCCAATCCATCAACCAGCCACTAGGCCACAGCCACGCCAAGGCCAACGACCCCAGAGTTGCCGCGACCATGGTGACGATCACCTGCGAGGCGCCGAGGCCGAACACGTGTTTACCCATGGTCTTGAGCTTGGTTAGACTGAATTCCAGCCCGATGACAAACATCAAAAACACCACGCCGAATTCAGCTAAATAACGAAGACCGGCAGAGTCTTGCGTCAACGCGAGGGCATTGGGCCCGATCAAAATGCCAACCGTTAAGTAACCCAAAATAGGTGGCAACCGCAGGTAACGACACACAACGACCCCCAGCACAGCGGCTAGGAGGTAGAGCAACGTGACATCGAATGCGTTCATCCCAACATGTTAGCGGTTCTAATCTGCGAACGAGCACAGCCCCGCATCAATCACCGATAATTCGTACATGACGCTAGCAAAAACACCCCCTTCATTTGACTTGTCGCAAACCGTTACGGTTGCGAAGGCGGCACTCGATATCGAAGCCAACGCATTACGGCAGGCGGCGGACCGCCTGGACGGCGGCTTTACGGCGGTTGTTGCGCGCATCCTTGCCTGCACGGGACGTGTGGTGGTGATGGGTATGGGGAAAAGTGGCCATGTGGGCAATAAAATTGCAGCGACGTTGGCGTCTACTGGGACGCCGGCATTTTTTGTCCATCCGGGTGAAGCGAGCCACGGGGATTTGGGCATGATCACGGCCGATGACTTGGTCTTGGCGGTCAGTAACAGCGGTGAGAGCGATGAGCTGAATGCCGTGTTGCCTGTGATCAAGCGCATGGGCATTGGCTTGATCGCGCTAACAGGAGGCGCGGACTCGTCGTTGGCCCGCTATGCGGATGGGGTGCTGAACAGCGCTGTCGATAAAGAGGCATGCCCCCTCAACTTGGCGCCAACCGCGAGCACCACGGTGCAAATGGCATTGGGTGATGCGCTGGCGATCGCCCTGCTGGATGCCCGCGGATTCAAGCCAGCAGACTTTGCGCGCTCGCACCCAGGAGGCGCACTGGGCCGCAAGTTACTCACCCACGTACATGACATCATGCGTACAGAGGGGCAGATACCCTCGGTGACACCGGAGGCGACGGGCTTAGAGGTCATGCGCGAGATGAGCGACAAGGGTCTGGGTGCAACCGCGATTGTGAATAGTCAAAACCAACCGGTGGGCATATTCACCGATGGTGATTTACGACGACTGCTTGAAGGCGGCGGTGACCTCCGAGCGATGACGGCAGCGACGCTGATGCGCAATGCCCCGCGTGTGATCCCGATGGACGCTTTGGCGGCGGAGGCCGCAGATGTCATGGAGGCCAATGCGGTGACCAGCCTATTGGTGGTTGATGGCGATGGCCGCTTGGTCGGCGCGCTCAATGCCAACGACTTGATGCGTGCCAAAGTCATCTAATAGGAGAATCACGGTATGACGATGACGCCTAAGACACGGTTTAAGCCAGCGGACCTGCAACGTGCAAAAGATGTAAAAGTCGTCTTTTTTGATGTTGATGGCGTCTTAACCGATGGTGGACTATGGTTTTCCGAAGCGGGTGAGACCTTAAAGCGGTTCCATACGCTGGACGGCCATGGCCTCAAGTTGTTGCAGCGTTGTGGCGTCACGCCGGTGATTATTACGGGGCGCGACTCAGGCGCATTGCGCAACCGCTTGGGCGCGCTGGGTGTGCTGCATGCGGTTTACGGAACAGAAGACAAGTTGCCTGCAGCCCAAGCCAAGCTGGCGGCGCTGGGCTTAGACTGGTCAGCGGCGGCGGCGATGGGTGATGACTGGCCTGACTTACCCATGTTGCGGCGAGCGCCCTTGGCCTGTGTGCCTGCCTCCGGCCACCCCGATGTGCTGGCAGTGGCCAACTACGTGCCGCAGGCCGGCGCTGGGTGCGGCGCCGTGCGCGAGCTCTGCGACTTGGTGTTAACGGCCAACGGTGCCTACCCGGCTTTGCTGGATGAGGCGGGCCACTAACCCATGGCGCCACCTGTTGTGACTGCGCTGAACGCGCTAGCGCCCCCCGAGGGGCAGGGCGTCAGAGGCCAAGTCCGAAGTCGCCCGCTTCATAGTGCACTGGATGCACTCGTGGCCTATGTGCCTTTGGCCTTGATGGTTGGCTTGGCGGGGGCGTCTTTTTGGTTGTTGCGGGTAACGCCGACGTTTGAGGTGTCAGCGCCGAGCGCAGTGCGCAGCAACGTGCCTGACGATTACCTCGTCAACTTCGTGTCGCGCAGCTTCAATGAAGCGGGGCAGTTAACGGCAGAGGTATTTGGCGATACCGGAACGCACGTACCGGCGACCGGGAACATGCTGATCACCAATCCGCGCATCCGCTCTTGGGGCGATGGTGCTGCCATAACGGTTGGGAGAGCGAAGCGTGCGCTTATTGATGACGGGCAAACCGTTTATGAATTAACAGGCAACGCGGTGGTTACGCACATTCGGCCGAATCGCGAACAGGTGGTTATAGAGGGCGAGCACCTACGTATGGACACGGGCACCGACATACTCAGAGCCTTAACGCCATCGCGCGTGACCAGCGGCAAAGATGTGGTGACTGGCGACAGCATGGTCTTCCAGAACGTGACGGGCATTACGGAGTGGCAGGGGCACGTACGCGCCGTTTTTCAGCCACGCACCCAATAAAAAACCGGCTGACACGAGGTGTGAGCCGGTTTCAAAGCGAACGCCACGAGGGCGCTGGCAGTATCAGGGCTTAGTAGCCACCGCGACCGCCGCCACCACCACCACCGCCGCCATCACGTCGGCCACCGCCGCCGTATGGGCTGCGGAAACCGTCATTGCCGCCACCGAAACCGCCGGTGCGGGGGGGACGTGGCTCCATTGGACGTGCTTCGTTAACGACCAAATTGCGGCCGCCTAAAGCTTGGCCGTTCATGCCATTGATTGCGGCTTGTGCTTGCGCATCATCAGCCATTTCGACAAAACCGAAACCTTTTGAGCGGCCGGTGTCACGTTCCATCATGACTTTGGCGCTGGTGACCGTGCCGAACTCGCCAAAAGATTGGCTAAGGTCGTCATCACGGACGGTGTAAGGCAGGTTGCCGACGTACAGTTTGTTGCCCATCTTGGGACTCCTCAAAAAAACACACTACTAAAGCGATGGAAGTCCCACAAGCACAAACTAAATTGACTTCGTCGGGGCGCGCAAAACTGGCCTATCACCTCAAACACGCGCAACATCCTCGTTGCGCTAACTTATTATCACGGGAAAACAACGACTTAGTGTTAATCTGTCGAGACGCGCGTCGTAATTGCCCGCAAAGTGTGGCGGCAATGCCGATTTGCCGCCGCCTTCTACGTGTTTTCCCGAGTGCTTACCAGTTGGTTTCACGTTCCGGGGTGGCGCTGATGTGATGAATGGTCAGGTCGGCGCCTGCGTATTCCTCTTCAGCTGATAGGCGCAGGCCCATGGCGGCGCGCAGCACCGCATACACAACAAAGCCGCCCGCCACGGCCCAGATCAACCCCATGAGGGAGCCGATCACTTGGGTCATAAACGACACGCCGCCCAGTCCGCCAAAGCTGGTGGACCCAAAGATCCCCGCGGCAATGCCGCCCCATGTGCCGCATAAGCCGTGTAATGGCCACACACCTAAGACGTCATCGATTTTCCATTTGTTTTGTACGCGGGTAAATAACCAAACAAAGAGTAAGCCCGCAACCACCCCGACCATGAGTGCGCCCAGGGGATGCATGATGTCCGAGCCCGCACAGACGGCCACCAAGCCGGCCAGGGGGCCGTTGTGAACGAAGCCCGGGTCATTTTTGCCAGCGATGAGTGCTGCCAAGGTGCCACCCACCATGGCCATTAAGGAGTTCACGGCAACCAGGCCAGAAATATTTTCTAGCCGTTGTGCACTCATCACATTGAAGCCAAACCAGCCGACGCACAATATCCAAGCGCCCAGCGCAAGGAAAGGAATGCTTGACGGTGGGTGTGCGCTGAGTGAGCCGTCTTTACGATAACGGTTATGGCGGGCGCCCAACAGCAATACCGCAGGCAGAGCGATCCAACCGCCCACGGAGTGGACGACAACTGAGCCAGCGAAGTCGTGGAACGCCGCACCAAACTGCGCTTCCAGCCACGCTTGTACGCCGAAATTGCCATTCCACATGATGCCCTCAAAGAACGGGTAAACGAATCCGACGATGACGGCGGTGGCAATCAATTGCGGCCAAAACTTGGCGCGCTCAGCGATGCCGCCAGAGATAATCGCGGGAATCGCTGCGGCAAATGTCAGCAGGAAGAAGAACTTCACCAGCTCATAACCATTTTGCTGGGCGAGCTGCTCCGCGCCTATAAAGAAGTGCGTGCCGTATGCGACACCGTAGCCCACCAGAAAATAGACCACCGTTGAAACGGAGAAATCCACCAAGATTTTGACCAAGGCGTTAACTTGGCTTTTCTTGCGAACGGTTCCCAACTCAAGGAACGCGAAACCCGCATGCATAGCGAGCACCATGATGCCGCCAAGGAGTATAAATAGCGCGTCTGCGCCCTGTTGTAGTGCGTCCATACCGTGATTTCCTGGTGCTTATGTTTGTTTTTGGTGCAAAAATGGGCGCTTTAAGCCCTGCGCCCAAAAAGCAAGCAATTTATGCGCCAAAACCATGACTGGCGCGCTGGATTGGTGCGGCGGTTGAGACGGTCGTTTGGCCCGGGTGCCAAGCGTGCTGGGCGTGCTGGGGCCAGGCATTGCTATACTGTCATTGCGCTGATTTGCTCCGGCTTGCGGGCGCCTTTTATAAATTCAGCTAAAAACGGACCGCTCAGGCACCACCCGGCCCCGTTTTTGGTTCACCGGGTTTTTTGTGCCATGCCACTAATTGCCGAAACTAAAACGCTGCGTATCAGCGAGCCGCTCGCGTTGCAGAGTGGCGCGGTCTTGCCCAGCTACGAGATAGCCTACGAGACGTATGGGGAATTGTGTGCTGATAAGAGCAACGCGGTACTCATTTGCCACGCCCTGAACGCCTCGCACCACGTTGCGGGTGTGTATGTTGAGGAAGATGGCACGGTGCGAGCTAAAAGCGAAGGGTGGTGGGACAACATGGTGGGCCCAGGCAAACCCGTTGATACCGATCGATTTTTTGTGATTGGTGTTAACAACATCGGCTCTTGTTTCGGCTCGAGTGGGCCGACAACGCTTAACCCCGAAACGGGCCGGATGTGGGGCGCCGACTTCCCCGTTGTGACGGTAGAGGACTGGGTCAATGCGCAGGCGGCGTTACTAGATGCCTTAGGCATTGCGCAGTTGGCCGCCGTGATGGGCGGCAGCTTGGGCGGTATGCAGGCAACGAGTTGGGCCATGCAGTATCCGGACCGTGTGCGCCATGCGGTTGTCGTAGCGAGTGCGGCTAACTTAACCGCTGAAAACATTGCCTTCAACGAGGTGGCTAGACGCGCGATCGTGACCGACCCTGACTTTCACGAGGGCCATTACCACGCGCATGACACATTGCCACGCCGTGGCTTGCGTATCGCGAGGATGATTGGACACATCACCTATCTGAGCGACGACGTAATGAACGAGAAATTTGGTCGCCGTTTGCGCCAACTCGCGAACGACGTAACCCAAGCGTCAACCGGGCCAGAGCGGGATTTCCAGTTCAGCACGCAGGCTGTTGAGTTTGAAATTGAAAGTTATTTGCGCTATCAGGGGGATAAGTTTGCGGAATACTTTGACGCCAACACCTACTTGCTGATCACCCGCGCATTGGATTATTTTGACCCCGCCAAGTCCTACGGCGGCAGCCTTACGGCGGCCCTTGGGCAGGTGAAGGCCTCGTTTCTAGTCGTGAGTTTTACGACGGATTGGCGCTTCGCACCCAGTCGCAGTCGTGAGCTGGTGCGTGCCTTGCTGCATAACCAGCGGCGGGTGTCGTATGCGGAGATAGACGCCCCGCACGGCCATGATGCATTCTTGTTGGACGATGGGCGCTACCACAGCGCGGTTCGTGCGTACTTTGACAAAGAGGTGTCCCATGAGCGGTGATGACAGCATGTTGGCGCTTGCCGCCTTGGTCCCGGTGGGTGCGCGGGTATTGGACTTGGGCTGTGGGGATGGCCGCTTTTTGGCGCATTTGCAAAACACACGGCAATGCCATGGCTATGGCGTCGAAATCGATGACAGTAAAGTAGCGGCTTGTATTGCCCGTGGTGTGAATGTGTTGCAGTTGAATTTGGACGAGGGCCTTCAAATGTTTGAAGACCAGTCGTTTGATGTGGTGTTGCAATTGGATACCTTGCAGCACCTACGCAACGCCGAGGTCATGTTGCGGGAGACGGCGCGTGTTGGGCGTATTGGTATTGTTTCTTTCCCGAACTTCGCCCACTGGCCCAACCGCTTGCAAGTCTTGTTGGGTCGCATGCCGGTCACCAAGCGTTTGCCGTATCAGTGGTACAACACGCCCAACATTCGCGTGGGTACATTTGCCGACTTCGAGGTGCTCGCCCAGGCCAACAACCTACGCATCGCCGAAGGGTTTGGTTTGCATGGCGGTACGCCGCGCCGTTGGCTACCTAACCTCACGGCCAGTACAGCGGTATTTAAGTTTCATACCTAAAGCGCCGCACCCGCGCAAGCGTTAAGCCGACGGCGCAGGTGGCGCGCGGTGTTGCAGGGCTAGCCACCACAGACCCATTCCCGTTAATGCAACGGGGAGTATGGCGCCCACGTTGAGCCAAGCCCAGCCTTGGGTAGAGATCACCGCACCGGAGGCAAAAGAGCTGACGGCCATACACACAAACGTGACGAAATTAATAGCGCCTTGCGCCTTGTCCTTCTCCTCGGGTCTATAGGTTTCTAGCGCCAACGCGGTGCCACCCGTGAACAAAAAGTTCCAGCCGATACCCAGCACAAACAGAGCGATGGTGAAATGCGTGAGGTCTTCACCAGTCAGTGCAATCGCGATACAGGCTAGGTTGAGTAAGACGCCCACGCCCATGATGCGCAACACGCCAAAACGCTGTATCAAGTGACCGGTGAAAAAGCCAGGCGCAAACATCCCGATGACATGCCATTCCAGCACCACTGCCGTGTTGTCAAAGCTCATACCGCAGACTTGCATGGCCAAAGGCGTGGCGGCCATGAGCAGATTCATCACGCCGTAGCCGAGTGCCGCACCGCCGACGGCGATGATAAAGACGGGTTGACGCATGATCACACGCAAGGGTCGCCCGACGGCGTCATTGGGGCCGCGCTTGGGGACTTCAGGGAAGCGAATTTTACCGACTACAAAGAGCGACAGCACGCCGGCAACCGCCAAGGCAATGTAGGCTCCCGTAAAAGGGGTGCTGGTTAAGTCGCGGGTGTAGGCGGCCATATTAGGCCCGACGATCGCCCCCGCTAAGCCACCAGCTAAGACCAGTGAAATGGCTTTTTCTTTGGCCATGCTGCCAGCCAGCTCGGCCGCAGCAAATCGATAAAGCTGGGCGTTGGCGCTGTAGTAACCCGCCAGCATCGTTGCCGCAATCAGCAAGTAGAACGTCTGCCATACGGTGGCAAGGGCACAAAGTAAGGCCGAGGCGATTGCGGCAAGTAAGCCCAGTTGGAACGAGACGCGTCGGCCCCAACGCTGCTGCGACTTCGCCACCAAGCCGGTAGACAAGGCACTGCCCACCACGTAGCCGGTAATCGGCAATGTGGCCATCCAGCCAACGGGTGCAAGGGCCAAACCAACCAAGCCGTTGATGCCAATAAACACCACGTTGTTGGTGAGAAAGAGGCCCTGAGCTAGTGCGAGCAACCAGAGATTACGGTTCATATATGTCCACGCGCATGCCTCGCAGCCGCCAAAATATTAGTGATAGCTAATATTCTACCGTCACCATCCCATGTGTGGGGGCTTAACTTGGCGCACGCTTTCAGCCGAGGTGACCGAAATGCATCAGTGCCGCCAACGCAGCGGTTTCGGTGCGCAAGACGCGCGGACCGAGCTGGACCCGGGCAAAGCCTTGTTGCTGGGCGCTGGCTTCTTCCTCTGGCGTCAGACCGCCTTCAGGCCCGATTAGCGCGCGCGTGGCACCGGACGCCGGCGTCACACTACCGGCCGTCTGCGTGTCTGTGAGGGATAGAACAACACGGTGTGCATCCACGTCGCCTGTTGTGGGCAGCGCCTGATCGCGTAGCCACTGCGCTAGCGTGACTGGCGCGTCGACAACGGGCACTTGGTTGCGCCCGCATTGCTCACACGCCGCGATAGCGACCGCCCGCCAATGCGCTTGTTTCTTTTGGGCCCGCTCGCCTTGTAGACGCACGACGTTGCGCTGTGCCATGAGTGGGGTGATGCGTTGGACGCCCAGCTCGGTGGCTTTTTCAACCAACCAGTCCATGCGCTCATTGGCGGGCATGCACACGGCCAGATGCACCGCGTGAGCGGCTTCACGCTCGTGGGGCTGGTGGGTGCCGACAAGCACGTCGACCGCTTGCCTACCCATGGCTGTAATCGTGGCCTCGAACTCACCACCGCGTCCATCAAATAGGGTGACCGCCATACCCGGTTGCATACGCAGGACCTGTATGTGACGACTTGCCTCGCGCGGTAGGCCAAGTGCGGTGTGTGTCAACAACGGGTCGGGGCAATAAATACGCGGCACTTACTCGCCCTCTATCGCATCTAACAAGCGCAGCAGGGGCTTCAGCTCTATGTAGCGCCCCGCCGTCGCACGGGCGTACTGAATGAAGCGGGGCGTGTCCGCGAGGTATTTGGGTTTTCCGTCGCGGAGACTGAGGCGCGCAAAAATACCCAGAATCTTGAGATGCCGTTGTAACCCCATCCACTCCACCGCTTTGAAAAATGAACCAAAGTCATTGGCCCAATCACCGTGGTTCAGCAAGCCGGCAACGCGCGCACGCTCCCAGTAGCGGATGGTGATGTCAATAACGAAGTCATCGTCCCAGGTCCAAAAAGCGTCTCGCATTAGGCTGGCAATGTCGTAGGTAACGGGACCCATGACGGCGTCCTGGAAGTCAACAATGCCCAAGCGGCCATCGGGCCCGACAAGCAGGTTTCTGGGCATGTAGTCACGGTGCACATAGACCTGTGGGGCATCGAGGTTGTGCGCGATCAGGCGCTCAAAGCTGGTGTGTAGCACCTGCGCTTGGGTCTCACTCAGGGCGTAGCCTTTGTGTTGCGCGACATACCACTCAGGGAAAAGCATCAACTCACGTCGGAGTAGCGGCGCATCGTAGGGGGGGAGTACCCCAGGCTCGCTAGCGAGTTGCCAGCGCACCAATAGGTCAATCGCCTCCTCCATGAAAACGCGTGCAACTCGGGGCTCGGCAAAAGGTGCTCCTGGAATAGCGGCATTGGCGTTAGGTGTGCTGAGAACGTCTAAGAGTGTGTGCTGTCCCAAGTCGCTCAGCAAGAGGAAGCCGTGGGCCTCGTCCCACGCCAATATGTCCGGTGCGGGCAACTGGGCTTTGGCAAGTAGCTCGGCGACCTGCACAAAGGGTGCGGCGTTTTCGCTTTGCGGGGGGCTGTCCATAACGATGACCGTATGCGCCGCCTGCCCCAACCGGTGTGCCCGAAAATAACGGCGGAAACTGGCATCTGCGGAAGCCACCTGCAGGCTACTCGCGTCAATTTGGTGGGTGTTGCAGACGGACGAGAACCACTGGTCAAATGCCTGCTTGCGTGGTTCAGAGGGCCAACTTATTGCGGGAAAAGGGGCGTTTACCATAGGTTGTTGGTTGGACGACTCAGGGTCGGCCCGGTCCGTAGGATAATGTTGACGTAATTGTAAGGGGCGGCGCACAGATGCGCGCCTTACGCAGCGTGCCCTCACAAGGCATTTCGGCCAAAATCGACCGAATTTTATTTAGCTTTTGACTTGATTGTTGCCTCGATGGCCTTGCCTACCTTTTCGCGCACTCAGATTTTTAAAGCCATCTGCGCATGGCGGCCACTGTTGCCCGCCGGCCTCGCTTTGATGGCGCTGCACGTGCCTGCGCAAGCGAGCGACGGGCTGGTGCTGGAATTGGAGCCATCCGATGCGCTGGTTGAGCAGGTGCGTGGTGCCCAAGACCCCACCCCGACATTTGTCTCCGGCCAGCAAGTGGGCGGGGAGGCCGATGTGTCAACCATCATCACGGGTGATGCGCAATTGCGTCGACGCGGTGTCGTGATTCAAGCCGACAAGATCGAGCACAACCTCGTAACAGATAACGTGTTAATCGAGGGAAATGTGCGCGTTAACCAGCAAGGCAACCGGTTCACCGGTCCGAAAGCGGAGATCAATATCGGTACCACCGAAGGCTATTTCACGTCGCCAGATTTTGAAATCAACAGCTTGAACGGTGCGGGCCAAGGCCATGGTCGCGCCAGCCTGATTGAGTTCAAAGGCCCCGACCTAACCGAGGCCAAAGACGTCGTTTACTCCACCTGCCCCCGGCCCAGTGCGGGCACGTGGTTGCCCGATTGGGTGGTGACGGCCTCCAGCATCACCTTTGACCAAAACGAAGACACGGGAACGGCGAAAAACGCGGTGTTGCGATTCAAGGGCGTGCCCCTAATTGGCTCACCGTGGATTAGTTTCCCGTTATCAGATGCACGCAAATCGGGCTTCTTGCCACCCACCGTTAACATCGATAACAACAGCGGCTTGGAGCTAACGGTTCCCTACTATCTGAACATTGCGCCCAACCATGACGCGACCCTCTACCCCACGCTGATGAGCAAGCGGGGCGTCGATCTGGCGGGTGAATACCGTTACCTCGGCACCGCGTACAGCGGTCGGCTGCGCGCCGCCTACATGCCCAACGACAGCTTGCGCGACCAAGACCGCTGGGGCTGGGCTTGGCAGCATCAGCAAGGCCTGAAGGCGTCCGGGTTGCCGCTCACACTGCGGACCAACATAAACCAAGTCAGTGACGGTGACTATTGGCGTGACTTCCCCCGCACCACCACCTCTTTGACTGAGCGCTTACTCGCGAATGACGTTGCGTTGACCACGGGCGAGAATCTGTGGAGCGCCAGTGCCGGCGTGTATAAGTGGGAGACCTTGCAAACGTCGGACACCGACGCGATTACGCCGCCGTACGATCGCTATCAACTTGCGTACCGTGTGGGCTCACACGGAAACAAAGGTCAATTGGCGGGTCTGGACTGGTCGGTTGAAACCGAGCTTACCGAGTTCGACAGGCCAGACATCAATACCCTAGACGGGACGCGGACGGTGGTGGTGGCAAATACCTCACACCGCTTTGAGACATTGGGTGGTTACCTGCAACCTGCCTTGCGCGTACACAGCCGCCACTATGACTTGGACACGGCTTTGACCTCGGGGGACTGGTCGGGTCGGCGCCGAGCGTCAGTCACCGTTCCGACACTTAGTTTGGATGGCGGCGTGGTGTTTGAGGCGGATCGCGGTTTGAGCAAACAAACCTTGGAGCCGCGTTTTCTATTCGCGCAGACGCCTTACCGCAAACAAGATGGACTGCCCAACTACGACTCGGGTGAGACGGACTTCAATTTGTCCAGCATTTACTCCCCGTATGCTTTTTCTGGCAACGACCGCATTGCGGATGGCCGCAACGTGACCATGGGCCTGACCTCACGGTGGTTCAACGAAAATGGGCGCGAGGTCTTCAATGTGACGGCTGCACAACGGCTGCGCTTGCGTGATCAGTTCCAAGGCATTGCCGATGGCGCGGCCGTGCAAACGGAGCGCTTAAGCGACGTGCTGCTAGGCGGCGCATACAACCCGTCCGACAGGTGGCGCTTGGATGGCGTTGCGCAACTTGATCAAGATACCAACCGGTATACCCGGGTAACGGCGCGTGCGACCTATCACCCAGGGAGTTACCGCACGGTCAGCCTTGCTTACCGCCTGCAGCGTGATGTTAGCGAGTTGTGGGACGTGTCATGGCAGTGGCCATTGAATGACCTGTGGGGCGACGCCGGGAGCGATCTGGGGCAAGGTCGCGGCTTAGGCGCCCCGCGCTGGTATAGCGTTGGTCGTGTGAACTACAGCCAAACGGACGGGCGCATCGCGGACATGGTGACGGGTTTAGAGTACGACGCAGGGTGTTGGTTGGGACGCGTTGTCTTGGAGCGCACACAAACCTCTGCGTCAGAGGCTAATGACCGAATCCTCTTCCAGTTGGAATTTGTTGGCTTCTCGCGTGTGGGTGCAAACCCGTTGGAAACGCTGAGTAACAATATTCCTCGTTATCAGTATTTGCGGCAAGAAGTGAATCCACCCAGTCGATTCCAGAACTACGATTGATCCCTGAGCTTATGTCTTTGAAATGTCACGACGAATCGCGCGGCTTGGTCGCGCGCATGCGGTTGGGCTCAGCCTCGCTTTGGATGCTTTGCTGTTTGTCGACAGCTGCGCTGGCGGCAGCGCCAGCCAAGCCCGGCGCAGAGGTCGGCCCCGCGTTGTCCGATCGCATTGTGGCCGTGGTGAATGACGCGCCCATCACTTGGTTTGAGTTGTTACAGCGAACCGCGGCTGTCGCCCGCGAAAACCGTGTGGCCGAGTCCCCCGCCCTGCGTAAACAGGTGCTCGAGCAGTTGATTGACCAGCGCGCACAGGTCCAGGCTGCGCGTCAAGAAGGCATTGTGGTCTCCGAGGAGGAGATTGACAACGCGGAAAGGGTGGTTGCCGGCAACAACAAAATGAGCGTGGCGTCCTTGCGCGCGGCGGTCGCGAAAGATGGCTTGTCGGTGCTGTCATTCCGTCAACAACTCAGTGACCAGTTAGCGGTGCAGCGCATGCGTGAGCGTTTTGTGAGCGCAGACAGTCGCAGCAGTCAAGCCGACATTGACGCCTTCTTGGAAGCGCAAGCGGCGCCAGATGGTGCAGCGCCTCCACCGCAGTTGCAGTTGGCGCAGATATTTTTCCCTATCCGCGAGGATGCGACCGCAGCAGAGAAAGACGCCGTGATGGCCAGCGTGGACCGTGTGCGTGAGGCGCTGAACAAAGGCGAGTCATTTGCCGCGTTGGCGGTGACGTTCTCGAAGGCGCCTGAGGGTGTCAACGGCGGTGACATGGGTGTTCGCAACGTCGCTGATTATCCCGCGCTGTTTGCCGACGCCACGGCGGCGCTGGCGGTTGGGGCGGTCAGTGCGCCCGTGACCAGTGGTGCTGGCGTGCATTTGTTGAAGGTGTTGGGCCGTCCGCTTGCAAAGGCCCAGATGACGGCCAGCCAGACACGGGCCCGCCACATTTTGTTGCAAACAGGGCCGCAGTTGTCTGAGCAGCAAGCCGTTCAAACGTTGCGTGATGTTCGTGCGGAGTTGCTAGCGGGCAAGCGCGATTTCGCCGCCCTGGCAAAGGCGTATAGCCAAGATGGTTCCGCCGCAGGCGGCGGTGATTTGGGCTGGGTGGATGCGGGCGCTTTTGTGCCTGAGTTTGAGGGCCCCATGAACCGCCTCGCCGTAAGCGAGGTGAGTGAGCCCGTGGTGTCGCGTTTCGGTGTGCACCTGATTGAGGTATTGGATAGGCGGCGTGTGCCGCTGAGCGAAGAGGCTCAAAACGAGGCTGTCAGCAACCTCTTGCGTCAAAAGGCGGCCGATGAGGCATTCGCGAAATGGACTGCGGAGGCCCGTGCCAGGGCCTACGTGGACATTCGCGAGTGGCGCGAGTGAGGGCTGGGTACAAAGCGGTGTTCGCCCGCTGCATGCTGACGGGCTGCCAAGAATGAGGCACGTTGCACGCAAGCGCTTCGGACAACACTTCTTAACCGATGGCGGCATCATTGAGGGGATTGTCGACGGCATCAGCCCGTCCGTTGACGACCACATGGTCGAGATCGGCCCCGGCTTGGGTGCCTTGACCGTGCCCCTGTTGCGCCAACTCAAGCATCTAACCGTCGTCGAATTAGACCGGGACTTGGTGACGCGCTTGCAAGCCAACCCGCAGTTAACCGTGATTGACCAAGACGTGTTGCGGGTGGACTTTCTGGGCATTGCACAGACAGCACCGGACCGCCCTTTGCGTGTCGTGGGGAACTTGCCGTACAACATTTCAACGCCCATCTTGTTTCACCTTCTGGGTTTTGTTGACGTGATCAAAGACCAGCACTTTATGCTGCAAAAAGAGGTGATTGACCGCATGGTTGCGTCACCCCGTTCGGCGGCATATGGCCGACTATCTGTGATGCTGCAGTGGCGTTATGAGATGGTTAATTTTTTGCATGTCCCACCGCAAAGCTTCGATCCTCCCCCGCGGGTTGATAGTGCGATGGTGCGCATGGTGCCAAAGGCCCAGCCGCCTGTGGTTGATGTGGGCGCTTTTTCTGAAATGGTGCAGATCGCTTTTAGCCAGCGCCGTAAGCTATTGCGTCACACCTTAGGTGCCTGGTTAGAGGCGAAAGGGTACACGGGACCGTTTGATGTCCGCCGCCGGGCAGAAGAGGTTACTGTCGATGAGTATGTGGCGCTGCATCAGGCCGTGCACGGCTCGCGATAACTGGCGCGGTACAGGCCAAAAAAAGCCAGCAGTGTTTGCTGGCTTTTCTACGCTAGGCTAAGCCTGAGCACCTAGGCGGCTGTTAACCAGTAGCCTGCGTTAAATGGACTGCTCATGCGCAAGGCCATTGGGCTAACGTCTACCAACTTATCGGTGGGCATGGGCTCTTCACCACCTTCCAGATTAATGGCAACCGTTTCCCCCGTCGCCGCGCGTGCAACTGCGAACGAGTAGAAGCAACGGAAAGGCACTTTGCGGTCATTCCAGTAGTCCGCCGCATCGCGGAAGATGTCCAGCAACTGCTCGCGTGCTTCTTTGTCAAATTTCGAGTGCGATGGGATGTGCTCCAAAACCGCTACGAAACCAGTCTGGGGCCCAGACTTGTGCAGGGTGTCTGTGATAGCGCTGTACAGCGTATCAAAGCTTTTGTTGCTGCTAGCCGGTAGTGTGTACTGCGCGTTGATGAGGTCGAGCACGTCCTGCTTCACTTGGGCTTTGCCCACGTTAGCGTAGAGGAAGTGATGCCCCAAAAACTCAGCAGCGCGCTGCAACTCGCTCACACGGTGTGCGCGAATAGATTGAACAATGTTTGTACGAACCGTACGAAGTGGCGTATCCATCTCCGCTTCTTTCTTTTCAATAAACAATTAAAGCTAGGCCATCGCGAAAAAGTACGCCACACCCTGAAGGGCGCCGCACTGTGGTGCGTGACCAGCAGGAACGACAATTAGCAAACTTTTTCGGTACAAAAGATCCAAAGGCAATCAGCAAATGTGACCACCTTTTGATCATCAAGGGTTAACCCTGAAAGTAAGGCGAGAGTTTGCCTGATTCTCGCCAAAAACGCAAGCTTGTTTCCTACAGACAGGCGCTATCGGCCTCAGACAGGCGGGAACCCAGGCCCCAAGTTGCCTAAAAAATAAGCAAACCCGGGGCGAAGAGCTTAATTCCGTTGTACGTTTGCATCAGCGACGGTGAGTGCCGTCATATTCACGATGCGGCGTACGGTCGTGCTGGGGGTCAGGATGTGCACGGGCTTACGGGCACCCAACAGAACAGGGCCGATGGCAATGCCGCCGCCAGAGGTGGTTTTGAGCAGGTTGTAGGCGATGTTGGCGGCATCAATGTTGGGAAGCACCAGCAAATTAGCCTCGCCGCGTAGCAGGCTGTCAGGCATCAACTTATCACGGGCTGCGGCATCGAGTGCCACATCACCGTGCATCTCCCCATCGACCTCCAGCCAAGGCGCTTGCTCCTTGAGCAAGGCCAGGGTTTGCCGCATCTTGACCGCGCTGGGTTGATTGGAGGAGCCAAAGTTGGAGTGCGATAACAAGGCTACCTTGGGCGTGATGCCGAACCGCCGCATTTCTTCCGCGGCCGCTAACGTAATCTCGGTGAGCGCTTCAGCGGACGGGTCATAGTTCACGTGTGTGTCCACCAAGAACACTTGCCGGCCGGGTAGCATCAGGCCGTTCATGCAGGCGTAGGTGGTCGCGCCATCGCGCTTACCAATGACCGGATCGATGTAGTCCAGGTGATTGAGTGTGCTCCCCCATGTCCCACAAATTAGGCCGTCAACATCGCCGTTTTCTAACAACATAGACCCGATCAGCGTCAGCCTTCTGCGCATTTCAATTTTGGCCAGTTGCTGGGTAACCCCATGCCGCGCTGTTTTTCGGTGGTATTGCTGCCAAAAAGCGTGATACCGGTCATCTTGCTCAACGTTGACAACGTCATAGTCCACGCCCTCCTTCAGTCGCAGGCCGAACTTCTGAATGCGTTGGACGATGACGGCGGGCCGACCAATGAGCGTGGGTCTGGCCAGCCCCTCGTCGGAGACCACTTGGCAAGCGCGTAACACGCGCTCTTCCTCGCCTTCAGCATAGGCCACCCGCTTAATCTGTGCGGCTTTAGCTGCCGCGTAGATCGGCTTCATGAGGGTGCCGGATGCAAATACAAAACTCTGCAGGCGCTCCATATACGCCGCCATATCGGCAATCGGCCGCGTGGCGACGCCGCTGTCCATTGCTGCTTGCGCCACAGCCGGTGCGATCTTAATCATCAACCGCGGATCGAAAGGCTTGGGAATCAGGTACTCGGGACCAAAGGTCAGTTGCTCACCGATGTAGGCCGCCGCAACGACCTCGCTTTGCTCGGCCTGCGCAAGCTCCGCAATCGCGTGTACCGCCGCGACTTCCATTTCGTCGGTAATGGTGGACGCACCCGCGTCCAAAGCACCCCGAAAGATGTAGGGGAAGCACAGAACGTTGTTGACCTGGTTGGGGTAGTCCGTGCGGCCCGTTGCCATAACGGCGTCGTCACGGACGGTGCGGACTTCTTCTGGCAGAATTTCCGGCGTTGGGTTGGCCAAAGCGAAAATCAAAGGCCGCTCGTTCATGCCGGCAACCATTGCTGGCTTCAGCACACCCGCGGCAGACAAGCCCAAAAACACGTCGGCACCCTGAATAACGTCCGAGAGCGTGCGCAGGTCTGTTTTCTGGGTGAACTGGGCTTTGTCTTCGTCCATGAGTTCGGTGCGGCCTTCGTAAACCAAGCCCCCTAAGTCGGTCACCCAAATGTGCTCGCGCGGTAGGCCAAGCTTTACCAGTAAGTTGAGGCAGGCCAGCGCGGCAGCCCCAGCCCCAGACGTCACCAGCTTGACTTGCTTGATATCTTTACCCAAGACCTTCAGGCCATTCAAAAATGCCGCACCCACCACAATCGCGGTGCCATGCTGGTCGTCGTGGAAAACCGGGATTTTCATACGCTCGCGTAACTTGCGCTCGACGTAGAAGCAGTCTGGCGCCTTGATGTCCTCTAGGTTAATGCCGCCAAAGGTCGGCTCTAGCGCAGCAATGATCTCGACCAGCTTTGCGGGGTCACGTTCATTGATCTCAATGTCAAAAACATCGATGCCTGCGAACTTCTTAAATAAAACACCCTTGCCCTCCATCACGGGCTTGGACGCCAGAGGACCAATGTCGCCCAGCCCCAAAACGGCGGTGCCGTTGGTGATAACACCGACCAGGTTGCCTCGGCTGGTGTAGCGGAACGCATTGGCCGGGTCCGCCACAATCTCTTCGCAGGGCGCCGCTACGCCGGGTGAGTAGGCCAAAGCCAAGTCGCGCTGATTGGTTAGTTGCTTGGTCGCCGCGACCGCAATTTTTCCGGGTGTTGGGAACTCGTGGTAGTCGAGTGCCGCGCGGCGTAATTCGGCATTTTTGCTGTCGTTGGCGGATTTATTTTGTGTCATGGTGTGCTGCGAAAAGGCGCAGAGTAAGCTAGAGCCGTTGATTTTGGCCCAATCATGCGATTGTAGGCAGTTACCTACCGTTTCGTTGGGCTGAATGGGCAGGCTTGGGGTCAGACGCTTTTGACTTTTTGGTCGCAAATACGCTAATCACGCGCGTGTCTTGCCCACTTGCTGCGCGCCATGTCGGCCACGCTGATTTCTTGGCGGCCCGGGTGCAGCGCCAGACAATCACCCGCTTGGAGAGTGCCGGTTTGCTCTACGCGCAAGTAAAACCCGGTGCGCGCCTCGGCGACCATCTCCTTTGCCGCGGTCGCATAGCCGAGCACGGCATTCAATTTGGCACAGGGTTCTCTATGTTGTGTGACGCGAAAGACAACGTTCGCCCCAACCAGCTGGTCGCCAACGAAGACCTCGTGTTCCAACAACCCTTCGATGCTTAAATTCTCCCCCAACCCGCCCATCTCAAGCGGGGTCTCGAAGAGGCCGGGCGCTTGCGCCGCCCGTCGCGCCTGCCAAAACGGTAGGTGTTCAATGGGGTAGGCGTAGACGGCTTGGGAGATGCCCCCGTGATAGGCCAATTCGACCTGCTCGTCGCCGGCGAGCCCCAGGGTACCCACGTGTACCTCGCCTGTTTGCCCTCGCTTATCCATCGCGCTCATGACCGGGCGTCCCCCCACCATCAGGGGACGTGCAATGCCAACATTAACGCTGCGTATCGTGGCGTGACGGAGGGTCATGGGATTAGGGGGTCACGCCCGCATGAGCGCCTCAATCTCGTCGATTGCGACCGGCACCTCGCGGGTCAAGAGGGTGCAGCCGTCAGCGGTGACCAAGGCGTCGTCTTCAATGCGAATACCAATGTGGTGAAAGGCCTCGGGCACCTGCTCTGCCGGGCGGATATAGAGGCCGGGCTCAATGGTCAACACCATGCCGGGTACCAGGGGCCGCGTCAGCGGTGTCGCCGGCGCAACGCCAGCTGACGCCTCGCTAAGCGGCTCACTGTAAGCGCCGCAGTCGTGGACATCCAAGCCGAGCCAGTGGCTGGTTCGGTGCATATAAAACGGGCTGTATAGCCGGTTGGCAATCACGTCGTCAACGGTGCCCGCGTCTTGCCGGTTGAGTATTCCCAAGTCGAGTAGGCCTTCGCAAAGCACGCGCAGCGCGGCGTCATGTGGGTCATTAAAGCGGGCGCCTGGGCGCGTCGCGGCGACAGCGGCCTCTTGGCTTGCCAGTACCACCGCGTAGACGTCCCGTTGCGGTGCGCTAAACACGCCATTGGCAGGAAACGTACGTGTGATGTCGGCGGCATAGCCATCGAGCTCGCAACCCGCGTCAATCAGTACCAAGTCACCGGACACAACCGCCTGATTTCCCGCGCGGTAGTGCAAAACACACGCGTTCGCACCGGCGGCGACGATCGATGTGTAGGCTGGGAACTGCGCGCCGCCGCTTCTAAACGCGTGTAAGAGCTCCGCTTCCAAATGGTATTCCCTCAGGTCCTCTCCTCGCCGGAGGGCCGCCGCACTGTAGCGCATTGCCCGCACGTGTGCGTGGGCGCTGATGCTGCCCGCACGGCCCATGGTCTGTATTTCGTGGGTATCTTTAACGAGGCGCATTTCATCCAGAATCGCGCACACGTCGCTTTGCATGGATGGACACCGCACGCCAGCACGCGCTTTCGCTCGCACCGCATCTAGCCAGCGCTCAACGTCCTGACCCAGGCCTTCGTGGGTGGCAAAGGGCCACCAGACGGCGTGCTTATTTTCAAGTTGCTTCGCAATCACGGCGTGCTTCTCAGCGATGGGGGCTGCCGATTGAATGCCAAGCGCGCTGGGTGCCTCAAGGGGCCCCAATCGGTAGCCGTCCCACATTTCTCGCTCTAGGTCCTTGGCCTGACAGAGCAAGGTTGTGTGGCCGCTGCTGTCAATCAGTAAGACCGCATTGGGTTCCGCGAAACCACACAGGTAAAAGAAGTAGCTATCGAACCGAAAGGGGAAGTCGGCATCCCGGTTGCGCATACGCTCGGGTGCCGTTGGAATAATGGCCAGCGCGTTTGGCCCCAAGGCCTGCGCCAAGCGTGCGCGCCGTTCGGCGTAAACACCCGTGTCAGAGGGCGTGAGGTGTGTTTGTAAAAGCGGATTCATAGCGGGTTGCCTACTTGTTTAATGGCCAGTCTAACCCGTGCGGCCATGGCTGGCGTGGGGCGGGGTGGCGTTCAGCGTCGCCAATCGCGCTGGCGTGCCAACGTCCACCCATTGGCCGTCATAGCGCGCACCGCTAACCAATCCGGCATCCATGGCCTGTCTCAGCAGCGGTGCCAATGGGCTGGCAACGCCAGCGGGATTCCCCGCTGGAATCTGGGACCAGGCCTGCGAAAACAGGGTGGGTTTGAATAAACCAATGGTCGCGTAGGTGAGGCGCGGCCCCGTCGCGTCCGCCCCATGGTGTAGCAGACCGTCAGCCGTGAGGGTGAAATCACCGTGGGGGTGATGGTCTGGGTTGGCCACCATCCACAGGTGCGCCAAGCGTGGACTGCGCAAAAACGCGTCAACCCATGCCATGGGTCTGCCGAGAGTGTCCGACGTGCTGAAGTCAAAATCGGGTGCATAGACGTCACCCGCCGCTAGCCAAAATGCCGGGGCCGCTGCAGGCAACAGGGGCAGTGCGCGGGCGATACCGCCAGCCGTTTCCAGGGCGCGTCCGAAATCTAGGCCCTCGTGTGAGTAGTGAATGGGCAAGCCAGAGGCGTGGTCGCCAAAGTGCGATTCAATGTGCTCGCCCAACCAAGCCGTGTTCACAATGAGCGTCTGAACGCCGCCCGCTTGCATGCGTTGGGCCGCCCACGCCATGAGCGGTTGGCCGTGAACGGCCAGCATGGGTTTGGGCGTGTGATCGGTGAGCGGGCGCATGCGCTCGCCCCGCCCAGCTGCCAAAATGATGCCGTTGGTGATCATGTCGGACATTGTCCTGTATTTGCAACGCGCCTGCGACAGCGCCCAAGACAACGAAGGCGCTGGCGCATGCGGCTAAAATAATGGGCTGTCTGACGCGCGATGCTCAGGCGCCCTAACTGATACCACCCTTCACAGGACACCTATGGCCAACACCACCAATATGGCCAATGCAATTCGTGCATTGGCGATGGACGCTGTACAACAAGCCAACTCGGGTCATCCCGGCGCCCCTATGGGCATGGCTGACATGGCGGTTGCGCTGTGGTCTAAGCATTTAAAGCACAACCCAAAAGACCCGCATTGGGTGGACCGTGATCGGTTTGTACTTTCCAACGGCCATGGGTCGATGCTGATCTACAGCCTGTTGCACCTCACGGGTTACGATTTATCCATAGACGAGCTCAAAAACTTCCGCAAATTGCACAGCAAGACACCGGGCCACCCGGAGGTGGACGTGACGCCGGGCATAGAGACGACCACCGGCCCATTGGGCCAAGGCTTGACCAACGCCGTAGGTATGGCGCTTGCTGAAAAATTACTTGCCAACGAATTTAATCGCGCCGGGCATCAGGTGGTCGACCATCAAACCTACGTCTTCTTGGGCGATGGCTGTTTGATGGAAGGCATCAGCCACGAGGCCAGCGCGTTGGCCGGTGCTTGGAAACTAAACAAGCTGATCGCGCTGTACGACGACAACGGCATCTCCATTGACGGTCAGGTTGCCCCGTGGTTTGTTGATGACACCCCAGCACGCTTCAAGGCTTACGGTTGGCAAGTGATTGGCCCCATTGATGGCCATGACGTCCATGCCGTTGACCAAGCGATTGCTGCTGCCAAGAACAGTGCGGACAAGCCCACCTTGATTGTTTGTAAAACCGCGATTGGCAAGGGTTCACCTAACCGTGCCAACACCGCGAAGGCGCACGGCGAGCCGCTGGGCCCTGAGGAAATAGCGCTGACACGTGCAGCGCTCGGTTGGGACCATGCACCATTTGAGATTCCCGCCGCTGTGTATGACGATTGGAGCGCGGTGGCGACGGGTGCCGATGCCCAAGCCAGCTGGAGCACTCGTTTTGCAGCGTATCAAGCCGCACATCCCGCGTTGGCGTCGGAGTTGCTGCGACGGATGAAGGGTGACTTACCCGCTAATTTCCAGCAAATCGCGTTTGACGCCATTGTGGCTGCGGACACCAAGGCCGAGACCGTTGCGTCGCGCAAGGCCTCGCAAATTGCATTGGGCTTTTTCACCGCGGCATTGCCGGAGATGTTGGGCGGCTCCGCCGACTTAACCGGCTCTAACCTCACCAATACACCGTCGACTCCCAACCTGCGCGTGGACGCGGCGGGTGCCGTGAGCAACACCGCTGAAGGGGTGGGCGGGCGCCACATCAATTACGGCGTTCGTGAGTTTGGTATGGCCGCCATCATGAACGGCGTTGCGTTGCACGGTGGTTACATCCCTTACGGCGGCACCTTTCTGACGTTTAGCGATTACAGCCGCAATGCCATCCGTATGGCCGCTCTCATGAAGAAGCGCGTGGTGCATGTCTTTACGCACGACTCCATCGGTTTGGGTGAAGATGGCCCGACACACCAATCTATTGAGCATGCCGCCAGCCTGCGGCTGATTCCGAACCTAGACGTGTGGCGCCCAGCGGACACGGCAGAGACGGCGGTCGCATGGGCGTCTGCGTTGCAAAACACAACGCGGCCATCCGCGTTGCTGCTGTCGCGTCAAAACTTGCCATACAGCCCTAAGTTGGCCCTAGACGAAATCAGCAAGGGCGCGTATGTGCTCGCCGAGCCCAGCGAGGTGGGGTTGCGTAAGAAAGCGCAAGCGGTGATTGTGGCGACAGGGTCCGAGGTCGCGCTGGCATTGAAAGCGCAAGGCGTGTTGGCGCAGCGCGGTATTGCTGTGCGTGTGGTGTCTATGCCCAGCACCACCACGTTCGATCGCCAGACGGTGGCGTATAAGTTGTCTGTTTTGCCCAAGGGCCTACCCCGCGTTGCGGTGGAGATGGGCAGCACGGATGGCTGGTGGAAGTACGGTTGCGCTGCGGTCGTCGGTTTGGATACCTTCGGTGAGTCAGCGCCGGCTCCCGCCTTGTTTGCGCACTTCGGCTTTACCGAAAAGAACGTGGCAGATACGGTTGAAAAAGTGCTTCGTGGCTGATGTCGGTGGTCGCAACTGGCTGGCTGTAATTTGAATTAATGACGTGTAAATGAAAGATTAAAAATGACAATTAAACTAGGTATCAACGGCTTCGGTCGCATCGGCCGCATGGTATTCCGTGCCGCAACTGAGAACTTTTCTGACATCGAAATTGTGGCGATTAACGATTTGTTGGAGCCCGACTATCTCGCCTACATGCTGAAGTACGACAGCGTACACGGTCGTTTTAAAGGTGATATCGCCGTCGATGGCAACACGCTCATCGTGAACGGTAAAAAAATCCGCCTGACCGCCGAGCGTGATCCGGCTAATCTCAAATGGAATGACGTGGGTGCCGACGTTGTCATTGAGTCAACGGGCTTGTTTTTGACCAAGGAGACGGCAGAGAAGCATCTGGCCGCTGGCGCGAAAAAAGTGATTTTGAGTGCGCCGTCCAAAGACGATACGCCCATGTTTGTTTACGGCGTTAATCACGAAAGCTATGCCGGCGAGGCCATTATCTCTAATGCCAGCTGTACGACCAACTGCTTGGCACCTGTTGCCAAGGTGTTGAACGATACCTGGGGCATTAAGCGTGGCCTGATGACGACCGTACACGCGGCGACCGCGACGCAAAAAACCGTTGATGCACCGTCAAACAAAGACTGGCGTGGTGGTCGCGGTATTTTGGAAAATATTATTCCTTCCAGCACGGGCGCAGCAAAGGCGGTGGGTGTCGTCATCCCCTCATTGAACAAGAAGCTGACCGGCATGGCCTTCCGTGTCCCCACGTCAGACGTGTCTGTCGTTGACTTGACGGTCGAGCTCGAGAACGAAGCCAGCTACGAAGAAATTTGTGCGGCGATGAAGGCGGCCAGTGAAGGCGCGATGAAGGGCGTTTTGGGTTACACCGCAGACAAAGTCGTGGCCACTGATTTCCGCGGTGAGTCGTGCACCTCGGTGTTTGATTCTGAGGCGGGTATTGCTTTGGATAAGACGTTTGTCAAAGTGGTCAGCTGGTATGACAACGAATGGGGCTACTCCAACAAGTGTTTGGAGATGGCGCGTGTGGCGGCTAGCAAGTAAACCGTGACCTGCCCTGTGCATTAAAAAGCCGGCGACTTGCCGGCTTTTTTGTGAGCGCGCTATGCAGCGACAACTAAGGTTTGTCTGGGCAGTCCGAAATACGCAACTCACCGTTGTCATAGCGCGGAATCGCATCCAGTGCCGCCAATAAGCGGTCGCGATCTAAGGCGGTGTGTGCATAAATAGCGACCTCCCAGACAAGACTGTCTGGCCGAGATTGCCTCACCTCAAACCCCTGTTCGCGGCGTGCGTTCAACTCTGCCAGTAGGGCGTTCGCTGCCCCCTCCGTGCTGAAGGTGCCGACGATGACGCCTGGCGGAAAGGGGGGCTTGCTGTCTCTGTAATCCAAACCCGCCCGGCGCAGCCGGGTTTTTAACTGCGCCAAGGCCTGCCCGCTGCCGTCGTTGATGACGACCCAGCGTTGGTCAAGCTGGCTGGGTAACAGCCGCCACAGCACGTCGTCCGCTTGGCGGGTCAGTGCAGCCAATAGCGCGGACTTTGCCTCGGCGGGCCAAAACCGCGCTTGCCAGCAACTGGCGGGCATCACCGACTGGCTCGTCGCGTTTGTAAAGGGTGGTGGCACCGCGCTGGTTGGCGTTTTTGCGGTGGCTATTGATGCGGCGGGTGTTGATGGGGGGGCCGGCGCAACGGGCGTAACGGGTGCAACGAGCGCAACCGGTGCGGCGTCGGGAGCCAGCGCGCCATTCGTCTCAGCAGCAGCCTCAGCAGCGGCCTTAGCAGCTTTCGCATCGTTCGGGCGCTCGGAGGACGCGTCGGTACTCAGACTTGGCGCAGGGAGACCCACCGATCGCAGGTGGTCATGACCCCAGAGCCAAACAAGCCCGTTAAGGGTTAGAAGAAAAATGATGACTAGGTAGCGCATGGCCGAACACTGACTTCTTGGCTGATGATGTCGACCATTGTGCCGTCCGCTCTTTCTAAGCGCAACGCACCTGCCGCCGTAACGCCGCGCGCGGTGCCAGTTGTCCCGTCGGACAACCGCACGGCCACGTCCCGCAGTGCGTCCCTGTCGGCGTAGCGCTCAATCAGCGAGGAAAAGCCCGACTCTGTAAAGTGTGTGAAGGCCGCGAAGACCTGATTGACACAGTGAGCGGCTGTCTCACCGATGTCCAGCGCGGGGTCGCCTGTGACGTCACGCAAGCCAATGGGTGGCACGGCGGCCGCAGTGGGGTGCAGCAGCTGTGGCGTCTGTATGTTGAGGCCCACCCCAACCACCACAAAGCGCGTGTGGCCAAGCGTGGCCACCTCAATCAAAATGCCTGCCAGCTTCTGCTGGTCTACCCATAAATCATTTGGCCATTTAATGTGTGCGCGTGGGGTGAGCTTCTCTGCCAGCGCCAAGCCAATGGCCAGTGACAGGCCTGACAGCGGCGCGTCAGCCGCCATGGGTAGGCCAACCGAAAAACTCAGGGAGTCGCCTGCAGGGCTCTCCCAGGCCTTACCTGAGCGGCCTTTGCCGGCGGTCTGGGTGACGGCCATCAGCACCACTGGTTGGTGCTGCCCTACGCGGGCCCGCCGCATGAGCGCGGTGTTGGTGGAGTCAATCGAGGGAAGCACCTCTACGCTAACATCCGGCCATGTGGCGTGGTTGTCCAACCAGATGGCTTCCGCTGCGCCGTTGAGCGCGCGAAACACGTCGTCGCTGGCGCCGGATGCTCGTGGGTCGGTCGTGGTCACTTTGTTGCGACGGGCTTGGTCTTGGGCCCTGCTTTAGGCGTTGCCTTGACCTTAGATTTGACCTTAGGCTTGGTCTTGGTCTTTGTCTTCGTTGCCTTAAACGCGTCGGCGTCCGGTGTCGCTGAGAGCAGGGTGCCACGGCAGGTTGGTGCGCCGCACCAGCAGGGGTAGTCGGCCTTCAACTCGTCGCTCATAGGCTCGTCAATGACCAAGCCATAGTCATAAAACAATTCGTCGCCGGCCGCGATCGCGCGCAGGGTTCTGATGAATACGCGCCCGCCCTCCTCGCTGGCTTCGCAGTTAGGGTCGCAGCTGTGATTAATCCAACGTGCGCGGTTACCGTCGACGTTGGCATCGATCACCCGAGACTCATCAATGTGAAAATAAAACGTGTGATTCGGTTGGCTGGGGTCATGTGGGTGGCGACGCAAGGCCTCCTCCCAGTCAATAATCTCACCAATGTATTCGATGAGGGTGTCATCCGCTTTGAGGTCGGTTAGGGCGAAGACGCCTTTGCCGTGGACCTCGGAGTCGCGTGCCTCAACGCGGGCTTTGTATTGTTGGGCCGCAGCGCACATTTTGGCCGTTGGTTTTGAGCGAGTGGTGGCGTTGGTTTTGGACAAGATAAAACAGACTCAAAAAATTTGGTAAGGTTCCCCTACCTGTGCATCGTTGCACGGGGGGTGTTTGTGCGTTAGCAGACAGAACAGATTGTAGACAGATGAAAACATTAGTCATTGCTGAAAAGCCTTCGGTTGCAAAAGATATTGCGGCAGCGCTCACGTCAACGACGGGTGCTTTTCAGAAGTCAGACGACGCCTTTGAGAACGAGCAGTATGTGGTGACCTCCGCGGTGGGACACCTTGTAGAGATTGCGGCGCCAGAGGCGTTTGACGTGAAGCGCGGTAAGTGGAGCTTCAATAACCTGCCCGTCTTGCCCCCGCATTTTGACCTGCGTCCCATAGAGAAGACCAAGTCGCGTTTGAACGCAGTCGTGAAGCTCGCGAAGCGAAAAGACATTGACCGCCTGATCAATGCGTGTGACGCCGGACGCGAGGGCGAGCTTATTTTTAGGCTCATTGAGCAGTTTGCGAGTGAGAAGAAACCGTTGGGTAAGCCTGCACGGCGTTTGTGGCTGCAGTCTATGACACCGCAAGCCATTCGCGATGGGTTTGTAAATTTGCGCTCTGATGAGCAGATGCAACCGCTGGCCGATGCCGCCCGCTGCCGATCAGAGGCGGACTGGTTGGTTGGTATCAACGGCACGCGTGCCATGACCGCATTTAACTCCCGCGATGGGGGCTTCTTTTTAACCACCGTTGGGCGGGTGCAAACCCCCACCCTATCGGTGGTGGTGGTGCGCGAGGAGGCCATTCGCAAGTTTGTGAGCCGGCCGTACTGGGAAATCCACGCCACCTTCAAAGTGACGCAAGGCGAATACGTTGGCAAGTGGTTTGATGAAAACTGGAAGCGACCCCCCACGGCGGAGGGCGAGGTCCGAGACACAGAGCAAAAACCGGAGCGCCTCTGGGACGTGGCGCAGGCGCAAAAAATTGTGGATGCGGTGCGTGACCAATCTGCGACGGTGAGTGAGACCTCTGCGCCGTCTACCAAAGCCAGCCCTGCGCTGTTTGACCTCACCTCGTTGCAGCGCGAGGCCAACGGAAAGTTCGGGTACTCGGCCAAAACCACGTTACAAATTGCGCAAAGCCTGTATGAGCGCCACAAAGCGTTGACCTATCCGCGTACCGACTCGCGCGCCTTGCCAGAAGACTACGTGCCAACGGTTCAAGACACCTTCGCCATGCTGGCCAGTAGTGGCATGGCGCACTTGGCGCCACACGCGGCGTTGGCGATAGAGAAGTCGTATGTCCGCAAGTTGCCCCGTGTGTTCGACAACAAGAAAGTTAGCGACCACTTTGCGATCATTCCGACGTTGCAAGCGCCGTCAGGCTTGAGCGAGGCCGAGCAGAAAGTGTACGACTTGGTCGTGCGACGCTTCATGGCCGTCTTCTTCCCATCGGCAGAATTTTTGACCACGACGCGCATCACACGGGCAGCCGATCAAACGTTTAAGACCGAAGGCAAGGTGTTGGTAACACCCGGCTGGATGGCGATTTACGGCAAAGACGCTCAAGATGACGAGAAAGATGGCGTATCGCTGGTCGCCGTGCAAGCCGGGGAGGGCGCCCAAACCATAGAGGCCTTGTTAAAAGACCTCAAGACACGCCCGCCTGCGCGCTACTCGGAAGCGACGCTGTTGTCGGCCATGGAGGGCGCAGGAAAGTCCGTGGAGGACGACGAGTTTCGAGAGGCCATGCAAGAAAAAGGCTTGGGCACGCCCGCGACACGCTCCAGCATTATTGAGGGGCTAATTGCTGAGAAATACATGCTGCGTGAAGGGCGTGAGCTGATCCCGACCGCGAAGGCCTTTCAGCTCATGACCTTGCTGCGCGGCTTAGGTGTGGACGAGCTTTCGCGTGCAGAGCTAACGGGTGAGTGGGAGTACAAGCTCTCGCAAATGGAGCAAGGCCTGATGAGCCGCGAGAGCTTCATGGGCGAGATTGCGACGATGACAGAGCGCATGGTGCGTAAAGCCAAGGAGTATGACCGCGACACCATTCCGGGTGATTACGCAACGCTGACAACGCCATGCCCTAATTGCAGCGGCATTGTGAAGGAAAATTATCGGCGCTATACCTGCACCGGTGCGGCCACACAGGCCGAGGGTTGCGGTTTTTCGATTACGAAGATACCGGCAGGCCGTGCCTTCGAGTTGAACGAGGTAGAGACCTTTTTACGCGACAAGCAGATTGGCCCCTTGGACGGCTTCCGCTCAAAAGCGGGCTGGCCGTTCACGGCGGAGCTGGCGCTGAAGTGGGGCGAAGAGGATAAGAACTGGAAGCTGGAGTTTGACTTTGGCAACGACGCCAATGCCGATACCGGAGAAATTGTTGACTTCAGTGCGGCCACGGCATTGGGCGCTTGTCCGAGCTGTGGGGCCCGTGTCTTCGAGCACGGTAGCTCGTATGTTTGCGAAAAGTTGGTGCCAACCGAGGCGCAGCCGACGCCCAGTTGTAAATTTAAGTCGGGCAAGATTGTGTTGCAACAGCCGGTAGATACCGAGCAAATTCAAAAACTGCTCACCACGGGGAAGACCGACTTGCTGGACAAATTCGTGTCCATGCGTACACGACGCGCATTCAAAGCCTTCTTGGCGTGGAGCGCGGACGAGGGGCGGGTTGTTTTTGAGTTCGAGCCGCGCGTAAGCAAGTACCCTCCTCGGAAAACCGCCGCAGGAAAAACCACAGCAGCTAAGAAGGCAGCCACCAAACGCGCAACCGCCAAGAAAGCCGCCGGCGACGGTGTGACGGCGGCACCGGCTAAAAAAACCGCCGCTAAGAAGGCACCAGCTAAGAAGGCGGCGGCCAAGAAAACAAGTGCTAAAAAAGCCAGCGCAAAAAAAGTGGCTGTGAAAAAGACGGCCCCGAGCTGAGGCCCACGCCCTAGGCGT
>JABBAS010000001.1:0-2096 GCA_018607835.1 Methylobacillus sp. | reverse complement strand
GTCACCAAAAGGCCGGGCGTGGCCTTGTGGGTGTGTGCCTCGGACATTTCCAGGGTTGCGCCGCATTGCTGTGCGATCTCTTGAACAATGGCTAGGCCAAGGCCTGAGCCATCGACGTTGGTTCCCAGCGTCCGGTAAAAAGGCTGTAGCACCAGTGCGCGCTCTTCTGGGGGAATACCGGGGCCACTGTCCTCAACCTGTAGCACTTGCACGCCGCTGAAGCGGTCTACAAGCAGGCGCACGGTCACCACGCCCTGTGCGGGTGTGTAGGCAATGGCGTTGTCGACTAGGTTGCGCACCAGCTCACGCAGCAAGGTGGCATTGCCCTCCATCAGGCACTCAGCGGGTACGCTTTCTGGCCCCTCAAAGCCAATGTCCAAATTCTTTTCCATCGCCCGCGGCACGCAGTCCTGCAAGACCTCAATCACGGTGTGTGCCAAGTCCAGTTGCAAGGTCACCAAGGTCCGGCCTGTGGACTCGGCCTTGGCGAGCGCTAGGAGTTGGTTCACCGTATGTGTCGCACGCACGCTGGAGCGGGCAATTTGAGCCAGCGCCTGCAAAACCTCTTTGGGATCGCGCTCACGTTGCGCTAAGTCGGCTTGCATGCGCAAGCCAGCGAGTGGGGTTTTCAATTGGTGTGCGGCATCTGCCAAAAAACGGCGCTGTGTGGTGAGCGAAGCCGTGAGTCGTTCCAGCAAGTCATTGATGGACTGCACCAGGGGCGCCACTTCCTTCGGCACGTAGCTGTCATCAAGCGGGCTCAAGTCATTTGGCCTGCGCTGGCGTATCCGTTGCTCGAGTCGGTTGAGCGGTCGTATGCCACGCACCAGCGCCAGCCAAACGAGCAACACCGCGAGCGGCAAAATGACAAACTGTGGCACCATCACGCCCTTGATAATCTCAGTGGCCAATGTCGATCGTTTCTCCAACGTCTCGGCAACCTGCAACAACGCGAGGGGGCCACTACCGGCCTCTGCCTGCACCCACATATAGGCGACGCGGACGTCCTGGCCACGGATTTGGTCGTCACGTAGTTGTGGTATGCCCACTCTGGGCGCCACATTACCCGCTGGAATAGGGAAGTCCTTTTCTCCCGCAATGGCCGCACCCTGCGCGCCAAGTACCTGATAAAAAATCAAATCAGCGTCGTCTGTGCGCATCAGACCCTGCGCTTCACGCGTGAGGTTAAAACGAACGGTCTGTTGGTCAAACTTAACCAAAGGCGCGATCACCCGCAGGTTGTATTCGAGGGCCCGGTCATAGGGCTTAGCGGCGATACCTTGGGCCACCCACCATGTCAGGGCTAAGCTCAATGGCCAAAGCAACAGCAGGGGGGTGAGCATCCAGTCCAGAATCTCTCCGAACAGGCTGCGTTGTTCGCGCTGGAAGAGACCAAACGCAAGCTCAGCGTTGGGGAGTTCAGCCGGAGATTTTTTCAAGGCAATACCCCAAGCCACGCACCGTCGCGATGCGCACTGGCCCCTTTTCAATCTTCTTGCGTAAGCGGTGTATGTACACCTCAATGGCGTTGTTGCTCACTTCCTCGCCCCACTCGCACAGACGCTCGACCAGTTGGTCTTTGCTCACCAAGCGCCCTGCCCGTTGAAGCAAGACCTCGAGCAAGCTCAGTTCACGGGCTGAAAGTTCAACCATCACGCCGTCCAAAGTCGCTACGCGCCCCTGTTGGTCGTAGACCAGTGGCCCGTGTTTAATTTGGCTGGATGCACCGCCCATGCCGCGTCGTACCAGTGCGCGCACACGCGCCTCTAATTCGGGCAATGAGAACGGCTTAGGCATGTAGTCGTCAGCCCCAAGGTCCAGACCTTTCACCCGGTCTTCTACGCTGTCGGCCGCCGTGAGAATGAGCACAGGCAGGCCGTTGCCGCGCGCGCGTAAGCGCTTCAGCACCTCTAGGCCATGCATCTTGGGCAGGCCCAAATCGAGTATCAGCAGGTCGAATTCCGCACTCGTCATTAAGGCGGCGTCGGCCTCGGTCCCTGTGGATACGTGGTCTACCGCCGCGCCAGCGGCGCGCAAAGTGCGGAGCAGGCCATCGGCCAGTACCTGGTCATCTTCTGCTATCAAAATGCGCATGC
>JABBAS010000042.1 GCA_018607835.1 Methylobacillus sp. | reverse complement strand
AATAGAACGACGTTTTAACCCCGAAACCTTGGCAATCTCAGTTCATAACCAACCCGCCGTCCACCACCAAGTTTTGCCCGGTGATGCCGCGCGCCAACGGGCTCAGTAGCATGACCACTGCGTCAGCCATTTCTTCGGGCGTCGTCACTTGACGTAGCGGAGTGCCGGCGGCGATCATGTCAAAGACCTCATCCGGGGTCGCTGCGCTGGCGTCAGTGCTGCGTAGCAAACCACCCGACACCATGTTGACGCGAATGCCCTGCGGCCCCCACTCTGCGGCGGCGGTGCGTGTGAGCGCCAACAGCGCGCCTTTCGCTGCTGTGTAGTCGTGATACGGCACCACCGGGTTTTGAAATAAATTGGTACCAATATTCACCACCTGACCGCCACCGACCGTCTGCATGCCACCGCGGCAGGCCTGCAGGGTATTGAGACTGCCCCGCACGGCACCGTCGATTTGCAATTGCATGGCATCCCAAGAGATGGTGTCCAAGCTGTGTCGTGCATCACCGTTGAATTGGTAGTTGACCAATGCGTTGTTCACCAGCGCGTTGACAGGCCGACCAGCCCAATCGACGGCCTGACGCACCATGGCCTGTACCTCGGCGGCAGAGCGCACGTCCGCGCGGATCGCCAAAGCGCGCTCGCCCAACTCGGCGACCAATGCTTGGGCGGCTTTTTCGCTTTGCCAGTAATTGACGATGACGCGCGCGCCGTGACGGGATGCCGAGCGGGCAATGGCGGCGCCAAGGCCGCGGCTGGCACCCGTAATGAGCAAAGTAGTGTTTTCAAGCATGGGGATTCTCCAAAGGCATCAAAGGCCGGGGGTTGTGAAAGTGGTTGAGCGGTCCATGACCCGAGCCTAAGCGCAGGTCGATACCGGCAAGCAGAGCGCAGCGTACCCAGTGGTGCGCTGCGTCCACAGCGTCCACAAGGTCAAGGCCTTGCGCCAAAAAAGCAGCGATCGCCGAGGACAGGCTACAGCCCGTACCGTGCAAGTTACGACTGATCAGGCGCGGAGCGCTGCGTTGCCAGCACACACCGCTCGCATCGACCAAGGTGTCAGTCATGCGTGCGGTCTGCAAATGGCCGCCCTTGACCAAGACCGCGCGTGCGCCTTGGTCTACTAAGGTTTGCGCGGCACTCAAGGCGTCTTCCAGCGTGTCGATGCGTCGCTCCACCAGTAGGCCGAGTTCGTCCAAATTGGGAGTGATCAACGTGCAAGCGCCAAACAACTGTTCGCGCAAACGCCGCACCGTGGGCAATGTGATCAACGCATCCCCGCTGGTAGCCACCATCACCGGGTCGAGCACGGCGGGTAGTGGGTGGTGTTGCAGGGCTTGAGCGACCACGTCCACCGTGGCTTCGTCGTGCAGCATACCGATCTTCAAAACATCGGCGCCAATGTCGCCGAGCACCGACGTAATTTGCTGCGCCAAAAACGCCGGCGGCGCGGCGTGAATGGCTTGCACGCCTAGGCTGTTTTGTGCCGTCAGGGCAGTGACCGCGCTCATGCCGTGGCAGCCCAATGCAGCCAAGGTTTTAAGGTCAGCTTGGATGCCCGCCCCGCCACTCGAGTCTGAACCCGCGATGCTGAGAACGCGCGGCACGCGCCAGGGCCTAGCGTCGGACATCAGGCTGCGCAACTGCGTAACGGCCGCACCGGTATCGGCAGCGTCGCTGATGGCGCGCACCACCGCCACGCCATCTACTCCCGTGTCCCAAACTGCGGGCAAACGCGCAGCGTCGATGCCGCCAATAGCCACCAAGGGCGAACGCGTGGCCAAACGCGCCCGGCGCAGACCCTCAAGACCCCAAGCAGGCGCGGTGTTTGTTTTGGTCGGAGTGTCGAACACGGGACTAACCGCCAAGTAATCGGCAATAGCTACGTCCGCGCTGGCTAATTCAGAGGGGTGCTCGAGTGACAGGCCAATCACCGCGTGTTGGCCCAAGGTTGCACGGGCCTCAGCAAGCGGTGTGTCGCTTTGACCCAAGTGCACGCCATGGGCACCGGCAGCCAGCGCCACGTCCACACGGTCGTTCACGATCACCAACACCCGCCACGGCCTTGCCAAACGCATCAAGGTTTGGGTGCGCTTGATTAAGGTTTGGGTGTCGCTGCGTTTATCGCGCAGTTGTATACAGCCGACGCCACTTTGCAACGCGTCGATCACGCGGCCTTGACCTATGTCGCTGTCCAAGTCGCTACCGTCCATCACCCAATACAAGCGCAGCCGCTGGCGCAAGTCGCGCGGGTCGCGTGCGTTCACGCCGAAGCCTCGGCTCGCAAGGTGGTGGCCAGTTCGGCCTCGGTTAGTGTGCTGGCTACGTCCAGCAAAACGGTGGCGTAGCCGCCGGTACCGGTGTGGGGGGCAATGCGTTCGGCCGCAATCTGCCCTACGACGCCCCAGTACGCCATGGCACTGGCGCACGCGCGCCAGGCATCAGGCTGCACAGCAGCAAACGCGCCCACCAAAGCGCTAGCCGAGCAGCCCACGCCAGTCACACGGGTCATGAGCGGGTGGCCATTGCGCAGCACCGCGTGACGGCCATCGGGTGCCAACACATGGTCTTCGGGCCCTGACACGCACACCACGCAGCCGTTGCGCTGAGTCAGCGCTTGCGCAGCAGCTAGCGCACGCTCCACCGGGTCGGTACTGTCCACGCCCTTGGTATTCGCAAACTCACCCGCCAAGCTCATGATCTCGGAGGCGTTACCGCGCACCAAGCTGGGTCGGCGCTCCATCAGGTCGGCCAATACGCGGTTACGGTAGTCGCTTGCCCCAGCGCCCACGGGATCAAGCACGCTGGGTTTGCCAGCCTCGTACGCGGTGTCCAAAGCCAATTGCATGGCGGGAACCCAATGCGAATCGAGCGTACCGATGTTGACTACTACCGCGCCCGATATACGCGCCAGATCAGCCACCTCTTCGATGGCGTGTGCCATTATTGGTGAAGCCCCAGCGGCTAACAAAACGTTTGCGTTGAGGGCGGTGACCACCAAGTTGGTGACGCTGTGCACCAAAGGCGCTTGCGTCCGCACAGCACAAATGTCAGCCCAGACGGCGTCAAGATAAGAGTCGTTTGTTATGTTCACCGCATGCCTTTTAAATAAGAAGACAGGTCGCAGCGACAGTGAACACGGACCCCAAGGCGGCTCCGGCTTTCCTACGCTGGTATGACCCAGATCAGGTTCGAAGGGTGTTTCTCAGCCCAAAAAGGGCACCCCTAGCCAAATTGTTGAATTTTCAACAGCTTCTATTATGTCTGAAAGTGGAAAGTTCGGTAAGCGCGAATGTCAAGTTGCCTTGACTGGACGAAACCATTCGATAATTCTTTGCGTGACGAGTTGCGGTTGCTCGCGGTGTAAAAAATGCCCTGCTTTATCGA
>JABBAS010000056.1 GCA_018607835.1 Methylobacillus sp. | reverse complement strand
CAGTGGCGTCTTGGGCTATGGCTGTGATGGAGACAACCGAGCCGATAACAGCGGCGACAAGCGATTTGGAGAAAGTCAGTTTCATTCAAGGCACCTCAAAAGTTAGATGATTGATCGTTGGGATCAGGGTGAACTTTAAAAGCCTAATGTGACCGTTTTGTGACGGTTACAACGCTTGTGTACTGTGTGGCTTTTTTTGCAGCCCTTGCCGTTAAACGTTGGGTTCTGGCCAAAGCCAAATGACACCATCTTTTGTCTTTGTGCCGTAGGTGGTAAGCGGCTCACAGGCGGGACTCCACGTGGGCTCGCCGGAACGCACGTCAAAGCGGCCTTGGTGCAGCGGGCACTCGATTTCGTGCCCAATCAAATAGCCATCACATAACCTGGCCTCACCGTGGGTACACATGGGGTCAGACACAAATGCCTCGCCCGCCACGTTATAAACGGCCCACTCGCGCCCGTCGACGGATACGGTAACCGCTGCGTTTTCCGGCAGGGTGTCTGCGTCCATGAGTCTTATCCAGTCAGCCATCGGGGTGATTCCTTAGAAGTGGTTGGGGTGATCGCTAGTGCGTGAAGTTAAACCAACATAAACCTTGGACGGACGCGTTCACTGACTCAGTGTAAGAATGCGTGAAGCGCCAACCAAACAAGTCCCGAGCACCTACCAAACACCCATGACACCCCTCGATTCGCACGCCGATGCCGCGCCAGATGCCGCCGCCGAAACACCCGCTGTGGTGACGAGCGGTGCAGCCGCGCAATATGGACTCTTGGGGTTGCCTCTGGCCTTTGTTGCGTTACCTGTGTACGTGCACTTACCGCATTTCTATGCCCAGCAATTTGGTTTGTCGCTCAGTCTTCTCGGTCTCATTTTACTGGCCACGCGCTGTCTCGATGGGTTTGTAGACCCGTGGCTTGGTCGTGCGGCTGATACGCTTTACCGACATTCGTGGCAGCGTGTCGCGGGTGTAGCCAGCGTGTTAGCTTGTGCGCTAGCGCTGGGGTTTGTGGCACTGTTTCTACCCCCGGAAACGGGGTTATCAATGAACGAGCGGGTGGTTTGGCTGGTGGGTGCTTTGGTACTCAGCCATCTCGCCTACAGCGGGTTAGGCGTGTTGCACCAGGCATGGGCGGCGCGGCAGGGTGGGGGCGAGGTCGCTCAAAGTCGGTGGGTGACCTGGCGTGAGGGCCTGGGGTTATTGGGTGTGCTCATGGCCACCACCTTGCCGTCCCTTGTCGGTTGGCTAGTGACCAGCGTCGTGCTCTGTGCGCTTTTGGCGATCGGTTTGTGGGCGTGGCTGCGTGGCGCTGAGGGTCGTGTGGGAGACCGTGTCGAGCAAAACCAGACGGCTAGGGGCGCCCTGTGGCCTTTGCGCTACCCTGCGTTTCGTCGGTTGCTCGCCGTATTTATTGTGAACGGATTTGCCAGCGCCATACCCGCCACGCTGGTGTTATTTTTTGTTCAAGATGCCTTGCAAGCGCCTGCAAGCTGGGAGCCGCTATTTTTGGGTCTCTACTTTGTGTCGGGCGCGCTGTCATTGCCACTTTGGCTGAAGGCGGTAGCGCGTTTTGGTCTGGCAAAGACGTGGCGTCTGGGCATGTTGTTATCAATCGCCGCCTTCATAGGCGTCTTGATGCTGGGTCAGGGGGATGCGGTGTGGTTTCTGCTTATTTGCATGACCTCGGGTCTGGCGTTGGGGGCTGACTTAGCCGTACCCGGTGCCTTACTCAACCGCCTCATTGACGCGTGTGGCGAACGGCAAAAGAGCGATGGTGCCTTTGTGGGTTGGTGGCATTTTGCGACCAAGCTCAATTTGGCACTGGCCGCAGGCTTATCCTTGCCTTTATTAGATTGGTTGGGCTACGCGCCGGGTCAGCAAGATGCACAGGCCTTGAGCGCTTTGCTGGTGGCCTACGGCCTGATTCCCTGTGTGCTCAAGGGGCTTGCCGCCTTCGCGGCGACCCGTTGGTTGATCGCAGATAAATTACAGTTGCGGTGACCATGCCCGTTCATTCTTAAAAAGTAGGAGAGTTTTTTCATGTCCACAATGCAACGCAGAACCTTGTTATCGCGCGCGGCGCTGGTGCCATTAGCCGTGGCCTCGCCTTGGCTGCTGAGTGGGTGTGCCGGGCCTGAGGTGACGGACTATGCAGAACAGACGCCCAAGCTGGATTTGCGCACCTACTTCAACGGCACCGTGGATGCCTGGGGCATGTTCACGGACAGAAGCGGGCGCGTGGTCAAACGCTTTAAGGTCGTTATGGAATGTACGTGGACCGGTGATGAAGGCGTCTTGGATGAGGCCTTCACCTACTCAGACGGGACCACGCAGCGCCGCGTTTGGCGACTCAAGGCGGAGCCTGACGGTCGCTATACCGGACGGGCTGATGACGTCGTAGGTGAGGCGACTGGACAGGTGAGCGGTAACGCCTTTCGTTGGGGCTACACCTTGGCCTTGCCCGTGGACGGTCGCGTGTGGGACGTGCAGTTTGATGACTGGATGTTTTTAATGGACGACCGAGTCATGCTCAACAAGGCGGTTATGAGCAAGTGGGGTTTTGATCTCGGCGAGGTCACCCTCTTTTTCAAACGCCGCGCGCCTAATTGAACGGTCTTCTCGCGAGATACGCGGGACACGGTGAGATCCACCTAGTAAGATGTCTTTCATGCAATCATTTTTTGACGATACCCAGCAGCTGCATCATCCCCAGAGCTATTTTTCTCGCGGCCAGATGCGTCGCCCCCAAGAGGTGCCGGAGCGTTCGCAAGCCATTCTGCAAGCGCTGAGCGCCATGGGATGGTCGGCGACCGTCCCGCCCGATCAGGGGTGGGGTCCGATAGCCGCGGTACACGACAGCGACTACGTGGCGTTTTTAAAGTGCGCCCACGCAGACTGGCTTGCAACGGGGGAGGATTGGGGTTCTGAGGTCATGTCCAACATTTACCGGGTGGGCAGTGGCCGTGGTGCGGACATGGGCATCTTGGCGCGAGCGGCACGTCACTTGGCCGATGGGAGTTGTCCGGTTGGCCCTGAAACGGCAAATAGTGCCTATGCGGGTGCACAGTCGGCAATTGCCGCAGCCGATGCGGTCGCGCAAGGTGAGCGCGCCGCTTTCGCTGTGTGCAGGCCGCCCGGTCACCACGCGCGACGCGATGCAGCGGGTGGATTTTGCTACCTCAATAACGCGGCTATTGCGGCTCAGAGATTACGTGAGACCTGCCAGCGTGTGCTCATACTTGACGTGGACTTGCATCATGGACAGGGCATACAAGAAATTTTTTATCACCGAGCAGACGTGCACTACATCAGCATCCACGGTGATCCGGTTAATTTTTACCCCGTAGTGACCGGTCACGCCGATGAGTGCGGCGAAGGCGAGGGGCTGGGCTATAACCTCAACCTGCCGCTGCCGCATGGCAGCGAGGCACCGGCATTTTTTGCTGCGTTGGATCGTGCATTGGCGGCCGCTGTCCAATTTGCCCCCGACGCGGTGGTGTTGGCGCTAGGCTTTGATACCTACCGGGAGGACCCTCAGGCCAAAATTGCCCTGGATACGCACGACTACGGGGTGATGGCCGAGCGGATTTCCAACTGTGGCTGGCCGACGGCCATTGTGTTGGAGGGTGGCTACCACTTGCCGACGCTGGCCTTGAATACCGAGACGTTCTTTTCGCACTGGAAAGGGTAAGGCTACGGTGTGATGATCAAGCGAGTTCGGCTGGGCTTTATTTAGTCAATGCCGGCACTCCAACGGTCGTCCCAAGCAGCCCCGTCTTGCCGTCCCCTTGCGGTCTCAAGATCGCGACGGTTGCGTTTGGTGGGGCGCCCGTCGCGTATGGTTTCCGCAGGTTCGGGTGTGAGCTTGCGACTGTCTTGTGCGTCTAATCGACGCTTAAGCGATTCAGCGTCCTCTTTGTAGAGCGCTTGGGCGATCGTGGCGCTGCCACGTACATTGCTCAGCGCCAAGACCTTAACCGTCCACGTGCTTTGTTGCACCAACATCTCTATGCTGTCGCCTAGCCGTACCTCGCGCCCCGGTTTGGCTAGCGCACCGTTTACCTTGACACGACCTTTGCTGGCGGCCTCTGTGGCGAGGGCGCGGGTCTTGAAGAAGCGGGCGGCCCATATCCACTTATCGAGTCGATACTTCACGTCGTCGGTTTTTACCACACTGCCTTTTGCCATGGGTGTTGCGCTGCCTTCGTCTCTCGGGGTGTCGGGCCGATTAGTTTTTTGCGCCCAGCGCCAATGCCGCTTCGCGTGTCTGGGTACCGGCGGCAACGTCGTGTGGCATCTGTGTTGGCCAGCCCTGCAGGTGCTGTGTGGCAATGTCAGCAAGGCCATCAATCCATTCTGGGCTATCGTTTACGCACTCAATATAGTTAAAGCTTTCACCACCTGCGTGGATGAAGGCTTCTTTGGCCTCCATTTTGATTTCCTCTAAGGTCTCAAGGCAGTCGCTGGTGAAGCCAGGGCACATCACGTCAACGCGTTTAGTGCCTCCCTGAGCCAGCGCCTCAAGCGTGGGTTCGGTGTAGGGCTCCAGCCACTTGGCTTTGCCGAAGCGGGACTGGAAGGTGACGATGTACTGGTCTTTACGCAGTGCCAAGGCCTCTGCCAGCAAGCGGCCTGTCTTGTGGCATTGGCAGTGATAGGGGTCTCCAAGGGACAGCGTGCGCTCGGGTACGCCGTGGAAGCTCATGACCAGCTTGTCGGCTTGGCCATGCTGTGCCCAGTGCGCGCGCACCTTGGCGGCCAAGGCATTGATGTAGCCGGCGTGGTCGTGGTACTGATTGACAAAGCGCAGCTCGGGTAGCCACCGTATCTTGAGGCCCCAGCGGTAAATGTCGTCAAACACGCTGGCCGTCGTCGTGCCGCTGTACTGGGGGTAGGCGGTGAGCACGAGTACGCGGGTGACGCCCTGCGTCTTCAGCTCATTTAGTACGGCGGCCATATTGGGTTGGCCGTAGCGCATCACCATGTGCACGTCGGCGTGGTGACCCAAGGCTTTGAGTTTGGCATCTAGGGCCGCTGCCTGGGCTTGCGTCCCTACTTTGAGTGGTGACCCATCGGCGGTCCAAATGCTGGCGTATTTCGCCGCCGATTTTTTAGGACGAATACGCAGAATGATGCCGTGCAAGATTAACCACCAAATTACTTTGGGGATTTCAACGACGCGATGATCACCTAAAAACTCGGATAAGTAGGTGCGCAGTGCGGGTGCGGTCGGCTCGGTCGGTGTGCCTAGGTTGCACCACAAAACCGCGGTTTTTGCCATTTGCCCGTGGGCATGAGAAGGTTCTATTTGAAAGGCCATGGCATATTGTGACCGATGGCGGATGTCCGACGCGGCCACGGGAGACCTAGGGTAACCACTTATTTTTTTGTGACCGCTGGTCTAAGCACCGCACCAGCACTGGCTTTGAGCGTGGGGGTCTTTGTAGAGGCATGCTTATGTCTAGTTGACATCAGTACCCGTCTGTGCACCGATAATTTAAAAATAGTATATTTTTGAAAATAGTTGTGTATAGTAGTACTTAAGATTGATTAAAAAATCGACTTATGCAAATAATCACCTTAAATGCATGTTCTTTAGATCTTGGGTTATATTAGAGCGCAAGTTCAACCCAACGTCCTGTTGGTTGAGCGGCTAGTTTGTCATTTGGTCGTTCGTTTATTTCTGCAGGGTAGTTGGGAGCTTTTGCCCCAAGGCTGGATTGTGTTCCAACCTCGGGGTTCTCATCAATCGACTAGGAGAAAGAACAGATGACTCAACAACGTAAATGGCTGGTAGGCCTCGTAAGCGCCGCAACGATGTTTGGCGCCGGACAGGCCTTGGCTGATGGTCACGGCCACAAGTGTGGCACCGTCACGATCGCCAATATGAACTGGCAGTCGGCCGAAGTCTTGGCTGAGATCGACAAATTCATCTTGAGCGAAGGCTACGGTTGCGATGCGCAGCTGGTGCCAGGCGATACGATGCCCAGTTTGACAGCCATGATGGAAAAAGGTCAGCCCGATGTGGCACCTGAGGCTTGGATTAACGCTGTGCGCACTCCCCTGGATGCGGCCGTTAAGGAAGGCACTCTGCATTACGCTACCCGTTCACTGAAGGACGGCGGCGTTGAAGGCTGGTGGATTCCTAAGTACATTGCCGACGCTAACCCTGGTATCAAAACAATTGGGGACGCCTTAGCGCGCCCAGATCTGTTCCCTGCGCCTGAAGACAAGACCAAAGGTGCGGTGCACAACTGCCCATCAGGCTGGGGCTGCCAGATCAACACCGGCAACGCGTTCAAAGCGTGGGGTGCTGCTGACAAGGGCTTCACTTTGGTGGATACGGGTTCAGCTGCCGGCTTGGACGGCTCGATTGCCAAGGCCTACGAGCGCAAGCAAGGCTGGCTCGGTTACTACTGGGCGCCCACATCTATCTTAGGTAAGTACGAGATGGTGAAGTTGGACGCCGGTGTCAAGCATGACAAGGCCGCATGGGACAGCTGCAACGTCAAAGAAGACTGTGCAAACCCTGTGAAAAATGAGTGGCCAGTTGCCGACGTGTTCACCGTGGTGACCGACCGCTTTAAGAAAGAGGGCGGCGAAGCCTACAAGTACCTGTCATCGCGTAACTGGGGTAACCAGGACGTTGGTGTTTTGTTGGCTTGGATGTCAGATAATCAAGCCACGGGCGAAGATGGCGCGGTTCATTTCTTGAAGAATAACGAAGCTATCTGGACGAAGTGGGTCAGCTCTAAGGTGGCAGCAAAGGTCAAAGCTGCGCTGTAAGCGGGCTTTGACGCCATCAGCCCAGTTGGGTTGATGGCCACGCCTGCATGCCTTGCATGCGGGCGTTTTTTTTTCATACGGAGATCCAATGGATTGGTTTTACGAATTCCCTGAAATGGGACGTTCATCGCTTAGGGCGTTGAAAAAAGCAATCGACAGTAACTTTCGCGAGTTTACGCGGGAGTACGGCGAGCTGATGGAGCAGATATTTGAGCCGCTCAAGCAATTTCTAATATTTTCGGAAAATTTACTTACACAGTCCCCCTGGCCATTGGTTATTTTGGCTATCGCAGGTCTGGCGTGGTTGGCTTCGCGGTCTACAAAGATCGCCGTCGGCACGATTATTACCCTCTTACTGATCGGTTACTTTGGCATGTGGGAAGACACCATGCGCACGGTTTCCATGATTTTTGTTTGCACGATTGTGGCCATTGTGTTGGGCCTGCCAATTGGTGTTTTGATGAGCCGCTACGACGGCATGCAACGGGTGGTTAACCCGACGCTAGACGTGATGCAGACGATGCCCAGCTTTGTTTACCTCATTCCGGTCGTGATGCTTTTGGGCATCGGTAAGGTGCCGGGGTTGCTGGCGGTGGTTATTTACGCCATTCCGCCGATTATTCGGTTTACCAATCTTGGGATCCGACTGGTACCCGCCGATGTGTTGGAGGCCTCTGAAGCCTTTGGCACCTCGGCTTGGCAGAAGATGAGCCGTGTGCAGTTGCCCTTGGCATTACCGACCATCATGGCCGGTGTAAACCAAACCATCATGTTGTCATTGGCAATGGTGGTGGTCGCATCCATGATTGGTGTGCAAGGTTTGGGTCAGCCGGTGTTGAAGGCGATTGCCAACCAGTACTTCACGCTGGGCATGTTCAACGGTCTTGCTATTGTGGGCATTGCGATTATTTTTGATCGCGCGTCTCAGGCCTACGGTAAGCGCCTACAACGTCACTTGGAGGTGGTACATGGTTGATCAAACCAATACAGGCGCTACCGATAGTGGCGCCACAGAAGCAGGCCCGTCGGTCGGCATCCAAATTCGCAATCTCTACAAAATTTTTGGGCCTACGCCTGAAAAATATTTGGAGGATGTGAAGGGCGGCATGACCAAAGATGAGCTGCGCGATAGCCACAACCATGTCTTGGGCCTGAAGGATATCAATCTAGATATCAAGCCAGGTGGCATTCAAGTGGTTATGGGCTTGTCAGGGTCGGGTAAAAGTACGCTGATTCGCCACATCAACCGCCTCATTGACCCCACTGCGGGCCAGATGCTGGTGGGTGATGAGGACGTGGTTCAGATGACCGAAGACCAATTGCGCACCTTCCGTCGTGCCAAGACGGCCATGGTGTTTCAGAAATTTGCGCTGATGCCTCACTACACGGTGCTTGAGAACACGGAGTTTGGCCTCGAGATCAAAGGCGTGACGCGCAAGAAGCGTCGGGGAGAGGCGCAGCGCTGGATTGAGCGTGTGGGCTTGGCCGGCTATGAGGACAGCTACCCCAACCAATTGTCCGGTGGTATGCAACAGCGAGTGGGGCTAGCCCGTGCATTGGCTAATGACGCCCCAATTTTGTTGATGGACGAGGCGTTTTCGGCCCTCGACCCGCTGATCCGCACGGAGATGCAGTCGGTGTTGTTGGATCTGCAGCAAGATCTGGGTAAAACCATTGTCTTTATCACCCACGATCTGGACGAAGCGCTGCGCTTGGGCGATCAAGTGGCGATCTTGCGCGATGGTGAGTTGGTGCAGCAGGGCACCGCCCAGCAGATTGTGTTGAAGCCGGCGGACGATTACATCAGCAGCTTTGTTCGCGATGTGAACCGAGGTCGTGTCATCCGATGCAAGACCCTGATGGTTGCCGGTGCCGCCATTGAGGGGCCAGACGTCGATGCCAGCCTGGTGATCGAGGAAGCGGCTCGACTGATGAGCGCGGAGGGTGTGGAAACAGCCAATGTGACCAACTCAAAAGGCAAGCGATTGGGAACGATCAGCATGTCCGACATCATTGGTGCGATGGTTCCCCCGCAAGAAGACGCGATCTCTGTGATCTAGTCGGCGGCGTGCGCCGTGTTGGTCGATAGGCCAGCAACGGCGTCGATCGCATTGCGTACTGCGCCCTCCAACGTGGAGGGGTAGGGTCCTTGGACATAGTCGCCGCAGGCCATCAAGCCGGGCGCTATGTGCATAGCAGGGCGAACGACTCCGGGCGTGCAAGCAAAGCACGCCCTTTTTTCGACCACGGTTTGAATCCACTCTAGCGTCGGTGTCGCCTCATCAGCTTGCGTTTTGGCGAGTTCACTAAACAACTCGGCAAGTTGACGCATGACCACTTCTGTCGTGACTGCACGGTCTCCCGTTGCCTGACTGACGACGGCGGCGATGATGCCTTCCGTTTGAGTAGCGGTATTGAAAAGCTGCGAGCGGTCGAACACAAATTGCGCCGCATGGGGGTGTGGGTGCGGCGTTGCCAGCATGGTACGAGGCAAGTACCCGCCCACGGCGTTGGACCTGCCGCGTACGCGAGCGTAGACCGTTGCAATGGCGGTATGCGCCAAACTGCCTGCGATCTCCGTCCATTGGGCGTTGTGTGCACCCACCAAGCGCGCCGCGCTGGGCGCGGGGACGGCAAGTATCACGCGATCAAAGCGGTGTTGCGTATCGCTGGGGTCTTTCAGCGGGGCCGTGTGGGTCTTGGTGTGTACGTGCCATGCAGGACCCCCTGCGTTGGCTTCGGCGGTGATGGCAAGAACCGGTGTACCAAAGTGAACCTGAACCCCACTAGCCTGCAAATAGTCTGTTGCTGGCGCAGCGAAGAGCGCGCTCAAGTCTTGCTTGGGAATCAGGGTGTCACTGCTGCCGGGTGCGGTGAGTATGGCGTCACGAATGACACGCAAAAAAACCTGCCCACTGGCTTGGCTCGCTGTGAGGTTGAGCGCGCTGATGCACAGGGGCTCAATCAGTTCGCACATGACGCGCTCATCTAAGCCCGCGCACAGATCTGCCACGCTCCGTGAGGCCTCACATTGGAAGCCGCTCACCTGCCAGCGCAACATCCGTATCAATAACCGATATTGCGCTTGTAGGGGCCACGGTGTGCCCAATACAGCCGTGACAGCGCCCGCTAGCGGCTTTAGTGCGTTAACGAGTGGGGCGATCAGGGGGATATGGCTGGGCGTGCTGGCGAATGCGGGCATGGCGAAACCCTTGCCGTTGATATCGCGTAAGTCGAGAGGGCGCCGCTCTAGCCAGTCTGCTGGCGCGACACCCATTTGGCTTAGCAGTGCGAGGCACTCGGTATAGGCACCAATCAAAATGTGCTGACCGTTGTCTAGCCCCTCTGCGTCATCGGGCTCGATTGCACGGGCGCGACCACCCGCGTGTTGGCTGGCCTCAAAGAGGGTGACATCCCACCCGGCGTCGCTGGCCTTGATGGCTGCGGCACATCCCGCCCAACCCCCACCAACGATGGCCAGCCGCCCATGCGGCTTGCTCATGCGACCCAGCCAAAGGCCTGCGTTTTCCAAGCCAACCACAACTTTCGGATGGGGGTGAGGCTGGTACGACGGTCGAGCACCTGAAAGCCATCGCGCTCGATCTCACGCAGCAGGCTGCGGTAGATGTTCGCCATCATGAGGCCGGGTTTTTGTGAGCGGTAGTCCGCCACGGGGAGTTGCGCCAGCGCCTGATCGTAAAGGTCGTGCGCACGTTGGGCTTGGAACGCCATGAGCGCCTGGAAGCGCGGAGACATCTCACGCTTAATGATCTCGTGTGCCTTCACGTCGAATTGTTGCATCTCGTTGATGGGCAGGTAGATGCGACCACGCATGGCGTCTTCGCCGACATCGCGGATGATGTTGGTGAGCTGAAAAGCCTGCCCCATTGCGTGTGCGTAGGCGGTGGTTTCAGGCACCGTCTGGCCAAAAATACGGGCGGCCACTTCACCAACGACCCCTGCCACCAAGTGGCAATAGGCCTGTAGGTTGGCGTAGTCGAGGTAGCGGGTCTGCGTGAGATCCATTTCGCAGCCGTCGATCACCGCATTGAGATGCGCCGCAGTGATGCCGTAGGCGCTAAGGTGCGGTTGCATGGCCTGCATTGCAGGGTGTGTGGGCTGGCCGTCAAACAAGCGCGCCACTTCCGTGCGCCACCAGCCGAGCTTGACTTGGGCGATGCTGGGGTCACTTACCTCGTCAACAACGTCATCAATCTCACGGCAATAGGCATAGAACGCGGTGATGGCCGCGCGCTTGGGCTTAGGTAAGAACAAGAATGCATAGTAAAAACTGCTGCCAGAGGCGGCGGCTTTTTCTTGTACGTAGTCTTGGGGTGTCATGCTTATGGCGCTTTTGTGAACAGGCGCACCAACCCGGGTCGCCCAGCCGACCGCGGTTTTGGCATGCGGTCACGCATGAAGGTCTGATACAGCAGCGGAACGACAAACAACGTGAGCACGGTAGAAAATGCCAGTCCCCATACGATGCTGGCGGCGACGGGGCCCCACAACAAGCTCTTACCACCGATGCCAAAAGCCAACGAGAACAAACCACCGATGGTCGTTGTGCTGGTGATCAGGATAGGCATGACGCGGCGTCTGGCCGCATACACAATCGCGTGTGTCGTTTTGTAGCCGAGAGCCTTGCGCTCGTTGGCTGCATCAATGAGGACGATGGCGGAGTTAACGGCAATCCCGGTTAGCGCGATCACACCATACATGGTGTAAAGCGACAGCGGGTTACCCGAAATCGCCAAGCCAAAGGCGACACCGGTGAACGCTAACGGCACGGTCATTAAAATCATGAGCGGCTGGAAGTAGCTCGAGAACTGGGCCGCCAATATCAGAAACACAATGCCGATGCCCAGCAGGAACAGGACCTTCATTGCGTTAATGCTTTGCTCGATGTCCTCTAACTCACCCGAGAAGTCAAGACTCACGGTGGGGAACTGGTCTGCAATTGTCAACCAACCGGTTTTCAGGATGTCGTTGGCGACACCCGTATCCGTAATCGACTTGTCTAGGTTGGCCTCCACGGTGATGGTGCGTCGGAAGTTGTAGTGCTTGATGACGCCGCGTGACGGTTTCATGTCGGTCTCTACCAAAGCACCCAGGCGCGTCACATTACCGTTTGGCAGCGCAATAGGCGTGTCTAGCAGGGTGTCTATGGTGCGCAGCTCATCACTACCGCCGTTGCGATTGGCCACGACCCGTAACTCGACCTTGTCGCCTGCATCGCGTGTGAACGAGACCACCTCACCATCGACGCTGATACGCACCAAGCGCGCGAGCAACGCCGCGCTCAAGTGGTTATCGCGCATGGCGTCTGGATTGACCTTTAGTGTGAATTGCGGCTTTCCTGGGACGTTGTCGTCTTGTACATCGGAGGTCCCCGGTATGTCCCTTGTCATGGCCTTCACGGCCTCGACGGCACGCTGTATTTCATCGAAATCATCGCCCCGAACCTTGACCGCAATTGGTTTGCCAGCAGGCGGGCCCCCCGACAACGTGGTGAAGGTCTTTTGCCCCGGTGTGGGGGCTGTCTCCACGTCGGCTCGCATGCCTGCGATGACGTCCTCTACCGACCGCGCGTTGGCGCTTAAGGGGTTGAGAGACACCATGATTTGGCCGTACGAGTCACCATAAAGCGGTGCGGTGTCTGTGAATTTTACGCCTGCCAAACCGGTAATCGCGCGGGCCTCTTGGCCTTCACCAACACCGTTTACGCGCGCTCGCACGCGCTTTTCAAGCTGATTGACGGCGGCCATTGTTTCGTCAAGCGATGCGTTTGCGGGCATGTCAACGTTGACGTAGAAAAGGCGGACGGGGTCAAACGCGAAGAACTGCACCCGCACAACGCCACTACCCAGTAAGGCCACGGCCGAGGCAATGGTCATCAGGCCGAGCAAAGCGAAGCGTTTGGGACGTCGCAAGGTGTAGGCAAGGGCCTTGCCGTACTTGAGGCGAATGTTACGGTTGAGTCGGCTTCTCCAGTCTTCTTTTTGAAGGTCCGTTTTAGAGAGCTTGAGCGATGCGATGTGCACGGGCATCATCCAAAATGCCTCGAGTAGTGAAATGGCGAGCGCAATGGTCACTACAAATGGGATGACGAACAAAAACTTACCCAAAATACCGGGCAACAGCATCAGCGGCAAGAACGCTGCCATCGTCGTGGCAACGGATGCGAGAACGGGCGTGACCACCTCGGAGACGCCATCAATACACGCTTGCATCGTGGCTTGTCCCCGTTGTATTCGGTAGTAAATCGCCTCGGCCACCACCACAGCATCGTCCACCAGCATGCCCAGCGCAATCACGACCCCGAGCAACACCGATACATTGACCGTGTTGTCTATGCCGTTAAGAACCGCAAAGGTACCGAGCAAGGAGAACGGGATACCGAGGGCAATGAGCAAACCAACCTTCCAACCTAAAAATAGCCAAGAAACGGCGAGCACCATAACGGCACCCACTAAGGCGTTGGTCTCCATCACACCAAGCGCTTTTTTGGTCGGTACGGTTTGGTCGTCGCTGAGCGTGAGGCTAAGCCCGAGTTCAGAGATGCTGGCGTTTTTCTGATTGACGTAGTCGCTGAGGCTGTCGACCAAAGCCAGCGTGTTGGTGCCTGATTTTTTGGTGATCGCCATCGAGATAGCCGGTAGGCCGTTGGAGCTGGCGTACTGCACAGCTTTGCCGCGACTCTGCTCGATGCGGGCTACGTCTTGTAGGCGGGCAGAGACGCCTGGGCGGCTAGACGAGAGCACGGGCCAATTGGCCATGACCTCGGCATCGGTGGTTACGCCATTGACGTTGATGGACCAGCTACCGTCTGTGGTGCGTAAGCTACCCGCAGAGGTATCTCGCCAGAGTCCACGCAGGCTGTCAACGACATCGGCGGCATTAAGGCCACGTGCGGCGAGCGCTTGGGCGTCGGGTATTACTTTAAGTTCTGGCGCCCGCAAGCCGTTGGCCGAGACGCGGTCAACCCCGCTGATACGCTCTAAGTCTTCTTTGATGCGTCTGGCGGTTAGCCGCAGGTTTTCATCGTCGGCTTGCCCTTGGAGCAGTATGGAGGCGGTGGGAAATCCGTTCGAGGTGGTTAACTCCAGCACCCGTGGCTCTCTGGCCTCAGAGGGGAGTTCACTGGCCGCCTTATTTTGAATTTCGCGCCGCAGGTCGGTAATGCGTTTATCGAAATCGGCGTCCGACAGTTCGCGGAAACGCACCAACATACTCGAGACCGCTGGGCGGGAGTTGGACAAGACAAAGCGGATGTCCGCAACCCCCCGTATGGAGTCCTCCAGTGGGTTGGTAATGAGGCGCTCAACCTCTTCCGCGGTGGCGCCCGGCATGTCGGTCGTGATATTGACCCAGTTGAAGTTAATTTCTGGATCTTGCTCGCGCGGCATGGAGCTGTAGCTCAACACACCCAAACAAAGGACCACAACAAACGCGATGTTTGCCAGCGGGTGGTTGGCGATGAGGCGCTGATAAAAACTCATGGTGTCGTGACCGCTTGACCGTCTTGCAATGCCGCCTGACCTTGCGTGACGATGACAGTCTCAGGGCTTAAGTTGACGGGAGCGGGGCGACTTTCTTGCGCGTTCGGTAGCGGATTAAAAGTTGCGAGTCCGGCCTGCACCGTGAAGTAGCCCATGTGCTGACCACGCCGCACCAATAGGCTGGGTGACAGGTGGGGCTGGGTATCTTGCCATTGCAGGCTACCGTTGGCCCCTGGCAGAGGCATGTCGTTGGTGTAGCGGTCAAATTTAAGCCGTACCGTTTGGTTGCGGGTGCGGCTATCGAGGGCGGCTGTTACGCGCAATAAGCGCACCGTGAAGGTTTGGCTTTGGCTGGGACTCTGCCACGCCACGGTTGTCGCGCGCCGAAGGCTGTTGGCCTGAGACTTGGACAACTCGGTTTCCACCTCTGGTGCGGCGGTATCACTGAGCTCAAACAGGGGCGTGCCTGGTGAGACGGTATTGCCAACCTGTGCCATGCGCTGCAAAACGACGGCATTGAATGGCGCCGTAATTTTGGTCTTTGACAGCGCATGCTTGGCCGTTGCCACCGCTGCGATGCGGGCATTGAGATCAGCCTGAAGCAGGGTTACCTCGGTCTCACGTTGGTTCAGCGCCTCGCTGGAGAAGAAGCCATTGGTGACCAACTCTTCGCCACGCTTCAGCTGTTGCTTGGCCAAGGCGAGTCGCGCCTCTGCGGCTTGCTTAGCGGCTTGGGTTTGAGCCAATGCCAGACTCATATCGCGTGGATCAAGCTGGGCAAGGGTTTGACCGCGACGCACTTTGGAGCCTGTGTCGGCTTGCCACTGCTGCACCACCCCCGCTATTTGGGCCGATAACTGCACGCGGTTGCGGGCAATCACTTGGGCGGGCACTTGCAATTTTGGGTAGGTGGCAATGTCTTTAAAAGCCGCGGTTGTGACGCGTAGCGGTGCGCTGGCCGTGGCTTGGGACCAAGCGGCTGGCGCAGCGCTAGCCAAGGCGACCATAGCCGCCAATGACGAGGTGATGCGGACCACACGGGCAGACGGGGCAAAGAAGTTCAACATAGCAACCATTTTCATCACGCGCAGGACGCCGCGTGGGAGGATTTAAAACAAGAGGCGAAATTTAAAGAGGAGGGTTCGCGCGAAGACTTCAACGCCGTCCCAAGCCGTTAGCTTATGGCGGTTTACCGCGCTGTCGTAACCGTTACGCTCTATTTTACGTAAGACGTGTAAACCCCCTTGGATAACGGTGGCAAGTTCCCAACTGGCACGACCCGGGACCGCGTTGACCACCGGGTAGCCCTGCGCCATGGTGCTGCGTGCGTGCGCCACTAAGGCTTTGATGAGCGCCGATGACTGGGCCAAGGGGAGAGTGGTGAGGTCAGTCTGTGGCGTAAGCCCCTGCGCCACCAACGCAGTGACTGGCACGTAGTAGCGGCCACGTGGCAGATCTTGGCTGAGGTCTTGCCAGAAGTTAATGAGTTGCAGGGCGGTGCACACCGCATCACTGGCGGCCAGTGCGTGTGGCGTTGTTACACCATACAGGTGCAGTAACAACCGTCCGACGGGGTTGGCCGAGCGTTGGCAATAGTCCAGAAGCGCTGGCCAATCGTCGTAGTGGTGCGCGTTGGCCGTGTAGCGCACGTCCTGCGCAAAGGCGCTCAGCAAGTCGGTTAGCAAGCCCTTCGGTAGTCCGGCCGCCAAATAGGGGGTGAGGTCGTTCACAACGGCGGCGTGCTTACCTTGCGGCGCGGCGCCGCTCGCGGCGCGCTCAAGGTCGTCATGTAGCCCCTGTAAATCAGTTAACCGATCGGCGGCTGCGCTGTTACCTTCATCGGCGATGTCGTCGGCGGTGCGGGCAAAGTGGTAGATGGCCTGAATAGCGGGGCGCAGGTGGGCGGGGCACAGCCAGCTGGCCACGGGAAAGTTCTCGTAGTGGTCCACACCGGCTGAACGTGATTGCATGCCCCCATTGTCGCCTCGGGCAGGCGCGATTTCAGAGGAAATTTGCCCCTTCGGCAAACTTAGCCTGATAGATGATTACAATAGTGGGTTTTCCGCTAGCTGAGTGCCACAATTCGCTCGGGTAGTGTGTTTTAGGGTCTGTTGGCCCTTGATTCAGTCGGTGGCGTGCGCTTAGCAATAAGTGTGGGTCTTCAGCCGGAATTAGCGCGGGTGGCGAAATTGGTAGACGCACCAGGTTTAGGTCCTGACGCCAGAAATGGTGTGGGGGTTCGAGTCCCCCCCCGCGCACCACTCGTATTTTTGAGCTCTGACTAACCCAGGCATTGGGCCTGCATGGTTGGAGCCGCATATCAGGAGTTTGTAATGGCCGTGAATGTTGAAACGCTCGAGAAGCTTGAGCGTAAGGTAACGCTGACGTTGCCAATTAACGCAATTGAGACAGAGGTTGATACCCGTCTCAAGCGCTTGGCCCGCCAAGTGAAGATAGACGGCTTCCGTCCCGGTAAGGTGCCTGCCAAGGTTGTTGCCCAGATGTATGGCGCGTCGGTCCAGTACGAAGTGATGAACGACAAAGTGGGTGAGGCCTTCGCTGCCGTGGCTGTGGAAGCCCAGTTGCGCGTTGCAGGTGCACCCCAAATCAGCCAAAAAGACGGTGCCGCCGAGGGCGAGATGGCCTTTGAGGCGGTGTTTGAGGTGTACCCAGAGGTCAAGATGGGCGACCTGGCAACCGTCGAGGTTGAGAAGGTGACGGCAGACGTTACCGAAGAGGCCATTGACAAGACCGTTGATATCTTGCGCAAGCAGCGTCGTACGTTCGCGCAACGCGCGGCTGCGGATGCGGCCGTGGATGGCGACCGCGCCACCATCGATTTCTTGGGTTCGATAGACGGCGTGCCCTTTGAAGGGGGTAAAGCGGATGGCTTCCAATTCATTTTGGGCGATGGCCAGATGCTGAAAGAGTTCGAAGATGCGGTTCGCGGCATGAAGTCTGGCGAGAGCAAGACCTTCCCCTTAGCGTTCCCAGAGGATTACCACGGCAAGGACGTTGCGGGTAAGACGGCTGACTTTTTGGTCACCGTGCACAAGGTAGAAGCCGCTAACTTGCCAGAAGTCGACGAGGCCTTTGTGAAGACCTTGGGCGTGAATGAGCCCACGGTTGAAGCCTTGCGTGCAGACATTCGCAACAACCTCGAGCGTGAAGTAAAAAACCGTTTGCAAGCCCGTAACAAAGCCGCTGCTATGGATGCCATGGTCGCCAAGGCCGAATTGGACTTGCCTAAGGCACCAGTGCAAGCCGAGTTGGACCGTATGGCGGATGCCGCACGTGCTGACTTGAAGCAGCGCGGGATCAAGGATGCTGATAAGGCGCCAATCCCTGATGACATTTTCCGTCCGCAAGCAGAGCGCCGTGTTCGTTTGGGCTTGGTGGTTGCTGAGCTGGTTCGCACTGAGAAGTTGGACGCGACCCGGGAGCAGATCGAGGCACACATTAACGAGATGGCCGCCGCTTATGAGCGTCCAGCCGATGTTGTGAAGTGGTACACCGATGACCAGCAGCGCATGTCTGAGGTGGAAGCCGTTGTGATTGAGAACAACGTGACAGCCTTCATTCTCGCTAAGGCGAAAGTGACTGAAAAGGCGGTCGACTTCGACGAGTTGATGGCGCAGCAATAAACCAGACCCCGGCAGGCCACTTGCCTGCTGGCGGGATGATTCGCAGGGTTTTTGCCCTGCCAACCAGAGGGCCGCAAAGCCCTTTTGTTGTTTTTAGGACCGCCTTGCTATTGTTAGGAATGCCCCCATCTAAAGTGCGGGGAAAAAATTCGCTAAAGTGAGCCCTTGGGTGAACATATTTTTGGAGAAGTCGCAATGAGCGCTTTGGATACACAAGCTTTGGGCATGGTGCCTATGGTGATTGAGCAGTCGGGCCGCGGTGAGCGTAGTTACGACATTTACTCGCGTCTTTTAAAAGAGCGCGTGGTGTTTTTGGTTGGTCCCGTAAATGACCACTCCGCCAACTTGGTGGTGGCACAGTTGTTGTTTTTGGAGAGTGAGAATCCTGACAAAGACATTCACTTCTACATCAACTCACCCGGTGGTTCGGTGAGCGCAGGCATGGCTATTTTCGACACAATGAACTTCATCAAGCCCGATGTCTCCACGCTCTGTACGGGCATGGCGGCGAGCATGGGTGCATTCTTGTTGGCCGCAGGGGCCAAAGGCAAGCGCTTTTCTTTGCCGAACTCACGCGTGATGATTCACCAGCCTCTGGGCGGTACGCAAGGGCAGGCCACGGACATTGAGATTCACGCGCGTGAAATCTTGCGTTTGCGTGGCGTTCTCAACGGCATTTTGGCAGAACGCACGGGCCAAGACCTCGAGAAAATCGAGCGCGACACCGAGCGTGACTACTTTATGTCCGCCGAAGAAGCGGCCGCCTATGGATTGGTTGATAAAGTCATTTCTACACGCGAGAGCGCTGCACCAACCGCCGAAGCTTGATGCGTGGTTTGCAGGCGCGGGGTCGCGTTTGCAAGCCGTTATCATAGAAGCCTGAGTTTCATTCAAAGCAGGGTAAGACCATGGCCGATAAAAAGAACGCCGGATCAGAGAAAAACCTCTACTGCTCGTTTTGCGGTAAGAGCCAACACGAGGTTAAGAAGCTGATTGCGGGTCCGTCTGTATTCATCTGTGATGAGTGCATCGACCTGTGTAATGACATCGTGCGCGATGAGCTCCCCAATACCGAGCTGGGTAAGACGGATGCCGAGGCGTTGCCAACGCCCCTTGATCTAAAAACCAACTTAGACAATTACGTCATTGGGCAAGAGCGCGCCAAGCGCTCGCTGGCCGTGGCGGTCTACAACCACTACAAACGTCTGCGTCACAAAGAAACGGCCAAGAAGGACGACGTTGAGTTGGTGAAAAGCAATATTTTGCTCATTGGCCCAACCGGATCGGGCAAGACCTTGCTGGCGCAAACGCTGGCGCGCATGCTCAATGTGCCGTTTGTGATGGCTGACGCTACGACGCTGACTGAAGCAGGTTATGTCGGCGAAGACGTCGAGAATATCGTGGTGAAGCTGTTGCAAACCTGCGAGTACGACATAGAGCGTGCCCAGCGCGGTATTGTCTACATCGATGAAATCGACAAGATCTCGCGCAAGTCGGACAACCCATCTATCACGCGCGACGTCTCTGGTGAGGGCGTTCAGCAGGCCTTACTCAAGTTAATCGAAGGCACGGTGGCCTCCATACCGCCGCAAGGTGGTCGCAAGCACCCGAACCAAGATTTCTTGCAAGTGGACACCACAAACATCCTGTTTATCTGTGGCGGTGCATTTGCTGGCTTAGAGAAGGTGATCGAGAACCGCACCGAGGCCTCTGGCATTGGTTTTGGCGCCTCAGTGAAGTCAAAGGTGACCCGCTCGCTGACCGATGCGTTCCGCGATGTAGAGCCTGAAGACTTGGTGAAATTTGGCATCATTCCCGAGCTGGTTGGCCGCTTGCCCGTGGTCGCGACCTTGGACGAGCTGGAAGAAGACGCCTTGGTTGAGATTCTGACGCAACCCAAGAATGCGGTGGTGAAGCAGTTCACCAAATTGCTGTCTCTCGAGGGTGCAGCCCTAGAGGTGCGCCCCAGCGCCTTACGTGCGATTGCGCGTAAAGCACTCAAGCGCAAAACCGGTGCCCGTGGACTACGCTCCATCTTGGAGCAGGCCCTCATTGACACCATGTTTGATTTACCTAGCCTCAATAACGTGGCCTCCGTCGTAGTCGATGAGACCACCATTGATGATGGCAAGGCGCCATTGCTCGTATACAAAGAAGAGGCGAAAAAGGCGTAAGTCGCTACGCCATCCCTCAACAGACCCAAGTACCTAACTAACTTAGATTTCTATAAAAAGGTTCTGCCATGTCTGGACAAGAATTACTGCCTCCCACCGCCATTGACCTGCCACTGTTGCCCTTGCGTGACGTGGTGGTGTTTCCCCACATGGTGATCCCCTTGTTTGTCGGACGCGCAAAAAGCATCAAGGCATTAGAGACGGCGATGGCCGCCGACCGCCGCATCATGCTGGTCGCACAAAAGACCGCAGCCAAAGACGAGCCCAGTGCCGAAGACATGTTCGACATAGGTTGCGTGGCGAGTATCTTGCAAATGCTGAAGCTGCCCGATGGCACGGTGAAGGTGCTGGTTGAGGGCGTGCAACGTGCCGCCGTGCTAAAAATTGTTGACGGAGAAGAGCACTTCACCGCGCACGTCGAACCGACCGCGGTTGAAGCGGAACGGGTGGTAGACGATAGCACCGAGATCGAGGCGTTGCGCCGCGCGCTCATGCAGCAGTTTGACCAATATGTGAAGTTGAACAAGAAGATTCCATCGGAAATCCTCACCTCTATTTCCAGCATCGACGAGCCAGGTCGCCTGGCCGACACCATCGCGGCGCACTTGCCGCTTAAGTTGGATGACAAGCAAGAGGTGCTCAACCTGACACCCATTCGGGCCCGCTTGGAGAAGCTTTTCGGTCAGTTGGAATCTGAAGTCGAGGTGCTTAACGTCGACAAGCGCATCCGCGGTCGTGTGAAACGCCAGATGGAAAAAAACCAGCGCGACTTCTACCTTAACGAGCAAGTCAAAGCGATTCAAAAAGAGCTGGGCGAGGGCGAAGACGGCGCTGATATTGAAGAAATAGAAAAGAAAATCAAACTGGCTCGCATGCCCAAAGAGGCACGTACCAAAGCGGAAGGCGAGCTGAAAAAACTGAAACTCATGTCGCCAATGTCAGCCGAGGCGAGTGTGGTCAGAAACTACCTTGAAGTCTTGCTAGGTTTGCCATGGAGCAAAAAGACCAAGATTAAGCACGACTTGGCGCTGGCCGACGACACCCTCAATGCCGACCACTTCGGCTTGGACAAGGTAAAAGAACGCATCTTGGAATACCTCGCGGTGCAGCAACGCGTCGACAAGGTGAAAGCGCCTATTCTGTGTCTGGTCGGCCCGCCCGGCGTGGGCAAGACCTCATTGGGCCAATCGATTGCGAAGGCAACAGGCCGTAAATACGTACGTATGGCTTTGGGTGGCGTCCGCGACGAGGCCGAAATTCGGGGACATCGCCGGACCTACATTGGCGCGTTGCCAGGGAAGGTGTTGCAAAACCTAAGCAAGACGGGTACCCGTAACCCCTTGTTCTTGTTAGATGAAATCGACAAGTTGGGTACTGATTTCCGTGGTGACCCCTCCAGCGCGTTGTTGGAGGTCTTGGACCCCGAGCAAAACCACACCTTTGGCGACCACTACGTTGAGGTTGACTTTGACCTGAGTGACGTCATGTTTGTGGCGACGTCTAACTCCATGAATATCCCAGCGGCCTTGTTAGACCGCATGGAAGTGATTCGCTTAAGCGGCTACACCGAAGATGAGAAGACGCACATTGCCAAGCAATACCTATTGCCCAAGCAATTGAAGAACAACGGCGTGAAAGAGGGTGAGCTTGAGGTGCGCGAGGACGCCTTGCGTGACGTCGTGCGCTATTACACCCGCGAAGCCGGTGTGCGCTCCTTAGAGCGCGAAGTGTCTAAGATCTGCCGCAAAGTGATCAAAAGCTTGTTGCTGAAGCAGTCCACGGCCCCTGTTGTTGTCAACGCGGATAACTTGGATGAGTTCTTAGGCGTTCGCAAGTACACCTATGGCCGCGCGGAACAGAAAAACCAAGTGGGACAAGTGGTTGGCTTGGCATGGACAGAGGTCGGTGGTGATTTGCTCACCATTGAGGCCGCGCTGATGCCAGGTAAGGGCGTCATCACGCGTACAGGCTCTTTGGGCGATGTTATGAAGGAGTCCGTTGAGGCCGCCCGTACCGTCGTGCGTAGCCGTGCGAGCGCGTTAGGCATTGCAGATGAGATGTTTGAGAAGCGTGACATTCACATCCACGTTCCCGATGGCGCCACGCCGAAAGACGGTCCCAGCGCAGGCGCTGCCATGGTGACGGCGTTGGTGTCGTCGCTCACGCAGATTCCAATTAAGTGTACGGTGGCCATGACAGGTGAAATCACCTTGCGCGGCGAAGTCACGGCGATTGGTGGTTTGAAGGAAAAGCTGCTGGCCGCGTTGCGCGGTGGTATCGAGACCGTGTTGATTCCCGAAGAAAACGTGAAGGACTTGGCTGAGATTCCAGACAACGTGAAGAATGGCTTGGAAATCATCCCTGTGAAGTGGATAGACCAGGTCTTGAAATATGCGTTGGAGCGCCAGCCTGAACCCTTTTCAGAAGAGCAAATCGCTGCGGCCGCGGCGGCACGCGCCAACGCGGATCAAGGCGCTGGCAAGGGTGCTGCAAAACACTAAAATTTTTTCATAGCCCCCTAAAAAGGGGCTTCATTTTTGGTTATACTTCTAGCTTCCGCAGACAAAGAGGGGTGTGAACCCTGATGAGTTGAAGGAATATGCGGGAATAGCTCAGTTGGTAGAGCGCAACCTTGCCAAGGTTGAGGTCGCGAGTTCGAGTCTCGTTTCCCGCTCCAGATCTGCAAAAAGGGAAGCTAAAAGCTTCCCTTTTTCGTCAAAGCCCTCTATTTTTAACGGCACTATTTTGGTGTCAAAATAACAGGGTAAACAAGTTAACCGGCGCGATAGCAAAGCGGTTATGCAACGGATTGCAAATCCGTCTAGTCCAGTTCGACTCTGGATCGCGCCTCCAAAATCTTCTTTTGGAATCAAGAAA
>JABBAS010000063.1:15883-23228 GCA_018607835.1 Methylobacillus sp. | reverse complement strand
AGCCGACGCCTAAGCCTAAGCAGCCGACGCGCTGGCGGCGGCGACGGTGTTGAGCATCAGCATGGTGATGGTCATCGGGCCAACCCCACCCGGTACGGGCGTGATGTGACCGGCCACTTGGCTGACGGCTTCGAAGTCCACGTCACCGCAGAGCTTCCCTGCATCATCGCGGTTCATTCCCACATCCAACACGATCGCTCCGGGCTTCACCATGTCGGCCGTGACGAGATGACGCCGACCAACCGCAGCCACGATTACGTCAGCTTGCAGCGTATGCAGCTTCAGGTCGGGTGTACCGCTGTGGCAAATGGTGACGGTGGCATTTTTTTGCAGCAGCATCATCGCCATGGGCTTGCCAACAATGTTGGAGCGTCCAATCACGACGGCATGCTTGCCCTTTAAATCGACGCCGGCACCGTTGTTAAGGCTCTCCAGCATTTTGATACAGCCAAACGGCGTGCAGGGCCAAAAACCAGGTTGGCCGACCATGAGTGCGCCCGCGCTGGCGACATGAAAGCCATCGACGTCCTTGGTGGGCGCGATGGCCTCAATGACTTTCTGAGCGTCTATATGCGCGGGTAAGGGGAGTTGAACCAAAATGCCGTGGATGGACGAGTCTTGGTTGAGCGCGTCGATGCGTTCCAAAAGGGCGTGCTCGCTCAGGGTCGCCGGTTGGCGCTCTAACACCGAGTGTATGCCCATGTCCTCGCAGGCCTTGACCTTGTTGCGAACGTAGACTTGGCTGGCAGGATCATCGCCCACCAAGATGACTGCGAGGCCGGGTTGTGTGCCCCTCGCGGTGAGTTGCTGAATGGTGGTCGTGGCTTGGGCTCGGAGTTGCGTGGAAAGGGCTTTACCGTCAATAAGTTGGGCGCTCATGTGTTCAAGCTGTCTTCGCGTTACCGGCTGGCGTTAAGGCAATTTTTAGTAGGTCGGCGACGGTATTCGCGTTGAGCTTTTCCATGATGTTTGCCCGGTGGGCTTCCACCGTTTTGATGCTGATGTTGAGGTCGTCCGCAATTTGCTTATTGAGTCGGCCCGCAACGATGCGCTCTAACACCTGCGCCTCTCGTGAAGTTAGTTTTGCCATCAGCGCATCGCGTGTGGCGGCGAGGTGGAATTGCTCGAACGACTCTTGAGCCCGGTCTAGCATGCGCTCTACCAAGGCAGTCAGGTCGTCTTCATTGAAAGGCTTTTGCACAAAATCTAGCGCGCCTTTTTTCATCGCCTCAACCGCCATAGGTACGTCGCCATGGCCGGTGATGAAAATAATAGGCAGTGGTGACAGGCGCTCTGTTAGGCGGTCTTGTAACTCCAAGCCCGTCATACCCCCCATGCGAATATCGGCGACCAAGCAAGCCACCTCCCTGGGGTCATAGCGACTGAGGAAACCTTCGGCTGACTCGAAACAGCGTACGTGATAGTCCTTGCCTTCAAGCAGCCACTGCAGGGAATCACGAACAGCTTCGTCATCATCGACAATGTAAACAGTACCTTTTTTAGAGGACAGGTTCATACTATTCCTTGATTTTTTCCGTTATGCGAGAGGCAGCCGGCGGTAGAGACGTGGCGTCTGTAGATGGTTTAGTGGGGATCCAAAAGCTAAAACAGCACCCGGCAAGTTCCTCTCCATTGTAAAGGTTCTGTGCGGCCATTCGGCCTTGGTGAGATTCGACGATGCTGCGGCATAGTTTCAGGCCAATGCCCATGCCTTCGTCCTTGGTGCTGTAGAAGGCGTCGTATATACGACCCAGTATCTCCGGCGGGATCCCGGTTCCGTTGTCCTGAACCAAAAACTCCACCCCATCTTGATCTTGCGCGCGCTTGGGTTTAATTTGCAGCTCGATGATCCTTTGGCCGACCGGGCGGCCAGCGGACTGTATCGACTCTGCTGCATTTTTGATGAGGTTGACCAAGACCTGCTCGATCAATATACGGTCAACGGGGAGCAGGGGCAGCCGCTCAGCGACATACGGCATCAACCGCACTTGGTGGCGTCGCAGTTCAATGTCTGCCAGTTCAGAGGCGCTGACAACCATGGCGTTGACATCGGTCGGGCTACGGTTGGGCTCACTGCGCTTGACGAATGCGCGTATGCGCGCAATGACCTGCCCAGCACGTTTAGCCTGGTGGCTGGTTTTTTCCAGCGCAACGATTAAGTCATCCTCTGAGATACCTTTGGTCCGGAGGCGGGAGACCATGCCTGAGCAGTAGTTGCTAATCGCAGTCAGCGGCTGATTAAGTTCATGGGCGACGCTGGACGCCATCTCACCCATGGTGATAAGGCGGCTGGCATTTTGTGCCCGCTCCACTTGGAGCGCCGCTTGTGCTTGCGCCTCGTGCCTGAGGGTGATGTCGGTTGCGATCACGATTTGTGCCAAGCGGCCATCGACCCAACTGATATATCGTGAGCGGACTTCCAACCAGCGACCCAGTGGCTCCATGTAGACCTCGGTGTCGTTGGCTCTGGCCTCCAATAAATCAGTCGTCGGGATCCCGCCCAGTTCAGAGGTCTCTACGCGCTCACTGTCGTCATTGCGCTGTGCCTCCGCACGCATACCGATTTGCGCTTGCGTGATGACCGCGTAGTGGCCAAGTGAGCGGTCATCAAACCAGTTTCGGTATTGCTTGTTGGCAAACAGCAGCTCGTGCCCCCCGATGCTGGCGACGGACACCGCCGCGTCCAAGCTCTCTAGTACCGTGGTGAAGCGCTCGTGCGCGGCGCTGAGTTCCTCTCGGATGCGCTTGGGCTCTGTGATGTCGGTCATAGACGTCATCCAACCCGTCTGCACGCCGTTGGGATCTACCAAAGGCGAGACATACATACGGGCCGCGAAGATACCCCCGTTTTTTCTTTGCACCCGCACCTCGAACCCCGATGCGTTGGAGCGCCCTTTCAGCTCGTCCTCCAAGCGCCCCATGAGCATGGCGCGGTCCTCATCAGGCCAATAGGGAAATGGCGGTAAGTGGCCAATCAGCTCAGACTCAGACCAGCCGGTCATTTGACAGAACGCCGGGTTGACGTAGGTGATGCAGCCTGACATGTCCAGCGCGCGCATGCCCGTCAACATGGAGTTCTCCATGGCACGGCGAAAATTAGTTTCCGCGATCAACGCATGTTGTGCCTCTGCTCGCCGACGGTTGTGGCGCCAGTTCCCCATCAGCATCCAAATGGTCAGCGCGCTGAGGGCGGCAATCACCCAAAAAATCGCACTACCTAAGACCCCTTGTGAGGTCCGCCACGTGCGGGCTTTGATGTTGAGGCTGCTGCCAATCGGTGATACCGGCAGCTCGTAGGTTGGCATTTGAGCCTTCCACGGTAGCCAGTCTCCCAGCATGGGGCGTGCGGGCGGTACATTGCCCGCCAGCGTATTGCCTTGACTATCGACCAAAGCAACCGCGTACTTGGTCACCACTTCGGCGGGTAGGCCGTAGCGCAACAACCCCTCTATAGAGAATTCCCCCACTAGCGTGCCTTTGACTTTGCCCGCGCCGAAGATGGGTACCAAAATCATGAAGTTTGCGCCGTCATCCATACCGCTGTAGGTGGTGTTGTTGACGATCGGTCTGGTAAAAATCGTTTGCTGTAATTCTTTGACGGCGTCCAGACCGCCCGCGCTGCGCGCGTTGTCTATGACATCGCCCACGAACCGTGTGCGGGTCAAGGCGGCGGTATGCGCGCTTTGCGTCGCAATCACGCGGTTGTTGGCGTCTAGCCATGACACCGTATCTAAGTCTTGCGATGTGGCAAAAAGACCAGGCGTGCGTTCCTGAAAAGCCTTGGTGCCTATCCGCTTGGTTGTGAGCGCGCCAGCGAGGCTGGTGAGTTGGTCTTGCGCAGAGATGATGTGCAAACGGAGGCGTTGTTGGGCGTAAGCAACGTCGCGGGTAATCGTCTCTTGTTCTCTGTCCATTTCTTCAATGCGCAGGTAGCCAATGGCCAGCACGATGGCGAGCAAGAAAACGAGTACGGCTATCAAGGGGGCAAATGTGGCGACGCGGTCTTGGGAGGCGGTCGATTGCGCGCGCCACCAGCGGCGCCATAGGCGGCTTGGCACCTTTAAGGTCGTGCGTCCCTGCCGCTGGCGGGGGCGGGAATCTGGGTCGGGCGGCTTCGGTGCAGTCATTCGGTAAGTGTAGAGCGATCACGTCGCAGATCGGTGGCCTCGATGCGGTTTTGGATCGACGTTATGGATGGTGTTAATCGGGGTTGAAAGTTCATAATATGAAATTCAATCGCGCATATTGAAAAAAAGTTCGAATTGTGGGACACTTTTCGACACTGAAAAAAGTCAACAGACTAGATCCCCATATTAAACGGGCTGATATCAAAGGAGACAGCATGTCCGATAAACCTGAAATAAGTGCAATGGCTGACGAGTTCGCAGCGGAGACACGCGAGTGGCTGGAGTCATTTGACGCGCTGCTTGCAGCCAATGGACCCGAGCGGGCCCACCAACTGCTGGAGGAGATGCTCGAGCACGCACGTCAACAGAGCTTGGACATGCCGTTCTCAGCAACGACAGGTTACGTCAACTCCATCGAGCCCGGCGAAGAGGCACACTCGCCTGGTAACTTGGAACTAGAAGGACGCTTGCGCGCCTACATGCGTTGGAATGCCATGGCAATGGTGGTGAAAGCCAACCGCCTGCATCCAGAAGATGGGGGCGATTTGGGGGGACACATCTCCTCATTCGCGTCTTTGGCGCATATGTTTGCAGCGGGCTTTAATCACTTTTGGCACGCGGCCAACGAGGAGCATGGCGGTGACTTGCTTTACATCCAAGGCCACAGTGCGCCGGGTGTGTACGCCCGCGCGTTTTTGGAAGGTCGATTGAGTGAAGACCAATTGTTGAACTTCAGGCAAGAGGTGGGTGGGAAGGGGCTGTCGTCTTACCCGCACCCTAAGTTGATGCCTGAGTTCTGGCAATTCCCCACGGTATCCATGGGCTTGGGCCCATTGATGGCGATTTATCAGGCGCGGTTTTTAAAGTACCTGCATGCCCGTGGGATCGCAAATACCGCTAACCGCAAGGTGTGGGTGTTCTGCGGTGACGGCGAGATGGACGAGCCTGAGAGCCTAGGCGCCATTGGCTTGGCTGCGCGTGAAGGGCTGGACAACCTCATCTTCGTGGTGAACTGTAATCTCCAGCGTTTGGATGGTCCCGTGCGCGGTAACGGAAAAATTGTGCAAGAGTTGGAAGGTGAATTCCGCGGGGCGGGGTGGAACGTGATCAAGCTCTTGTGGGGTTCTGAGTGGGACGAGCTGTTAGCGCGGGACAAAGAGGGCGCCCTGAAAAAGATCATGATGGACACCTTGGACGGCGATTACCAAGGCTTCAAAGCCAACGACGGTGCGTTCGTTCGTAAGAACTTTTTCGGCCGGGATCCCCGTACGTTAGAGCTGGTCGCCAAGATGACCGATGAGGAAATCTTCAAGCTCCGTCGTGGCGGCCATGATGCCAATAAAGTCTACGCGGCCTATCACAGCGCGGTGAACACGAAAGACCAGCCCACGGTGCTGTTGATCAAGACCGTGAAGGGTTACGGCATGGGCAAAGCGGGTGAGGGCAAGAACACCGCGCACCAAGCAAAAAAATTGAGTGACGAGGATGTGCGCAACTTCCGCGATCGCTTCAACATTCCAATTCCGGACAGCGAACTGAAAGATCTGCCGTTTTACAAACCGGCGGATGACACCCCAGAGATGCGCTACCTGCATGCGCAGCGTGAAAAGCTGGGAGGCTACTTGCCAAAACGCTTGCCCAAGGCGGAGGAGTCTTTCAAGGTCCCTGAGCTGGATGCGTTCAAAGCGGTGCTCGAGCCAACAGCCGATGGCCGGGAAATTTCTACCACCCAAGCGTATGTGCGTTTCTTGACGCAACTGCTGCGCGACAAAGAGTTGGGCCCGCGCGTGGTTCCCATTCTGGTCGATGAGGCGCGTACCTTCGGTATGGAAGGGATGTTCCGCCAAATCGGTATTTATAACCCCCAAGGCCAGTTGTACACGCCACAAGACCGTGACCAAGTCTCCTACTACAAGGAAGACAAGGCCGGACAAATTTTGCAAGAGGGTATCAACGAGGCAGGCGGTATGGCCTCCTGGATTGCGGCGGCGACGTCCTACAGCACGAACAATCGGATCATGATTCCGTTCTTCGTGTACTACTCCATGTTTGGTTTCCAGCGTATTGGTGACCTCGCGTGGGCCGCTGGGGATATGCAGGCGCGTGGCTTCTTGCTGGGCGGCACCTCTGGACGCACGACCTTGAACGGCGAGGGCTTGCAGCACGAAGATGGCCACAGCCATATTTTGGCAGGCACGATTCCAAACTGCGTCTCCTACGATCCCACCTATGCCCACGAGGTTGCGGTCATCATGCAAAACGGTTTGAAGCGCATGGTGGAGAACCAAGAGAATGTGTATTACTACATCACCTTGCTCAACGAAAACTATGCCATGCCCGGTTTGGTGGCGGGCACCGAAGAGCAGATTATTAAGGGTATGTATTTGCTCAAGCCAGGTGCCAAGGGCAAGCAGCGGGTGCAGTTGCTAGGTAGCGGAACGATTCTGCGTGAAAGCATTGCCGCACAAGCGCTATTGCAAGACGACTGGGGCATTAGCGCCGATGTCTGGAGCTGCCCAAGTTTTAATGAGCTCACCCGCGAGGGGCAAGACGCTGATCGTTGGAACCTATTGCACCCCACGAAGAAGGCGCGTACCTCCTTTGTTGAGCAGCAACTCAGCACCAGCACTGGCCCTGTGGTCGCCGCAACCGACTATATGAAGGCCTTCGCCGAGCAGATTCGCCCGTTCATTCCCAAGGGTCGCACTTATCGTGTGCTGGGCACCGACGGCTTCGGTCGCAGTGACTTCCGTTCACGTCTGCGTGAGCACTTCGAAGTCAACCGTCACTACGTCGTGGTAGCGGCACTCAAGGCGCTTGCCGATGAGGGCACAGTGCCCGCAAAGACGGTCGCAGATGCCATTAAGAAATACGGTATCGACGCGGAAAAAATCAATCCTTTGTACGCTTAACCGACGCACGGAACGGAGAACAAACACATGTCTATGATTCAAGTGAATGTGCCCGACATCGGCGACTTCGACGAAGTCGCGGTGATCGAGTTGTTGGTGGCGGTGGGCGACACGGTCACGAAAGACCAATCCCTCATTACCGTGGAGTCCGATAAGGCCTCGATGGAGATCCCATCCAGCCATGCGGGCGTGGTGAAGGCGATCCACGTTAAGTTGGGTGACAAGGTCAAACTAGGCTCGTTGATGTTGGAGTTGGAAGGGGCCGCTGACGCGCCCCCCGTCGCTGCCGCACCAACGTCATCACCA
>JABBAS010000063.1:0-15783 GCA_018607835.1 Methylobacillus sp. | reverse complement strand
CACCAACGTCATCACCATCACCCACGCCAGCACCGGCAGCGCCTGTCTCTGCCGCTGCCCCAGCCGGTGATGTGGCGTTGCACGTACCCGATATTGGCGACTTTAAAGACGTTGCCGTGATCGAGATTTTGGTCGCCGTGGGTGACACGGTGACGCAAGAGCAATCCCTCATCACCGTTGAGTCTGATAAAGCCTCTATGGAAATTCCCAGCAGCCATGCGGGTGTGTTGAAGGCGCTGAGCGTGAAAATTGGGGACGTCGTGAATATTGGCGATCTCATCGGTGCCATTACGGTGGCCGGTGTCGCGCCTGCAGCCCCTGCAGCTGCTGCAGCGGCACCTGCCGCCGCCCCAGCGGTTGCCGCCACGCCCGCGCCTGCCGCTGTCGCTGCGGTAGCGCCGCCGGTGGCATCGTCGGCGAGCGTGGCCGCGCACAACCCGACGGTCGCGCCGTCGGGTAGCCTGCCGTATGCCTCGCCGTCCGTACGCAAGTTTGCGCGCGAACTGGGCGTGCCCTTGGCAGAAGTAAAAGGCTCGGGCGCAAAAGGGCGTATCACGCAAACCGATGTGCAGCAATTTACCCGCGCCGTGATGAGCGGGGCGGCGAAGACGACTGCGCAGGGTGCAACCTCAGGCGCCGGCGACTCGGGTGCGGCGCTGGGCTTGCTGCCATGGCCCAAAGTGGACTTTGCCAAGTTCGGTCCTGTTGAGCGCATTGAACGCTCGCGCATTAAGAAAATTAGCGCGGCTAATTTACACCGCAACTGGGTGATGATTCCTCATGTGACCAATCACGATGATGCGGATATTACCGAGTTAGAGGCATTCCGTGTTTCGACCAACAAGGAAAATGAGAAATCAGGGGTGAAGGTCACGATGCTGGCCTTCCTCATCAAGGCCTGTGTCGCGGCCTTGAAGAAGTTTCCTGAGTTCAACAGCTCGCTGGACGGCGAGCAGCTGGTGATGAAGCAGTACGTGAACATTGGTTTTGCCGCCGACACGCCGAATGGCTTGGTGGTCCCGGTGATCAAAGACGCCGATAAAAAAGGGGTGCTTCAGATAAGCCAAGAAATGGGCGAGCTGGCCAAGAAAGCCAGAGATGGCAAGTTGGGCCCTGCAGATATGACGGGTGCCTGCTTCACCATTTCTAGCTTGGGCGGCATTGGTGGACGGTACTTTACGCCCATCATCAACGCGCCAGAGGTTGCTATTTTGGGCGTGTGCCGTTCGACCACTGAGCCGGTATGGGACGGGAAGGCCTTCCAGCCTCGCTTGATGTTGCCGCTCTCTTTGTCGTGGGATCACCGCGTGATCGACGGGGCTGCGGCGGCGCGTTTTAACGCCTATCTCGGCCAAATCTTGGCGGACTTCCGTCGCGTGTTGCTGTAAGGAGCTGATATGGCATTGATTGATGTACAGGTCCCTGACATTGGCGACTTTGACGAGGTTGCCGTTATTGAGGTCTTGGTTAACGTCGGGGATACCGTCGCCGTGGACCAGTCTTTGGTGACCGTGGAGTCAGACAAGGCATCCATGGAAATTCCGTCTAGCCACGCAGGCGTGGTCAAGGCGATGACTGTCAAGCTCGGTGACAAAGTCACCAAGGGTTCCGTGTTGCTACAAGTGGAAGCGCAAGTGGATGCGGCCATCCCAGCAGCGGCTGCGACCGCAGCACACACCACAGCCGCACCAGAGGCCAAGGCAGCCGTGCCCGCAGCGGTAGCTGCAAGAGCGCCCGCGGTGGCGGTCGATGCGCCCAGCGATACCGACTGCGACTTGTTGGTTTTGGGCGGTGGCCCGGGTGGCTATTCGGCTGCATTCCGTGCCGCCGACCTGGGCTTAAAAGTCATTGTGGTGGAGCGCTATGCCACGATTGGGGGCGTTTGCTTGAATGTTGGCTGCATCCCCTCTAAGGCGCTGTTGCACGTGGCGGCGGTGATGGACGAGGTCAAGCACTTTGATGCCTTGGGCATTAGCTTCGGCGCGCCCGAGGTGGACTTGAACAAGCTGCGTACACACAAAGAGAACGTCATTGGCAAGCTGACTGGTGGCTTGGCTGCAATGGCCAAAATGCGCAAGGTGGAGATTGTGCGTGGCGTGGGCAATTTTGTGGGCTCTCACCAGTTGGAGGTAGCTGAGACCGAGGGCTCGGCGCAGGCGTTGACGGGCGTGAAGCGCACGCTGAGTTTTAAGCGCGCCATCGTGGCGGCAGGCTCGCAGGCGATGCGTTTGCCCTTCATGCCAGAAGATCCGCGCGTGGTTGACAGCACGGGCGCACTGGCGCTCAAGTCAGTCCCTAAACGCATGCTGATTTTGGGCGGCGGCATTATTGGCCTGGAAATGGGTACGGTGTATTCGACGTTGGGTGCACGCCTGGACGTGGTCGAGATGATGGATGGCCTGATGCAGGGCGCAGACCGCGATCTGGTGAAGGTGTGGCAAAAAATGAACGCAGACCGTTTTGACAACATCATGTTGAAAACCAAAACGGTGGCGGCACGTGCCACGGCTGAGGGTATTGAGGTCACCTTTGAGGGCGAGGGTGCGCCAGCGCCACAGACCTACGACCTGGTGTTGCAGGCCGTGGGTCGATCTCCAAATGGTAAAAAAATTGGCGCAGACGCAGCGGGTATCGCCGTGACGGATAGGGGTTTTATCGACGTCGACATTCAGATGCGTACCAATGTGGGTCACATTTTTGCGATCGGCGATATCGTCGGGCAACCGATGTTGGCGCACAAAGCCGTACACGAGGCGCATGTGGCCGCCGAGGTCATTGCTGGCGAACTACAGGGTAATGCCGAATTAGCCAGCGCGGCCTTTAACGCACGGGTCATACCGAGTGTGGCGTATACCGATCCGGAGGTGGCTTGGGTTGGTTTGACCGAGGACCAAGCCAAAGCGCAGGGGATTAAGGTTAAAAAGGGTCTTTTCCCTTGGACGGCATCGGGCCGTGCGATTGCCAATGGTCGCGATGAGGGTGTCACCAAACTGCTGTTTGATGACTCACCAGAAGCGCACGGTCATGGCAAGATTCTGGGCGGTGGGATGGTCGGCACGCATGCGGGCGACATGATTGGTGAAGTTGCGTTGGCCATTGAGATGGGTGCGGACGCGGTGGACATCGGTAAGACGATTCATCCACACCCGACGCTAGGCGAGAGCATTGGTATGGCGGCAGAGGTCGCGCATGGCAGCTGTACCGATTTGCCACCCACGCGTCGTAAATAGGCAAGGTGATAAGCGGGCTGTGCCCGCCGTTCCCTGTTTATGGTTGCTCGATTTCCGCGAAGGCTTGCTCGGCTAGCGGCGGCGTTGCCACGCGGTGGGCGGCTTCGAAGCGGCGCGTCCAATAGCTGCGACGCATGTCGCTGATCCGGACACGGGCGCCTGGCTTGGGCGCATGCACAAACTTCCCGTCACCGACGTAAATGCCAACATGGCTAAACGGGCGGCGCATGGTGTTGAAAAACACCAAATCGCCTGGTCGCATGTCCGCTACGTCTATGGGCTGCGAGGCGGCAGCTTGCTCAGAGGACACGCGTGGTAAACGGATGCCAGCGGTCTGCCTGAAGACCGCTTGGACCAAGCCACTGCAATCTAGCCCCAAGCTTGTTTTGGATCCACCCCAAATATAGGGCACGCCGATGAGGCCGATGGCATTCAAGGACACCTGAGATGAGAGGCTGAGTCCTTCTTTGTTGCTGGGGTGCCAGCGGGCGATTAAACCCTTGGTGCTCAAAAACTGTCGCAGCGTGTCGGTCGGTTCACCGTTCGCGCCCCATGTCAGCTTAGGCAGGCTTGACAAGGCACACACCAAGAGCAGGGCCAAGCCCATGCGCCAGCGCGAAGTGTCTAAGGTTAGCCTGTCTCTCATACAGAAATAATAACTTAAAAAATAATTTAATCAATCACTTAGGCTGGCATTTTGATGTTTTTTGGTGGAAATGGCTCTTAGGTGAACGCCAAGGTCGGGCAGACCCTGAGTGGTGGTTGACAATAGAGGCTTATTTTGAAAGGACGCTCCGTGTTACTAGATGCAGATCAATGTCAGTTGGTGCTTATCGATTACCAAACGCGGCTGATGCCCGTGATTCACGACGGCGAGCGAGTGACCCGGAAGGCGCGGTTATTGGCACGCATAGCCCACTTGATGGGCGTTCCCGTTTGGGCAACCACCCAGCGCGCCGCGGCATTGGGCCCATTCGTGCCAGATTTGGCCTCATTGGTCACGCAACCCTTGGACAAGGTCGCCTTCAACGCCTGTGCGGAGGGGCTGCTACAGCGACTGCAACCGCCGGTAGCGCGCACGCCCGGGCATGGAAAGAACGCGCGCAGTCTGCCCAAGCATTTGCGCCAGTCTGCGCCGGCTGAAGAGCCCCCTGAGATGACCCGCCCCGTGATCGTATTAGCCGGCGTCGAGGCGCACGTGTGTCTACTCCAAACCGCGCTGAGTTTGGTGGAGCAAGAGCTGGAGGTTTGGGTGGTAAGCGACGCGAGCGGCTCGCGCGATGTGCGTGACAGTGACGCCGCTTTTGACCGTTTGGCAGGTAACGGCGTTGAGCTTGTCACCACTGAAATGGCCGCGTTCGAGTGGTTGGGCGATGCTGAGCATCCCGATTTCTCAGAAGCACTTACGCTGATTAAAGCGGGTTAACAAACCGGGTTAACAAAGCGTGGATGGCATGGTACGGTAGGCATCGACCGCCCCAAGCCTCTGCACGTGCCGCAGGTGTCAGTCTCCTGCAAGACAGGTCCCAATAATGGAGGCTTGGTTTATTGATTGGTCGATCGTGCGCATTTGCAAGTTAGCAGACGCCGGCGGTTACCCCCTTTGAGGCTAGGATAGACATGAGCGCTGAACGCGACTTTGCAGCGGTATACCGGGAATCCCTGGAGCAACCTGAACTTTTTTGGCGCGAGCAGGCCACCCTGATCGATTGGCAGCGCCCATTTGATGTGGTGTGTGATAACAGCGAGCCACCGTTTGCTAAGTGGTTTGTGGGCGGGCAAACCAATCTATGCCATAACGCGGTCGATCGCCACGCAGCGACGCACCCCGACAGAAACGCGCTGATTTTCGTATCAACCGAGACCGATACCGAGCGTACCTACACCTTCCGTGAGTTGTTGGCCGAGGTGAAGACCATGGCCAGTGTGTTGAAGGCGCAGGGGGTGGGGAAAGGTGACCGCGTCTTGATCTACATGCCCATGATTCCCGAGGCAACGTTCGCCATGTTGGCGTGCGCACGTATTGGTGCAATTCATTCGGTGGTGTTCGGTGGCTTTGCAAGTGTGAGCCTTGCCAGCCGCATAGACGACTGTACCCCGACAGTGGTGGTGAGTGCGGATGCCGGTTCTCGTGGCGGGAAGGTCGTGCCATACAAACCCCTGCTGGATGAGGCCATTCTCTTGGCCGCGCACAAGCCGGCTAAGGTGTTACTGGTTGACAGGGGCCTGAGTGCGATGGCGCTTCAAGCAGAGCGTGACCTTGACTACGCCGTGGTGTCGGCCGCCCACCGCGATGCGGATGTGCCTTGCGAGTGGCTGGCGTCGACTGATACCAGCTACATCTTGTACACCAGCGGTACGACAGGCAAGCCCAAGGGGGTGCAACGTGACGTCGGGGGCTATGCAGTCGCGTTGGCGGCGAGTATGCAGCACATTTTTATGGGGCAAGCTGGGGAGACCTACTTTGCCACCAGTGATATTGGTTGGGTGGTTGGGCACTCCTACATTGTCTATGGGCCACTGATTGCGGGGATGGCGACCGTTATGTACGAGGGCTTGCCGATTCGACCCGATGCGGGTATCTGGTGGCAAATGGTTGAGAAATACCGAATTTCGGTCATGTTCAGCGCTCCCACCGCCATTCGCGTTTTAAAAAAATACGACCCTGCCTTCATTAAAAATGCCGATCTTTCCAGCCTCAAAGGCCTGTTCTTAGCCGGGGAGCCGTTGGACGCGCCGACCGCGAGTTGGATATCCGATGCATTAGAACGCCCCGTCATTGACAACTACTGGCAAACCGAGACCGGCTGGCCGATTTTGACCTTGGCAAATGGTATTTCCGAGGGCAAGACGAAGTTAGGCAGTCCGGGTGTGCCCATGTATGGCTATGACGTCAGAATCATCGACGAGCAAACCGGCCAAGACATCACTGAGCCCAATACCAAGGGGGTGGTTGCCATCGAGGGGCCTATGCCCCCGGGCTTCATGCAGACGGTTTGGCAAGACGACAAACGGTATGTCGACACCTATTGGCGCAGTATTCCTGGCCGCTTGGTTTACAGCAGCTTTGACTGGGGCATTCGCGATGCGGATGGTTACTTCTTTATCTTGGGACGGACCGACGATGTGATCAATGTGGCGGGACACCGCTTGGGTACGCGTGAGATCGAAGAGAGTATTGCGAGCCATAGCGCGATCATGGAGGTGGCTGTGGTGGGTGTGGCGGATCAGCTGAAAGGACAAGTCGCGATGGCCTTTGCGGTGTTGAAGGACGCCGATGCCTATGCATCGCCTGAGGCCAAGCTGCAGCTCGAGGGGGCCCTCATGAAAGTGGTCGACGAGCAGTTGGGGGCAGTGGCGAGACCGTCGCGTATCTACTTTGTGACGTTGCTGCCCAAGACCCGCAGCGGCAAGCTCCTACGCCGCGCGATTCAAGCGGTTTGCGAGGGGCGCGATCCCGGTGACCTCACGACCATGGACGACCCCAGCGCCTTGGCGCAGGTAACCGCCTTGGTGGGCGGTAGCTGACCGAGACGGGGACTCCCCGCTAGCCTTGCTGAGTTGAGTTAGGGCGCGATAAGGGCTATGATTGACTTGTTAATCACTATATTCAATTTCGCGCATGAATGAACATAACCAAGTGGCCAATCAGCAGACCCCGGACGCGGAGGCATCTCAACCGGAGGGCGCCCGCGTTTTTGAGTTGGCGGCTGAGTTGTTCAGTGTGCTCTCAACGCCCATGCGCTTGCGTATCCTGAGCGCCTTGTGCAACGAGGAGAAGTCGGTCAGCCAAATGCTGACCGAGATCGATACCACTCAGCCCAATTTATCTCAGCACCTAAACGTACTGTACCGATGCGGCGTCTTAGCGAAGCGCAAGCAGGGAACACAGGTTATCTATCGGGTGCAAAGTGAGCAGGCGGTAACGCTTTGTCGCAGCGTTTGCACGCAAATTGCCATCGAGATGGACTCGCCGTCGGACGTCCCAGCCGACAAGCGTCTGTTGGCTCGCGTCTTTTAATTGTTACCTCAATCCGCCATCCGGTTCTTTTCACACGACAGATCTCGCCTTTCTAAGGCCTTATCTGCCTATTTGCCCACATCGGTCTATCTTTTTGGCGTCTATCGCCGATTAGGTGGCAGAATACGGGCTGCACAACGACCCTTCCTTGTCACTGTCGCATCCGCCAATCGGTTCAGCCGTGTCGCGGGAGGTTTTTTTACCCAACTTATGTTTTCCCTAGGAAAACGGAGGTCAGCGAATCAATGAGCGAGACGAACAGCGTCTATATTGCCTTTAATGGCAACTCGTACCTTTTCGGCGGTAACGCACCGTACGTAGAGGAAATGTACGAGAACTATCTCGACAACCCCAGCAGTGTGACGGATGAGTGGCGAAGCTACTTTGATGCCTTGCAAAACGTGCCGGCTGTCGATGGCTCTGATTCACGTGACCTACCCCATCTGCCTGTTGTCAATGCGTTTGCCGAAATGGCGAAGCAGGGAACGACGCGCGTGGTGCAAAGTAACGCAGACTCCCAAATGGGCAGAAAGCGCGTGGCTGTTCAGCAGCTCATCGCCGCCTACAGAAACGTGGGTGCGCGCTGGGCAGACTTGGATCCGCTGAAGATTGCGGACCGAGAAAACATCCCAGAACTTGACCCCGCTTTCTACGGTTTGACCGACGCGGATCAAGAAACAATTTTCAACACCAGCAACACGTTCTTTGGTAAAGAAACGATGTCGCTGCGCGAGTTGCTCAACGCGTTGCGCGACACGTACTGCGGCACCTTGGGTGCTGAGTACATGTACATCACAGACCAGACGCAAAAGCGTTGGTGGCAAGAGAAGCTGGAGAGTATTCGTAGCAAGGCGGTACTGAACGCTGAGCAGAAAACCCATATTTTGGGTCGCCTCACGGCGGCAGAGGGCTTGGAGCGTTTTCTCCACACCAAATACGTGGGTCAAAAGCGATTCTCCCTAGAAGGCGGAGAGAGTTTCATCGCCGCCATGGATGAGTTGATCATGCGTGCGGGTGAAAAAGGTGTGCAAGAAATTGTGATTGGCATGGCCCACCGCGGGCGCTTGAACGTGCTGGTGAATACCTTAGGCAAAATGCCTAAAGACCTGTTTGCCGAGTTTGATCACACCGCACCTGAAGACTTGCCCAGCGGTGATGTGAAGTACCACCAGGGTTTCTCCAGCGATGTGCCGACACCCGGTGGCCCTGTCCACCTGACGCTCGCGTTCAACCCGTCGCACCTAGAAATTGTGAATCCCGTCGTCGAAGGCTCTGTGCGTGCGCGCATGGATCGTCGTCATGACCCGAAAGGGGAGCAAGTACTGCCGGTATTGGTTCACGGTGATGCCGCTTTCGCTGGACAAGGCGTGGTCATGGAAACCTTGGCATTGGCCGAGACTCGGGGCTACACCACGGGTGGTACGGTGCATTTGGTCATCAACAACCAGATTGGTTTCACCACGAGTGACCCGCGTGATAGCCGTTCCACACTGTACTGTACCGACGTCGTGAAGATGGTTGAATCACCCGTGTTGCACGTTAACGGTGATGATCCTGAGGCGGTGGTGCTGGCAACGCGCTTGGCACTTGAATACCGCATGGCCTTCCAAAAAGATGTCGTGGTGGACATCGTCTGTTTCCGCAAGCTAGGCCACAACGAGCAAGACACCCCGAGCATCACGCAACCCTTGATGTATCGCCGCGTTGCCACACACCCTGGCACACGCAAACTGTACGCTGACCGGCTGGCTGCACAGGGAATGGGCGACACCTTAGGCGACGATTTGGCGAAAAGCTATCGTTCTGCTTTGGATGAGGGTCGCCACACTGTTGACCCCGTACTGACGAACTTCAAGAACAAGTTCGCGGTGGACTGGGCGCCCTATTTGGGCAAGCCGTGGACAGATGCGGGTGACACCTCAATTCCTGAGTCAGAGTGGCGTCGTTTGGCCGAGCGTCTGACGACGATTCCAGACCACATCACGCCACATCCGCTGGTTAAAAAAGTGTACGTCGACCGCGCAGCCATGGGGCGTGGTGATGTGCCCGTCGACTGGGGGATGGGCGAGCATATGGCGTTCGCGTCACTGGTCTCTAGCGGTTTCCCTGTTCGCTTGTCTGGCGAAGACTGTGGTCGTGGCACCTTCACGCACCGCCACTCGGTTATTCATGACCAAGGGCGTCAAACACGCCTCGAAGACAACGCCTATGTGCCCTTGGAAAACGTGTCCGAGACACAAGCGCCGTTCGTGGTGATCGATTCCATTTTGTCTGAAGAGGCCGTCTTGGGTTTTGAGTACGGCTATGCATCCAATGACCCCAATACGCTGGTTATTTGGGAGGCCCAGTTCGGTGACTTCGTGAACGGTGCGCAGGTTGTGATCGACCAATTCATCGCGTCAGGCGAGGTGAAGTGGGGCCGTGTAAACGGTATCACGCTGATGTTGCCGCATGGGTACGAAGGACAGGGGCCTGAGCACTCCTCGGCGCGCTTGGAGCGTTTCATGCAATTGGCTGCCGACACAAACATTCAGGTTGTTCAACCGACGACGGCAAGTCAGATTTTCCACGTGCTTCGTCGACAGATGGTGCGTGGTTTGCGTAAGCCGCTGATCATCATGACGCCTAAGAGTTTGTTGCGAGCCAAGGATGCAACGTCACCGATGTCGGAGTTCACAAGCGGTATTTTCCAAACCGTGATCCCCGAGACCAACCCGGCGGTTGTGAAAGCTGCGGCCAAGGTCAAGCGCATCATTTGCTGCTCTGGCAAGGTCTACTACGACCTCATCCGCAAGCGCGAGGAGATGGGCGTCAAAGACGTTGCCGTCATTCGGGTGGAGCAGTTGTATCCGTTTCCACACAAGGCGTTCGCGGCAGAAGTCAAACGCTATCCCAACGCGTCTGACATGGTGTGGTGCCAAGACGAGCCACAGAACCAAGGTGCTTGGTTCTTTGTTCAGCACTACATACACGAAAACATGCGCGATGGTCAGCGACTCGGCTACGCCGGTCGTGCGGCCTCGGCCTCACCCGCTGTGGGCTATGCGCATTTGCACCAAGAGCAACAGAAGGCCCTCATCGAGGGGGCGTTCGGCAAGCTCAAGGGCTTTGTGTTGACGAAATAAGCTGAACCGCATTGATCTAGGTCGCCCATGAACGCGCAACGCCGCGGTCGTGGGCCCTAACCGAAAAGAATTCAAGGAAACTGAAGATGGCAATCGTAGAAGTCAAGGTCCCCCAACTGTCTGAGTCTGTTGCTGAAGCGACGTTGATGACGTGGAAAAAGAAGCCGGGCGACGCCGTGGCGATGGACGAAATTTTGATTGAGGTTGAGACCGATAAAGTGGTCTTGGAAGTGCCCGCACCGGCTGCGGGTGTGATGGCGGAGTTGGTTGAAGCCGATGGCGCAACCGTCGCCTCAGAGCAGGTGATTGCCCGCATTGATACCGATGGCGTTGGTACTGCTGCAGCCCCGGCAGCGGCGGCAAGCGCGCCGGCGGCAGCAGCTGCTCCCGCATCCGCGTCTGCATCGGCACCCGCATCCAGTGCGGCATCGACCAGCAAGGCAGGCGTGGCGTCCCCAGCCGCGGCCAAGCACATGGCCGACAACGGTATGGCCGCCGGCTCGGTTGCAGGAACGGGCAAAGACGGTCGCGTGACCAAGGGTGACGTGTTGGCGGCGGTGGCTGCGCCCAAAGGCGCTGTCACCTCCACCGCATCTATTCCAACGGGCATCCCCCAGACCGCTTTGCAACAAGTCGCCACCTTAGCGCCAGACCTTGGAGACCGTCCTGAGCAACGTGTGCCCATGACTCGTCTGCGTGCGCGCGTGGCTGAGCGCCTCTTGCAGTCGCAAGCGACCAACGCCATCCTGACGACTTTCAACGAAGTCAACATGGCGCCGATCATGGAGTTGCGCAAAAAGTATCAGGACAAATTCGAAAAAGAACACGGTGTTCGCTTGGGCTTCATGAGCTTTTTCGTGAAGGCAGCGGTTGCCGCGCTGAAGCGTTACCCCGTGTTAAACGCCTCTGTAGACGGCAATGACATCGTGTATCACGGTTACTTTGATATCGGTATCGCTGTTGGCTCGCCGCGTGGGTTGGTGGTTCCTATTTTGCGTAACGCAGACCAGTTAAGTTTTGCCGACATCGAGAAAAAGATTGCCGAGTTTGGTAACAAAGCCAAAGAAGGTAAGTTGGGTCTGGATGACATGACGGGCGGCACCTTTTCGATCTCCAACGGCGGGGTGTTCGGCTCTATGCTGTCAACGCCCATCATTAACCCGCCGCAAGCCGCCATTTTGGGCGTGCATGCGACCAAAGATCGCGCCGTGGTTGAAAATGGTCAAGTGGTTGTGCGCCCCATTAACTATCTTGCAATGAGCTACGACCACCGAATCATTGACGGCCGTGAGGCGGTACTTGGTTTGGTGACGATGAAGGAGGCACTTGAGGATCCTTCACGCTTGTTGTTCGGTATTTAATTAGAGAGCGGAAAATATGTCACAGAACTTTGATGTCGTCGTTATTGGTGCGGGCCCAGGCGGGTACGTTGCGGCGATCCGAGCCGCACAGTTGGGCTTTAAAGTGGCCTGTATCGACGAGTGGGAAAACGCAGCCGGAGGCCCTGCGCCTGGCGGTACATGTACCAACGTCGGTTGTATCCCATCCAAGGCCTTGTTGCAGTCATCTGAGCACTTTGAGCAGGCAGGTCATCACTTTGCTGACCATGGGATCGGCATCAAAGGGCTGAGCATGGATGTGGCGCAAATGATTGCGCGCAAGGATGCGGTGGTCAAACAAAACAACGACGGCATCCTGTATTTGTTTAAGAAAAACAAGGTCAGCTTCTTCCATGGTCGTGGCTCATTTTTGTCACGCACCGATGGTCTCTTTGAGTTGTCGGTAACCGGTAAGTCAAACGAGACCCTGCAAACACGGCACGTCATTGTGGCCACCGGTTCATCGGCGCGCCCCTTGCCGGGTATCGAGTTTGATGAGGTGAACGTCCTTTCTAACGACGGCGCCTTGCGCGTGGGTGCAACACCCAAGCGTTTGGGCGTGATTGGGTCTGGTGTGATTGGCCTGGAAATGGGATCGGTCTGGCGCCGTTTGGGTGCCGAGGTGACTGTGCTCGAAGGCTTGCCCACCTTCTTGGGTGCGGTAGACCAACAAATTGCGAAAGAGGCGCATAAGGCCTTTGTCAAGCAGGGCCTAAAGATTGAGCTGGGCGTTAAGGTGGGTGAGATCAAAAACACCAAGAAGACCGTGTCGATTGCCTATACCGATGCAAAAGGTGGTGCGCAAACACTGACCGTTGACAAGCTGATCGTCTCGATTGGCCGCGTCCCCAACACGGCGGGGCTTAACGCAGAAGCCGTAGACCTCAAGCTCGATGAGCGCGGTGCGATTGAGGTGGATGCGAATTGCCGTACCAATGTCGCCGGCGTGTGGGCTGTGGGCGACGTGGTGCGCGGCCCGATGCTGGCGCACAAGGCTGAGGAAGAGGGCGTTGCCGTCGCCGAGCGCATTGCGGGTCAGCACGGTCATGTCGATCTCGACTTGGTTCCTTGGGTGATTTACACCAGTCCTGAGATTGCATGGGTGGGTAAGAACGAGCAACAACTGAAAGAACAAGGCATTGCGTTTAAAGCCGGTACCTTCCCGTTTTTGGCCAATGGCCGTGCGCGCGCATTGGGTGACACGACCGGTATGGTGAAAATGCTGGCGGACGCGACAACCGATGAAATTTTGGGTGTTCACGTGGTTGGCCCCATGGCCAGCGAGTTGATTGCAGAAGCCTGTGTGGCCATGGCATTCAAAGCCAGTAGCGAGGATATAGCGCGTATTTGCCATGCGCACCCGTCCTTGTCTGAGTCCACCAAAGAAGCGGCTTTGGCCGTAGATAAGCGCACCCTGAATTTTTAAGGGAACGCCCTGCCGGCGTGACAGTCGGCAGAAGTGACCGCTGGTAACCTGAGGGCCCAGCGGTTATTTTTTATGGCGCGTCACCTGCGACGTGCACCTCCTGCCTGACCTATGCCCATCACCCCGTCCGAGTCTATTCCGCAACCCATCGCCGCGACTGGCCGCCCGCCTGTGGTGGAGCAGGCTGACCCAGCGGTGCTGGCATTGTCTCAAGGTGGGTCAGTAGAGCGAGCCTATGCGGCGGCGCTACAGGCTAAGGGCTATCAGACAGATCCAGCGCAATTGCTCGCAATCAAAGCGTTGCAGCGCTGTGCGGACGAATGGACCCAATACAAAAGCAAGCGCGCGAACATCGTTAAGAAGTTGTTCTCTCGTCCACAGGTTCCGCGTGGCGTTTATATGTTTGGCGGGGTCGGCCGAGGCAAGAGTTTTCTCATGGACTGTTTTTTTCAAGCCGTCCCTATCGAGCGAAAGACGCGCTTACATTTCCATGAATTTATGCGGGAAGTGCATAGAGAGTTACGCGAGTTACAAGGCACGGTAAACCCCTTGGACGAGCTCGGTAAACGCATGGCAAAACGATTCAAGCTGATTTGCTTTGATGAGTTCCATGTCGCTGACGTCACCGATGCGATGATTCTTCACCGGTTGTTGGTGGCTTTGTTCACCCACGGTGTGGGCTTTGTAACCACGTCTAACTTCAAGCCAGATGACTTGTACCCCAATGGGCTGCACCGCGATCGGATCTTACCGGCGATTGCGCTTTTGAACGAGCGGCTGGAAGTCTTGAGCGTCGATGCAGGCACAGACTACCGTAGTCAAACACTGGCGTTGATGGACTTCTACCATCAGCCCAACGGTGCCGTAGCGGATACCGCCATGTCCGACGCCTTCACCCGCTTAGCGGAGGCTGCTGACGAGGCTCCTACCGTGCACATTGAGGCGAGAGACATTACCGCCAGACGTAAAGCGGGTGGCGTGATTTGGTTTGACTTCCGGGTGCTGTGCGGTGGTCCCCGTTCGCAAAACGATTACTTGGAAATCGCCACCCAATTCCATACTGTTTTCTTGAGTGATGTGCCGGAGATGGACGTGCGTCAGTCCAGTGAGGCCAGACGGTTTACGTGGCTGGTTGACGTGCTTTACGATCGCCGCGTCAAGCTCGTCATGTCTGCTGCGGTTGAGCCTGAGCGGCTGTATGTAACGGGTCCCATGGCGCACGAGTTTGTCCGAACGGTCTCACGTTTGGCCGAGATGCAGTCACAGGCATTTTTAGAGGAAGCCCGTCGTGATGTTGATACCGGGCTGACTTGATGGCCACAGCAGACTGGGTGGCGGATATCCCGTGGGTGCAGCGTGCGGTCAACGCGTTTTCTGCCACGGGTGAGATGGGGTTGGCGGATGTGAACTACCGCCCACGGGCAGGGCAGCAGCGCATGGTGCAGCTGGTGGCCGACACCATTGCCCGCTCTGGTGCGCTGGTCGTTGAGGCGGGCACCGGCACGGGGAAGACCTTTGCCTATTTGGTTCCCGCTTTGTTGAGCGGAGAGCGTGTGATGGTGTCGACCGCGACCAAAGCGCTGCAAGACCAACTGTTTTTTAGAGACCTCCCGGGCTTGATTAACCGGCTGGGAATCCCCGTGCGCACCGCACTGCTAAAAGGGCGTAACAACTATCTGTGTACACACCGATTGAAAACGCACCTAGAGAGCGGAGCGATTGGTGATCGATTTTTAACCCGAGCCCTCGCGCAGGTGCAACGCTGGGCTGTTACGACGGTCAGCGGTGATTTGTCTGAGATGCCCGGTTTGGACGAGCGATCGGCCGTGATCCCGCTGGTGACGTCGAACCGTGACAACTGCCTTGGCGGTCAATGCCCCGACTTTAAGACCTGTCATTTACAAACCGCTAGGCGAGAGGCGCTAGCGGCTGACTTGGTGGTGGTGAACCACCACTTATTTTTTGCGGACCAAGCCATTCGCGAGTCCGGTATGGCAGAGTTGCTGCCGTCGGTGGGGGTTGCTATTTTTGACGAGGCGCACCAGCTCAATGAAATTGGCGTTCTTTTCTTGGGCACCCAACTGTCATCTTTTCAGTTATTGGACTTCAACCGTGATGTACTCGCCGCCGGGCTACAGCATGCGCGGGGTCTGTGCGATTGGACGGAGATCACTGGCCACTTTGAGCGTTGTATTCGCGATGTGCGTTTAAGTTTGCCGGTAACAAGACAAAAAACCAGCACGCGATTCCCTTGGGTTGATGGCGTACCGGCGGGTGCCGACCCCACCTTGTGGGCGGAGTCTGTTGGCGCATTAGATGTGTCCTTCGAACGTGTGCGCGTTGCGCTGGATAGCGTGAGCGAGTTAGCGCCCGACTTCGAGCGCTTGGTCGCACGATGCGAAACCAGCGTGGCACGATTGCGCGATTTGCGACAAGACGTTGCCGACGACCATGTGCGCTGGTTAGAGGCAGGTAGCCAGTGGCGATGGGTGGATAGTCCACTGGACAGCGCGGCTGCTTTTCAGCGCGCAGCCCAAATGGCTGCGCGGGGCGCGTCATCGGCTGGCGTGGATAGCGCGTCGATTTCGAAAACAGGCACGGA
>JABBAS010000007.1 GCA_018607835.1 Methylobacillus sp. | reverse complement strand
GCTGAGTCTCAACAGTCATTCGACCATGAGCCCGCATCCGCAGATTGCGAGGTGTTGGATAGCCTGCTCTTGTGCGTGGCCTTGGTGGGCCAAACACAAGCGGCTCATACATTGCATCCGCATCAGGCCCATGCGTCCCAATATGCGACGAGCGATGATGCCGGGCGCCGCTATACAAACTTAGCAAGAGGCCCACCCCTTTCTTTTAGCAGTTAACCGCTTTTAAATTTGCGCCCCGTTGCCATCCACAGGCATAGCGAGCGCTTATTCGAATTCACGCTAAAAGGATTAAAAATGTTTACACAACCTCTCGCAGGCGCACGCGCAATACGTGTCGTCGCGTGTGTCGTCGCATCTGTCGTCGTGCTGTTCACTAGCGCGGCGTACGCGCAAGGCGAGCGCCATCAACATGGCGCAAGCACGCTTGAAATCAGCCTAGAGAAAAATACACTAGCGATCAGATGGGAGTCCCCACTGAATGACCTGATTGGCTTTGAACACGCGCCCCGATCTGCCAAGGAAAAGGCAGCTGCTCAAAACCTACTGAGCCTTCTAGATGATCCCTCGTCGGCGTTCAAGCCAAACAGCGAGGCGATGTGCCGTATGGTTGCAAAGTCAATAACGGCGCCTAACCTCTCTGACATACAGACTAAGCATACCGGGGACGCGTCAACGCACGACCATGACCATGCAGTGCATAGCGATCTTGACTACTCGGTTACCTACCACTGCAGCAGTCCAGATGCATTGAGTCAACTGGACATACGCGCGCTCACAACCTGGCCCGCTATAAAAGATATAGACGCAAGCTTGGTAGGCCCTGGTGGTCAGGCATCGCAAGAAGCTAATCAAGGCGCCAAAACAATCGATCTAAAAACAATCGCAGTAGCGCGCTAGGTCCAACGCAGATGTCGAATACAGATATCCCAGGAAGCTCCTGCGACAACGCGATTGAGTTGCACGGTGTCTCATTTTCTTGGCCCAAAAGTGATCCGTGCTTACGCATCGATAACTTCAGCTTAAAGGCGGGTGAGCGGCTGTTCATTTACGGCCCCAGCGGCTGTGGAAAGAGCAGCTTACTTGGCTTGCTAACCGGTGTACTCCAGGCCCAAGCGGGTCAAATACAGGTTCTCGGCCGATCGCTAGGCGATATGACACCTAAGCAACGCGATACGTTCCGTGGGGAAAACCTGGGGTATTTGTTTCAGCAGTTCAACCTGTTGCCGTACCTCAGCGCATTTGATAACGTCAGCTTGCCCGCGCAGCTATTTGCTAGCCGGCTGCGGCGCGCGCAGGCCAATGGCTCGAGTCTCAAAGTAGCCATTGAGTCGCTCTGTGAACGACTGGATCTGCATCCAGACACCTTACGCAAGCAAGCCCACCAACTGTCGGTTGGCCAGCAGCAGCGGGTTGCCGCTGCACGGGCTCTTTTAGGATCGCCGCCGCTGATCATCGCCGATGAGCCAACCTCCGCACTGGATGCAGACACGCAAGACCGCTTTATGCAACTCTTGCTCGGTGCGGCGAAGGTACACAACACCACCGTCATCATGGTGAGTCACGACCAGCGATTAAGCCGCGATTTCGATGTTGTGCTCTCCCTTCCAGACATTAACCAAGCCGGACACCGCGTGGGGAGTGCGCCATGACCTTTTGGCTAAAAATGGCGCTCGCGAGTGCCGCATCTCGCAAATGGATTTTGGCAATTTCTCTGATTTCCATTGGTATTTCCAGCGCGGTCATCCTGTCTGTTGCACAGATCCGAGCGGACGTGCGAAACAGCTTCGCCAGTGCGATCAATGGCGTTGACCTCATTGTGGGCTCAAGGGATAGTCCAACTGAGCTGCTGATGTACACCGTATTCGGCTTGGGGCAGGCCAGCCGCAGTATGCCGTTTAGCACGGCACAAACAATCGCCGAGTTACCCGGTGTTGCTTGGGTGATTCCCATACAACTTGGCGACTTCTATAACGACAGTCCCGTCATGGGCACCGAGTCGTCATTTTTTAAGCGGGTACAAGTCGCTAATCAGGCGTTGACATTTGCAAGTGGTCGTGAATTCACCCAAGACAATGACGTGGTGATTGGTAGCGATGTAGCCAAAAACAGTCGACTCGCTATCGGCGAAAAAATCATACTAAGCCACGGGACCAATGGTCCACTTGCAGAAAAGCACACCGACTCACCCTTTCAGGTCGTTGGCATATTAAAGGCGACTGGCACACCCATTGATCGGAAAGTAATCGTTTCACTCGAGGGATTTGAACGAATGCATATCGGCTGGGAACTAGGCCTCTCCCCTAAGACGCTTCAGGCTCAATTGGGTATGCCAGCAACATCCCCGGACCCGAGCGAGACGCCAAAAAAAGTGGAGAAGCCAAGCCGTGTCACGGCGCTATTCGTCGGACTAACCTCTCCCGCACGCGTGTTTGGCATTAAGCGAACGGTTGAGCGCATGAACGGATCAAGCCTCATGGCTGTGATGCCAGGTGTCACGCTGGCTAAACTTTGGAAAATGCTCGCCATAGGCGAGTCTGCGCTTTTATTTGTGGGTTGGCTCACGGCTGTATCTGCCATGCTCAGTGCGACCGCCATCACCATGCTGTCGCTACAAAGCCGCAGACGAGAATTGGCTATTTGGCGCTCACTCGGTGCCAGACCCGGTGCTTTGTTGTCCTTGGTTCTCGCCGAGAGCGTTGGCATCATGCTTGCCGGCGTTGTGCTCGGGTATGCACTGCTACAACTTCTAATTTTTGCGGGCTCCTCCGACCTGAGGGCGTTAACGGGTGTTGGCTTGCATCACTCACTGCCAACGAAGGAGACATGGGCAATGCTCATGGGACTCATCGTGACCGCATTTGCGGCCGGGTTTATTCCAGCAATACAAGCTTACCGATGGTCGTTACAAGACAGCCTGAACCCAAAGACGAGCGGGTAACCAAGACGTTTAACCAGATGACAGAGGATTAAGTATGAACAGCGACCGAAGGAAGTTATCAAGCCTACTCGCACTCACCTGCATTCAGATGGGGTTGCCGAGCTATGCGCTCGCCAAGGAGTTTCCAGATATGTCTTGGGACCAGTTGGTGCCCAAGGACTGGCGCCCTGACCGGTCGCTATCGATGATCGTCAAACGCACAGGGCTGCTCGATGACAGTGATCCAGCCGTCATACAGTTAATGGAGAAAATACGAAAGGCTTGGGATAATGCGCCCACTATCTCAGAGCTAAATGGCAAAAAAATTCGAATTGCCGGCTACGCCGTCCCTCTGGATTTGACCCCAGAAAAAATAAATAACATGCTGCTGGTGCCATATTTTGGCGCGTGCGTACACACGCCTCCCCCACCAGCCAATCAAATTATTTTTGGCCACTCTGAGAAGCCGCTGAATATCGAGATGATGAATGCGGTCTGGCTGAGCGGCACACTAGCGACCGAGAAGAAAGCAACGGACATGGGCGTGAGCGGTTACCGCCTAGACATCGCAAAAATCGAGCCCTACAAAGACTGACTAGCTGCGCTCCGCACAACGTCACGCATCAGTGGGCGCAAGGGCATTTTGTTCGCCGCATTT
>JABBAS010000036.1:16837-24317 GCA_018607835.1 Methylobacillus sp. | reverse complement strand
CAAGGCCGCGATTGACTACATCCGTCAATCTGTTTGGACTCAAATTAAGAACTAATACGGTGTTGGGGGCGTATCGGCGCGTGAACCCGTTTTAAACTAGGCGCTCGAGCGATCGGCCGCCTTTGCCTTTGACCCTCTAACCAAGCCCCCACTATGAATGGACCTGTGACCCCGTCTTTGACGGATACCGTGCTCACCGACGAGAAGCGCATGGCGATCGTCAGGCGTCAGCGCTGGCAAGACGCCGCTTTTCATGGCGTCACCAAATTTTTTGCGGCGACAGTGCTGATTGCACTCGTCGGCATCATCGCGTCGCTATTCGTGCGAGCTTGGCCCGCGCTTGATGGTTTTGGTTTTGGTTTTTTGACCACTGTCGAATGGGATATCGTCAACGATGACTTTGGCGCGCTCATAGCGATTTACGGCACGGTGGTTACGGCGATCATCGCCTTGGTGATCGCGGTGCCATTGAGCTTTGGCATTGCGCTGTTTTTGACAGAAACCTGCCCCGTCTGGTTGCGTCGACCGTTGGGTATTTGCGTCGAGTTGTTGGCCGGTGTGCCGTCCATCATCTACGGCATGTTTGGTCTGTTTATCTTTGCGCCCCTTTTCGCCGACTACGGCCAGCCTTTCTTGGCCGATACGCTGGGGCAAATCCCCGTTTTTGGCGTGCTGTTTTCGGGCGCTCAAATTGGCCTCGGTATTCTCACGGCCGGTCTGATCTTGGCCGTGATGATCTTGCCATTTATTGCGTCGGTCATGCGAGATGTGTTCGCGATCGTACCGCCTGTGCTTAAAGAGTCGGCGTACGGTCTGGGCGCGACGACTTGGGAGGTGGTTACCCGCATCGTCCTGCCTTACACCCGTGCCGGCGTTATTGGCGGCATCATGCTCGGGCTCGGGCGGGCGTTGGGCGAGACCATGGCCGTGACCTTTGTCATCGGCAATGCACACAAATTAAGCCCATCCTTATTTGGCTTGGGTAACTCGATTGCGTCGACCTTAGCCAACGAGTTCGCGGAAGCAGACAGTACCTTGCATATTTCTTCGTTGTTTGCGCTTGGGTTGGTGCTTTTCTTAATCACCTTCGCGGTGCTTTCGGCAGCCAAATTTATGTTGATGCGCATGGAAAAAGCGCAAGGTACGAAAACGTGAGGGGCGCATTATGAATGACATGACCCATACCGCATCCGGAGACAACGGGCTCAAAAAGCCTTCTGCGCGTTATGCCGGCCGGCTGAGGCGCAACCGCCTGGGGCTGTCGCTTTCCATGTTTGCCATGGCGGTTGGTTTGGCGGCCTTGTTTTGGATATTGGGCGTGCTGCTTTACAAAGGCTTGGATGCGATCTCGTGGTCCATGTTTGTGGAGTCCACGCCAGCGCCGGGTAGCGCCGGTGGTTTGGCGAACGCTATGTGGGGGAGTTTGTTGCTGGTTGGCGTGTCCGCATTGGTCAGTACGCCCGTCGGTATCTTGGCAGGCATCTACCTATCGGAATATGGCGCGTCTAGTCGCTTTGGCTCGGTCACCCGTTTCGTGACCGACATCATGTTGTCAGCGCCCAGTATCGTGATTGGTCTATTTGTTTACGCGCTTGTCGTCGCACCCATGGGTTATTTCTCGGGCTGGGCAGGCTCCATCGCTTTGGCCCTGATTGCGTTGCCTGTGGTCGTGCGGACCACCGAGAACATGTTGCGTCTGGTGCCCGCACCGCTGAGAGAGGCTGCAACCGCGTTGGGTGCTCCCAAGTGGCGTGTGTCGGTGTCCGTGGTGTTGCGTGCTTCCAGCAGCGGCGTCGTGACGGGTATTTTGCTAGCGATTGCCCGCGTGAGCGGGGAGACAGCACCTTTGCTGTTCACCGCGTTGAGTAACCAGTTCATGAGCTCGGACATGTCGCAGCCGATTGCAAGCTTGCCCGTGGTGATTTACCAATTTGCAATGAGCCCCTACGAGGATTGGGTTTCATTGGCTTGGGGTGGTGCGCTGATGGTGACATTCACGGTGCTATTGATTAACATCGTCGCCCGCGTACTCTTCCGCGATAAGAGCAAGGGCTAATGCGCACGCTGTGCCCGCGATCAATACATGCTTAGGACCAAGGAAAATAACGGAATGAATTCAAATTTGCAGGCTGACAGCCCGCCATCAAAGCTGGCGTTAGAAGTCAAAAACCTTAGTTTTTTCTATGGCAAGTTCCAAGGCTTGAAAGACATTTCGCTTGGTATTGCCGAGAAGAAGGTCACCGCGTTTATTGGCCCTTCAGGCTGCGGTAAGTCAACGTTGTTGCGTACGTTTAACCGCATGTACTCGCTCTACCCGGGTCAGCGTGCGGAGGGCGAGATCAATTTTTATGGGCAAAACATTTTGTCCCCCAAACAAGATTTGAACTTGCTTAGGTCGCGCATCGGTATGGTTTTTCAGAAGCCCACCCCTTTCCCTATGTCGATCTATGACAACATTGCGTTTGGGGTTCGTCTGTACGAGAACCTGTCGGCCAGTGAAATGGATGACCGGGTTGAGTGGTCACTGCGCAAAGCGGCCATTTGGGATGAGGTAAAGGACAAGTTGAATCAAAGCGGCTTGTCGCTGTCCGGCGGACAGCAGCAGCGCTTGTGTATCGCTAGAAGCGTCGCCATTAAGCCCTCTGTTTTGCTGTTGGACGAGCCCACCTCAGCCTTAGACCCGATCTCCACGGCCAAGGTCGAAGAGCTGGTGCACGAGCTCAAAGAGGACTACACCATTGCCATCGTGACGCACAACATGCAGCAGGCTGCGCGCGTTTCTGACTTCACGGCATACATGTATTTGGGTGAAATGATTGAGTTTGGTGATACAGAGCAGTTGTTCTTTAAACCCAAGCGCACAGAGACAGAAGACTATATTACGGGAAGGTTTGGTTAATCATGAGCGGAAAACATATCTCATCTCAGTTTGATTCTGAGCTCAACGCGATCTCCACCCGCGTCATGGAAATGGGCGGAGTCGTTGAGTTGCAATTGCGCACAGCGATTGCGGCACTGTCCGACATGGACGTCGAAGCGGCGGACAATGTGATTGAGCTTGAGACCGAGGTGAACAACTTCGAGCTTGAGTTGGATCACGATATCTCCTCAATCATCGGCAGACGCCAGCCCACAGCCCGTGATCTGCGCCTGCTCATGGCCATGGCTCGCACGACGGGTAATCTGGAGCGTGCGGGAGACGAGGTCACGAAAATGGCACGCATGGTGCACTCGATTATTCAGAGCGGTGAGGCGCGCTCATTGCCGACGTCTGAGCTGCGTTCTGCGAGTGAAATGGCGGTTAACTTGTTGCGCAAGTCATTGGATGCGATTGCACGCCTCGATGTACACATGGCGCTCACGATCATCAAGGAAGACGATCTGATCGACCAAGAGTACAACGGCTTTTTGCGCAAGTTGATGACCTACATCATGGAAGATCCGCGCACGATCTCAGCATCACTCAACCTGCTGTTTTTGGCGAAAGCGATTGAGCGCGTAGGTGACCATGCAAAGAATATTGCGGAGTCAACCATTTACGTGGTCAAGGGTGAGGATGTTCGTCACGCGTCGCTTGAGAGCGTCGAGTCCTTGGTGAAATAAGCGACCGATGCGGTGAGCCACAAACCTTCTGTACTGGTTGTTGAGGACGAGCCGTCTATTGCCGAATTGATTTCGGTGAACCTCCGCCACAACGGTTTTGACGTGACCGTAGCGCAAGAGAGTGTTGCGGCCCAGCGGGCGATTGATGCAGCGCTACCCGATCTGGTGCTGTTGGATTGGATGCTACCTGGGCAAAGTGGCGAGAGCTTGACGCGCAAGTGGCGCGCAGCGGAGCGGACGCGGTTCATGCCGATTGTGCTGTTGACCGCGCGCGGCGACGAGCAGGACAAGGTACTGGGCTTGAACGCGGGTGCCGATGACTATGTGACCAAGCCCTTTTCCACGCAGGAGCTCATCGCCCGAATCCATGCGGTCTTGCGGCGGCGGTCGCCTGTTGCACCGACTGATTTGCTGGCGGTTGGCCATCTGACGATGAATATGGCAACGCACCAAGTGCGGGCGGATGGTGTGGTTGTCAAGCTAGCCCCGACGGAGTTTAAGTTACTCCAATTTCTTCTTCAAAGCCCCGAACGCGTTCACGCGCGTAGCCAATTGCTAGATAAGGTCTGGGGTAATCAGGTGGCGATTGAAGAGCGCACCGTCGATGTGCACGTGAAACGCTTACGTTTAGCGTTGGGTCCGTTTGGTGCCATGGTTGAAACGGTGCGTGGTGCTGGCTACAGATTAACGGCGACAGCCCCAAAAAGCCCAGAATAGCGGGTGGCTTAAGGGCATAATCGCCCTATGCTTTTTCGTTTCTTCGAGTTGCTAGCCCTGTCTCTTGTCGGCTGGATTGTTTCTAAGCTGCTAGGGTTCTCTCAGGGTGCGACTATTTTCGGCCCCATTGCGGGCATCGCCATTTGGGTGGTCTGGGATGGGGTTCGGGCCACGCGCGTGACCACTTGGTTGCAATCGCGTCGCTACGATGCGCCGCCGCAGGTGTCCGGCGTTTGGGGCGATGTGGTAGAGCGATCGCGCAAGGCATTTCGCCGCTTGATCCGCAGAGCACAAGACCGGCAGCGCCGTCTGGATGAGTTTCTCTCCGCTATTCAAGCATCCCCCAATGGTGTGATTCTCTTGGACGAGCAAGGTCGCATTGAGTGGTCAAACCAAGCGGCGAGCGAGCACCTCGGGTTAGATCCGAAACGGGATGTCCGCCAATACATCAGAAACCTCGTGCGTAGCCCGGCATTTGCCGCTTACGTGAACCGTGGTGATTTTTCTCACCCGGTACTGATCGATGGGCCGAATGTCGCTCACGACGCGTTGGCTGAGATCTCGTTGCAAATGCATCCCTACGGCACCGCCAGGCATTTGTTGCTGAGTAACGATGTCACCGCATTGAAACGGGTCGAGTCCATGCGGCGTGATTTCGTTGCCAACGTATCGCATGAAATTCGCACCCCCCTGACTGTGATCCGCGGCTTTGTTGAGACACTTCAGTCTCTCCCGCTGTCGGAAGCGGAGCAACGACACTACTTGGATTTAATGAACCAGCAAGCCATTCGCATGGAGTCTTTGGTGGTTGATTTACTCACGCTGTCTAAGCTGGAGGGTAGCCCGCCGCCCGCGATAGGCGAGTGGCTGGACGCTGATGAGCTGCGAGACCAGGTGTTACAAGATGCACGGGCGCTGTCTGCTGTGATGGGAGAAGGCGCGCAAGCCATTGAGTCGTTTGGGGAGACGGGCGTGCGCGTCGCAGGCCTGCGCTCGGAACTCGTGAGCGCCATGGGTAACTTGGTTAGCAATGCCGTACGGTATACGCCCACCGACGGTCAGATTAGCGCGGGATGGCTTCGTCTACCTGACGGGGGCGTGAGCTTTGTTGTCAAGGACAGCGGTCCGGGCATCTCACCTGAGCACCTGCCGCGTCTGAGTGAGCGCTTTTACCGCGTGGACCGCAGTCGCTCACGGGAGACGGGGGGCACTGGCTTGGGTTTGGCCATCGTGAAGCACGTAACGCAGCGCCATGGCGGCGAGTTGCATGTCGAGAGTACGGTGGGAGGAGGCTCTCAATTTACCATTCAGTTACCCGCTAGGCGCGTCAAACAGCCGCTTCCGTAAGCGTTGTTTATGGCGCTTGCAAGCGCTGGTAGACATAAATGATTTCAGAGCGGTTGTTGAGCTGCCAGGCACGCGCTTCGAGCGCCCATTTGGGCAGGTCAATGTGGTTCTCAATCGTAGAGGCAACATCGCTACTCACCAACAGATACGTACAGGCATCGTCTATGCGTTCTGGCGCTAGCTCGGCACGGGTATGAAACGCCAAGGCGCTCAACTGCGACTGCGACAGCCCTAGGCTGTTGACACAGGATGCGTCTTGCGGCAAGACGGCGCTCAACTGTCTGGCAAGCGGTCCGTAGCTGAGCCCATGGTTGAGCAGCGGCAGCCAGAGGGTGGTGAGCAACAACCAGCACCAAACACTGCCGCTCGCCGACAGTACCAAGCTCTTCCAAATGGCAGGCTTAAGCGATCGCGTTCGCCACCGAATCACACCGATCCAAAGAAGGGTGACGGCGGCGGCGATCAACGTGGCGATCGCAGAGAACTCCATGCGAAAGCCGGGTGCTAGCCGCGCGACATTAGCCGCTGGTTGCGCTGGAAAGCCGGTTTGCATCGCTAGCCAGATGATCCAGATAATCAGTCCCGAGCCGGAAAAAAACAGCAGCGCAAACCAATCGATTAGCGCGGTCACACGCCGCCTCAGTGTGGGCAAAGCGAAGGTGGCGAGCACAGCCATCGCAGGTAGCGCCAGGACCAGTTGTCGCGTGGCATTGACAACGAGCGCGCTCATCACAACAGCCGAGACAGCTAGGCACAGCGGCAGGGCGACGTGCGTGAAGCGCCAGTGTGCGCGCCAACGCCAAAGGCCCCACAAAGCGAGAGGCCAAGCAGGCCACGTAAACCAAACCAGTAATTTGACCCAGCGGTACCAACCCACGTGTGGTGTGAGTGCTGCAGTAAGGGCGTAGCTCTCCGGCAGTGCAAACGCGACCCATAACACCAACGCGACTGCCGTTAGAACGCACCAGCCCATGACATGACGCGTGGTGTGTTGTCTGATCAGCGTGTGCTCACTTAGACTGCTTGTCGTTGCGCGTGAGTCGGCGTGGCCTCCGCGCGCACTGTGGATTAAAAAGGCGGTTGCCAATGCACAAAATATCAGTGCGATCGAGGGCTGTCCACTCAGCATGAGTCCGAATACGCCAATGGCGCCTAGCGTGAGTGACTGCAGATGACGGCGGTGGAGAAAGGTTGGTAGCGCCGCGTAGGGTGTGTGTGCCTGCAGGCGGTCTATCTGCGCGATTGCGTGGCTGATGCCCCATAGGAGCGCGGCAGCGAACGCCAGTTGGAACACGTCGACAGCGGCTTCATGGCCTATTCGCGCTAGGCCCAAACAGGCCATGAAGGCGAGCACGGCCGCATCGGCCATGGCCAGCGCGTAGTCTTGGCGTCGTGCCTGACCACCAAAGGCAAATACCACCGGTTGTGCTTGGCGCAAGTGAGCGAGGTGATAGACCGCGTACCAAACGCCAGACAGCGCAAAAATGAGCATCAAGGCAAACGGGATGCGCACCACAAACTCAGGGTTCAGCCCACCGAACAGTTGGATAAATAACGCCCCGCACCAGTAGGGAAGCAGCCCCGGCGTTTGCGGGTCTAGGCCAAGAAAAGAGGGGTCTAGCCACGCGCTCTGGCCATTAGCCATCGCCCACATGAGACCAAAGGCGCTGGCATCAGCCTCTTTCCAAGGCTCGCGACCGATGAAGCCGGGCAGTACATACAAGAATGTCAGCAATGCCAATGCCCACCGTGGCAGCCTTCTGGCGCCAGATAGGGTGACGATGGCGGGTGAGGGTGGCGTCACGGCAGAGGT
>JABBAS010000036.1:3928-16737 GCA_018607835.1 Methylobacillus sp. | reverse complement strand
GGTAAAAGGTCAGCTTACGGTCCCAAAAGCAAAACAGCCGAACCAACGATAAATCGGTTCGGCTGCTGTTGCGGTAACCAAGGTACCAAGCCACAAGTGGCTTGGCGCCGCTAAACCGTTTACTTGGTCGTACGGTTTGCGTAACGGTTACGGAAGCGCTCGACGCGACCACCCATGTTATCAACGCTCTTTTGAGTGCCGGTATAGAAAGGGTGTGACTCGCTAGAGGTCTCCAGCTTGAACAAAGGCAACTCACGGCCGTCATCCATCTTGATCATTTCTTTTGTAGGCGCGCATGAGCGGGTTACAAATTGGAAGTTGTTGGACTGGTCCAAAAAACACACTTCACGGTAATTGGGGTGAATGCCTTCTTTCATGGCGATTTCTCTTTTCTTAGGTCAGGTGCGGCAGCCATGTTGGGCGGAATTGCCCAAACACACTTTTCGCAAATTTAAAAAGCACAGCCGCTGATTATGGCATGAAAACGACTGAAATCAGGGCGCTTAGCCGCCCCGGCGCATCATGTCGAAGAACTCAGAGTTGTTTTTGGTCGACTTCATGCTCTTCAGCACCATTTCCATGGCTTCGATCTCGTCCATGTTGTACATGAACTGACGCAAAATACGCGTTTTCTGCAGTATTTCGGGTTGCAAAAGCAACTCTTCGCGTCGCGTGCTGCTGCGGTTTAGTTGAATGGATGGGAACACGCGTTTCTCATAGAGGCGTCTATCCAAGTGGATCTCGGAGTTACCCGTTCCCTTGAATTCCTCAAAAATTACCTCGTCCATGCGGCTACCGGTATCCACCAACGCGGTCGCGATAATCGTCAAGGAGCCGCCTTCTTCAATGTTGCGGGCCGCACCAAAGAACCGCTTTGGTCGTTGCAACGCGTTCGCGTCGACACCGCCGGTCAACACCTTGCCTGAAGACGGTAAAACGTTGTTGTAGGCTCGGGCAAGTCGCGTGATTGAGTCGAGCAAAATGACGACGTCTTTCTTCAGTTCAACCAAGCGTTTGGCGCGCTCAATCACCATTTCTGCCACGTGTACATGGCGTGCCGCTGGCTCGTCAAACGTGGAGGCGATCACCTCACCCTTAACGGTGCGTTGCATCTCGGTGACTTCTTCTGGTCGCTCATCAACCAGCAACACCATGAGTTCTACGTCGGGGTTGTTCGATGTGATGGCGTGTGCAATGTGCTGCATCATCATGGTCTTACCGCTTTTTGGCGGCGCGACGATCAGGGCGCGCTGGCCCCGACCGATTGGCGCAATGATGTCGATCACGCGTCCCGTGATGTTGTCATCGGCCTTGGTGTCACGCTCCAGTCGCATCTGCACCTTGGGGAACAGGGGCGTGAGGTTCTCAAACATGATCTTATGTTTGTTGTCCTCGGGAGGCAGGCCGTTGATTTTGTCTAGTTTCGTTAGGGCAAAGTAGCGCTCACCGTCTTTAGGCGTGCGAACCTCGCCCTCGATCATGTCGCCGGTGTGCAAGTTAAACCGACGAATTTGGCTGGGGGAAATATAAATGTCGTCGGTGCTCGCGGTGTAGCTTGTGTCCGGCGCACGTAGAAAGCCAAAACCATCAGGCAACACCTCAAGCACGCCGTCTGCAAAGACTTGCTCGCCGCCGCGCGCACGCTTCTTGATGATGGCAAACATCAACTCTTGCTTGCGCATGCGGCCGGTATTTTCGATCTCTAACTCGTCGGCTTGTTCGAGAACCTTGGAGATATGCAGGGCTTTAAGCTCAGATAAGTGCATGTGATGGGGCAACCGCGAAGGTTTTTTTTGAATTAGGACGCAAGAAAAGCGCCGAAAAATAGGGGGGAGGGGCCTGACATGGATTGGCAGGCGGAATCGGCGAGAAGGCCGACGTTAGTTCTCGTGACGGTGCCGATGTCAGGCAAATCAGAAAAACTGAGTGAACTATACCAGTCGCGAGGCGCTGCTAGCGCTTGTCGCGGCAAAGCAACTAAAAAAATCTAAACCGTCCCCGCATTAAGCGGGGACGTCGTTGGCAATTAGGCCAACTGCTCGTTCACAAACTCTTCTAATTGTGCTTTGCTGACCGCGCCAACTTTGGTCGCTGCCAGCGCGCCGTCTTTGAAAACCATCAGTGTGGGGATACCGCGAATGCCGAACTGCGCAGGAATGGCTCGGTTTTCGTCCACATTTACTTTAGCCACGTTCAACTTACCTTCGAAGCTCTGTGCGACCTCGTCCAAAATGGGGGCGATCATTTTGCAAGGACCACACCATTCGGCCCAAAAATCGACCAGCACAGGGGTGCTGGACTTCAGGACGTCTTGGTCAAAAGAAGCGTCGGATACGTGCTTAATGAGATCGCTGGCCATGGTGGTTCTTCCTGTAAATTGAGTTTAGTGGGCTATATTCAGTTGCCTATGTCTAATTGTGACAGAAACCGCTGGGGCGTGACGCCGCTTTTAGGACACCCGTGACATTGCCACCGCCGAACCCGCCTGAATCAGCCCCCACCGTGACGCCCTCGTCGATTTGGGATTGGACGGGCACGCTGGAAACGCTCTCCCAGTGGCTAAGCGATAACGGGGTTCATCCCGGGGAGGCTGTGGTGTTGCTTCCCTTTGCACAGATGATGGCACCCGCGCGCGCCGCTTGGGGGGCGCGATTCCCCGATAGCTTTGTGCCGACTTTCGAAACAACCCACAACTGGGCCCAGCGCCTGAGCCTGTCAGACAAGCGGGCCGATGACCTCACGCTGGATGCGGCACATGACAGCGTGGTGGCGGCTGCCATCCTGTCGGCCGTCAACGTGCGCGGGCTAGACCGCGCGTGGCGAGCCACCTTGGCGCCGCAACTGGTGTCGGCGGCGACATCCATCGCGTCGGTTGCCGCTGCGGTGCACCCATCTGAGCGAAGCGCGTGGGCGCAACAAAAGCAAGTCGCGTTAGCAGAAGGGTCTGGCGATGGCTTTCAGCGGTGGGAGTCCTTGTTGGGTGCCTTGGCCGTTAGTTGGGCCGGCGGTAGCCAGTACATCAGCGACGTCTTGTGGGCGCCTTGGGTGCAAAAGCAGACCAAGGCTTTGGTGCTCATACCGGGCTTGGGCGTTGACCCGTTGGCGCAAGCGCTGCTGGCACACTGGCCGCTAGCGACGTGCCTTCCGCCGTTGCACATTGCGGCGCAGCCACTAGACGAGGGCCCGGCGGCAGAGGCGGCGCCCATACAGCCCATACGCATTTTTACAGCGGAAAGTGCCCAAGACGAGGCCGAGATCGCCGCGACCAGGGTACTTGGCCACTTGCGAGAAGGGCGCGTCCCTGTGGCCATCGTGGCGCAAGACCGTCTGCTAACCAAGCGCATACACGCCCACTTGCAAGCTGCGGGCGTGGACTGGCGTGACGAGACGGGTTGGCGCTTGTCGACCACGCCAATTGCCGCGTTCGTGATGAGTTGGTTGCAGGCTTGCGCACGCGATGCCTCGTCGGATGCGCTGCTTGATTTTGTGAAGCTGTGTCCACGTTGGACAGAGGACGAGGTCATGTCGTTTGAGGCGGTGGTGCGTCGGGAGCGCCTCCGACGCGCAGCCGCCGTGATGGCGCACGCCGATGTTCCCACCCTCTCAGGGCTTGCTGACTTTTTGGCTGCGGGTGCCCAGCCGCGTACGCTCGGCGCGTGGCGGCGGCAGGTGCTCAGCATACTATTTGAGTCTGCGTTTTTGTCGGCCGAAGACGTTGCGACGTCTGATTCACTCACTGACGATGCCGTACCCTTTTTTGAGTTGTTGCGTCTGCGTCAAGAAATTGCACTGGATGCGGCATCGCTTGACGCCAGCGGGTGGACGGGCGCATTAGACGCGGCTGTTTTGGATTGGGACGTCGCGCAAGCCCCCGATTGGCAAGCGCTCTCGCGTACCCGTTTCACGGCTTGGTTGCGAGCAACGCTGGAGGGAGCGAGTTTCAAGCCCGGATACATCGGGCGTATAGAGGTGGTTGCGCTTCCTATGGCCCAGCTGTACGGACGCCCATTGGGCGCCGTTGTGCTGGCTGGTTGCGATGCGACGCACTTGCCCTCTTACGTTGCGGAGCAGGGTATCTGGACGCCCCAACAGCGCGAGATCTTGGGTTTGGATTCGCCGAGCGCGAGCACCCAAAAGGCCTATGACGCGTGGTGTGTCGCGTTGCGTAGCGCGGTGGTCGATCTCTTGTGGCGGCAAAGCGATGGCGAGCAGGCGGTGCAGCCCGCACCTTGGCTCAGCCGACTCATGCAAGGCGCCCAAGAAAGCGTGGCAGATGAGGCGCAGATTACCAGCGCCTGGTTCGCCAAACGCGCTTGGGAGGCCGGGGCCGATGAACGGGAAACGATGGCGTGTGAGGCCAACGCGACTGCGCCTGCGCAGGGTCGTTTGGATCAAGACCTCCCTGCCACGGTCTCTGCGAGTGCGTACCAAGCGTTGCGCGACTGCCCTTACCGTTTTTATGCGCTGCACGCACTGAAGCTAAGCGACGCCGCCGAATTGGCAGAGGCGCCCGGCAGCAGAGAATTCGGTAACTGGGTGCATGCGACGCTACACCGATTCCACGTGCAACGCCTTGCCAACGGCGAGGCGGCGAGCAGCGCGGCGCAAGACCGCCTAGCGCTGGATGGCCATGCGGATGCATCGTTAAGCCCGTGGCTGCGTGATGACCCGGACTTCCTACCGTATGTCGCGGTTTGGCCTAGCTTGCGGGATGGGTATCTCGCCTGGTTGAGTACGCACGAGGCCACTGGTCTGCGCGTAGAGGCAACGGAGGACAAGCGTGACAGACTGTTGTGGCTGACACCTGATGCAGAGAGTTCAGCGGACGCGCCGGCTGCCGCGCTCTCCGTTTCACTAAAAGGCACCATCGACCGCATAGATACGATCGGCAACGGCAACGGCAACGGCAACGGTGTTTTGCGCCGTGTGCTGATGGATTACAAAACGGAGCGATTGGATAAAACCAAGGCACGCGTCAGCAAGCCGCTAGAGGATACGCAGCTGGCTTTCTACGTTGCCCTGGTGAACGAGGAGCAGGCCGAGTCAGCCGTGGCCGCGCAGTATCTCAATCTGTCGGGTAAGGCTTTGGCCGATGGCCGTCCCGACGGCCAAGCGACCCAAGCGGTGAGCTCGCCACAGGCCATTTCTAGTGCGCATAGCTTGCTAGAAGGTATCCGCACCGATTGGTTACGCATGGGCAGTGGTACGCCGCTATTGCCATTGGGCGACGGCGCTGTGTGTACCCATTGCGCAGCCAAGGGCTTGTGCAGAAAACCCTATTGGGGCGATGTCGCGGGAGACGCCTCATGACCGCCCCCAACGCGCCAGATCAATCGATGCAAGGTTTGCGATACAGCCTGGACGGCAGTGCCTGCAGCGACCGTGTGTTTTACGCCGTCGCCTGTAACCCCAAACGTCCTGCCGTGGTCGAGGCCTGTGCGGGTGCGGGTAAAACATGGATGTTGGTTGGGCGCATTGCGCGTGCCTTATTGGACGGCACGCCTGCACACGAAATATTAGCCATCACCTTTACGAAAAAAGCCGCCGCCGAAATGGCGCAACGTCTGTCCGAGCTACTCGCTGCTTGGCAAACAATGACTGACGAGGCATTAACGCAGGCGCTGATGGAGCGCGGTCTCTCGGCGAGTGAGGCGGCCAGTGCGGAGCGCCTCAGCGCGGCGAGAACCTTGCATGCGCAGGCTTTTCTTGGCCGCGGGGTGCAGTTGCGCACCTTTCACGGCTGGTTTGCTTCGTTGCTGCGCATGGCACCCCTGTCGTTGCTGCAAACCTTGGGGCTGCCATCGCCTTACGAGTTGCTAGAGGACGACAGCGAGGCGGTGGCCATGGTTTGGTCACGCTTTTACGGCGCGTTGAAGCATGAACCGGCTTTATTAGCCGACTTCACGGACGCGCTCAAAATCAGCGGGCGACACAACGTGACTGAGGCCTTGAGCTTTGCGTTGACCAAGCGCGTCGAGTTTTCTCTGGCCGATGCGCATGCAGCGGTTACGGGGAGCGATTTGACGATGGCGGTGGCCAACTACTCCGCCGTGTTTCCCGCGTTCTCGGATTGCGCAAATTTAGATGCCGCGTTAGACGAGGTACCGCCTCTGCGTGAGGCGTTACGTGCGGCGGCGGTTGCGATTGGTCAGCTGACAAAAAACAAAACCTCTCAACGCGTCGCGTTGGCGCTGGGGACGGCAGTGGATGACGGTAACTTGTTAGCGGCCAAAGACTTGCTGCTCACCAAAGACGGTAGTCCGCGCGTGAAAGGCGTTGCCTCGGTAGATCCTGACGCGGTCGCATTGGCCCAAGCGTGGTTGGTGGACTGGCTCGGGGCCATCCATCAGCGTGCGTGCCAGGCGCATCAGGGGCGCATGGTGCGTCTGTCGCGTCTGCTGTTGACGTGTTTTCAAGCGCTCAAACAACAACGCGGGTGGGTGGACATGAACGACATCGAGTCGGCGGCGACAACGCTGCTCGCGGACTCTGATATCTCTGCGTGGGTGCAGCAACGTTTGGATGCCCAAATAACTCACTTATTGATTGATGAGTTTCAAGACACCAATCCGATGCAGTGGCGTGCGCTTAGGTCATGGCTGGAAGGCTACGCGGGTGCAGGTGGTGGATCGATACCGAGTGTGTTCATCGTCGGCGATCCCAAGCAATCCATCTATCGTTTTCGTCGCGCTGAGCCGCGTGTTTTTAGAGCCGCCAGTGCTTTTTTGCAAGACGCGATGGGTGCGGCTGTGTTGGCCTGTGATCACACCCGTCGCAATGCGCCGGAGATTGTGGCGGCCTTGAATGCGGCCATGGTGGCCACACCATCAAACGATCCAGACGCGCCCGTGTTTCGGACGCACAGCACAGGGCGAACGGCCCCTGGCCGTGTTATCTGCTTGCCCTTGGTCGATACACAGCCGGGTGGCAATAGCGAGAAGCGCGCACCTGCCAGCAGCGATCAAGAAAACGGCAGTGACAACAATAACGACAACGACACCAACGACACCAACGACGGCCACAACGCAGGCGATACGTGGCGCGATAGCCTGCTGACCCCCAAGGTACATGTGGAGGAGAAGCGGGCGGTACGTGAGGTACATCAGGCGGTTGATTGGATCGTCGATCACCTGCGTGGCACCAGCGATCGGGCATCAGACCCGCCAGTATTAACTAGCGACATCATGGTCATTGCCAGAACGAATGCGCGCTTGGGACTGATGCAGCGCGAGCTGGCTGCGCGCGGTATCGCGTGCGCGCAGCCTGAAAAATCCACGCTAATTGAGAGCCCTGTGGTGGCTGATATGGTCGCGCTACTGGACGGTTTGGTCTCGCCCAGCGCTGATCTCGCCATTGCCCAGGCGTTGCGGTCTCCTTTGTTCGGAGCGAGTGATGAAGACCTCACGTGGTTGGCTCGGTGCGTCGCGCATTACCGACCCCGTGGCGCTGGCCGCTGGTTTCTGACCATGCGGCACATTGCGTCCACGCAGAATGCGGACAGGCCGTCAGATGGTGGGGAAGCGCCTTGGCAAACAGACCGCCATCGTGCGGAGACAGTACGGGCATGGGTCACAGATTTTCAGGCCATGCAGCGGCTGCTGAGAACACGGTCTGTGCACGAGGCATTGGTCGCAATTTTCCGATCGAAATCTGTGCTGCGGCGCTTTAGCGAGGCGGTTCCTGCCAGCATGGTTGCCGCCACCAAGGCGCAATTGCAGGCTTTCTTAGACGAGGCGTTGATGGTGAACCAGGGGCGCTTTATGACGCCTTATCAGTTTGTACGTGCCATCAAGGGCGGTGCGCGCAAGCAGGCATGGCCATCGCCGCAACACGCCGTTCGCTTGCTAACTGTGCATGGTGCCAAGGGCTTGGAGGCACCCATTGTGCTGCTACTGGATACACACGCCGCCCCGAAAAAGGCCGCGACCATGTCTGTGTTGGTGGACTGGCCCGCCACGGAGATGGCACCTCAGCGGTTCGTGTTCGTTGCACAAGAAAGCCGCCCACCCGTCTGTGCAAAAAACCTGTTACTGACGGATCAACAGGCCCGTACAACGGAGGAAAACAACGCGTTATACGTGGCGATGACACGCGCGGAATCGCAACTGGTCTTGTCGGCCCATCAGCCGCGTGGCAATCCGCAGGCCAGTTGGTATAGCCGCCTAAGCCCTTACGCCGCGCACTTACCAATGGGCTCTGTGCTGACCGACAACGCGGATGAAGCCGCACCGCAGGACGAGGTTCCCAAGACGGTACACATTAAATCGGTCCCCGCTTGGCAGGCGCTCAAAGTGGACAACGCCGCCCCAGCGCAGGCACCGGAGGCGGACGATTTATCCGCCCGGGTAGGGCAGGCGATGCACGAGTTGCTACAGTGGCGGCGCGCCGACGATAGCGTGGTTTTTTGGACGGCAGAGCGCGTGCTGGCCGTGCGAGCGCGCTGGCGTTTGGACGCTGTGCAAATGGCCCAAGCCCAGCAGTTCGCTCAAGCCATAGTCGATGGGGAGGCGGCGTGGGCTTGGGATCCCTCGCAAGTAGCCTTTGAGGCCAACGAGGTGAGCCTGTTCGATGGCGGCGAGCTATTGCGTCTTGACCGACTTCTTCAGTCACGAGCAGATGGGGCGTGGTGGGTGTTTGACTACAAATCGAATCGCCAGCCTGATCGCGACCCAATTTTGTGTGCACAATTAAGGCGCTACCAAACATTTGTACAACGCATGGTCAATGGTCAGACGGTGCATGCCGCCTTTCTTACCCCTGACGGGCGGCTGATAAGCCTACCCGAGTAAGTCGAAACCCCTAACGCAGAGACACACTATGAGTGACAACCTTGCCCCGCAGCCTCTACACATCACGGTCGTCTCGGACGTGGTTTGCCCTTGGTGTTTTATTGGAAAGCGACACCTGGAAGCGGCTTTGGAACTGTTTGCGGAGGCGCACCCCGGGCATCCATCGCCCGCTATCGAGTGGTCGGCGTTTCAACTAAACCCCGACATGCCAAGCGCTGGTATGGACCGCAGCGCCTACGTGCAGAACAAATTTGGTGACCGCGTCGAAGAGATCATGGCGCGCATGACCGAGGCAGGTGAACGCGCGGGTATTGCTTTTCAGTTTGATGACATCAAGAAGCAGCCCAACACCCTTGGCCTGCACGCGCTGATTGCGGCGGCGGAAACTGAGCCACAACAATTGGCTGTGGTCGAGGCCCTCTTCGATGCCTATTTTTTAAAGGGCTTAGACCTCACCGATAAGGCTGTTATTATTTCAGTTGTTGCCCCTCTCGGGTTGCATGCATCGGTCATTGAGGCTTGCTTGACGCCGGACGCAGCCGCTCAAAATGCGGTTGCCACGGCAGACGCGCACTGGCGATCATTAGAGGTGAGTGGTGTGCCTCTTTTTGTGTTTGAGCGCAAATGGGCGGTGTCGGGTGCACAGCCCGCGCAGGCGCTGTTTGAAGCTATGGTGCATGCGCTGGAAGAGCGGGCGAAGTAATTTTTGTTAACAGAATCAAAGGGTAAAAAATGTTTAAACACGTAGCACGTTGGGTCGTAATGGCAGCCTTGGTAGCAATAACCGCCGGCTGTTCGCTCACCAACCCACTGGCATCCAAGGACCAAGTGGTGTTTCAGGTCAGCAGTGGCGATTTGAAAACATGGAACCTGGCGCTTAACAATGCCAAGAATGTGCAGACGGCTTCTGGCGGCAAAGCCGACATCGAAATTGTTGTCTACGGCCCGGGTATCGCTATGTTGAAGGCAGAGTCAGAAGTGGCTGGACGTGTCTCAGCGGCGGTCAACGGCGGCGTGAAAGTGGTTGCTTGCCAAAACACCATGCGCGCTGCGAAGTTAACGCCTGCGGACATGAACGCTGATATTGGTTACGTTCCTGCTGGCGTGATCGAATTGATGGCCAAGCAACAAGCTGGCTGGTCTTACATTCGCCCCTAAGCACCGTTCATTAAGCATCGTTCATGAAGGACCTGTGATGACTCATGCAGACACCTTTGACGCCTTTGAGGCCAGTGCGAAAAGCGCTGGCTTCACTGAGGTATTGAAAAAAGACTGGCAACCGTCGCTGGCGCTTGACACCCACACCCACCCGTTTGACGTTCAGGCGCAGGTGGTGGCGGGTGAACTGTGGCTAACTGCCGCCGGAAAAACGCAGCACCTCACGGCAGGCAGCGACTTCGCATTGGCCGCCAATGTGCCTCATGAAGAACGCTACGGCGCCGCTGGCGCCACTGTTTGGATTGCGCGGCGACAGCCCGTCGCCCAATAAGCGGCTTCGCGCGCTAGTCGCCTACCAATTACTAGCTACTAGTTACCAATTGGGGGAGCGCTTGTCGATGAAGGCCTGCACACCCTCTAAGGCAACGTCGTCCATCATGTTGCATGCCATTGTTGATGTGGCGTCGTTGTAGGCGGCACTCATGCCCGTCTCGAGTTGGCGGTAGAAGAGCGCCTTTCCCATTTGTAGGGCAACACGCGGTTTTTCCAGTATGTTGTCTACGAGCGTAGCCACCTTGTTATCGAGTTCGTCAGCGGCCACTGCGTAGTTGAGCAACCCTTTCTCAACCGCCTGCGTCGCGCTGATAAAGGCCCCAGTTGCCAGCATCTCGAACGCCGCCTTACGCGACAGGTTTCGAGTGAGCGCCACACTTGGCGTCGAGCAAAACAAACCCAGATTCACGCCGCTCACCGCAAAGGACGCATCGTGCGACGCAACCGCCAAATCACACTGTGCAACCAACTGACAACCTGCCGCCGTCGCCACCCCTTGCACCTTCGCAATGACGGGAACCGGGAGCTTTTGTAAGCTCATCATGACGGCACTGCACCGGGTAAAGAGGTCGCGGTAGTAGGCCTCGGACGGTTGGGCGCGCATTTCCTTCAAATCGTGTCCCGCGCAAAAGGCTTTGCCCTTTGCCTCAATGACGACCGCTCGCAGCGTGGGGTCAGACGCCAATTGCGCGATGGTTGCGGCGAGTGCATCGAGTAGCGCTTCGCTCATCGCGTTGAATGCGTCGGGGCGGTTCAGGGTGAGCGTCGCGACACCCCTGTTATCGATACTGCTCAGTAAAACACTTTCATGACTTGGCATGCTGTCTCTCCTGTTAGTGAGGTCGTTGAATGTGACCGTGATCTTCAAGCTTTCGCGCGTTCCCGCAATTGGAATTTTTGGATTTTCCCGGTTGATGTTTTAGGAATATCCTCGAAGCGAATGTCTTTGGGTACTTTATACGCAGCCAATAGGGTTCTGCAATGGGCGATCAGCTCATCTGCGCTGGCGGTGCTTGCTGGCTTCAGCTCAACAAAGGCCACGGGTGTTTCGCCCCATTTGGCGTCGGGTTTGGCGACCACGGCGCACGCTTGAACGCTGGGGTGGCGGTAGAGGGCGTCTTCTACTTCAATGGAGCTGATGTTCTCGCCACCCGAAATAATGATGTCTTTGCTACGGTCTTTGATCTTGACGTAGCGGTCTGCTTCCATCACGGCGAGGTCGCCCGTATGGAACCACCCGCCCTTGAAGGCGGCATCGGTCGCCGCAGGGTTTTTTAGATAACCCTTCATGACAATATTGCCACGGAACATGATCTCGCCCATGGTTTCGCCGTCTGCCGGGCATTCGGTCATGGTCTCTGGGTCCATCACCGTCATACCCTCTTGCAACACGTAGCGCACGCCTTGCCGACCATTCAGGGTGACTTGCTCAGAGAGGGGTGCTTGCGACCAGCTGTCGCGTTTTACGGCGACACTTGCTGGCCCATACACCTCGGTGAGTCCATAGACGTGGGTGATATCAAAACCAATTTTTGCCATTCCTTCGATCATGGCCGCTGGTGGAGCCGCGCCCGCGACCATACCGCGCACCGTCCAATCGATGCCGGCACGCCAAGCGTCTGGCGCGTTATAGATCTGACCGTGCACGATGGGTGCGGCGCAATAGTGGTCGACACGGTGCGTGCGGATGGCTGTCAAAATGGCCTCGCCCTCGACTTGTCTCAAGCACACATGCGTGCCCGCTTGCATGGCAACGGTCCACGGGAAGCACCAACCGTTGCAGTGGAACATCGGCAACGTCCACAGGTACGTAGCGAAGTGGGGCATGGTCCACGTGGCGACGTTGCTCACGGCATTAAGGTAAGCGCCTCTGTGGTGGGTAACCACCCCTTTGGGGTCGCCAGTTGTCCCGCTGGTGTAACTCACGGCGATGGCATCCCACTCATCGGCGGGGCCGTCCAGCGTAGCCAGTGGCGCGTGTGCGGCAATAAAGGCTTCATACGCTACTTGACCGACAGAATCACCGGTACCGGTGAATTCGGTGTCGTGCACGTCAACCACCATCAGGTCTCGTCCATGCACGGTTTTCAATACATGGAGTGCCTCTTTGACGGTGTCAGAGAACGCGCTATCGGTAATGAGCACCTTGGCCTCGCAATGGTTCATTTGCCACGCGATGAGGGCGGCGTCTAAACGGGTGTTGAGGGTATTTAGCACCGCATTGAGCGCGGGTACGGCGTAGTGTGCTTCCACCATTTCGGGCGTGTTGGGGAGCATGACACTCACCGTATCGCCGCGCCCGATGCCATAGGCCTTGAGTGCGGCCGCGAGTTGCGCCGCGCGATCGCGGGTTTGTCGCCAGGTGTAACGCCGTTGTCCGTGAATCACGGCCGGTAGATCACCAAAAACCTCTGCGCTGCGCTCGACAAAACTGATGGGCGACAGGGCGGAATAGTTTGCGGGATTAGGCGAAAGGTGGGTATCGTAGATATGGCTCATGGCGTGGGTGCTTGGCTGATCATGCAGTGG
>JABBAS010000036.1:0-3828 GCA_018607835.1 Methylobacillus sp. | reverse complement strand
GGTTGTAAGGATGCGCTGTAGCTCGTTGCTCGTTGTTCTTCTAGCCTGTCATGGCAGCGTTCAGCGCCTGGTCAACATCCCACAGGATGTCGTCAATGTGCTCTAGCCCAACGGAAATACGCACCATGTCGGGCAGCACACCCGCTGCAAGTTGTTGCGCGGGGTCAAGTTGCCGGTGCGTTGTGCTGGCCGGGTGGCTAATGAGGGTACGGGTATCGCCAATGTTAACGAGGTGGCTCATCATCTGGGCGCCTTCAATAAACCGAACGCCCGCGCTGAGGTCACCTTTGACCCCGAAAGCGAGCAGGCCGGAAGCGCCAGACATTTGCCGCTGAAGCAAGGCGTGCTGTGGATGCCCGCTCAAGCCAGGGTAGTTGACCCAAGCCACCCGCGGATCATCTTGAAGAAACGTGGCGAGCGCGAGGGCGTTTTTATTGTGTTGTGCCATGCGCAGTGGCAGCGTTTCAACGCCTTGCAAAATCTGCCAAGCACTGGTGGGACTGAGCGCGGCACCAAATACGCGTAGCGACTCCATGCGGCAGCGCATCGTAAATCCGAAGTCACCAAATGTTTCGTAAAACTTCACGCCGTGGTAGCCCGGTGATGGCTCGGTCATGCCAGGAAACTTGCCGTTGTCCCACGGAAAATTGCCACTTTCCACGACCACGCCACCGAGGGTGGTGCCGTGACCCGCAATGTATTTAGTGGCCGAGTGCACCACAATGTCCGCCCCAAACTTGATGGGGTTGCACAGCATGGGGGAGGGCACGGTGTTATCGATGACCAAGGGAACGCCGTGGGCATGGGCGATATCGGCAATGGCGGCGATATCTAAAACCACCAAGCTGGGGTTGCCTAAACTCTCGGCAAATACCGCGCGGGTGTTCGGCCGCATGGCGGCGGCGAACGCCTGCGGGTCTGTGGCATCAACGAAAGTGGTGGTGATTCCAAACTTCTCCAAACTCACTGCCAGCATCGTTACCGAACCGCCGTATAGCGCACCCGCTGCCACGATGTGGTCGCCCGCTTGCGCAATGGTCATCAGCGCCATCGCCTCCGCAGACATGCCCGATGCGCTGGCGACCGCAGCCCGGCCGCCTTCTAGAGCGGCAATACGCTCTTCGAGCACGGCCACTGTGGGGTTGCTTAGGCGCGAATAGACGTTACCGAATGTTTGTAAGTTGAATAGCTCGGCAGCATGCTCTGCGCTATCGAAGACGAAGCTGGTGGTTTGGTAGATGGGTAGCGCACGCGCGCCGGTAGCGCTGTCGGGAATTTGGCCCGCGTGTATGGACAGGGTGGCGGGATGGAAGGTGTGATCAGACATACGGCGTTAAAAGACTCAAGGGTTTTTGATTGCGTTGAAACCGGACTGGTTTTATTCCATCGGTTAGCGCGCGGTCGCGCGCTTGGCGGAGATGACACCTGTATTCACGCCCACCCAATTAAGGCCGCCGAAGAGCCGGGCGTGCTCAATTTTGACGCATCGGTTATCGACGGCATCGCGTCCTTGCTCTCTAAACAGTGCCGCAGCCGCCTCGTTGGTTACGCCCAATTGTTGCCATAGGCAACGCGCACCGATGGCCAGCGCTTGCTCGGCAATTGGACCCACATCTTCGGTTCGACGAAACACGTCTACCATCTGGATAGGGAAGGGAATGTCGTGGAGCGTGGCGTAGCAGGTTTCCCCCAAGATCGTCTCTCCTGTGGCGGCGTAGCGGGGGTTAACGGGCACCACTCGGTAGCCGTGCCCTTGCATGTACTTGGCGGCAAAGTAGCTGGGGCGGTTCCAATCTGCGGATAGACCAACCACGGCGATGGTTTTATTCTCCGTCAGTATGCGGCGCAGGTCGCTAAGGGTGTCTGGCATGCGGTTCTCCAATGGGGTAACGTCTTTTTAGCACTTTTCGCAAGCTGCGACTGTCCAGCGGACATCGCGTACTTAGCCTTTAAAATAGCAGTTTACCCACCCGCTATGGTGGGTATCAACCTTTCAGTCTTATGCCCCATCAAAAAATACTCGTTCTCGACTTCGGCTCCCAAGTAACGCAGTTGATTGCCCGCCGCGTGCGCGAGGCGCAGGTTTATTGCGAGGTGCACCCGTGTGATGTCACCGACGAATGGGTACGTGAGTTTGCCGCGGATGGCCAACTGAAAGGCGTGATTCTCTCAGGCAGCCACGCCAGCGCCTACGAGGAGTCTACGGACCGTGCGCCCGATGCCATCTTTGAGCTCGGCATTCCAGTGCTCGGCATCTGCTACGGCATGCAAACCATGGCGCAGCAGTTGGGCGGCAAAGTGGAGAGTGGCCATACGCGCGAGTTTGGCTACGCCGAGGTCCGCGCCCACGGCCATACGCGTCTGCTAAAAGACATTAACGATTTCACCAGCGCTGAGGGCCACGGCATGCTCAAGGTCTGGATGAGCCATGGCGATAAAGTTACGGCCATGCCGCCCGGCTTTACGGTCATGGCGTCCACACCCAGCTGCCCGATTGCGGGTATGGCCGATGAGGCCCGTGGCTACTACGCGCTCCAATTCCACCCAGAGGTTACGCATACGGTGCAGGGCGCGGCCATGTTGCACCGTTTTGTGCTCGACATTTGTGAGGCGGAGCCCGACTGGATCATGGGTGACTATGCCGCCGAGGCCGTAGCGCGTATCCGTGAACAAGTGGGTGACGAAGAAGTTATTTTGGGTCTGTCCGGCGGCGTGGACTCCTCTGTCGCTGCGGCCCTGATCCACCGTGCGATTGGGGACCAACTCACGTGCGTGTTTGTGGACCACGGCTTGCTGCGCCTTCATGAAGGCGATATGGTCATGGACATGTTTGAAGGGAAGCTGCACGCCAAAGTTATTCGTGTGGATGCAGCGGACATGTTTCTAGGCAAGCTGGCCGGCGTCAGTGACCCAGAGCAAAAACGCAAGATTATTGGTGGCCTCTTTGTTGACGTCTTCAAGGCAGAGGCGGCCAAGCTCAAGGCAGGCGATGGTGGCCACAAAGGGGCGACCTTCTTAGCGCAAGGAACGATTTACCCCGATGTCATCGAAAGTGGCGGGGCGAAGAGTAAGAAAGCCGTCACCATCAAGAGCCATCACAACGTGGGCGGCTTGCCCGCGCAATTGGGCCTGAAGTTATTAGAGCCGTTGAGAGATCTGTTCAAGGACGAGGTGCGCGAACTCGGCGTCGCCTTGGGCCTACCGCACGGCATGGTGTACCGTCACCCATTCCCCGGTCCGGGTCTGGGCGTCCGCATTTTAGGTGAGGTGAAAAAGGAATACGCGGACTTGTTACGTCAAGCCGATGCCATCTTCATTGAAGAGCTGCATAATTTTAAGGACGAGACATCAGGTAAGAGCTGGTATGACCTTACCAGCCAAGCTTTCGCCGTGTTTTTGCCGGTCAAGAGTGTGGGTGTGATGGGGGATGGTCGCACCTACGAATATGTGGTCGCCTTGCGGGCGGTGCAAACAAATGACTTTATGACGGCGGATTGGGCGGAGCTACCGTATGCGCTGCTCAAAAGAACCTCTGGGCGCATCATTAACGAGGTGCGCGGCATTAATCGCGTGACTTACGACGTGTCTAGCAAACCGCCAGCGACGATTGAGTGGGAGTAGTAGTCGAGCCTAAGGGTAATCGTCCCCCAGAACCAAAGGGCTGAGAAGTAGAATTTTTTCCAAAGGAAGAGCTTCTAGATTAGAAAGTCAAAATTCACCGACAGCCAGATCATGGATGCGGTCAAACGAGTTGAAGCGGGTCTTGCGCTTCTCGAAATCTTTAGTCACCGCTGTTGCGACTGTTCGAACAAATGAATAACACCCTGA
>JABBAS010000037.1 GCA_018607835.1 Methylobacillus sp. | reverse complement strand
GGGTAACGCCTATCCCCCAGAACGCTACGACCTCATTTTTTTACGTAACGTGCTGATTTATTTTTCGAAAGAAAACAAATCGCACATCTTAGAAAAAATCGCTGTGTCGTTGGCCCATGACGGCGGCATGTTGTTTCTGGGCGGCACCGAGTCAATTAAGGCGCCAGAAAAATTTGACGTTGATTTGCAGTCCGAATGGACGGTGTACACAAAAAGGACGCTTGCTTGTGACGGAAGATAAAAACTCAGACTTAACGGTCATGTTGTCTCGTGTGGAGGTGCTGGTCGTAGACGATAGTCGAACGCTACGCCGCATACTCATTCGCGAACTCAACACGCTCGGTATCACCCATGTTGTCGAAGCGTCAAATGGCGTTGAGGCCCTCGCGATGGCGCGTGAAAAACCGCCAGATTTAATGTTGCTTGACATGGAAATGCCTGAGCTAGACGGCTTGGGTGTTTTGCAGGAGATGGCCAAGCAGTCAGGGGTGCATCATTTCCCGGTCATCGTGGTGTCGGGTGCAGATCAAATTGAAAAAACGATCGCCTGCATCGCGCTCGGTGCGGAGGACTACTTGCCAAAACCGTTCGATCCCGTTTTGCTGAAGGCAAGGATCTTCTCATCATTAGAGAAGAAGCGATTGAAGGATCTTGATGCGGTCCGTCTACAACAATTGCAAGAGGAGAAGCAGCTCTTAGAGATGGAGCAGATGAAAACAGAAAAACTCATGCTGAATATTCTTCCCCGATCCATCGCCGAACGATTGAAGCGGGGTGAAAAAAATATTGCGGGTAGTTATCCCGAGTCCACTATTTTGTTTAGTGACATGGTGGGTTTTACAAAGATGTCATCGGAGATCTCTGCATCTGACTTGGTTGAGTTACTCAATGATTTATTTACCCGGTTTGACAAACGTGCAGAACTTTTGGGGCTTGAGAAGATAAAGACAATTGGTGACGCGTACATGGCTGTTGGGGGTCTTCCGATACCGCGGTCTGATCATGCGCACATTTGCGCCGACATGGCGTTGGGTATGTTCGAGGATTTGGAGGCGTTTAATTTAAATCGCGGGACGGCGCTTAACATACGCATTGGCTTGAACTCCGGCCCGGTGGTGGCTGGCGTGATCGGGTTCACCAAATTTTCTTATGACCTGTGGGGGAATACCGTTAACACCGCGAGCCGCATGGAATCAACCTCTGCGCATGGGCGGGTTCAGGTGTCACCCAGTACCATCGCACTCATAGAGGACGACTTTTTACTCGAGATGCGTGCAGAGCCGGTAGCCTGTAAGGGGCTTGGGGACATACAAACTGCGTTGCTGGTTTCTCGCAAGCCCTGAGGGCAGGCTAGCCACCGGTTTGTCGGCATTGGGTAGATTGCGGTTCTTTGCTGGGTTACACTTTCCCCCCGGAAAGTTCCCCTTCACTGATTGCCTATTCAACTGGAATGACCATGGCTATGTTAAAGACTGCTGCTTCCCTTTCACGGTTAGGTACCGAGTCCGCTTTTGAGGTGTTGGCGCGTGCGCAATCCTTGATGGCGCAGGGCAAAGACATCATTAATTTGGGGATAGGTCAGCCCGACTTTAAGACCCCGGCGCATATCGTAGAGGCCGGAATTCAGGCGCTGCGTGATGGCCACCACGGATACACCCCTGCCAACGGCTTGCCGCAGTTGCGTGAGGCGGTTGCAGCTGATTTACAGCGCCGTCACGGTGCAGCCGTCGACCCGGACTGTGTGGTGGTGGTGCCCGGTGGCAAGCCCACAATGTTTTTTGCGGTGTTGATGTTTGGTGAGCCGGGCGCGGAGATCATGTATCCCAACCCGGGGTTCCCTATCTATGAGTCGGTGATCAAGTACAGCGGTGCGACACCCGTGCCGATTGAGCTGCGCGAAGACAAAGGGTTTGCGTTTGACGCGGATACTGTGCTGGCCCAAATCACGCCGGCGACTCGCCTAATCATCATTAACAGCCCCGCTAACCCGACCGGCGGCGTGACGCCCAAAGCGGAGATCGATAAGCTGGTGGCTGGCCTGGCCCAGCACCCCCACGTGGCGTTGCTGTCGGACGAAATTTACAGCCAGATGCTCTACGGCGGGCGTGAGCACGTCTCTTTACTGAATTACCCAGAAATTCGTGACCGTCTGATTCTTTTGGACGGTTGGAGCAAGACCTACGCCATGACGGGCTGGCGCTTGGGCTTTGCCGTGTGGCCCAAAGACCTCGTCGCTGATGTGACGCGTCTGTGTATCAATGACCACTCCTGCGTTAATGCCTCCGCGCAGTTTGCGGGTTTGGCTGCATTGACTGGCCCGCAAGATGCCGCCGCAGAGATGATGGTGGCGTTTAATCAGCGTCGCACGCTGATCGTTGATGCCTTGAATAGTTTGCCGGGTGTACGCTGCGCCGATGCGGCGGGTGCGTTTTACGCGTTCCCGAATATTGCAGGGACTGGCCTGACCTCACGTGAAGCCCAGGACCTCTTTCTCAACGAAGGCAACGTGGCGACCGTCTCGGGCACGAGTTTCGGGGCTTGGGGGGAGGGCTTTGTCCGCTTCTCCTATGCCAACAGTGCTGAGAATATTGAACGGGCTATGGAGCGCATCCGCAAGTTGCTTTAGGCGACACGGTACGCGCCGTAACGCCCTTTGATAAGGGTTTTCAGCGATCACGGTCGCAGGCGTCTTTGATAATATGATTACACCAAAATAACGTTTGTAAAGGTGTGTCATGAGTCAGCCAAAGGATAAACCGCTGCGCAGTCAAGCGTGGTTTGGTCGTCAAGACCGCGATGGTTTTGCCTACCGGAGTTGGGTTAAGGGCAAGGGGGTGCCGCATGACCAATTTGATGGCCGCCCCGTGATCGGCATCTGTAATACCTTCTCCGAGCTGACGCCATGTAACTCCCACTTCCGCGCCCTGGCCGAGCAGGTCAAGATTGGTGTGTACGAGGCGGGGGGCTTTCCACTTGAGTTCCCGGTGATGTCTCTGGGTGAGACCTTGTTGCGTCCAACGGCCATGTTGTACCGCAATCTTGCGTCCATGGATGTAGAGGAAAGCCTGCGTGGCAACCCGGTTGACGGGGTGGTGCTTCTGATGGGCTGTGATAAAACCACACCGGCGCTGCTGATGGGCGCGTCCAGTGCCAATCTGCCAACCGTTGGTGTGAGCGGTGGCCCCATGCTGAACGGCAAGTGGCGCGGCAAAGAACTGGGCTCCGGTACAGGGGTCTGGAGCATGAGTGAGCAGGTGCGTGCCGGCACCATGAAACTACAAGATTTCTTTGATGCCGAGGCGGGTATGCACCGCTCGCATGGCCACTGCATGACCATGGGTACCGCGTCGACCATGGCCAGCATGGTTGAGTCTTTAGGTATTGGCTTACCGGGTAACGCAGCGTATCCCGCGGTTGATGGGCGGCGCAACGTGTTGGCCCGCGAGGCGGGACGGCGTGTGGTGGACTTGGTGCGCAAGGACGTCAAGATTGGCGACCTCCTGACCCGTCAAGCGTTTGAGAACGCCATCAAGACATTGGCCGCAATTGGCGGATCGACCAATGCCGTTATTCACCTCATCGCGATTGCCGGACGCTTGGGCGTGGAGTTGTCCTTGGATGACTTTGAAAACTTGGGCAGTCGCCTGCCTTGTTTGGTGAACTTGCAACCCTCAGGTGAACACCTGATGGAAGACTTTTGTTACGCCGGTGGCGTCCCTGCCGTGATGAAGGCGATTGCCAGTGAGTTGCATCTCGACGTCATGACGGTATCGGGTAAAACCGTTGGTGAGAACATTGCGGACGCGGAGAATTTTGATCCGCGTGTGATCAAGACAATGGCCGAACCCTTCAAAGCAGAGGCCGGCATCGCTGTCTTACGTGGCAACCTAGCGCCGCGTGGCGCGGTAATTAAGCCCAGTGCGGCCAGCCCACACCTGCTCAAGCACACAGGCCGCGCCGTGGTGTTTGAGGACTCCGAAGATTTCCACGCACGCATTGACGACGAGTCATTAGACGTCGATGAGCACTGCATTTTGGTGCTGAAGAACTGTGGCCCGAAAGGGTATCCCGGCATGGCAGAAGTGGGCAATATGCCTTTGCCGCCCAAGGTCCTTCGCACAGGGGTCACGGACATGGTCCGTATCTCAGACGCGCGCATGAGTGGAACGGCCTACGGGACCGTTGTGTTGCATACCGCGCCAGAGGCGGCGGCGGGCGGACCACTTGCTGTCGTTCGCAATGGCGACATGATTAGCTTGGACGTCGCCGCGCGTAGCTTACAGTTACATATTGACGATGCCGAGTTGTCGGCACGTCTAAGCAGTTGGGTGCAACCAGAGCCACCGCTGTCAAGCGGGTATTGGCGTCTGTATGTTGACCATGTTTTGCAAGCCGATCAGGGCGCAGACTTTGATTTTTTGGTTGGACAACGGGGCGCTTTTGTGCCCAAAGACAACCATTGAATGTGTGTAAGCGCATAGAGGTTCAATTGATTTTTAACGGGAGTCGATAAATGAGTTCAAAGATTGCCCTTGTCACGGGTGCCAGCGGAGGCATTGGCCAGGCGTGTGCAACGGCGTTGGTCGCCGAAGGTTGGACAACTATTTTTGTCGGGCGAGATGCCGCCAAACTAAGCGCCGCGGTGGCGTCATTGCCAGAGTCGCAACGCGACTTGGCTGAGACAGCGGTCTGCGATGTGACGAGCGCGGAAGCGGTGAAAGGGCTGTTTGACGGTGTGGTCAAACGCCATGGCCGCTTGGACGTATTGTTCAACAACGCGGGTGTAAACCAATCGGCCGTGACGCCCGATGAACTGAGTGCGGATGAATGGCGCCAAGTCGTGGGTACCAACTTAGATGGCGCCTTTTATTGCTTGTCCAATGCGTTCCGGATCATGCGCGCGCAGACGCCGCAAGGCGGGCGCATTATTAACAATGGCTCTATTTCTGCACAGGTGCCACGTCCCTCTTCCATCGCCTATGCGGCAAGTAAGTCAGCGATTAATGGCTTGACGCGCGGCGCGGCGTTGGACGGGCGCCCATTCAATATTGCCGTCGGTCAAATTGACATCGGCAACGTGGCGAGTGCCATGACAGAGAGAATGGCTGCAGGTGTGCTGCAGGCGGATGGCTCCGTTCGCCCCGAGGCGAGAATGGACATGAGCAGTGTCGCCAAGACCTTTATGACGATGGTGAATTTGCCATTGGACGCGAATATTTTTACGGTCACCGTGATGGCGACCGGCATGCCCTTTGTTGGGCGTGGTTAAACCTTAACCTCAGGAGAATTGACATGAAGTTTTTACGTGCGTGGGTGAACGGGGCCGTGGTTCCGGGCGTTTTGGATAACAACGGCGTTCGCCGTAACATCAGTGCCCTAGCTGCTGACGTGACGTCGGCCCAAATTTCTGGTGCTGGTCTGGCCCAAATTAAAGGTGCTGACCTCACGGCCTTGCCTGAGATTGCGGCCGATGCGCCACTGGTGGCGCCTTGGGCGGATTGCAAGAAGTTTATTTGTATCGGTTTGAACTATGCCGATCACGCTGCGGAGTCGGGGTTGCCTATTCCACCCGAGCCCATCATTTTTACCAAGTCGATTGATGCCCGCGTGGGGCCCAACCACGACGTGGTGTTGCCCCAAGGTTCGGTGAAGGGGGACTGGGAGGTTGAGCTCGGCGTGGTGATCGGTCAAACCGCTCGTTACGTAGAGCAAGCCGATGCGCTGAATTATGTGGCGGGCTACTGCGTTGTTAACGACGTATCTGAGCGCGAGTATCAGATTGAGCGTGGCGGCACATGGGACAAGGGCAAAGGCTGCGATACCTTCGGCCCAGTCGGTCCTTGGTTGGTCACCACAGATGAGGTGACCGATCCGCAGGGCTTGGGTATGTGGTTTGAGTTGAATGGCAAGCGCTATCAAAACGGCTCCACGAAGACCATGATTTTTGGTGTCGCGGAGTTGGTGTCTTACGTGAGTCGTTTCATGACGCTGTATCCCGGCGACATCATTTCTACGGGCACCCCACCCGGCGTCGGTATGGGGGTTAAACCCAACCCCGTTTTCCTGAAGGCCGGCGATCAAATGCGCTTGGGTATTGATGGCTTGGGTGAGCAGACGCAAAACGTCGTGGCGTGGGACCCTGCGCGTATCGATGCCATTGTGTAAGGGGTCCTGATATGACACGTGTTCTGATTACTGGTGGCGGCGGTTTCATTGGTGCGCGCTTGGCGCGTCATCTCTTGGCCCACCCACCAGCCGCTTGGGGGACAGCGCCATCCTTGACGCTGACCGACCAGTTTCCTTTGCCAGCAGATTTGGCTTCAGACCCCCGGGTGACGGCGGTGATCGGGCCGTTGGGTGATCAGAGCGCTTTGTTTTCATCGGGGTTCGATAAGGTTTTTCACCTGGCCTCAGCGGTTTCGGGGGAGTGCGAACTGGACTTTGAGTTGGGTCTGCGCTCTAACTTAGATGGCACCCGTACGCTTTTAGAGGGCCTACGCCAAGCGGGTAACCAGCCGTGTCTCGTGTTTTCTAGCTCTATTGCGGTTTACGGTCCAGACCCGGGTCTAGCGATGCCCGCAGTGGTGGACGAGAACACCTTAGCGGCGCCGCAAACCTCGTACGGCGCGCAGAAGTTAATGTGTGAGTACCTGATTGCGGACTACACCCGCAAAGGGTATGTGGATGGTCGCAGTGCCAGGCTGATGACGGTGTCTGTGCGACCGGGGCAGCCCAACGGTGCGGCCTCGTCATTCTTTAGTGGCATCATCCGCGAGCCTTTGGCCGGAGTTCAGTCGGTTTGTCCGGTGGATCCGGACGTAGCGCATCCGTTGGCCTCGCCGCAATCCACGGTCTTGAGCTTGGTTGGCTTGATGACGGCATCGCGCGACACCTTAAAGCGTCGGCTTGCCATTGCGTTGCCAGCCGTGAATGTGACGGTGGCTCAAATGCTCGATGCCTTGGAACGCGTCGCTGGCCCAGAGGTGCGGGCACGCGTAACGTTTAAGCGGGACGAGCGCATCGCGGCCATTGTCGCGAACTGGCCGCGCGCCGCCAAGAGCGATACCGCAACGGCGTTGCTGGGTTTTCCAGGAGACGCATCGTTCGACGCCATCATTCAACAATACATTGACGACATGCGGGCAACGGGTCAGGCCGACACCGCATTGAAGGGGCTTTCTTCATGAACAAAATTGATTTAACAGGCCGTGTTGCGGTCATTACTGGCGGCGCGCAGGGAATAGGCTATGCCACCGCTGAGCGTATGCTCGCGTCCGGCGCATCCGTCGTGTTGTGGGACCGTAACCCCCAGTCCTTGGCGGAAGCCGAGCAGGCCTTGTCTGCTAAGGGCTCCGTTAAGACGGTGTTGGTGGAGTTGGTTCAAGAGGCTAGCGTGAAGGCGGCTGCGGAGTCAACGTTGACGCAATGCGGCAAGGTGGACATCTTGGTAAACAATGCGGGCATTACCGGCGGTAATGCCACGACATGGGAGCTTGATAGCCAAGTGTGGCAAGACGTCATTCAAGTGAACTTGGTCGCCCCGTATTTTGTGTGTAAAGCGCTGGTGCCAGCCATGATTGCAGCGGGCTACGGTCGCATCGTGAATATCGCCTCGATCGCTGGGAAGGAAGGCAATCCCAACGCGTCGCACTACAGTGCGTCAAAAGCGGGGTTGATTGCTTTGACCAAGTCATTGGGTAAAGAGCTGGCGCAGAAAGGAATCATGGTTAATGCCATTACCCCTGCAGCGGCGCAGACACCGATCTTTGATTCGATGACGCAAGAACATATTGACTTCATGTTGTCTAAGATCCCGATGGGGCGCTTTGTTGAGGTTGATGAGATCGCCGCCATGGCCAGTTGGCTCGCCAGTGCAGACTGTTCGTTTTCGACGGGCGCGGTGTTTGATATTTCAGGCGGGCGCGGCACCTACTGATGTGAGGCAGCGGTCTTGACGCTGCTCAGAAGCTAGAGCCTGGCTCCGTTAGAAAAGCGATTTCAGCCTCCGTCGATACGCGGCCAAGTAGGGCATTGCGGTGGGGGTAGCGGCCGAAGCGATCGATGATGGCTTTGTGCCGTAACTCAAATGACAAGTTGCCTTCAGCCGCAGGTTTGCTGAACAAACGAAGTGCAACCGCGTGCACGGCTCTGGACTCGCTGTGCATGTAAGGCATCAATAAAAACGGTACGTGGACGGCGAGTAGTTCCAAGTCGGCTCCCCGCGCGACGGCCTCTTGTGCCAAGGCAAGTGCCATGGGATCGGCAGCGAATGCCTCGGCGGTATCGCGATAGACGTTGCGTGAAAACTGATCGAGCACAATGATTTCAGCCAAACGTCCTTGCGGCGTGGCGCGCCATGCGTAGAGCTCGGCAGCCTTTGCTTGGCGCAGGACAGCGCCAAATCGGTTTTTTATAGTGGCGTCAAACGCGGTATCTTTTATCCACCAACTTTTGGGTTTGATCTCTTTAAACCAAAAATCAATGATGGCCTGCGGCGTAACACCTTGGTCGTGCGTGGCTGCTGCTGTGGTTGTTGGGACGGGGGAAAGAGTCAAAATGGGTCCTAGGTGCTGCGCCGCTAGGTCGACGGCGGTAACGCAATGGGCACGCGCCGCTGCTCCCACAGCAGATACAAGCCACTCAGAACGATGATGGACCCGCCCACCAGCACCGCAAGTGGCGGGATGTCACCAAATAGTAACCACCCCCAAAGCGCCATATAAATCAGTTGTTGGTAGCCAAATGGTGCAAGCGTCGCGGAGCTGGCGTATTGGTGTGCACGCGCCCACAAGTAGTGTCCAACAGCCCCCCATAAACCGGTTGCAAACACCAACACCCATTCAACGCTGTTGTGCGGCATCACGAAGTTTGGGAGCACCCACGGAGCGAGCAATAGAACCGGACCCATAGCGGAGTACCACTGCATGGCGGCGGGGTTTTCGTTCTGCGCCAAGTGCCGTGTGAGTAGCGTGAAAATGGAAAACAGGAAGGCGTTAAGCACCATTAAAAAAATGGCTGGGTGTATGACACTGGATGTGGGGCGAACGACGATGAGAACACCAATAAACCCCAACACAATAGCCCACCATTGACCGCCGCGCAAGGGTTGTTTGAGCCACCAGTGGCTGATGACGGCGACGATGAGTGGCGATGAAAAAAGGATGGCCGCCGTCTCAGTGAGCTGCAAGAACTGAATAGACCAGAAGTTGCAGGAGGTCATGAGTCCTAACAACACAGCCCGCAAGGCTTGTAGCTTGACGTTGTTAATACGTAGCAGGTCTAACTTGTAATGGGGCGCCAAGAGGACACCACTGACTAAGGCGTGACAAAAAAAGCGCAACCAGATCAACTCCAGCAACGGGAGGGTCTGCAGTTGCACCAACCACTTTACGGTGGCATCCAGGGTCGTGAATGCCAGCCCTGCGAGTGACAAAAGTAAGATGCCCATACGCCGGTTGGCGTACGAGTCTTCGCGCCACATGGAGGGTTTTAGTGCCATCGCGCGTTACCGGTGGTCGGTGCCATGCGCGGGCGTCGTCAGCAACGTCTCGGTGACATCGGTACGGGAAGCTTGAATCTGTTGGCGCGAGTAGGCGCAGGCTTTTTCGGCATCCCGTGCACGGATCGTTTCAACGATGCGCCAGTGCGCGGGGAGCGAGCGTGCGATGCCGTTATTTGGCGTGCGGGTTGTGATGAGTAAGACCTCCCGCAACATGCTCCCAAGCGCACGCCCCATTTGTAAAAACATGCGGTTATGGCTGGCGCGAAGCAGACCCAGGTGAAAGTCGTAGTCGTGGCTGATGTAGTCCTCGGTAGACCCACGCTCTACCGCGCTCGCCATGCCGTGGTAGGCGCGCTCTAAGGCGTCTATTTCTTCCTCGGTGGCGCGTTCTGCGGCCAAGCGAACGGCCTCGGGTTCAATGACGGCACGTAACTCTTGTAAGTTGTCGAGGATTTCTGGATCGAAACCGATACTGGCTTGCCAGCCAACCACCTGGTCATCAAACCAATTCCAGCGCTCACTGGGGAGCACCAGTGTCCCAATCTTTGGCCCGGTGCTGATCAAGCCTTTTGCGACCAACGACTTGACGACCTCACGGAGAATCGTGCGTGAGACGCCAAGCTCTTCGCACAATTTTTGCTCGGGCGGCAGCTTTTCACCCGGAACATAGTCGCCGCGAATAATGGCGCTACCCATGGCGTCTAGTGTGCCGCCATGAATATTCTTGATCTTGGGTTTCAACATTCGGGGACAGGCGTCTCGAGTGCTTCGCTGGCGAAATGGCGCTCGATGTTGCGGGTTGCGAGGTCGGCCATGGCTTGACGTGTCGCACCGGTTGCGCTGCCGATGTGCGGTGTGAGCACCACGTTATCTAGCGTGCGCAGTGCATCAAGCGGATGCGGTTCGTTCTCAAATACATCCAGGCCCGCACCAGCGATAACGCCGTTGGACAGCGCGTGCACCAACGCCGCTTCATCGACCACAGAGCCACGCGCGACGTTCACGACATATCCCTTAGGACCCAAGGCAGTCAGCACCTCGGCATTGATCATGTGATGGGTACTGGCGCCGCCTGGCGTGATCAGTGTGAGCATGTCAACGTCTGCCGCCAAGGCCTTCACTGATGGGACGAAGCGGTAAGGCAGTGCAGACTTTTCTGAGCGTGCCGTGTACGCGATGGACATGCCGAAGGCTTCGGCGCGCGTGGCAATCGCTTGCCCAATGCGACCCATACCCACAATGCCCAAACGCATGCCAGACAGCTTGGTGCCCAATGGCATGTTGCCCTTGGCCCATGAGCCGTTGCGCACGAAGGCGTCGGCCTGCGGAATACGGCGCGTGATGCTGAGCATCAAGACCAGTGCCAGGTCAGCGACGTCATCGTTGAGAACATTGGGCGTATGCGTGACCAAGGCGCCACGGCTGATCGCGTGCTGTACGTCGACGCCGTCGTAGCCAACGCCCATTACGGAGACGAGCTTGAGGGCGGGTAGGGCGTCCATCATGGCGGCGGGTACCTTGGACTCGCCACCCGCAGCGATCACCGTGATGTGTTCGCGGTCAGGGTGTGCCATCAGATCGTCGAGGGGCATCGGCCCAATGAGCGTATAGCGCTTGCTTAGCTCGGCTACGAATAAAGGGTTGAGGGGGGATGCGGCGAGGATGGTGGGGTTCATAAGTGTTGATTGGTCTATTGAAAGCGTCGTAAAAGTTCAGCGGCTTGCCGCTAGGGGTGTTTGCTTGCGGTGATCGTTCATGGCGCAGACACCGTCACGGTGTACGCTCATTTCTGGTCGCCTCTATTCAAGCCGCGGTAGGCCCGAATGACTTGGCTGTCATCGGCCAAGCCATGGCCTTGCCCCGATGCTGCCAAAAACATTTGTAATGCCGCCGCTGCAAGGGGCAAGCCGCTTTTTGCGCGACGCGCTTCTTCCGCCACGATGCTCAAATCTTTTACAAAAATATCGACGGCGCTGGTGACTGGCGGTTCATCTTGTAGCATGCGTGGCCCGCGGTTGCCTAGCATCCAGCTACTGGCAGCGGACACCGACAAAATACGGTGAACCTGCGCCAGGTCCAGCCCGGCGTTCTCTGCGACGTGCGTGGCCTCCGCCGCGACAGCAATGTGGACACCACACAGCAATTGGTTGACGGTTTTCATGGTTGAACCCATGCCGCACATGACGCCCATATGGAAGAGGTTGCTGCCCACGCTTTCTAGGGCTGAGCGGGCAAAGTCGAAGTCCGTTTGTGCGCCACCGACCATGATTGCCAGTGTTCCGGCCTCCGCGCCGACGACACCGCCGGATACGGGGGCGTCTAAGACGCGCAGCCCCCTTGCGGTTAATGCCTCGCCCGTGTTGGCCGCCTTGGATGCAGACTGCGTGCAACTCATGACCACCATGGCGTTGGCAGGCATGTCGGCCGCGTGGTTTTGGGTAAACAAGAAGTCGTGTGCTTGGTCGCCAGAGACCACCATGAGCCAGACCAACTCGGCCTCTTGCACCGCCCCCTTTGCGTCGGGAGACCATTGCCCACCCGCCGCCTCAAACGCGGCACGGTTGCGTGTGTTCAGATCGAAGCCGGTGACGGCATGTCCCGCCTGTATAAGCCGAATAGCCATGGGCAGACCCATAGCGCCGAGACCAATAAAAGCGATCCGCATACCGTAAATTCCTATAAGACATCATGTGGCGCTACCTATGAGCACCGGTTCACCCTATTATATTTTGTAATATCGTAGGATGAATGAAACGTAGGCGTCAACTCATGGTAAACCCGTGAGGGCCTAGCCGCCCGCCGGGCCTAAGGTGCGACGTTGACCAAGGCACCATGGGCGCCGATAACTTGCGCCGCCAGATGGTGGCCTGCGTGGGCTGCGGCCACTGCGTTGCCGTCATGTAAGCGCGTTGCCAGAAAGGCGGCGTTAAATGCATCGCCTGCCGCCGTGGAATCGACAGGGGTCAGACGCGGCCCGCAATCGACCTCTGCGGCCCCCTGGGCTGAGGCGACCCACATGGGTGAGCCCGCATTTTTGACGATCACTTCGGATGCACCAACCGCCAAGTAGCGCTGGGCGCACGCTTGACGGTCTGTATCGCCAAAAAAGGTTTGTTCATCATCGAAACTCGGCAAGACCCAGTCGCTCACGCCAGCGGCCGCCATGATCGTCTTGCACATCACCTCGCGGTCGCGCCACAGCTTAGGCCGGATATTGGGGTCAAACACGATGGTGCGCCCGGATTGCCGCGCGTGTGCCAAGCTCAAAAGCAGGTTTCTCTGTGCCTGGGGTGCGAGGATGGCGAGTGTGATGCCGGAGAAATAAAGGACATCTGCTGTGGCCATCGCGCGTGTCAGCCAATCGGGGTCATCGGCGAAGTGTTTCGCTGCCGATTGACCGCGCCAATAGGTAAAGCTACGCTCCCCTTGTTCTAAGTTAATGGCATACAGACCTGCCGTGCGCTCGGGGTCACGTTGCACCCATGTCGTATCTAGGTTCGCTTGCGTTAGGAAGTCCGCAATGCGTTGTGAGAACTGATCAGTGCCGATACGGGTGCCGTAGGCGACGCGCCATTTTTGCGTGTCTAACAATCGCCGGGCATACCAAGCGGTATTCAGCGTATCTCCGGCGACGCCCAGCCGCCACAGCGCCGTGTCTGCATGCGACAACTCCAGCATGCATTCGCCAAGCGCCAGTAGTTGTCGCATCGGGTGTCGCATCGGTTGGGGTGTCGGTCGTGTGGTGGGCTGTGGTTTTGGTTGGCGCGAGGCGAGCGATCTAGATGGCGATGCCGCCATCAATTGTGTGCGCCTGTCCGGTCATAAATGCGGACTCGTCGGAGGCGAGAAACACCACCAGTGGGGCAATTTCGTCGGCCTGAGCCAAGCGCCCCATGGGTTGACGGGCAATGAACTGCTGTCGCGCCAAAACGGGGTCGGGTTGCGCGTGGATGCGGTCGTGTAAAGACGGGGTGTCGACAGTTCCCGGACACACCGCATTGCAGCGGATACCTTGCGCCACATAATCTGCCGCAACGCTTTTGGTTAAGCCAATTACAGCGGCTTTGGTTGCGCCGTAAATGAACCGGTTAGGCAAGCCTTTGATGCTGCTGCAGACGCTAGCCATGTTGATAATGCTTGCACCACCATGCTTTTTTGCACTTGCCTGTAGTTTGCTTAAGGTGGCTTGAATCATCCAAAACTGCGCGCGCACGTTGAGGTTGAAGCCAACATCCCATTGCGCGTCATCAGCCTCCGCAATGGTGCCCGCATGAACGATACCGGCGCAATTAAACAGCGCATCAATTTCAGGAATCTCGCTAACAACTTTTTCGATATTGACTTTGTCCGTGACATCCAACGTTCTCGTATGAATATTGGCCATACCGTCGTAGCTGGTTAATAGGGCCGCGTTGATGTCGGTTGCCCATACAACGGCGCCTTCATTCACCATCGCAAGCACCGTCGCTCGCCCGATACCTTGGCCAGCAGCGGTCACGAGAATAGTTTTACCTTTGAGTCGCATCGTGTTCTCCAATTTGGTTTTCTTGGGGTTACCGATAGGTTTTCGGTATTGACAAGACAATTACTTCGTTTGATGATTCATCATAGATTGGTCATACCAATTGGCCAATTATCGTTTACCCGATTTATGAAAATCATAGAACCCCAACGCCTATACCGCCGTATTGCAGAAGAAATCCGGGGTGGTGTTGTGGGCGGCCAATGGCCGGTGGGCACGCGGTTACCGCCTGAGCGTGATCTGGCCATCCTGCTGGGGGTGAGTCGCCCGTCTCTACGTGAAGCCCTGATTGCACTGGAGGTGGAGGGTCTGATAGAGGTTCGTACGGGTTCCGGCATCTACGTGCGCGAGGTGTTGAGTGCCAAGCCGCGCGATGTGGGCTCGGCGGTGAACGCCGCCCACGAGTGGGGTCCGCTTGAGGTGATGCGGGCCAGGCAGGTCATTGAGGTTGAGGTGGCGGCGATGGCCGCTGGTAATGCGCGCAAGGGCGAAATTGCCGTGATGCATGACGCCTTGCGCCTCATGCGGCAAGAGGTGGCCAATGGGCAAGCGCCTAGACGAGGGGATGAGGCCTTCCACGTCGCCATCGCCAAGGCCTGTGGAAATGATGTGTTGACCGATATGGTGCAGCGCACCTGGGAGGCGCGGGACGGTGCGGTGTTTGAACGCCTTGGGCAGCACTTCGAAAACCCGGTGGCTTGGCAAAAAGCCATTGACGAGCACGAGGCGGTTTTACACGCCATTGAGTTGCATGACGTCAGCGGTGCCCGGCGAGCGATGCAAGTGCATCTGCGCAATGCAACGAAACGCTACAGCGCAAGCTGGAAGCGACCGGTCGCCGCCTAGCTGGTTTTTTTGATTGTTCTGAGAGAAAAGAAGGAGAGAAAGATGAAGAAACGATGCATGGTCAACGCCTTATCGGCGAGGGCGCACAGCCAGTCATTTTTTGCCATAACCAGAGAGCAGATGTGAGCGATTTATTTTTAAAACTACACCCCGCCGACGATGTCTTGATTGCGCGTGCGCAGCTAATCAGCGGACACCAAGCTGGCGATATCAAAGTACGCGGCATGGTGCCAGCCGGCCACAAAGTGGCCGTCCGTGACATCGCGCAAGGCGCACCCGTGCTGCGCTACAACCAAATTATTGGTTTCGCTTCCAAGCCCATACAAGCCGGTGAGCACATCCATACCCATAACTTAGATATGGGGCCAGAGGGCGGCGCGTTTGCCCGAGACTATGCCATTGGCGTCGATTGCCAGACGCCTGCGCCGCGCCAAGACGCGACGTTTATGGGCTACCGCAGAAAAGATGGTCGCGTAGCGACCCGCAATTACATTGGCATTTTGTCCAGCGTCAATTGTTCAGCCACGGTTGCGCGCGCCATTGCCGATCACTTTAGACAGTCGGATGCGTTAGCGGCGTTTCCGCAGGTGGACGGCGTGGTCGCGCTCACCCATGGAACGGGCTGCGGGATGGCGAGCGAGGGCGAGGGGATGGATGTGTTGCGTCGCACCTTAACGGGCTATGCGGTACACCCTAATTTTGCGGGTGTATTGGTCATTGGCTTGGGCTGCGAGGGTAATCAGATCGGTAGCTGGCTACGCGCCTCAGGCTTGAGTGAAAGCGTGAATCTGCGCACCTACAACATTCAAAATGTGGGTGGTACACGGGCGGCAGTGAGTCAGGGTATCTCGTTTGTTAGCGAGATGCTGGTCTCGGCCAACGAGGCACAGCGCGAGCCCTGCAGTGTGTCACACCTCACGGTGGGCTTGCAGTGTGGCGGCTCAGATGGTTACTCAGGCATCAGCGCCAACCCCGCGCTAGGTGCGGCTGTCGATCGCCTGGTGGCCCACGGCGGCACGGCAATTTTGAGTGAAACCCCCGAGGTATACGGCGCCGAGCATTTATTGACGCGTCGCGCCAATGACCCCGCTGTGGCGCACAAATTAATCGAGCGCATTCATTGGTGGGAATCTTATACGGAGCGCAACGGTGGTGAGATGAACAACAACCCGTCACCAGGCAACAAGGCGGGCGGGCTAACCACCATTTTGGAGAAGTCGCTGGGTGCGGTTGCCAAAGGCGGTACCACCAATCTGGAGGCGGTGTACGAGTATGCCGAATTGGTGAAGGCCCATGGTTTCGTCTTTATGGATACACCGGGCTACGACCCTGTCAGTGCGACGGGGCAGGTGGCGGGCGGTGCCAATCTAATTTGCTTTACAACGGGCCGCGGATCGGCTTACGGCTGTGCGCCATCGCCCTCACTGAAGCTGGCGACGAACACCGCGCTGTGGGAAAAGCAGGGCGATGACATGGATATCAACTGCGGCGATATCGTTGACGGATCCGCCACGGTCGATGAGTTAGGGGAGCGTATTTTTCAAGCATTGATTGACTTGGCTTCTGGCAAGCCGAGTAAGAGCGAGATGCATGGATACGGTCAAAGTGAGTTTGTGCCGTGGCAACTTGGCGCCGTGATGTAAGGATACAAAGATGAGTGAATCTGAGACTAATTGGGGGCCTGCCGCGTTACGCCAAGCCGCCGCCCATATCGTGCAGGCGGCGGGTAGTTCGCCAGAGGAGGCGAAGGCCGTTGCTGACAATTTGGTGATGGCCAACTTGAAAGGTCACGACTCCCATGGCGTTGGTATGTTGCCGCGGTATATGGATGCGGTGGCCGAGGGCGGCTTGACACCCAACACGGGCGTCACCGTCAAGTTGGACTTGGGCTCCCTGTTAACCCTAGACGGCCAACGCGGCTATGGGCAAGTGGTTGGACAGCAGGCGATGGACATGGGCATTGCACGCGCGCAGACACATGGCTCCTGCATCATGGCCCTAGGTCAGGCCCATCACCTCGGTCGCATCGGACATTGGGCAGAAATGGCGATCGACGCCGGTCTGGTCGCCATCCATTTTGTGAACGTCTTGGCACCACCCGTGGTGGCGCCATGGGGCGGCGCCGATGGCCGCTTCGGCACCAACCCCTGTTGTATTGGTTTGCCCTTGCAAGGACGCGAGCCGTTCGTACTTGATTTTGCAACCAGTCGCGTCGCGCAGGGCAAGATGCGCGTGGCCCACAATGAAGGCCGTCGCGTCGCGGACGGCATTTTGATTGATCCGCACGGCAACCCCACGACCGATCCTAGCGTCGTGGTGGTGCCCCAAGCGCCAGGCCCGCTGGGTAATCTGATGGGGGCCCTGTTGCCTTTTGGCGAGCACAAGGGCTCGGGCTTGTCTGTCGCGTGCGAACTGCTGGGAGGGGCCCTGACTGGCGGTGGTGCATGGCACGGCGCGCGGGATGCGGGCCGCGCTGTGTACAACGGCATGCTGACCATTTTGATTGACCCTAAGCGGTTGGGTACGGCGCCTGACTTTGAGCGTGAAGCGGATGCCTTCATGTCATGGCTTGATCAAGCGCCTCCCGCGCCAGACTCGGCGGGTGTGATCACGGCGGGTGAGCCCGAACGCCGAACCAAGCAAATACGCGAGGTGAATGGCATTGTGGTTGACGCACAGACCATGGCCGAGCTCGATCGTGTGGCGCGCCGCGTCAATGCCGCTGACTGGCGAACCGCAACAACTGGATGAACGTATGACACTCAATACCGTGCAAACCATGAAAGACTTCCTGCCAGACGATGGTTGCGCAGGGACGTTGCTCGCTCGGGTCTGGAACCCCAACGGCCCGTTCCCTGGTCCGATGGTGGTGGCGGTGCGTGCCGCTGGCCTCTTCGACGTCACTGAAAAGTGGCCGACCGTTGCGGACGTATTGGATGAACCCAATCCCGCTGCGGCATTAAACGACATGGGCGGAACATTTGTCGCGACCGTTGGGGAAGCGCTTGCCAACAGCGCCTTGCCCGCGAGTGATTCTGTGCTGCGCTTCCTCGCGCCGGTGGATGTGCAAGTTATCAAGGCGTGCGGCGTCACCTTTGCCGATAGTATGTTGGAGCGTGTCATTGAGGAGCGCACCAAGGGCGATGCGTCTGGCGCCGGCGCGGTGCGTGCAGAAATTACAGCGGTGATTGGGGATAACTTGCAGGGCCTAAAGCCCGGCTCTGCGCCGGCAATGGCGCTCAAAGAGGTGCTGAAGGCCAAAGGCTGGTGGTCGGCCTATTTGGAGGTCGGCATCGGGCCGGATGCGGAGGTTTTTACAAAAGCACCGGTGATGGGTGCGGTTGGTCCGGGCGCGCTAGTCGGTATTCGCAGTGACTCGTCGTGGAATAACCCGGAGCCAGAAGTGGTGTTGGCCGTGAATGCCCGTGGTGAGACGGTGGGCGTTAGCTTGGGCAATGATGTCAATCTGCGTGATATCGAAGGACGCAGTGCCTTACTTTTGGGCAAGGCGAAAGACAACAATGCGTCCTGCGCCATCGGTCCATTTATACGGCTCTTTGATGCCACGTTTGGTATGGATGATGTACGGCAAATGACGCTGGATTTGCAGGTGGCGGGTGATGATGGATACGCGCTGCAAGGTGAGAATCAGATGTCCCGGATTAGCCGAGACCCCTTAGATTTGGTTGCGCAGACCATTAGCGCACACCACTATCCAGACGGGTTCATGCTGTTTACTGGCACGCTGTTCGCGCCAACCAAAGACCGCGATGCACCGGGTGCGGGGTTTACGCACCACGTGGGTGACGTGGTGCGCATACGCAATGGCTGGCTGGGTGAGTTATGCAACCAAGTGACGCATGCAGAGACCGCGCCGCCTTGGCAGTTTGGCGTTCGTGCCCTCATGCGTAACTTGGCGCAACGCGGCTTGCTGGGCTGATGAGCGGCGTGTGCCTAGACGGCGCCGGTAAACTCGCCGCGCGCTGGGTAGTCTTTTGCTATCGCAAAGTCAATGGCTCCCAGCAAATCCGCGAACGATGGCCTAGCGAAGGGCATGGTTTGCGTTGAGCCGTAGTAGAGCGAGCCATCCGGGCTCACGATAAACACCCCGGGCTCATTAAAGAGCGCAGGCTCCTCCACGCCCAATGAGGTTTTGCCGCGCGACGCGCTGATGTACAGCCCCCATTCGCGGGCGTTTGGCAGTGGCAAGTCATAGCCGATTCGCAGTGCCTTGGCGCTAATTTTGTCAGCCATGGCTTGTGCGCGATCTGCGGTGTCACTGCTGGCTGCAATGACCTGAACGCCACGTGTTTCAAATTCAGGCACCAGTCGTTCCAGCTCTATCAGGTATTTGGCGCAGATGGGGCAGTGCAGACCACGGTAAAACACCACCAAGTCAAAGCGCGTTGCCGCTGGGGCTCCCAAGGTGTAGGTGCCGCCACCAACTAAGGGGATGTGAAGGGCGGGCGTTGCCGCGCGTGGGATGAGGCCTGTGGTGGTCATTGCGAATTCCTTTTTAAAAGTAGGTGCCAAACGGGGGGCTCACCAGCGTGCGCCGAAGGCGTCACGTAAGTCGTTTATGGCGGATGCGCTGAGCGACGGGGCTTGACCGCCTGTGAGTGCCCACAGGCGAGCCGTTTCCTCTAGTTCTTCTAAAACGGCCATCGCAGCAGCTGGCGTTGCATGCCAAACGGTTGGCCCTAATTGGTCGAGCATGACCGCACGTATGGGGCAGTCTCGGGCGCTGGCATGCGCTATGGCGGCGCCCACGGCCTCCGCGACATCCGGGTGACCGGGTCGGCCGTAGGCGATGCGCGGCACATGGCCGACCTTCATCACAAAGTAGGGCGTAATCGGCGGCAAGAGGTCACCCGTTGCATCCGGTGCCTGTAACGTGGCCGCCACACAGTGGGTGGCGTGTGTGTGAATCACGCAGTGTGCGTTGGGGTCGGCCGCGTAGATCGTGCGGTGGAGCACAATTGTTTTACTGGCCTTTGAACCGCTGTGCTGGACGCCACTGTCGTCTAACCACGCCAAGTCGCTGGGCGCCATAAAGCCAAGGCAGGCGTCAGTGGGCGTGATCAGGTAGCCGCCGCCAGCGTGTTGTGGCACGCGCACGCTGATGTTGCCAGCCGTGGCATGCACGTAGCCGCGGGCAAATAGGGATGCACCGACCCGGCAGATCTCGTCTCTTAGTGCGTTAAGGGCACGGTTCATTGGGCAGCGACCTCTTGGTTAATGGCTTCATAGAAAAAGTCAATGCCGCCGAAGTTACCAGACTTAAGGGCTAACTGCAGCGGTCGGTCGACGACCTCGGTCCACGGGACGCCCGGTGCAATGCTGCGGCCAATGCGTAGCTGTTGCACCTGGAGCGCTTGCACCACAGCGCCCGAGGTTTCACCGCCCGCGACAACCAAGCGGTCAACCCCGTGCGCGACGGCGGCTTGCGCAACGCGCGCAAGCAATGCTTCGATGAGCGCGCCTGCGCGCGCGACACCCAACGCGCTCTGCGTTTGCTTGACCGCCGCTTGATCGGCACTGGCATAGATCAGCGCTGGCTGGCCCACCTGTGACTCGTACCAAGACCATGCGGACTGGAAGGCGGTGTCTGGATCACTGGCAATGGCCAGCGGGTCGAGTTGGTAAGCCGGGAGCTGCCGAGCCTGCCAACGCGCGACCTGCGCCAAGGTTTGCGACGAGCACGAACCCGAGAGCACCAAAGCCGCCCCGGTCAGGGTTTGTAGTTGTGCGGCCTGTGCGTTGGGCGTGAGCCACCCGCGTTGGGCATAGACCTTGGGTAAGCCCAGCGCGACGCCTGAGCCAGCGGTGATGAGTGGCATGTCTGCACAGGCCTCGGCAATGGTGTCGAGCGCCGCATTGTCCACGGCGTCCACGACCCACCAGCGCGTCTCAGGGTGTTGTTGCCACTGCGCCTGCATGGCCGCTGCCCCTTGGCTCACGGTGGTGTAAGCGGTCAGTCCCACGGGCTGTGGGGTTTGAGCTTGCAATACATTGACTAGGTTGGCGTCGTGCATGGGCGTGAGCGGGTGGTGACGCATGCTGGAGTCGCTTAGCAAGGTGTCGCCAACAAATAAGTGTCCCTTGAACACCGTTCGCCCGTTTTCAGGCAGGGCGGGGCAGGCAATGGTTTGCTGCGTATTCAAAGCGCGCATCAAGGCGTCCCCAACCGGACCGATGTTCCCCTCTGCGGTGGAGTCAAAGGTCGAGCAGTACTTGAAGTAAATTTGGCGAGCACCCCCGTCGGTGAGCCAACGTAGAGCGCGCAGCGATTCATCAACGGCGTCATCGCTTGGCGTGGTGCGCGATTTCAGCGCGACGACCACGGCATCTGCCGTTGGCGGCACCCCTGTGGGGACGCCAATGACTTGAACCGTGGTCATGCCAGCGCGAACCAGCATGCTGGCCACATCGGTCGCGCCAGTGAAATCGTCTGCAATGACACCCAAAATCATGAACCGTTCTCCATTAATGGTTGATACAATCATCATACCAATAGCGCATCCCGCTAGTTTGCGCGCTTTGGCGTGTATAACGCCTCACGACACTTTGCCCGTATGTCCACCTACGAGACCCACCGCCCATTGCGCACCCCCGCGCCGCCGCCCAAGCGTTTGGTGATTATGGGGGTATCCGGTTGCGGAAAAACCAGCTTGGCTGACGGCTTAGGCGTTGCGCTAGGGTGGGACGTTCTGGATGCCGATCACCTGCACCCAGCAACCAATATCGAGAAGATGCGCCAAGGTATTCCCTTGCAAGACGCCGATCGCTGGCCTTGGTTGGACGCTGTGGCGACGTCTTTGGCAGCGCCGTTGGGCGCCTCAGACGGTCGCGTCGTGGCATGCTCCGCCTTGAAGCGGGTCTACCGTGAGACCATTCGCAGGGGCTGTCCGGGTACACATTTTGTTTTTTTAGAGGGGACATTTGAGGCGGTGCTGCCACGCTTACAAGCGCGAGCGGGGCACTACATGCCCGCGTCCCTTTTGCAAACGCAGTTCGCAACCTTGGAGTGCCCTGGCACGGACGAGCACGACGTGTCCACGTTACCGTTAACGTGGCCTGTTGCCGAGCTGGTTGCGACCGTTACGTCGCTCATTGGCCTGCCTTGTCAGGCCGCGCCGCTAAACCAGGAGTAAGTGATGTCAGTTTTGGACCGTTTTAAACTCAATGGCCGCCGCGCCCTGATCACGGGATCGTCTGCCGGTATTGGCCTCGCGCTGGCGAAGGCGCTGTGTGAAGCCGGTGCGCATGTGGTGCTCAACGGACGTGATGCGACGCGCCTGCAGCAGGCTGAGATGCAGTTACGAGCCTTGGGACTGTCAGTGAGCACACACGCGTTTGACGTGACCGATCCCGCCGCTGTCCAACAGGCGGTTACGGCGATCGATGCGGATGCACCGCTGGATATTTTGATCAATAACGCAGGCATCCAAATCCGTGCACCACTGCATGAGTTTGACCCAAAAAACTGGCGTCACCTGTTGGCAACCAACTTGGACAGCGCTTTCTATGTGGGCCAAGCCGTCGCCCAGAAAATGATTCCGCGCGGACGCGGCAAGATCATTAATATTTGCTCGGTACAAAGTGAGCTGGGGCGTCCCGGCATCGCGCCGTATATGGCCAGCAAAGGCGCTCTGAAGATGTTGACAAAAGGTATGGCGATTGACTGGGGGCCCTTGGGCTTGCAGGTCAACGGTATTGGGCCAGGCTATTACAAGACCGAGCTCAATGAAAAATTGGTGGCCGATGAAAAGTTCACCGAGTGGCTGGTCAACCGCACACCCAGCCGGCGTTGGGGCGATGTTGAGGAGTTGGGCCCCGCCGCTGTCTACTTGGCGAGCGACGCCTCCAGTTTTGTAAACGGCCATATTATGTACGTCGATGGCGGCGTGACGGCCACACTTTAAGGACATCAGATGCAAGTCGTTATGTGTGCGGGTGCGGGTCAGTTGAGTGTTCAAGACCACCCCATTCCTGAACTCAGTGCGGACATGATTCGTGCGAAAGTGGCCTTTGGCGGTATTTGCGGTTCTGATCTGCATTACTACCAACATGGTGGTTTCGGGACCGTGCGAGTCAAGGAGCCGTTGGCACTGGGACACGAGGTCTCTGGTGTTGTTGATGCCGTTGGTGCGGACGTGGAAGGGCGGTATGTCGGCGAGCGTATTGCCATCAGCCCGTCACGACCGTGCGGTCACTGTCGCTTCTGTCAGTTAGGGATACATAACCAGTGCCTGAACATGCGCTTTTACGGCAGTGCGATGCCCTTCCCACACATTCAGGGTGCATTTTGCGAGTACATACTGCTGCACCCCTATCAAGTCCACGCCATCGCAGACCATGTCACCTTGTCCGAGGCGGCGTTGGCTGAACCCTTGTCCGTGGGCTTGCACGCCATACAACGGGCAGGCGGTGTGCTGGGTGCCAAGGTCTTGGTGACCGGGTGTGGGCCCATAGGGAGCTTACTCATTGGCGCCCTGCGCCGCGCCGGGGCGGAGTTGATTGTGGCGGCAGATGTGGCGGCATTGCCGCTTAAGTGCGCGATGGACATGGGCGCAGACTTGGCCATTAACTTGGCGACGGAGCCAGACGCCTTGGCGGCCTATAAGGCGGACAAGGGTTATTTCGATGTGGTTTTTGAGGCATCTGGCAGTGCGCCTGCATTTTTGAATGCCTTAGATGTGGTGCGCGCGCGCGGTGTCGTGGTGGTAATTGGCGTCGGGGCCGAGGTGCATATTCCCTTGAGCCAACTCGTTGGCAAAGAGGTGGACGTGCGTGGGACCTTCCGCTTTCATCAGGAGTTTGCAACTGCGGTTCGTTTCTTAAACGACCGCTTAGTCGATGGTCGCCCGGTGATCACCGGGGTAGAGCCCGTGCGCAACGCACTGGCTGCCTTTGATATGGCGAGCGACAAATCCAAGTCGCTCAAGGTTCAGCTCGACTTCGCTTAGCGCGACGCTTTAGCCGTGGGGCGTGGCTTTTACAAAGCCACCGCCTTGGTAGATGGCGACAGGGTCGGTTACATCGATGGTTTGTTGCTTGGCCTCGGCGGCGTCTTTAAAGATATCGGAGCTATCCAGGGGCCGGTAGCCCACGTGTTTTGCAGGCGTGTTGTCCCACCACGTCGTTTGGTTGTCCGACATGCCATAGATAACGGTGTGCTCAATAATGGGCGCCGTTAAACCCGCAACAACGACCCGCTCTAGGTCGTCGTAGCTCAGCCAAGTCGCCAGCATGCGTCTATCAACGGGCTCTGGGAATGACGATCCGATGCGCACACTCAAGGTCTCAATGCCCCATCGGTCCCAATACATCTGACCGACGTTTTCACCAAAGGCTTTGGATAGACCATAAAAGCCGTCCGGCTTGGGTTTCACCGTTGGTGGAATGGTTTCGCTCTGCTTGTAGAAACCCGTTGCGTGGTTGGAACTGGCAAAAATGATGCGCTTGGTTCCTGCCTTGCGGGCGGCCTCGTATAGGTTCACCATGCCGACGATATTCCCTGCCAAAATTGGCTCCCATGGCTGTTCGGTGGAGACCCCGCCCATGTGTACCACGGCATCCACACCGTCGAGCAAGGCCATCATCTCGTCGGCGTTCTCTAGCGAGGCGATAACGACCTCTTCTCCCGCATGGGCAGGCCCGAACTCTTTTCTATGGCTCACACGCAAGGTGCTGCAATAGGCCTTTAGGCGAGGGCGTAATACCTGCCCTAAATTGCCCGCAGCGCCGGTGAGCAAGATGCGGTTGAATCGGATGGAGGAGGCGGGTTTTTCTAGCATGGTGTGAACCTAGGGTGTCTGGCGTAGT
>JABBAS010000020.1 GCA_018607835.1 Methylobacillus sp. | reverse complement strand
CCCCATAACATGCGTTACAGAGGCTTCTTACAAATTGTGGTGCCCAAGAGAGGACTCGAACCTCCACGCCTCGCAGCGCTAGTACCTGAAACTAGTGCGTCTACCAATTCCGCCACCTGGGCATCTCAGGAAACCGCGAGTATAGCACGCAAGTGAATCAAAAAATTATTCAAACAGAAGAGATAGAAGGCGTTGTGAGTGGCCACCGAGATGGCCATGGCTTCGTTATTTGTGAAGGGGCCCAGGCCGACATTTATTTGCCGCCGAACGAGATGCGGGCGGTCTTGCACCGCGACCGCGTTAAGGTGAAGCTAGGGCGCGTAGATAGGCGGGGGCGTTCTGAGGGGCGCGTAACGGAAATCGTTGAGCGAGCGAGCGAAACGATTATTGGGCGCCTTTTAAACGAGTCGGGTGTTTTCGTCGTCGCGCCAGAAGACAAGCGCTATGGCCAGGACATATTGATACCTAAGAACGCGGTCGGAGCAGCCGACCTTGGGCAGGTGGTCGTGGTTGAGCTCACTGAGCCGCCAGCGCTTTATGGACAACCCGTTGGCCGTATCAAGGAGGTGTTGGGTGAAATCGATGACCCCGGCATGGAAATCGAGATTGCCGTGCGCAAGTACAGCGTGCCCCATGTTTTTTCTGACGAGTGCTTGAAGTTGGCGAAAGATCTGCCGGAGAAGGTGCGTCCGGTAGACAAAAAAGACCGCATTGACCTGACCGATGTGCCCTTTGTGACGATTGACGGTGAGGATGCGCGCGATTTTGACGATGCGGTTTACTGTGAGCCCGCCAAGGTAGGGCGCTCCAAAGGGTGGCGCCTGTTGGTTGCGATCGCTGACGTGAGTCACTATGTGCAGCCAGGTAACGCGATCGACGTCGATGCGTTTGAGCGCGCCACTAGCGTGTACTTTCCGCGCCGGGTGATCCCGATGCTGCCGGAGAAGCTGTCAAATGGCTTGTGCTCGCTGAATCCCAATGTGGAGCGTTTGTGCATGGTCTGTGACATGCTCATAAATAAAGACGGTGACATTCACGGCTACCAGTTCTACCCGGCGGTCATGTTTAGCCATGCACGTTTGACGTACACCGAAGTGGCGACTATGTTGCAAAACACGCGTAGTCATGAGGCGTTGGCAAAGGCTGATGTCGTTCCGTATTTACTCAACTTGCAAGACGTTTACCGCGGGTTGATGCAGAGCCGGCAACGCCGTGGTGCGGTTGACTTTGAGACCGTTGAAACGCAAATGATTGCTGATGAACTCGGCCGGATCGAGCGTATCGTGCCTCGGGTTCGCACGGAGGCGCATCGCTTAATTGAGGAGGCCATGTTGGCCGCGAACGTGTGTGCGGCGGAGTTTATCGCGCAGAGCAAGCAGTCGGGATTGTTCCGTGTTCATGAGGGACCGCCGGCCCAAAAGCTAGAGGTGTTGCGTAACTATTTGCGCGCGATGGGGGTGACGGGAACGGTGAGTGATGACCCCAAGCCCGGAGAGTTTCAGGCCATTGCGCAAGCAACCAAAGACCGCCCGGAGGCCAAGCAAATTCATATGATGCTGTTGCGATCCATGCAGCAAGCCATTTATACGCCCATCAATAATGGCCACTTTGGCCTGGCGTTTGATGCGTATACGCATTTCACTAGCCCGATCCGCCGCTACCCTGATCTGTTGGTACACCGAGCGATTAAGGCGATTTTGGCGGGTAAAAAATATAGTTTGCCGGATAGCTTGCTCACGATGAAGCGGCCGCCCATGCGTAAAAAGCCAGCGGGCGCGGTGCCAGAGAAACCTAAAAAACCATTGACGGGGCAGAGCCTAGCCTGGGAAATGGCGGGCTTGCACTGCAGCGCGAATGAACGCCGTGCTGATGAGGCGAGCCGAGATGTCGAGGCGTGGCTCAAGTGCAAATACATGCGCGAGCATCTGGGCGAGGAGTTCACCGGGACCGTATCAAGTGTTACGAGCTTTGGCTTGTTTGTGACCTTGGATGCGATGTATGTAGAGGGCTTGGTGCACATCACAGAGCTGGGCGGTGACTTTTTCCGTTTCGATGAAATGCGCCAAGAGCTTCGCGGTGAGCGCACGGGCATACGTTACAGCTTGGGGTCGGTCGTGAACATACAGGTAAGTCGCGTCGATTTGGACGGTCGGCGCATTGACTTTAGGCTGGTCAAGCCCGAGCTTGAAGGCGCGAGTGGTGGGCGCTATGCCGATGCGGTGGACGCGAACGGCAATGGCTCGGGGGGGCGGAGCGGACACACCTCGCCGTCTGGCACGGCAGCCAAGTCCAGCAAACCCAGCAAACCCACTAAACTAAACAAGGGGGCAAAGCATGCAAGCCCTAAGCCGGCCGGAAGTCCCAAACCGAGTGCGGGCAAGGGCGGTAAGCAAAAGAGCCGACGCGGTGCGCGGTAGGCGCGTCGTCACACAGGTTTAGATCATCTGGTTTTTTGGGAGTTTTTTGTGCAGCTTGTTTACTCGTTGTTTGATTTGCTTGCGTTTGCGCTGATTGGTGCAACATTGCTACGTGGCTGGATGATTGCCGCTGGACTGACGCTGGTGGTGCAACCGGGGCGTTTTGTGGTTGCGGTCACTGACTGGCTGGTGCAACCTTTAAGACGCATTTTGCCGGGTGGCATGTCGCTCGGGCGTTGGGATGGTGCGTGTGTGTTTGCCGCACTCATTTTGGCGTTAGCCTACGGTGGTTTGTGGACGGCCTTGTTGGTCTCTAATTCAGGCGCCCAAGTGGCGCTGAGCACGTGGATGCTGGCTATCCCTGTTGCGGCGCTGAAGATGCTGGCGCGGGTAGCGCTGCAAGGGCTTTTTTATCTGTTGCTGATGTACGCCGTGCTGTCGTGGGTGCAACCGCAGTCGCCCGCCATGGGGTTCTTAGACCGTTTAATTAGCCCCGTGTTGCTGCCGTTTCAGCGAGCAATTCCCCGCATCGGCGGCATTGACCTCTCCGCCTTGGTGTTGATGCTCATCTTGCAGGTGTTACTGGGCTTGGTCGTTTAGCTGTTTAGCGATACCCAAAATGGCGCTGTCGTGTCCATGCAGTTGCCACAGCATCAAGCCGACTGGCAACTGTCCGGGCTCTTGGCAGGGAATGGTGATCGCGCAGCCGTCTAAGAAGTTAACAGTAGACGGGTTGCGAAGTAGCAAACGGTTGACACGCAAGTAAGCCTCTTCGTGCGCCGCACCCGGTGCCAAGTCGGCAAGCGCGGGCGCGACCATTGGGACGGTTGGGCTGATCATCGCGTCAACGCCCTGAAGTGCCGGTGCCAACTGAACCGCAAGACGCTTACGGGCAGAGAGCAGGTCCCAATAGTCCGCTGCAGAGACGTTTGCTGCCGTTTCGATTCGTGTCTTTACCCGAGGGTCGAAGGTCACACCGGGTGCTTTGAGGTTGTTTCGGTGAAAGGCGTAGGCCTCTACGGCGACCAAGGGCGCGCTAGACTGGCACGCGAGGACGTCGGCGAGCGCCGGTGTGGCGACCTCTACGAGCGTGATGCCTGCTTGTCGGAGCGTGCGCAAGGTGTTTTCCCAGGCGATACCCACACCCGCGTCCAAGTCATCAAGGTGCACGTGGCTGGGTATTCCCAGTCGGAGATGACTCACCGGCTTGGCCCAGTGGGCAACGGCTTGACCGCTCAACACTTGGTGGACGGCGATGGCTTGGTTGACGTCGCGCGTGATCGCGCCCACGGTGTCCAAACTGCTCGCTAAGGGGTAGGCGCCCGCCAGCGGGACCGCATTTTGGCTACTTTTAAAGCCAACGAGACCACACAATGCCGCAGGTATGCGCAGGGAGCCACCGGTGTCACTACCCAGCCCGATATCGGCCATACCGAGGCCCACACTCACGGCGGCGCCGCTGGATGAGCCGCCAGGGATTCGGGGGACTTCACGGTCAGCGGGGTTATGTGGGGTACCAAAATGTGGATTGATGCCAATGCCCGAAAACGCGAACTCCGTCATGTTGGTGCGCCCGATAGTGACCGCTCCGGCGGCCTTGAGGCGTTTGAGTGCGGGCGCATCTTGCGTTGCGGGCGCGCACTTGTTGCGGCTTGGGGACCCGGCGGTGGTGACCTGACCCGCAATATCAAATAAGTCCTTCACGGAAACGGTGGCTCCGAATAAGGGCGGCGTCGGGTAGGCGTGCTGGGTCAGGGCGTGCATGAGCTGCAGTCGGGCATCATCGGCATCGACGCGAAGCATGGTGTGCGCGCCACGGGGGTCATTTGTGGCCTCCAAGCAGGACTCAAGATGGGTAAATGCAGGGTGCTGGCTGATGTGCATGGCGGCGTTGTGGCAAGGGGTTGATCAAACGGTAGCTTAACGGGAAGCCATCGGACGCGCTCGCATACTTTATACCGAATTCTTGCTATAATCGACTGGCTTTGCCCATAGTGGGCAGTGCGTAATCGCGAAGGCACCCGCTTAGGTGTTGGCTTACATGGCGTCTTTTGGGTCGTGTCGTGAGCTGATTTGGGTGTACTTTAAGACTTAACCTCAAGATAGGAAATATCATGGCAGTAACTATGCGTGAAATGCTGGAAGCCGGTGTCCACTTTGGTCACCAAACGCGCTTCTGGAACCCAAAGATGGCCCAGTACATTTTTGGCCACCGCAACAAAATTCACATCATCAACCTAGAGAAGTCACTTCCAAAGATGGAAGAGGCGCTTAAGTTTGTCCGTCAATTGGCGGCGAACGGTGGCAATGTGTTGATGGTCGGTACCAAGCGTCAATCGCGCGATACCGTGATGGAGGAAGCACAACGCGCTGGCGTGCCCTTCGTGACCCAGCGTTGGTTGGGCGGTATGTTGACCAACTTCAAGACGGTCAAGACGTCGATCAAGCGTTTGAAAGACATGCAGGTTCAGCTCGAAGGCGGCCTGGATCACATGAGCAAAAAAGAGCAGCTCACGTTTACACGTGAAATGGAAAAGCTCGAGCGTGATATCGGTGGCATTCAAAACATGCCGGCATTGCCTGACGCTATCTTTGTGATTGACGTCGGCTATCACAAAATCGCGATTTTGGAAGCGCGTAAGTTGGGTATTCCATTGGTCGGTGTCGTGGACTCCAACCACTCGCCCGAAGGTATCGACTACGTGATCCCCGGTAACGACGACTCATCCAAGGCCGTGGCGTTATACGCCCATGCCGTGGCTGATGCCATCATCGATGGTCGTGCAAACGCTAACTCAACCGTGGCACAAGCGGCCGCGACAGAAGGCGAAGACGAGTTTGTGGAAGTGGCTGACGGCTCTGCCGCCTAAAGCGCCCTGCTTTGTCTGCAAGGGGCTTATGGCCCCTTTTTTGTAACTGGTACCGAAGCTGACAAATGGCTTCCGTACGCAACGGAGAAAAAATATGGCTATTACCGCTGCAATGGTTGGCGAACTGCGCGCCAAGACCGACGCACCCATGATGGAGTGCAAGAAAGCCCTCACGGAAGCTGATGGCAACATGGAAAAAGCAGAAGAAATTCTGCGCGTTAAGTTGGGTAACAAGGCTGGTAAAGCGGCTACCCGCGTGACGGCAGAAGGTATTGTGGCCTCCTTCATTGAAGGCAAGCAAGGCGCGTTGATTGAAGTGAACTGCGAAACCGACTTCGTCACCAAGAACGAGAGCTTCTTGGCGTTGTGTAACACCGCCGCTGAGTTGGTGGCCAAGCACAACCCAGCCTCGGTTGAAGCCATGGGCGCGTTGCCCTGTGAAATCGACGGATTTGGCCCAACGCTGGAAGATACCCGCAAAGGCTTGATCGGCAAGATTGGCGAAAACATGTCGTTCCGCCGCTTCAAGCGTGTCGATGGCACGTCTGTCACCAGCTATCTGCACAGCGGCCGTATTGGCGTATTGGTCGAGTTTGAAGGCGCTGAGTCAGCCGCCCGTGATGTGGCGATGCACATTGCTGCCATGAAGCCGGTCGCGTTGTCATCTGCGGACGTTCCTGCTGAGCTGGTCGCCAAAGAGCGTTCAGTTGCAGAGGCGAAAGCCGCTGAGTCAGGCAAGCCTCCTGAAATCGTAACCAAGATGGTTGAAGGCTCTATTGCCAAGTACCTCAAAGAGGTGAGCTTGATGGATCAGGCGTTTGTTAAGAACGACAAGCAGACCATTGCGCAAATGCTGAAAGAAAATGCAACCACGGTGAGCGCATTCACGATGTATATCGTGGGTGAAGGTATCGAGAAAAAGGTGGATGACTTTGCAGCCGAGGTGGCAGCGCAAGTTGCCGCAGCAAAAGCGTCGTAATCTAGCTTTTCGCGATAAGCTAACGGCAAGGGGCTTGTCCCCTTGCACATCTAATTTATGAATCACTGATTGAGGAAATCATCATGGCGACTTTCAAGCGTATTTTGTTGAAATTGTCAGGTGAGGCTTTGATGGGTGATGATGCCTTCGGCATCAATCAAGACACCATTCGCCGGATGGCGAGCGAGGTCGTCGAAATTACCAAGATGGGCGTACAGGTCGCGCTTGTAATTGGTGGCGGTAACATTTTTCGTGGGGTTGCTGGTGGTGCGATCGGCATGGACCGCGCGACAGCGGACTACATGGGCATGTTGGCAACGGTGATGAACTCTCTCGCGTTGTCCGACAGCCTGGACAAGGCGGGTGCGACGTCACGTGTGATGTCTGCCATCAGCATTGAGCAAGTGGTTGAGCCTTACGTGCGCCCCAAGGCACTGCAGTATCTTGAGGAGGGTAAGGTGGTGATTTTTGCGGCAGGCACTGGTAATCCGTTTTTTACAACGGACACCGCCGCTGCGTTGCGCGGCGCAGAGATCGGTGCCGAGGTGGTCTTGAAGGCAACCAAGGTCGACGGCGTCTACACCGCAGACCCAGCAAAAGACCCCGCGGCAACGCGTTACACGACACTCACATTTGACGAGGCAATGATGCGTAATCTGCAAGTGATGGACGCGACTGCCTTCGCGTTGTGCCGTGACCAGAATTTGCCCATTAAGGTTTTTAGTATTTTGAAAGAGGGTGCACTCAAACGTGTCGTTTTGGGTGAAGACGAGGGCACATTGGTGCACCTGTAATCGCTGATTTAGGAGATTTATATGACGGCTCTGGCAGAGATCAAAAGCAATGCTGAACACAAAATGACGCAATCGATTGAGTCATTTAAGACGGCTTTACAGCGTGTGCGTACGGGGCGACCTTCCCCGTCACTCCTGGATGTAGTTGAGGTCGATTACTACGGCTCTTTGGTGCCGATTTCGCAGGTGGCGAACGTGAGTTTGCTGGATGCGCGTACGTTGGGCGTGGCACCTTGGGAAAAAGGTATGGGTGCCAAAATTGAGAAGGCGATTCGTGATTCCGATTTGGGGTTGAACCCCGCGTCGCAGGGTGACTTGATTCGCGTCCCCATGCCAGCAATGACAGAAGAGCGACGCAAAGAGTTGACTAAGCTCGTGCGTAACGAAGGTGAGAGTGCCAAGATAGCGATTCGCAACCTGCGTCGCGATGCGAATGAAGCCGTTAAGCGGTTGGTAAAAGACAAAGAGGCGTCCGAAGATGATGAGCGACGTTCGCAGGAAGAAGTTCAAAAAGTAACCGATAAATTTATCGGCGAGGTCGACAGTTTGGTGACCTCTAAAGAAGCCGATATCATGGCGGTTTGAAGTCACTAAAGGGCGCCCGAAACGGCGCCCTTTTTTCTAAGGGCTGTGCGCCAGAAAAAATCTCTCTCACATGCTGATCCCACGAATTATTACTGCCATCGCGTTGTTAGCGGTGCTGTTACCCGCCTTGTTTGCGGGGACGCCGCAGCCGTTTGCGTTGGTGACGTTGTTGCTCATCGTTGCAGGCTGTTGGGAGTGGGGTCGTTTGAATGGCTTGTCATCGCAGGCCGCACTCGTGTCGGGTGTGGTGGTGGGTGGTTGTCTGGCCGCGGCGTGGTGGCGCGGCAGCGTGGAGGCCTTGGCGGGTAGTGGCGTGATGCCTGCGGCGCTTGAGCGAGCCACTTGGTTGGTGGTCACCACGGTTTGGGTTCTTGGGTCCGCTTATTTGATACGCGCGGGTGTGGGACAGTGGACCAACGTTGCGCGGCCGTTGCGACTGATTCTGGGCTGGCTGCTGCTGGCTGTAACGTGGTGGGCCATGGCACGGGCGCGTGTCGTCGGCATCAATTTCCTATTGTCCCTGATGGTTCTGGTTTGGGTCGCCGATGTGGCCGCCTACTTCGGTGGCCGTGCATGGGGTAACCGAAAGTTAGCAGCCAGCATCAGTCCTGGTAAGACGTGGGCGGGTGCCTACAGCGGGCTCGTCGGGGTACTGGTTTTGGCTGCCGTTTGGATGCAGGTAGATCACTATGGGTGGGTCGATAGCCCCAGCGTGTTTTCTGTTTTGTACGATCGCCATCCGGTTTTGATGGTGGTTGGTGTCCTGTTTTTGGTGACGATGGCGGTTGTTGGCGATCTGATGGAGTCTTTGGTTAAGCGCAGTGTGGGCGTCAAAGACTCGAGTGGCCTCTTGCCAGGCCATGGTGGGGTGTTGGATCGCGTGGATGCCTTGCTCCCCGTATTGCCGATGGGCATGATGTTGGTGACGGTTTAAGTGATGGAGAAACCTGTGGCAAGCATTACCGTTTTGGGCTCAACGGGCTCGATTGGAACCAACACGCTCGATGTGTTGGCGCGCCACCCTGAGCGGTTTAGTGTCTATGCGTTGACCGCTGCACGACAAGTCGACCTGCTGCTGGCCCAGTGCCTGCGTTTCAACCCGACGTGGGCGGTGATGACGGACCCCGATGCCGCCAAACAGCTGGAAGAGCGCCTAGGCGCTGAAGGCTCGCGTACGCGGGTTGCCAGCGGCGCCGATGCGTTGGTGGAGGTGGCGCAAGACGAGCGTGTTGATATGGTGATGGGTGCCATCGTTGGGGCGGCGGGCTTACCGCCGTGCCTGGCTGCGGCGCAAGCGGGTAAGCGCTTATTACTGGCTAATAAAGAGGCCTTGGTCGTGGGCGGCGATTTCTTTATGTCCGCAGTCCGCCAAGGGGGTGGACGGTTGCTCCCCATTGACAGTGAGCATTCTGCTATTTTTCAGTCACTGCCGGAGGACCCTGAAACATGGGAGCGGCGAGTGGAAAAAATCATATTGACCGCATCTGGAGGACCTTTCCGGACCCGAGATATCGCCACTTTTGCCGATATCACGCCCGAGCAAGCGGTCGCCCATCCCAATTGGGTGATGGGTAGAAAGATATCGGTCGACTCTGCAACGATGATGAACAAGGCCTTGGAGGTCATCGAGGCCCATTACCTGTTCGGATTACCCGCCAGTCGCTTAGAGGTTGTGATCCACCCGCAGAGCATCATCCATTCCATGGTGCAGTATCACGATACGTCGGTGGTGGCACAGTTGGGCACAGCGGATATGCGCGTGCCCATTGCCTACGGCCTGTCGCACCCTGAGCGTGTTGTCTCCGGTGCATCGCCGCTGAGCTTTGACGCCCTGACTGGGCTCACCTTTGAAAAGCCAGACCCGCGCCGCTTCCCCGGGCTGGGGCTTGCCTGGGCGGCACTAGAAGGCCGTGCGGGAAGCACGGCGGTGCTGAACGCTGCGAATGAGGTGGCGGTAGATGCGTTTTTAAATCGGCGTATTCGTTTTGATCAAATTCATGTGGTGAACCAAGAAACGTTGTCGTCGTCTTGGGATGGCGAGACGGACTCGCTAGAGGCCTTGTTAGCTTTGGATGGGCAGGCGCGGCAGCGCGCTGCCTCCGTGGTCTCGGCGCTGTAAACACACGATGTTGACCGTACTCGCTTTTGTCGTGGGCATGGGGTCGCTGATCGCGTTTCATGAGTTCGGACACTTTGCTGTCGCGCGCCTTTGTGGCGTGCGTGTGCTGCGCTTCTCTATCGGTTTTGGCCGTCCGATTTATCGTTGGCAGCGCGATCCGAACGCAACGGAGTTTGTGCTGTGCCTCTTGCCGCTGGGGGGGTACGTGCGAATGCTGGACGAGCGAGACGGCGCTGTTGGGCCCGACGATCTCTCTCGTACCTTTAATCGCAAACCATTGGCCCAGCGCGCGGCCATCGTGGCGGCAGGGCCTGCTGCCAATGCGCTGCTCGCCGTCCTTTTGTACGCAGCGGTTCAGTGGATCGGTGTGCTGACTTATGCGCCCATCATTGGCGCGCCGCTGCCCGGTAGCGTGGCTGCGCAGGCCGGGTTAGCGGCGCAGGACCATATTCGTACCGTCAAGGTGGGCGGTGGTGAGTCGCAGACAATTAATGCATTTAGCGAGCTTGGGTGGGCCGCTGCGGCTGCCTTGTCTAGTGGGGAGACACTCACCCTCGGGGTGTCCGCGAAAGAGAATGGTATTCCTCGTGAGCGCGTGTTGCGACTTGATCGCTTGCTGTCTGACACGGGAGCGACCACGCCGTTGGCGCGCGTGGGCATCGTTGCCCCCTATATGCGCCCCGTGCTGGGGGAGTTGTTGCCCGACGGCGCTGCGGTGAGTGCGGGTTTGCGCACCGGTGATTTGGTGCTGGCGATCAATGATCGGCGTATCAGCGATGCGCAGCAGTTGCGATTAGCCATACAGGCGGCAGTCGTCCAGCGTGCAGATGGCCGCTGGGATGCCCAATCTGACGATTGGCTAGTCGACAGGGGCGGGCGGGCGCTCACCCTATCCGTGACGCCAGCGCTGGTCGCGAACCCCGCCAACGGGAGCGTGGTCCCTTACATTGGCCGGATTGGTGCGTATATTGGTGAGGCGCCCACAGGGGTTTTACGTCAAAGCGGCTTGTGGGAGGGTCTTGATCTGGGTGCGCGCAAGGCGTGGCAAACCGCAACGATGTCCGTTGCAACCATTGGGCAGTTGCTCGTCGGCGATGCGTCGATTAAGCAGTTGAGCGGCCCGGTCGCCATTGCGGGGGTTGCTGGGCAAACAGCGAATTTGGGTTTAGCGCCGTATTTGTCGTTCTTGGCGCTTTTGAGTGTCAGCCTAGCGATTCTGAATCTGCTTCCCATTCCCGTTTTAGACGGGGGCCACCTGATGTATTATCTCTGGGAAGCGGCGGTGGGAAAGCCGGTTTCTGACGCGTGGCTTGTCCGATTCCAGCGCGCTGGTTTGTTCGCCCTCTTGATGCTGATGGTCATCGCCTTGTCAAATGACATCGCCCGTTTAATGGGCTAAAAAATTACATGCAAACATCTTTATTGCGCCACACTTTTCGGTTTTTGAGCACCTTGTTTGTGGGGTGCTGTTTGGTGGTGGGGCAGGCGATGGCAGCGGCGCCTTTTAAAATTGCAGATATCCGGGTGGAGGGTTTGCAGCGCGTAGAGGCGGGCACAGTGTTCGCTTCCTTGCCGTTTCGTGCCGGCGACGATTACACCGATGACAAGGGCAGTCTGGCCATCCGAGCGTTGTTCGGCTTATCGCTGTTTAAGGACGTCCGCATCGAGGTGCAGGATCAGGTGGTGGTCGTGGTGGTCCAAGAACGCCCAAGCGTGGCCGACATCAATTTCACGGGTCTGAAGGAATTTAAGCCGGATGCGGTGGCTAAGGTGCTTAAGGACATCGGTCTCGCTGAGGGCAGGCCGTATGACCGGGCACTAGAGGACAAAGCCGTTCAAATCATCAAAGGCCAGTACATCGGGCGCGGGATCTACACCGCCGAGGTGGTGGTGACGGCGACGCCCATCGCGCGTAACCGCGTAAATCTGAACTTTCAGGTCGTGGAGGGTTCGGTATCAACGATCAAAGAGTTTCGTATTTTGGGTAACCAGTACTACCCAGAATCTGAGTTGCGCGACCTGCTGACCCTGGATACGGGTAATTGGATGAGTTGGTATACCAAGTCAGACCGCTATTCCAAGGTCAAGCTAAACGGCGATTTGGAGGCCTTGCGCGCGTTTTATGTGAGCAACGGGTTTTTAAATTTTAAGATTGAGTCAACGCAGGTGGCCATCTCACCCGATAAGTCGTCGGTATCGGTGGTGGTAAATATCCAAGAGGGGCAGCGTTTCGTTGTCTCTGGTGTGCGACTAGAGGGTAATTACCTGGGCAAGGAAGCGGACTTTCTCTCCAAGGTGGTTGTCACGGCAGGCAAGCCTTACAACGAAAATACCGTTTCGGAGACCGTGGCCGGCTTGACGCGCTATTACGGTGACTTTGGCTATGCCTTCGCGCGAGTCGTTCCGCGCAATGTGGTTGATCAAGAAAAGCAAACCGTGGATGTTGTGCTGCAAGGTGACCCAGGTCAACGCGCGTATGTTCGGCGCATCGAGGTGCAGGGGAACTTGCGCACCCGTGACGAGGTGGTACGGCGTGAGTTACGGCAAAACGAGGCTACGTGGTATGACGGGCGACTGATTCGTTTGTCGCGGGATAGGATCAACCGCTTGGGTTACTTCACGGATGTGAGCATCCAAAACCGTGCGGTGCCCAATGCGCCCGATCAGGTGGATTTGGTCTTGTCCGTCGTGGAACGTCCAACAGGTAATCTATCGATTGGTGCAGGGTTTGGTAACGAAGAAGGCTTTTCGCTGGTTGCCGGCATCCAGCAGGAGAACGTTTTTGGCTCAGGGCAGTCGCTGGGCTTCAATATCAACACCAGCTCGTTCAATCGCACGCTTCAGGTGGATACCACGGACCCGTTTTTTACCGATGATGGCGTCTCTCGGACCTATGCCGTGTCGCTTACGACTAACAAACCTTTGGATACCGTCGGCGGCAGTTACACCATTCAGCGAAAGCGGGCCAACGTCAGCTTCGGTATCCCCATCAGTGAGCTGGATCGGATATTTGTCGGTGCGGGCCTGGAGTCCACCTCCATAACCGGCGGTCAGTCCTTGGCCCAGCAAGCGTTTGTTACCGAATTTGGCTCACCAGCCATTGGGGTTCCGGTGACGCTCGGGTGGTCACGCGATAGTCGGGATAGCTTTTTAGCGCCCACCGCGGGACGCTATCAACGCATCAACACGGAAGTGAGTGCGGCGGGTGATACCCGTTATGTAAAGGTCGACTATCAGTTTCAACAGTACTGGCCGCTGACCAAGCGCTACACCTTTGCGGTGAATACCGAGTTTGGGTATGGTACGGGTCTGGGCGGGCGCTCGTTCCCCCTGCTAAAAAATTATTTTGGTGGCGGTCAGGGCTCGGTGCGCGGTTTCGGGCAGGGCACCCTTGGTGGGTTGAGCGCCTCAGTGGCCGCTCCCAGTGATCGTAGCCAAGACATTCGTGTAGGCGGCAGCCGCAGCGTGTTGTTGAATACGGAGTTGATCGCGCCGTTCCCCGGCGTCGGCAACGACCCCACACTGCGCATGTTCGCTTTCATTGACGCCGGTTCTATTTACTGCACGGCAAGTGCAACGGTCACGTGCGCAAGCAATGCGTTGCGGGTGAGCTCGGGAGTGGGGCTAAGTTGGCTATCTCCGGTAGGTCCGCTGCGGTTGTCTTGGTCAAATGCGCTGAGAAAAGAAACGACGGACACGACGCAAACCATTCAATTCCAAATTGGAACCAGCTTTTAAATGAAAAAATTATTCACCAATTTATGCCTCGTAACAGCAACGCTGTTCGTCTTGCCTACATTTGCCGCAGAATTCAAAGCAGGGTTTGTAAGTACGCCGCGCGTCTTACAAGAGTCCAGCGTGGCGAAAGCCGCACAGGTGCGTCTCGAGCAAGAGTTCTCAAAGCGGGAAAAGACGCTGAATGACATGGGCGCCAAGGTGAAGGACGTTGCGGCAAACTTGGAGAGGGATGCCCCGACGCTATCGGAGTCCAAACGCGTGCAAAAGCAGCGTGAGTTGGTTGAGTTAGACCAAGATTTTCAGCGTAAAAAGCGTGAGTTCCAAGAAGACCTCGCTATTCGAAAAAACGAAGAGCTACAAAAGGTATTGCAACTCGCAAATGAAGCCATCAAGAAAATTGCGAAGGCTGAAAACTTTGATCTGATTTTGCAGGATGCCGTGTACATGAACGCCAAACACGACATCACGGAGCGTGTGATGAAGGCCTTAGACTCGGCTCAGTGAACCGATAGCAATCAGGCATGGCAGCGCCGTTTTCTACCACCGTTGCGGACGTGATTGCGGCGATAGGTGGCGAGTGCCGAGGTGATGCGGCTTTGCCACTGGTGGAGATTGCACCCATAGAGACGGCGGGTGTGCAGGCGATTAGCTTTGTCGCCAACCTGCGCTACCAATCTAAGTTGGACGATAGCGCCGCGGGGTGTGTCATTGTGTCTGAGGCGTTGGCCGCCAAAGCGCAGCAGCGCGGGACCTGCATCGTGACACCAGACCCCTACGCCTATTTTGCGCGCTTGACCCAGTGGTGGAAGCGTTCCGCGCAGTCGCTGGACCCCCAACAGGGCGTCCCGACCGGGTCGCGTATCCACCCGACAGCGGTGATTGATTCCGATGCATGGGTCGCTGAAGACGCCACGGTTGGTCCCTTTACGTGGGTGGGTCCTGGGGCCGTTGTCAGCTCCCAAGTCGTATTGAGGGGGCATGTGTGCGTCGAAGCGGGTGCGCATGTGGGGGCGCACACGATCATCCATTCGCACGTGACCGTTGGCAACGACTGTGTGGTCGGACAGCGCTGCATTGTCCATGCCGGCGTCGTTATTGGCGCTGACGGTTTTGGTTTTGCGCCGCATGAGGGCACCTGGCTAAAGATAGAACAGTTGGGGACGGTGCGCATTGGTGACGATGTTGAAATTGGGGCGAACACCTGCATTGATCGCGGTGCGCTTGGCGATACGGTGATCTCGGACGGTGTGAAGTTAGACAACCTCATTCAGGTTGGTCACAACGTCTATATCGGCCCCCATTCGGCGATGGCTGGTTGTGTCGGCATTGCAGGTAGCGCCCGCATTGGGGCGCGCTGTACGGTGGGCGGCGGCGCGGTCGTTTTGGGCCACCTATCGCTGGCAGACGATGTGCATATATCGGCGGCAACGGTGGTGACTCGGTCAATTAACAAGCCAGGTCACTACACCGGCGTGTTTCCCATAGACGAGAATGCGCAATGGGAAAAAAATGCCGTCGCACTCAAGCAATTGGGCAAATTGCGTGAGCGCTTGCGCCGTTTAGAAAGCGATAATAAAGCCTCTGACGCCTAACGACGGCATGACGGCACAACGTCGCGGCTGCCATGCCGGGGCAGTCTAGATCACCTGTCAACATAGAGAGCCTGCACCATGATGGACATTCATCAAATTTTAAAGAAGCTTCCCCATCGTTATCCCTTCCTGTTAGTCGATCGCGTGATTGAAATCAAAAAGGGAGAAAGTATTCGCGCGCTGAAAAATGTCACGATGAACGAGCCGTTCTTTGGTGGCCATTTCCCTCACCGCCCCGTGATGCCCGGTGTTCTGATGCTGGAAGCGCTCGCCCAAGCTGCGGCCTTATTGGCTTTCGAGACGCTGGGTACCGAGCTTGACGACGAGACCGTCTATTATTTTGCTGGTATTGACGGTGCGCGTTTCAAGCGCCCTGTGGAGCCGGGTGACCAGCTGATACTGGAGGCGGAATTGATTCGCATGAAAGCGGGTATTTTTAAATTCGCGACGCGCGCCAAAGTGGATGATGCGATCGCCGCCGAAGCCGAGCTGATGTGCACCATGCGAAAAATAGCCTAATCGGCGAGCTTGGTATTTGATAAGGTTTCGGTATGTCTCTCATTCACCCCACCGCTGTTATTGACCCTAGGGCAGACCTTGACGGCTCTGTGACCGTCGGCCCCTATAGCGTCATCGGTCCAGATGTCCGAATAGGCGCACGCACCCGTGTTGGTCCACACTGCGTGATTGAAGGGCACACGACCATTGGAGAGGATAACCATATTTTCCAATTCTCCAGTTTGGGCGCCATTCCACAAGACAAGAAATATGCGGGCGAACCGTGTGAATTGGTGATTGGAAACCGCAACACGATACGTGAGTTTTGCACCTTTAATATCGGCTCTCCTGGCGACGTGGGCGTCACCCGCTTGGGTGATGACAACTGGATCATGGCCTATGTTCACCTCGCACATGACTGTCAGGTGGGTAACCACACGATCTTTGCCAACAACACGCAATTGGCAGGACACGTGCACGTGGGTGATTGGGTTATCTTGGGTGGGTTCACGGTCGTGCATCAGTTTGTGCGTATTGGCGCCCATGGGATGACTTCCATGTGCGCCTTGCTTTTTGCAGATCAACCACCGTTTGTGATGAGCCAAGGCCAGCCGGCTGCGGCGCGCTCCATGAACTTCGAGGGCTTGCGCCGCCGCGGCTTCTCCGCGGAACGCATCGCCTGCGTCAAATCTATGCATAAAGCGCTTTACCGAGATGGTCTGTCTTTGACTGACAGCATCGCGGCAGTCAAGGCGCTCTCGACGCCGTCGTCTGAGTCACAGTCCGATGTGGACATGATGGTCGCGTTTTTGGAGAGCGTGGACCCCAAGCGAGGAATTGTCCGTTGATCAGCCCGCCATATTGCGGCGGTTGATGGGGTGGCCAAAGCATGGTGAATATCGGCATGGTTGCGGGCGAGGCCTCAGGCGATATGCTCGCTGGCTTGTTGCTGGGCGGGCTAAACGCGCAGGGAGTTGATCATCAGAGTGTGGGTATTGGTGGACCACTGATGGCTGCGAGCGGGTTTACGCCGTGGTGGTCTTATCACGAGTTGGCGGTGCGCGGCTACGTCGAGGTCCTGCGTCACTATCCACGAATTGTGGGCATTCGACGGCAATTGGCCGACCGCTTGATGGCGCGTAAGCCCGACTTGTTTGTGGGCGTTGATGCCCCAGATTTCAATCTCGACCTTGAGCTGAAGTTACGCAGCAATGGGATACCCACCGTGCATTTCGTAAGTCCGTCTATCTGGGCGTGGCGTCCTGAGCGAATAGGTAAGATCAGAGCGGCCTGCGACCACGTGCTCTGCATTTTCCCATTTGAAGTTGACATTTACGAGCGAGCCGATGTGCCCGCCACGTATGTGGGGCATCCACTCGCCGACGTCATGCCCATCACGCCTGAGCGCGCGCTTGCCCGCGCGGGGTTGGGTGTTCGGCAGGATGGACCCGTGGTGGCTGTGTTACCTGGCAGTCGAACGGCAGAAATTGCCCATTTATCACCTGCTTTCTTTGCGGCTGCAAAATTGATTCACGCCGAACAAGCCGATGCATTATTTTTGTTGCCAGCGGCGCCGAGTAAACTGCCGCAGATTCAGCGTGAGTTGGCGCGCGCCGGCTTGGCGTCCGTTGACTGGTTGCAGGTGATCGATGGGCAATCACAGGCGGTATTAACCGCGAGTGACGCCACGCTGATAGCGAGTGGTACCGCGACATTAGAGGCCGCGCTGGCGAAGTGCCCGATGGTGATCGCCTACAACATGCCGTTCATCAGCTGGCAAATTATGAAACGCAAACGTCTACAGCCGTGGGTCGGACTACCGAACATATTGGCGCAACGCTTCGTTGTACCGGAGTTGCTACAGTCTGAGGTGACGGCTGAACGTCTTGCCCGCGAGACCCTGCGCTGGTTGCGGGATGCCGATGCGCACGCCGCTGCGTGTGCGACGTTTACCGAGTTGCACCACACCTTGAAAATGAATACCGCCCTGGTAGCTAGCGATGCGATCCAAAAAGTTATTGCCCGTTAACCCCTCAACCGGGCAGACAGCTCTGAGCTGGGACCCACCAGGACTGATCGCCGGGGTAGATGAGGCTGGCCGTGGGCCCTTGGCTGGGCCAGTTGTGGCCGCAGCGGTCATATTAGATGACCTGCAACCAATTCTTGGGTTGAACGACTCCAAAAAACTGTCCGAACGCAAGCGTCAGTATCTGGCGCTTGAGATCAAGGCCAAGGCCTTATGCTTCTCAATTGCGCAGGCCTCTGTTGAGGAGATTGACGAGATGAATATTTTGCAGGCTACTCTGCTGGCCATGCGTCGAGCGGTCGCGGGCTTGCGCTTGAAGCCGGTCAAGGCGCTGATAGATGGCAACCGTATTCCAAAATTGGATGTCATCGCAGAAGCAATCGTGCAGGGTGATGCGAAGGTAGCGTGTATTTCTGCCGCATCGATTTTGGCTAAAACGACGCGTGATGAATGGATGTTGGCTATGCACCAACAGTACCCTCAATATCAGTTTGCAGCCCACAAAGGCTACGGGACAGCGGTGCACCTAGCGGCCTTACGTGCGCATGGCGCAAGCCCCATACATCGGAAGAGCTTTCGCCCCGTTTTGGCGTTGGATCACTTGGCCAGGGCGGATGCCAATGGCCATGACGCCTAGCCGCCACCGCCACCGGACTTGACGCCTGTTATGACCGATTCGCCCATGCTGATCTCATCTGCCGACAACGCGCTGGTCAAGCGCATTCGGCTGTTGTTGCGTGATGGGGCCGCTTATCGCAAAACAGGTCAGATCTGGGTAGAGGGCGATCACCTCTGTCGGGCTGCCCATGCCAAGGGCTGGCAAGCGCAGACGGTGGTGTGGTCGCAAACAGGGCACGAACGGGCGGCCAAGGCGTTGGCGGAGGCTGAGTGGCATGACTTGCTCGCCTTGGCCGGTAACGCGGTGCAAACGGTGGTACTCACCGATAAGCTGATGCGTGAGCTAAGTGGCATGGAGTCGCCCGCGCCAGTGGCCGCGCTGTTCGCATTACCCGAGGTGGCTACTGCCACGCTCGACCAAGGTGATCATGCGCCTGTTGCCCCCAACGTGCCAACGGTGGTCTTAGATCGCGTTCAAGATCCCGGCAACATGGGCGCTATTATTCGCACCGCCGCGGCGTTGGGTTTCAAACAGGTGTTGACGGTAAAGGGCAGTGTGGCGGCATGGTCGCCTAAGGTGGTCCGTGCGGGCATGGGCGCACACTTTGGATTGCTTATACGCGAGGGCTTGGATTACCCAGCCCTAGGCGCCTTAGCGGTGCCGATATTGGTGACCAGCTCCCACCAAGGTGATTGGTGCCATGAGGCAACGCTGCCATGGCCCTGTGCGTGGGTGTTTGGGCACGAAGGGCAGGGCGTGGGAGCCGACCTGCAAGCGATGGCTGCGCAACACGTTCGCATCATTCAGCCCGGCGGTGAGGAGTCATTTAACGTTGCGGCGGCGGCGGCAATTTGCCTGCACGCGAGTGCGGCCCGCGAGGCCAGCAAAAAAGCCTGATAGTCACTCTGCATCGGGACGGGTCTCCGCTATAATTGGAGGGTTTACCCGTAACCTGCTTGCGCGCCATATCAGTTCACACTTTCACCCCTTGAGAGTGCCCAAAAACTGGCATGCCTTGCCATCTTTGGCGCAAGCAATCAATTTGGAGTTTCCCGTGCTACCCGTCCACCCGACAGCCATATTAGCGCTTGCCGACGGCACGGTCTTTTCAGGTATTGCCATTGGCGCAACTGGTCAAACGGTCGGTGAGGTCGTGTTCAACACGTCCATGACTGGTTACCAAGAAATATTGACCGACCCGAGTTACTGCCAGCAAATCGTGACGCTCACCTACCCGCATGTCGGTAATTACGGCGTCAATGCGGAGGACGTAGAAGCGTCTCGTGTGCATGCCGCCGGCCTGATTATTAAAGACCTGCCCCTACTCGCATCAAACTTCCGCAGCGAGCAATCCTTGGCCAGCTATTTGAAGGCGGAGAACACCGTTGCCATCGCCGACATCGATACCCGCAAGCTGACCCGCCACCTGCGAGAGCATGGTGCGCAGAACGGCTGTATTGTTGCGTTGGCGGCTGGCGTCGCGTTAACCGACGCCCACATTGCCCAAGCCAAGGCTGCTGCAGCGGATGCACCCAGCATGGCCGGCTTGGATTTGGCCCAAGTGGTCAGCACAAAAACCGCATTCGATTGGACGTCAACCGAGTGGCACTTGGGCACAGGCTATGGCGAGTTAACCGACCCCAAGTACAAAGTGGTGGCACTCGACTTCGGTGCCAAACACAATATTTTGCGTATGTTGGCCCAGCGCGGTTGCGCGGTGAAGGTGTTACCCGCTCAGACGTCCTTCGAAGAGGTCATGACGCACGCGCCTGATGGTGTGTTTTTCTCCAACGGCCCAGGGGACCCACAGCCGTGTGACTATGCCATCGCAACGGCACGCGCCGTTATGGACGCAAAAATCCCCGCTTTTGGTATTTGCTTGGGACACCAGATCATGGCATTGGCCAGTGGTGCGACCACCTACAAGATGAAGTTTGGGCACCACGGTGCCAACCATCCGGTGAAAGACTTCGATAACCAGCGGGTGTCGATCACCAGCCAGAACCACGGTTTCGCCGTCGACGAAAAGGCGTTGCCTGCTAACTTGCGGGTAACGCATCGCAGCTTATTTGACAACACGGTACAGGGCCTCGCCCGCACCGATACGCCCGCTTTTTGCTTCCAAGGACACCCTGAGGCCTCCCCAGGTCCCCACGATATTGGGTATCTTTTTGACCGATTTACCGCGCTGATGGAGAAAAACTAAGTATGCCTAAGCGCACAGATATTAAAACAGTCCTCATCCTTGGTGCCGGTCCGATTGTGATTGGTCAAGCCTGTGAGTTCGACTATTCGGGCGTACAGGCCTGTAAAGCGCTTCGAGAAGAGGGCTACCGTGTTGTGCTGATAAACAGCAACCCGGCGACCATCATGACCGACCCGGATACGGCGGATGTCACCTACATCGAACCCATTCTGTGGCCAGTGGTTGAGAAAATTATTGCCAAAGAGCGACCAGATGCCATTCTGCCCACCATGGGCGGGCAGACCGCGCTGAACTGCGCATTGGATTTGTGGCGCAACGGCGTACTGGATAAATACGATGTGGAGCTCATTGGCGCGACACCGGAGGCCATCGATAAGGCGGAAGACCGGCTGAAGTTCAAGAACGCGATGGAAAAAATTGGACTGGGTTCGGCCCGGTCAGGCATTGCGCACAGCATGGATGACGCTTGGTCCGTGCAACGCGAAATGGGTTTCCCAACGGTCATTCGCCCTAGCTTTACGTTGGGGGGGACCGGCGGTGGTATTGCCTACAACGCGGAAGAATTTGAGACTATTTGCAAACGGGGCTTGGAGGCATCGCCAACCAACGAATTACTCATTGAAGAGTCTTTGTTGGGATGGAAAGAGTACGAGATGGAGGTCGTGCGTGACCGCGCCGACAATTGCATCATCGTGTGTTCTATTGAAAACTTGGACCCCATGGGAGTGCACACAGGTGACTCCATTACGGTGGCGCCTGCGCAAACGCTGACGGACAAAGAGTATCAAATTTTGCGCAATGCCAGCTTGGCAGTGTTGCGCGAGATTGGGGTGGATACCGGTGGCTCCAATGTGCAGTTCGCCATCAACCCAGAAGATGGCCGCATGGTGGTGATTGAGATGAACCCTCGGGTCTCTCGCTCGTCTGCCTTGGCTTCCAAGGCGACCGGGTTTCCGATCGCGAAGATTGCGGCAAAGTTAGCAGTTGGCTTTACGTTGGACGAGTTGCGCAACGACATCACGGGCGGAGCGACACCGGCTAGTTTTGAGCCCAGCATCGACTACGTCGTAACGAAGATACCGCGCTTTGCGTTCGAGAAATTTCCAACGGCCGACAGCCGGTTGACCACGCAAATGAAGTCAGTGGGCGAGGTCATGGCCATGGGGCGAACCTTCCAGGAAAGCTTTCAGAAAGCCTTGCGTGGCTTGGAAGTGGGCGTTGACGGCATGAACGAAAAGACGGTTGATCGCGAAGTGCTTGAGCGCGAGCTGGGTGAACCCGGCCCCGAGCGTATTTGGTACGTTGGTGATGCCTTTGCGCAGGGGTGGTCTGTAGAAGAGGTGTTTGCACTGACCAAAATTGACCGTTGGTTCCTCATCCAAATTGAGGAAATCGTCAAGATTGAGTTGGCGTTAGAGAAAAAGACGCTTGAGCAATTAGACAGCCAGACCTTCCGCGGTTTAAAGAAGAAGGGCTTCTCTGATCGTCGCTTGGCCAAGTTGCTGAAGAGCACCGAGGGCAATGTTCGCTCGGCACGTCATGCCTTTGGTATTCGTCCCGTTTACAAGCGGGTGGATACCTGCGCGGCAGAGTTCGCAACCAACACCGCGTATCTGTATTCGTCGTATGAAGACGAGTGCGAGTCCAATCCAACCGATAAGAAAAAAATCATGGTGTTGGGCGGTGGCCCCAACCGAATTGGTCAGGGTATTGAGTTCGACTATTGCTGTGTGCACGCCGCGATGGCGATGCGCGAAGATGGTTATGAAACCATCATGGTGAACTGCAATCCAGAGACGGTGTCAACGGACTACGACACCAGTGATCGCCTGTACTTCGAGCCGCTAACGCTGGAGGACGTGCTGGAAATTGTGCATATCGAGAAGCCGGTTGGCGTGATCGTTCAGTTTGGTGGTCAGACGCCATTGAAGCTGGCTTTAGGCCTAGAGGCCGCTGGCGTACCCATTATTGGAACCAGTCCGGACATGATTGATGCGGCGGAAGACCGCGAGCGCTTCCAAAAGCTGCTTAATGATTTGGGCCTGAAGCAACCGCCAAACGCGACGGCGCGCACCGAAGCGCAGGCGTTGGAAAAGGCCGAGGCTTTGGGGTATCCGTTGGTCGTGCGGCCCAGCTATGTGTTGGGCGGGCGGGCCATGGAGATTGTGCACGAGCCGCGTGATCTAGAGCGCTACATGCGTGAAGCCGTGAAGGTCAGCCATGACTCGCCTGTGTTGTTGGACCGGTTCTTGAACGATGCCGTTGAGTGCGATGTCGATGCCTTGTCGGATGGACAGCGCGTGTTCATTGGTGGCGTGATGGAGCATATTGAGCAGGCGGGCGTGCACAGCGGTGACTCTGGTTGTTCGTTGCCGCCGTACTACTTGTCAAAGGCGACCATCGACGAGATGAAGCGCCAAACCGCCGCGATGGCGAAAGGCCTCAATGTCGTTGGCCTGATGAACGTCCAGTTCGCTATCCAAGAGGTTAATGGTGAAGACGTCATTTACGTACTTGAGGTCAACCCGAGAGCGTCACGCACCGTGCCCTTCGTATCAAAGGCAACGGGTATCCAATTGGCAAAAGTGGCCGCCCGCTGTATGGCGGGGCAGTCTCTCGACGCGCAAGGGATCATCGACGAGGTGAATCCGCCGTATTTCAGTGTCAAAGAGGCGGTCTTTCCGTTTGTGAAATTCCCAGGTGTCGATACGATTCTGGGTCCAGAGATGAAGTCCACTGGTGAGGTGATGGGCGTTGGCCGTACCTTTGGTGAGGCGTTTGTGAAGTCGCAGTGGGGTGCAGGTAGCACCTTGCCCCGGCCAACGGATGCGGTGAACAAAGTCTTTATGACGGTTAAAAACGGGGATAAGCCGCGCGCGGTCGCCGTTGCCAAGAGTCTGACGGAAATGGGCTTTTTGCTGATTGCAACACGTGGAACGGCCGCCGCACTGACGGCTGCCGGCGTGGCATGTGAGGTGGTGAACAAAGTGGCTGAGGGCCGCCCCCATGTGGTTGACATGATCAAGAACGCAGAGGTGTGTATGGTCATCAACACCGTGGAAGAGCGCCGTAATGCCATTGTGGACTCGCGTCAAATCCGCACCAGCGCCTTGTTGGCGCGCATCACAACGTTTACGACCATTTCTGGTGCGGAAGCGGCCGTCGAAGGCATGGCGTATGTGGATGACTTTGAGGTGTACTCGGTTCAGGAGCTGCACGCGATGCTGAGTGCCTGATAGGTGTTTTTCCTGCTGACAGGTCACGCCACGCACGTTTAAAATACGTCTATCTATCGCAGCGTCGTTTCGCTGTAAACGCCGCCTTTGGGCAACCAAAGGCGGCTTGTTTTTTTACCATGAGGCCGCCATGTCTACTATTCCGATTACCCTCAAAGGCGCTGAAAAGCTGAAGGCCGAGCTCCACCAACTCAAGACTGTCGACCGCCCTTGGGTAATCAATGCGATTGCAGAGGCCCGTGCCCAAGGTGACCTCAGCGAGAATGCCGAATATGACGCAGCCAAAGACCGTCAAGGATTTATCGAAGGCCGTATTGGTGAAATTGAAGGTAAGCTGTCGGCGTCCCAGATCATCGATCCATCGACTCTGAATGCCGAGGGCCGGGTGGTCTTTGGTGCGACGATAGATCTGGAGGACGAGGACACGGGTGGTGCGGTGACCTATCAAATTGTGGGAGAGGACGAGGCCGACATCAAGTTAGGACTGGTCAATATTGGTTCGCCGATCGCGCGCGCCATGATCGGCAAAGAAGCTGGCGACTCGGTGACCGTTGAGGCACCTGGTGGAACCAAACACTACGAGATCGTTGACGTCCGCTACGTCTAGACGGTCGAGCGTTTTTTGAACATGCGCGATCGCACGCTGCTTACTTGAATCCTATGGTTTATGCACGTGCCTACACGCTGCTAGTTGCGCTGTTTTTCGGCGGAACAACTGCGCTGTCATTCCTTGCCGTCCCCATGCTGTTTGCGTACATGGACGTCCCGCAAATGGCGGGTGCGCTAGCAGCCCGTTACTTTGCGGTGCAGCAGTGGTTTGCCGTTGTCGGCTGTGCCTTCGCATGGCTGCTATTGGCAGGTGCCGGTCGCGCCAAGCTGCGTGTGCTGAACCGCCGATGGCCTACCATGGCCTGTTGGTTGCTTGCCGCTGTCGTGGCAGCCGTGAATTACTTTGCGGTCTCACCACTCATTGTGAATGCCAGAGCGAGCGGCGGCGATTTGGCGTTTTGGCACGGCATGGGTAGCGGTTTAATGCTCATCCAATGGATACTCGCCACCGTGCTGGCGTGGCGTTTGTTGGACCTAGCCGACGCCTAAGCCTAAGCAGCCGACGCGCTGGCGGCGGCGACGGTGTTGAGC
>JABBAS010000018.1 GCA_018607835.1 Methylobacillus sp. | reverse complement strand
TGGTGGTGATAGGTGGACTTGAACCACCGACCCCAGCATTATGAATGCTGTGCTCTAACCAACTGAGCTATATCACCGAGCCTGAAATTATAGCCAAAATTCTCAGGGCTTTGGCTTGCCGCCAAAAGTTTTTGTTAGCCATTTTGTCGCGCCTGTACGACGCGCCAAGCCCTTGGTTATTGGTGTTTGAAGGCGGGTTTGCGCTTGTTTATGAACGCATCCATGCCCTCTTTTTGGTCTTCGGTTGCAAACAGCGCGTGGAACAGACGGCGCTCAAAACGCACGCCTTCGCTGAGGCTGCCTTCAAACGCTTGGTTCACCGCTTCCTTTGCCGCCATGACACTGGGGAGGGAGTAGTTGCAAATCATCAGGGCTGCGCCCAAGGCCTCGGTCATGAGTTGGTCATCGGCGACCACGCGGCTCACCAGTCCGCCGCGCTCGGCTTCTGCGGCGTCCATCATGCGGCCTGTGAGGGCCATGTCCATGGCCTTGGCTTTACCAACGGCGCGTGGCAGGCGCTGCGTGCCACCTGCGCCGGGGATAACGCCCAACTTGATTTCGGGTTGGCCAAATTTGGCGCTCTCGCTGGCAATGATGACGTCGCACATCATGGCCAATTCACAACCGCCGCCGAGGGCAAAGCCGCTGACGGCGGCAATAACGGGCTTGCGAACGCTGCGAATGGTTTCCCAGTTGCGCGTGATGTAGTCTGACTTGTAGACGTCAGCAAAGGTGTAGGTGGCCATGGCGCCAATGTCGGCACCCGCGGCAAAGGCTTTTTCACTGCCTGTGAGCACAATGCAGCCAATGTCAGGGTCGGCGTCGAATGCGGTTAGCGCCGCGCCAAGCTCGTCCATTAGCGCACTGTTGAGGGCATTGAGTTGTTTGGGGCGGTTTAGGGTGAGTATGCCCACGCGGCCTTCGGTGCGGATTAAAACCAGTTGCTCACTCATGTCTGTGTTCTCCAATGTGGTGCGAAAAGTTGCTTAGAAAAAGTTGTTTCGAAAGTTGCTTCGACGTAAGCGGTTGATCATAGCCAAGCGGTGAGCTTGCTAGGGTCTTTCACCACCAGTTCGGCGATCTGGTTGGCGTGGGTCGATGGCCAGATGAGGGGGCACGACAACATGCGGCCATCGCGCGCGACACCGGCAACCAATGGGTGCTGGGCTACGTCGGCGTGGCGTCTCGCAATGTTCTCCACATCGCTCAGTGACTTCACCCGCCATTGATCGGTGCCGTCAAATAGCGTCACCCATTCGTCACCCGCCGCCATGCCCGCTTGTTCGCCTGCACCGCCTCTTGCCACGTGGGTGATGCGGATGCCGTCTCGCTCAACGACACGCATGCCCAAGCGCTGGGCGAGGGTGCCGCTCTTGGCCGCCACGGCGACACCGTAATGACTAAGCAGTGCGTGTACCGGCAGGTCTTCCGTGCTGTGTACCCAGTGCGCGAGTTGTGTGGCGACGTTGGCGTGCCCTTGCTGGTTGAGCAGGGCGTAGATGTCGGCCTCACTGATGGTGCCGCCTTTGCTTTTGACCCAAAGGCCGCGCATGAGGGTGTCGAGATCGCCGCCTTGTTGGCGCAGCATGAGGTCGGTGCACAGCGCTATTAGCGCCCCTTTGGTGTAGTAGCTAACGGTGGCGTTGGGCGTGTTTTCGCCAATGCGGTAGTACTTGACCCACGCGTCATAGCTAGACTGGGCAACGCTTTGCAGATGCCGCCCTGGGGTGGCCGCAACGTGGTTAATGGATTTGGCCAGCAGCGTGAGATAGGTGGGCGTATCAATGAGTTTGGCGCGTTGCAGAAACAGGTCATCGTAGTAGCTGGTAAAGCCTTCAAAGAACCACAGCAGCTCGGTGTAGTTCTCTTGGTTGAAGTCGATGCTTGCAAACTCGGATGGGCGCAGACGCTTGACGTTCCATGTGTGGAAGTACTCATGGCTAATGAGGCCAAGTAATTGGTTGTAGCCAGCGCCTTGTGCATGGGGGGGCGCTGCCTCGCCAGCGACGGCCGTTAGGGGCAAGTCGGCACGCTGGCAAATGAGTGCGGTGCTGGCGATGTGCTCTAGCCCGCCGTAGCCGTTTTCAGTGGCGTGAAGCATGAAGACGTAGCGGTCAAAGGGTAGTTGGCGTTGCGGTTGTTTGCCGTGCCAAAACGTGATCTCTGTTTCGCAAATTCGGCGGGTGTCGGCAACTAATTTTTTGACATCAAACCCGGGCGCGGTGTGGTTGCCAATGCCCGTGACAACGAGTTCATGCGGTACGCCAGAGACCTTAAACCGGCTGACGTAAAAATCACCCAAGGTAAAGGGACTGTCGGCGAGCTCGCCGTAGTTGCGGGCGGTGTAGCGCCCGAAGCCACGCGCGTCGATTTGCCGCGCGGGCAATGCGGTAGACAGCCGCCACGCATTGAACGCGGGCGCGGTGGGGCGCTCGACGGAGATGGTTTGTATCTCGTCTTCGCCCCCGACCACTTGCAAACACAGGCTGGTGGGGTTGAAGAAGCCGCGGGTGTTGTCCAAAAAGGCGGTTCGCACCGAGGCGTCAAAGGCGTAGATTTGGTAATTGAGCTCCAGCGGGCGTTTGCCGTCGGATTCCACTAGCCACTCATTTTTACTGCACTGCGTGATTTGGCAAGGCGTGCGGCCTTGCTTGGCTGTGAGCGCTTGCAGGTGTTGCGAAAACTCACGCACCAAATAACTACCAGCAATCCAAACGGGTAGACGCAGGCGCTGTTGCTTTTTTGGGCTTGAGATGCGCAGATGCACACCGAACAGGTGCGCTTCCGCGCTGTCAACGCGAATGTTGTGATCGATGCGCATGGTGTTACTTGATGGCGGCCAGACGCTTCTCAACTTCGGCGGCAGAAATGGCGCCGGGGACACGTGTGCCGTCTGAGAAGAAAAGGGCAGGCGTGCCCGAGATACGGTGCTTTTGACCAAACGCGATGTTGCGGTCAAGCGCGCTGGTGTCGCAGCTGATGGCGGCGGCGCTGGTGGTTAGAGGGACTTCATTCACCATCCAGTCTTCAAAGGCTACGCCGGGGTTTTTGTCGCACCAAATGGCCTTGGACTTGAGCGTTGAATCCGCGCCGAGTATGGGGTACAAAAAGATGTGCAGGGTGATGTTGTCGACATTCATCATGTCACGTTCAAAGCGCTTGCAGAAGCCACAGTTGGGGTCTTCAAAAACCGCGAGTTGACGCTTGCCGTTACCGCGTTTGATGGTGAAGGCATCTTTAAAGGGCAGGGCCTCAAAGGGTATTGCGCTCAATTTATCGAGGCGCTCCTGCGTCAGGTTGCGTTTGCCCTTGAGGTCAACGAGTACGCCTTGCAGCAAAAATTCACCGTTGGCATCGGTGTACAAAATTTCGGTTTCACCAAAGCGAACTTCGTAGAGGCCGGCCATGGGGGTCTTGGTGACGCTGTTGATAGCGGGTAAGTTGGGTAGTTGCTTGGGTAGCATCTCGCGAATCTTGGCTTCCTGTGCCCAGCCCATGCTTGCCATGAGGGTGAATGCGATGCCCACGGCCAAGCCGCGCAATAAAGAGCGTGTGGGGGTGGGTGCGAGAGGTGACGTGTGGTGAAGCATGGTGTGGTTCGCTAGGTAGGCGTTGTTTGGGGGTAAGAGGGTGGGTGGGTTGGTTCGTGTGTTCGCGGGAGGGGGCGGTTGTGTAGCAGATGCTCGCTGTTGGAGCACCATCGTGGCAATCAGTTCCCCATGCCAACACGCTGTACCCACGACTTGAGTGGGCCCATGGCATTAAAGCCCGACATGCCTGCATTGCGTAGCCAACTGGCGGCGGGGTTGCGGCCCAAGGGGTTGTTGAACAAGTGAAAGAGTCCGTGCGTGACCCATTGCATGGGTTCGGTGGCGGCGCGTCGACGCCGTTGGTAGCGCTGAAGCACGCGTGAGGCACCCGGAGACTCACCTCGGGCGCGTGCCGCAACGCAGTCACTGAGCGTTTGTACGTCGGCCAAGCCAAGGTTGAGACCTTGCCCTGCGAGGGGGTGGATGGTGTGCGCCGCATCGCCGGCTAACGCGGTCTGCTGGGCAATCCATTGCGTGGTTAAGCCGACGCTCAAGGGGAAGGCAACAGGCCCGCTGGTAAGGGAGAGGTGCCCTAGCGCGCCCTGACTGGCTTGGGTAAGTTGGTCTTCTAGGGCGGCGGTTTGGGCGGTGGTCTCCATGTCCAGCCACGTCTGGTGCGCAGCGTCTGGTAGCGACCAGACAACGGCCAGGTCGTGCCCGTCAGCGCCGCCCATGGGCAGCAGGGCCAAAATATGTGTGCCGTTAAACCACTGGTGGGCGACGCCGCCGTGGCTGTGCTCGGCGCGCATGCGCAACGCCAAGGCACGGTGGGGGTAGTGCTTACTTACCATGTCAATACCCAAGGCGGTGCGCGCGATACCGCTCTTGCCTTCGCAAATGATGGTCAATGCGCTAGGCGGTGTCTGGGCTGATGGTGACGCGTGGTCGTCAAATTGCACGCGTGCATGGCGTGTGACGGCTTCGGCAAGATGGTCCTCTAGGACAGGCACATCGACCATCCACGCCAAGGGTTGCGCTTGCTGAGGGGGTGCGTCGAATTGCAGCGCGCCTGACGCATCGCCAAACACCCGCATATGGGTCATGGGGGTCAGCCACGCGGCCTGATCGTCTTGAGGCCAGACACCGCATGCTTTGAGGGTGTCTCTCGAGGTGTGGTTGATGGCGTAGGCGCGAATGTCGCGGGTGTGCGGTGGCGCTTGGGGCGCGGGCAGGCTGACGGAAAAGCCTTGCTCTGCCAATAACAATGCCGCCGCGTGCGCGGTGATGCCAGCGCCTAAAACGGTGATGTGCCCTGATTGAGTCATGGCGTTATTCTATTGGGACACCCACTTGGGGGGCCAGCGATGACCCTGCCCCGGAAGTGCCTTAAACTCTGGGTCTTGCTTTTTGAGGATTGTCATGAGTTTGAAATGCGGCATCGTTGGTCTGCCCAACGTCGGTAAATCTACCCTGTTTAATGCGCTTACCAAGGCTGGTATCGCCGCTGAGAACTACCCTTTTTGCACCATCGAGCCCAACGTTGGCGTGGTGGAGGTGCCCGACACCCGCCTAGCGCAGCTCAGCGATATCGTGACGCCTGAGCGCATTGTTCCTGCGATTGTTGAATTTGTGGATATTGCCGGCTTGGTGGCAGGTGCCAGTACGGGCGAGGGCTTGGGTAACAAGTTTTTGGCCCATATCCGCGAAACCGATGCCACGGTTAACGTTGTGCGTTGTTTTGAAGATGACAACGTGGTGCACGTCGCGGGCAAGGTGGATCCGATTTCTGACATTGAGGTGATTCAAACGGAGTTGTGCCTTGCCGACTTAGGCGCAGTAGAGAAAGCCCTGCACCGGGTCTCCAAGACCGCGCGTTCTGGCGACAAAGAGTCGGTGCGCTTGGTGTCGATTTTGGAGCGCTGTCAGGCGGCCTTAAACGAAGGCAAGCCTGTTCGCACGCTGGATTTCAGCAAAGAAGAAGCGCCGCTGCTTAAGCAGTTTTTCTTGATTACGGCCAAGCCAGCGATGTTCGTTGCGAACGTGTCTGAGGATGGCTTTGAGAACAACCCCCTGCTTGACCGCTTGACCGCTTTTGCCAACGAGCAGAACGCGCCTGTGGTGGCGATCTGCGCCAAGCTAGAGGCCGAGATGAGCGAGATGAGCGACGAGGACCGCGATATGTTCTTGGAAGAGCTGGGGCAGTCCGAGCCGGGCTTAAACCGTCTGATCCGTGCCGCCTACAGTTTGTTGGGTTTGCAGACCTACTTCACTGCGGGTGTAAAAGAGGTGCGCGCTTGGACTATCCACGTTGGGGATACGGGGCCGCAGGCGGCCGGTGTGATCCACACTGATTTCGAAAAGGGCTACATTCGCGCCCAAACCATTGCCTTTGATGACTTCATTGCATTCAAGGGCGAGCAGGGCGCTAAGGACGCGGGCAAGATGCGCGCAGAAGGCAAGGAGTATGTCGTGAAAGACGGCGATGTACTCAACTTCTTGTTCAGCTCATAAGCCACTGCGCACTCGCGGCAATGGCAAGGTAGCGGGCGAACTTGCCAATGGCCATGTACACCGCGCAGGCCAGCCAGGGCATTCTTAGCCAGCCTGCGAGGGTGCACACCACATCGCCGACCACGGGTAGCCAAGCCAGCAAACACGCCTTGGGTCCGAGTTTTTCCAGTTGAGCCAAAGCCCACGCGGCGAGCCTGCCAGCCGTTGGGGTGGCCTGAGCATCCGCGCGTCGGTGCGGGTGCGCACGGTTTTGGTAGGCGCGGTGCGCTGATTGCAGGCCAACGCCCATCAGCCAACTCACCATGCCACCCAAGGTGTTGCCTACCGTCGCCAGTAACAAGGCGGGCCAAAATAGATGGGGTGAGATGGCGATGAGACCCATTAATGCCGCCTCCGACCCCATGGGAAGCCACGTCGCGGAGACGAATGCCGTGACAAAAACGGTAGGCAACCCCCATTCGGGCAGACTGAACCAGTGAAGTAAGCTCGCAAAAAAGGCATCCATTGGCTTGAGTATAGGTACAATCATGCTTAAATTTTCAGCAAGCACCGACGCGTCAATCGGTGCTTTTTTGTCTCTAACTGCCGTCCAACGTGCATATCGGTCCCTACCACCTCCGCAATAACCTGTTCGTCGCGCCTATGGCTGGCGTGACAGACCGCCCGTTTCGCCAGTTGTGTAAGCAACTGGGCGCGGGCTATGCCGTGAGCGAAATGGTGACATCGCGGCGCGATTTGTGGGACTCGCTTAAAACCTCACGCCGTGCAAATCACGCCGGTGAGAGCGGGCCCATTGCGGTTCAAATTGCGGGGACCGACGCCCAGATGATGGCCGATGCCGCGGTGTACAACATTGACCGTGGCGCACAAATTATTGATATCAACATGGGGTGCCCCGCAAAAAAGGTGTGCAACAAGTGGGCCGGTTCTGCGTTGATGCAAGACGAGACCTTGGCGATCGCCATTGTCGAAGCGGTGGTGAACGCCTGCGCCTCTAAGGATGTCCCGGTGACATTGAAGATGCGAACGGGTTGGGCGGCGCATGCGAAGAATGCCACGCGGTTGGCGCTGGCGGCGGAGCAAGTGGGGGTGCAGATGTTGACGATTCACGGTCGCACGCGCGAGCAAGGCTATAAGGGTTTTGCAGAGCATGAGACGGTGGCGGACATTAAGTCGCGGGTGCGTATTCCCGTGGTGGCCAATGGGGATATTGCATCGCCCGAGGCGGCGCAACGTGTGTTGCAAGCCACGGGGGCCGATGCGGTGATGGTGGGACGCGCCGCGCAAGGGCGCCCATGGATATTTAGTGAGATCGCTCATTTTTTAGCCACCGGACGCCACGCGCCACCGCCCACCGCTGTGGATATGCGGGCGTGGATGGTGGAGCACCTGCACGCGCACTACGCGCTTTACGGCGAATTTACAGGCGTTCGGTCTGCGCGCAAGCACCTTGGTTGGTATGCGCAACACTTGCCCATGGGTGAGCTTTTGCGTCAGCGCATCAATGCCTTAACCGATTGCGCGGAGCAGTTGGCTGCAGTCGAGGCGTATTTCGCAGCGTGGGACAGTGATGATCTGGCCGCGCTTGGTCGGGCATGGCAACCGACACAGATACCGGGCAGCGCGCAGAGCCAGTCTGTGCGAGAGATGCCTGTCGACATGACATTGGCCCCCCTTCATTGAGCGTTATATGAGCCGTAAAGACATTGAAAAGGGCGTGCGTGAAAGCATGCAAACCTACTTCCAAGACCTCGCCGGTAGCGAGCCACATGGCCTGTACGACATGATGGTTGATGTTGTGGAGAAGCCCTTGCTGGAGGTGGTGATGGCGCAAGCAGGCAATAACCAGTCTCGCGCGGCGCAGTGGCTTGGTCTCAATCGCAACACCTTGCGCAAAAAATTACTTCATCACAAGTTACTCAGTTAACGCTGCAAACGCGGCGGCCTAACTCGTCATTTCCCCCTTTATTTTTCACGACTACCAAGCACCATGAACGCACTCTTATCTGTATCCGACAAAACCGGCATTGTGGCCCTTGCGCGCGCGCTCCACGCCCAAGGCATTGGCCTGCTGTCTACTGGCGGCACGGCCAAGCTGTTGGCGGAAGAGGGCCTGCCCGTTACCGAGGTGGCCGATATGACCGGCTTTCCAGAAATGCTCGATGGTCGTGTCAAAACCTTGCACCCCAAGGTGCACGGCGGCTTGTTGGCTAGACGTGACGTGCCAGCGCACATGGCGGCGTTGGCCGCTCACGGGATCGATACCATTGACGTGTTGGTTGTGAACCTCTACCCCTTTGAGGCGACGGTGGCCAAAGCGGGTTGCACCTTGGAAGAGGCCATTGAGAACATCGATATTGGCGGCCCCGCGATGGTGCGTAGTGCCGCCAAAAACTGGAAGGACGTCGCGGTTTTAACGGATGCCAGCCAATACGAGACCGTCATTGCCGAGCTCGCCGCTAACGGCGCGGTGTCTACCCCGACGAAGTTTGCGCTGTCCGTGGCGGCGTTTAACCGCATCAGCAATTACGATGCGGCGATCAGCGACTACCTGTCGGCGTATCAGTTGGAGAGCGATACCTTGCAAGCGTTCCCTGCACAGGCGAACGGACGTTTTGTGAAGTTGCAAGACCTGCGTTACGGCGAGAATCCGCACCAATCAGCGGCGTTTTATCGTGACCTACACCCCGCGCCCGGCTCGCTGGTAACGGCGAAGCAGTTGCAGGGTAAGGAGCTGTCCTATAACAACATCGCCGATGCGGATGCGGCATGGGAGTGCGTGAAAAGCTTTGACGTGCCCGCCTGTGTGATCGTGAAGCACGCCAACCCCTGCGGTGTGGCGTTGGCCGAGGATGCGTTGGGCGCCTATACCAAGGCGTTTCAAACCGACCCCACATCGGCCTTTGGCGGCATCATCGCGCTCAACGTTGTGGTGGATGAAGCGGCTGCCAAGGCCATTAGCCAGCAGTTTGTCGAGGTGCTGATGGCGCCCGCTTATACCGAGGGTGCCTTGGCGGTATTTCAAGCCAAAGCCAATGTGCGCGTTTTGCAAATTACGCTGCCTGCGGCGGGTGGACAGACGGCGTGGGAGCGTGGGCGCAACGTGCAAGACATAAAGCGCGTGGGGTCTGGTTTGTTGATTCAAACGGCAGACAACCATGACCTGAGTTTGGCCGACCTCAAAGTGGTGTCCAAAGTGCAGCCGACCGAGGCGCAGTTGCAAGACCTCTTGTTTGCGTGGAAGGTGGCCACGTATGTGAAGTCGAACGCGATTGTTTTCTGTAAAGACCGCATGACCGTCGGCGTTGGTGCGGGGCAAATGAGCCGTTTAGATTCAGCGCGAATCGCGCGTATCAAGGCCGACCATGCCGGTTTGTCATTGGCGCAGTCGGTGGTCGCTAGTGATGCGTTCTTCCCCTTCCGAGACGGTCTCGATGTGGTGGTGGAGGCGGGCGCGACTGCGGTTATTCATCCCGGTGGTTCCATGCGTGATCAAGAGGTGATTGATGCGGCGGATGAGCATGGCGTCGCGATGGTGTTTACGGGCGTGCGCCACTTCCGTCACTAAGCCGTTGCGGGTGTTGCTTGCGTGGCCATGTTGACCTGGTTGGATATCTCGCAGACGGCGAGCGATGACGACTGGGTGACCTTAGAGGTCTGCGCGTCTGTGACCCGTGCTGACCAGCATCGCGTCGATGCTGCGGTCTGTGAGTTGCTTGGTTATTTGTACGCGCGCTGTGGCCGTCCCAGCGAAGACCCCGACGTGCCGCCCGGCCCGCAGTCGTGGCTGATCGATGTGCAGGCGTATGCCGAGTCGGCAGCCAAAGCGCCGCTGGCCGTCGCCTTGGATTGGCGCGACGACGCCACGGTGTCTCTGCAATGGGGCACAGCGGGAGCCGCTGACGCGACCACGGAAGACACCCGGCGAACCCTTCTCATTAGTTTGGGCTTGTCACCCGCGTTAGCGTTCGCTTGCGATGAGGCATTCGAACTGGGGCTCTAGCTGACGCCCCCTAACGCGGTGTATGCCCCGCTCGTGGGACTACAGGGTTGCAAATGTCCGCTTTGCCGCGGCGATGGTGTCGTCAATGTCTTGCGCGGTGTGCGCGGCGCTCACAAAGCCAGCCTCAAATAGCGCGGGCGCAAAGTAAACACCTTGGTCCAACATGCCGTGGAAGAAGCGGTTAAACACCGCGCCGTCTGTGGTCATGACCTTGGCGTAGTTTTGTGGCAACTCAGGGAAGAAGAAGAAGCCAAACATGCCCCCTTCGCTGTCGCCACAAAACGGGATACCCGCGTCCTTGGCTGCGGCGGTCATGCCGCTGACGAGTTGTTGGGTGCGTTGATTCAGTTGGGTAAAAAAGCCGTCCTTTTGAATCTCTTTTAAGGTTGCCAAACCGCAGGCGGTGGCGACGGGGTTCCCTGACAAGGTGCCCGCTTGGTAGACCGCGCCAAGTGGTGCGAGGTGGGACATGACTTCGCGCTTACCGCCGAACGCGGCTAACGGCATGCCGCCGCCAATGACTTTGCCCATCACGGTCATGTCAGGCTCAAAGCCCGGAATTTCTTTGGCGTACAAGCTCTGAGCGCTTCCCAGTGCCACGCGGAAACCACACATCACTTCATCAAATGCGAGTAGCGCTCCGTGGGCAGTGCAGAGTTCGCGACAGCGTTTTACAAATGGCACGCTGGCCCGCACGAAGTTCATGTTGCCAGCAATGGGCTCCATCATCAAACAGGCGACTTCATCGCCGTGTTCCTTAAAGGCGGCCTCTAGCGCTTCCACGTCATTGAAGGGCAGTACCAAAGTGTGTTGCACAACCTCTGGCGGGACGCCCGCGCTGGTGGGGTTACCAAACGTGGCGAGGCCAGAACCGGCCTTAACCAACAGGGCATCGGCGTGGCCGTGGTAGCAGCCTTCAAACTTAATGATTTTGCTGCGTCCCGTGGCGCCCCGAGCCAGTCGAATGGCGCTCATGCCGGCCTCGGTGCCTGAGCTGACCAGTCTCACCATTTCAATGGATGGAACCAGCTTGATGATTTCTTCGGCCAGTTCTATTTCGCGTTCAGTCGGTGCACCAAATGACAGCCCTTGCTCTGCAGCGCTCAGCACCGCGGCGTGTACGGCGGGGTGGCGGTGCCCCAAGATCATCGGGCCCCAAGAGCCAATGTAGTCAATGTAGCGCTGATCTTCTGCGTCCCAAAAATAGGCGCCATCGCCCCGCGTGATGAAGCGGGGTGTTCCGCCGACGGCTTTGAAGGCGCGTACGGGTGAGTTAACCCCACCCGGAATGGCTAGCTTGGCGCGTGTAAATAATTGGTCGTTTTTGTTCATGATGTGTTTCCGGTTACGTTGCACGGTTCAGTGTTTGGTGTCGTCTAGCGGGAAGTCGCCTAACGTGTGGTGACCGACATCCAGCGTCGGTGTGTCGGGGGCGTCGGTATCCTCGGTATCGTCTATGCCGTCATCTTCGCCGCGTCCCCAAAACAAGCGGTCGGGTAAGGCGTGTCCCATGCCGGGTGCAAAGCCTGCATCCAGACTCTGGTCGAGATAGGTCAGCGCTTCTGCGCAGGCGGACTGCAAGTCTTCGCCTGCACCCAGCAGGGCCGTGAGGGCGGCTGACAGGGTTTCACCAGCGCCGGTGAAGGTGGTGTCAAACCGCTCGAAGCGTGCGGTGGCCAACACGGTCTCAGGGGACGCTAGGTGGTTTTCTAAGAATTGCTCAGGTGCATTTAACCCGGTGACCAAGGTGTAACTCACACCGTGTAGCTGCGCGGCGCGAGCTACGTCGCGCGGTGTGGGGGGCTTTTCGCTTGCCCAGTCGGGTAATAACCAGCGACACAAGGTGCTGTAGTTGCCCACGAGCACGGCGGTTTGCGGGAGCATTAATTCGGTGAACGCGTCTAAGTAGGCATCTAGAGCGATATCGTCCATCCACGTCAAACTGGGCATATAGGCAACGACGGGGGTGTCCGCGTAGTCGTTGGCAATTTGCGCCACTGCGCTGATGTTTTCCGGACTGCCCAAAAAGCCGACTTTGAAACTGGTCACGGGAATGTCTTCGAGCACCATGCGGGCTTGGTCGTTGATGGCATCAGCGTCCAGCGAGACGTGGTCTTGGACGGCGGTGGTGTCTCGGATGAGCACCGCGGTGACCACGGGCAACATGTGCACAGAGGCGGAACCCATGGCGCCGATGTCAGCGGCCAAACCGCCAGCACCCGTTGGGTCATTGGCATTGAACGACAGCACGCATGGCAGCGTTAGCTGGTGCGCGGTCGTGCTCGTGTCCCGTTTGCTGGGCTGCTTGGGCGGCGAATCTAAAGCATCGGTCATGGGTTTGCTCGTTGAGGGGCTGTCTCAGTTCCTTCGGGGGTATGCTTCTGCACCGATACAATGTGATCATTCTATGACACGGTTTTAAAAAAATGAGCGACTCAACGACTTGGATGTGCCTGATCTGCGGCTGGATGTACAACGAAGCCGAGGGCGCGCCAGCGGACGGCATTGCCGCAGGCACCAAATGGGCAGATGTCCCCATGAACTGGACCTGTCCCGAGTGCGGCGCGCGCAAGGAAGATTTTGAAATGGTTCAAATCTAATTCTCGCGCATGGCGCCCTTCAGGGCTTGGGCTTCTTCACGACGGCGTAGCGAGCCAACGTTCGCTCGCGGGCGGCGGCATGGTCGACGATGGGTTTAGGGTAGTTCTCCCCTAAGGTAACGCCGGCGGTGATGAGGTCGAAGGGGTCAGCTAGCCAAGGGGCGTGTATGCGTTTGTCCGACAGCTCAGCGAGAACCGGTAAGTAGCGGCGAATAAACTTGCCCTGCGCGTCAAACTTCTCGCTCTGTGTCGTGGGATTAAAAATCCGAAAGTACGGTTGCGCATCACACCCGCTAGAACTGGCCCATTGCCATCCCCCGTTGTTGGCAGACAGGTCAAAGTCGATGAGCTTTTCCGCGAAGTAGTCAGCCCCCCAGCGCCAGTCTATGCCTAAGTCTTTGGTGAGGAAGCTGGCAACGACCATGCGTAAGCGGTTGTGCATGTAACCGGTTTGGTTGAGTTGGTGCATCGCAGCATCCACCAGTGGGTAGCCCGTTGCGCCTTGGCACCACGCGTGAAAGAGGGCCTTGGCGCTGGCGCCGTGTTCCCACTTGATGGCGTCGTATTCAGGCTTGAATGCGCGATCGACGATGCGTGGGTGGTGGTGCATCACCTGCATATAAAAATCACGCCAAATTAACTCCCCTAGCCAGGTGCTGGCACCCACATGGCCTTGGCTATGACCGGCGAAGGCATGTTGGGCGAGGGTGCGAATAGACACGGTTCCAAAGCGCAGGTGAACGCTTAGGTAGCTGGGGCCCTTGACGGCAGGGAAGTCACGCGTGTCCTTGTAGCGGGCCATGCGGGGCAAGAAGTCGGCCAACAAGGCCGCAGCGCCAGACGCGCCCGGCGTGATATTTTGTGCCACGAGGTCGACAGGCGTAAACCCCATACTGGTTAGTGAGGGCATGTCGCCCAGTGCCTTGAGGTCTGAGGGCAGGGCATCGGTTTGGGCCAGGGCGGTTGCGTAACGCTCGGTGGGGTAGGCCTTTAGGTAGTAGGGCTCTAGCTTCTTGAGCCAGGCGTTTTTGTAGGGCGTGAAGACGCCAAAGGGGCGCGATTGTTGCGTGAGGACCTCGCTACGCTCGAAAATGCATTGGTCTTTGTAGGTGTTGAGCAGGATGCCGTTGTGCGCAAGGTGCCCAAAAATAGCGGCGTCTCTCGCCAGTGCCTGTGGCTCATCGTCGTGGTTGGCAAATACCGCATCCACGCCCAAGGCTTTCGCCGTGCGCGGTATCGCTCGCTCGCTCTGGTCGTGGAGGCATAGCACGGGCTGGGCATTGGCGCCGGCTACCGCGCGTAGCTGGGTGTTGAGGTCCACCAAGCTGCTGTGGATAAAGGCGACGCGCCGATCGGTTGTGGGCAAGGTGTCCAAAATGGCCTTGTCGAATACAAAGATACAAAAAACGGTGTCGCACTGCTTGAGCGCGTGATAAAGCGCGGCATTGTCCGTCAAGCGCAGGTCCCGCCTGAACCACATCAGGCCTTTTGTGTACTTCTTTTTCATCGTGTAGATTGCTCGATTGGGTCGTGAGAGGGTGCGGATTGTCGGCAGCGCCCGCACCCCTTAAAATAACATCATGCCTACTGATTCTGCCGCGATTGACCTCACCCATCATTTCCTCATTGCTATGCCCGGGTTGGAGGACGACCTTTTCGCTCGCAGCGTGGTTTATGTGTGCGAGCACAGTGCGCGGGGCGCGCTGGGCCTGATTATCAACAAGCCGAGTGATCTGCCGCTGGCCGGTCTCTTTGAGAAGATCGCGTTGCGACTGCATCGTGACGACTTAACCGATGCGCCTGTGTTCCGGGGTGGCCCCATTCAAACCGAACGGGGTTTTGTGTTGCATGCGCCCATGGGGCAGGGCGGTGAGTCGGTTTACTCTTCCACTTTGGTGATTCCTGGCGACGGCTCTGGCCTGAAGGGTGTGGACTGGCCAAACTCTGAAATTCATGTTGCGCTTAGCGTGGAGACCGATGACGATGCAGCGCCGTCCGCGCCGCCAGACGCCCCAAAATATGGGCCTGCGCGCCTAGAAATGACCACCTCTAAAGACGTGCTGGAGGCAATGGCCGAAGGCGCAGGCCCTGCTCGGGTGTTGGTCACGTTGGGCTATGCCACTTGGGGCAAGGGCCAACTCGAATCGGAGTTGGCTGAGAATGCCTGGCTGACCGTGCCCGCGGACGAGTCGATTATTTTTGATACACCGCCTGAGCTTCGCTACAGCCAAGCCATGGGTTTATTGGGTTTGGATGCAGGCATGCTGCACGGTGAGGCAGGACACGCCTGATGTCCATGCGGCCACTACCGCCAGTGATCGCCTCCGATGTGCAGTTGTTCCTAGCTTTTGATTATGGGGAGAAGCGCACCGGTGTCGCCAGCGGTAACCGCCTGACCCGCAGCGCCACCCCCTTGGGCACGATCGCCGCGCAAGGGGACGCGAAGTGGCCTCAGATTGCCCAATACCTGAAAGACTGGTCGCCACAGGCCGTCGTGATTGGGGTGCCACGGCACCCAGACGGCGCCGACCACGAGAACACGCTTGCGGCGCAAAAGTTTGGCCGACAAATCGCGGGTCGTTTTGCCGTGACTGTATTCGAAACCGATGAGCGCTACACCACCACCGAAGCGCATAGCCTAGGTGCAAAGGATGCAGACGCCGTGGCCGCTTGTATTATTCTTGAGCAATTTCTTCGGAGCCTACCGTGACCAGCCAGTTTGATAACACCGTGCAGGCAGATGCCTTGGACGCAGAGGGTCTCTATCAGCAACTATTGACGGCGATACGCCCCTTGACGGCGACGGCTGACAAGCCCGTGCGTTTGGTTGGTATCGCCTCCGGCGGCGTGTGGCTTGCCCAACGCCTGCAGAAGGACTTGGGCTTGGCGGGGGAGTCGGGCGTGATTTCCAGCAGCCTGCACCGCGATGACTTTTCCAAGCGTGGCCTCAGCTCTATGGGGGTACAAACGAAATTGCCTTTTGACGTGAACGGCGCCACCGTGTGGCTTATCGACGATGTGCTGTACACCGGGCGCACGATACGCGCCGTGCTGAACGAGTTATTTGACTACGGTCGCCCAGCCGATGTGAGGTTGGCCGTTTTGGTCGATCGCGGTCAGCGGGAGTTGCCCGTTCAGGCCGATCTGGTGGTGGCTCGTTGCTCGGTGCCGAGCACGCAGTCACTGGAGCTGTCGCAAACGGACGGCGGTCGTCTAACCTTTAGGATTGAAACTGCGGGTTGAACGCCACAGAATCACTTTGCACCGCCACACTTTATTGCCCTAGCGCCCCTATGCGAACACAACGTAACCCCCAACTGAACGCCAACGGCGAGCTCATACACCTGCTCTCAACCGAAGGCCTGTCCAAAGAGATGTTGACCCACATCTTGGACACAGCCACCAATTTCGTGAGTGTCAGCGACCGCGAGGTCAAGAAGGTGCCTTTGCTGCGCGGGAAAAGTGTTTTCAATCTGTTTTTTGAAAACTCCACCCGTACACGGACCACCTTCGATATCGCCGCCACCCGGTTGAGCGCCGACGTGGTTAACCTAGACATCGCGCGCTCCTCTGCCAGCAAGGGCGAGAGCCTGTTGGACACCATTGACAACCTTTCGGCGATGGCCGCGGACATTTTTGTTGTCCGCCACAACGAGTCTGGCGCCCCCTACCTCATTGCGCAACACGTGGGGCCTCATGTGCACGTGGTGAACGCGGGCGATGGGCGACACGCCCATCCGACCCAAGCCCTGCTGGACATGTACACGATTCGCCACTTCAAGGGGGACTTTTCCAATTTGAGTGTGGCGATTGTTGGTGACGTGGCGCACTCGCGTGTTGCGCGCTCAAACATTCACGCCTTGACGACCTTGGGCTGCCCTGACCTGCGTGTGGTGGGCCCCAAGACCTTGGTGCCGAATGACATGGCACAAATGGGCGTTCGGGTCTGTAACGATTTGCGCTCTGGCATCGACGGTGTCGATGTGGTGATTACCTTGCGTCTGCAAAACGAACGCATGAGTGGCGCCTTGTTGCCGTCCGCGCAGGAGTTTTTCAAGAGTTACGGCCTGACGCCCGAGCGCCTGCAGTGGGCTAAGCCCGATGCCATTGTGATGCACCCGGGGCCTATCAATCGAGGGGTTGAGATTGCATCGTCGGTCGTTGACGGGCCACAAGCGGTGATTTTGTCGCAGGTAACCTTCGGTATCGCGGTTCGTATGGCCGTGATGTCTATTGTTGCCAGCCACGAGGGCTAATGACTGGCCATGGCGAGTGCACCCCAACAACCGACCCCTTTAACCCAGTACGTGTTTTAAATCGCCTGAGCACCATATCGATATGAAGATTCTGATTCAATCCGGACGTGTCATCGACCCCACTAGCGGGCTAGAGGCCGTTCAAGACCTTGCCATTGCCGCTGGTCGCATTGTGGCGATGGGCGCGCAGGTCAAAGACTTTTCGCCCGAGCGTGTGATCGATGCCACCGACTGTGTGGTGGCGCCCGGCTTGGTTGATCTGTGCACGCGCTTACGCGAGCCGGGGTTCGAGCATGAGTCAATGTTGGAGTCTGAGATGTCCGCCGCCGTTGCGGGCGGCATTACCTCCTTGGTCTGTCCGCCAGATACTGACCCGGTCTTAGATGAGCCGGGCTTGGTTGACATGCTCAAGTTTCGAACCAAAAAGCTGCGTCAAGCACGCGTCTTCCCGTTGGGGGCTTTGACCCGTGGCTTGGAGGGGGAGGTGCTGACCGAAATGGCCGAGCTCACCGAGTCAGGTTGCGTGGGTTTTGGGCAAGCGGATGCGCCGATACAGAACACGCAGGTACTGCAACGCACGTTTCAATACGCGGCCTCGTTTGGTTACAGCGTCTGGTTGCGTCCGCAAGATTACTGGCTGGGTCAGGGTGTCGCTGCCAGTGGTCCGCTGGCCACGCGCATGGGCTTGTCTGGCGTGCCTGTGTCTGCTGAGGTGATTGCGCTAGAAACTATTTTTGAGCTGATGCGAGGCACCCCAGCGCGGGTGCACCTCTGTCGTATTAGCAGTGCCCGCGGGGTGGACTTGGTGCGCGCCGCGAAGGCCGAAGGCTTGTCCGTGACCTGCGATGTCAGCGTGCACAATTTGCATCTCATTGACGTGGATATGGGCTATTACGATGCGCGCTTGCGTTTGCAACCACCCGTTCGGCAACAGCGTGACCGCGACGCCCTGCGTGCGGGGTTGGCGGATGGCACTATTGACGCCTTGGTTAGCGACCACAACCCCGTCGAAGCGGATGCCAAAAACCTGCCCTTTGCGCAAGCAGAACCGGGCGCCACTGCGGTGGAGTTGTTGCTGAGTTTGGCTCTTAAATGGGGACGTGAAGACCAGGTGCCGTTGCAGCGCGTGATCGCGGTTTTGACGCAAGGGCCTGTCAAAGTTCTGGGTCAAAGTCTGGGAAGTTTGCAAGCCAGCTTAGGCCAAATCACCCTTGGTGGTGTGGCGGATATTTGTGTTTACAAGCCGGATGCCGCGTGGGTGGTGGGCGCAGACACATTGCGAAGCCAAGGAAAGCACACCCCCTTTGCGGGTTATGAATTGCCCGCAAAAGTAGCCACCACCATTGCCGGTGGCTATATTGCCTTTGACGCAGGCTGAGCGCGATGCGAGCAATCCCTGCGGCTTGGCGCATGATCTTGGGCGTGAATCACGTTCTGCGCGGTCTACGAACCATTAACAAATACTTTGCCACGGCAACGCAAACCGAGCGTGACGCGATGGTGCAGGCGTGGTCTCTCGCCCTGCTTGAGCTGCTAAATGTTGAATTGGTCACCGATGGTGCTGAGCCTGTACCCGGCTTGGTGGTTGCAAACCACGTCTCGTGGTTGGATATCTTGGTGATGAATGCCGCACACCCCGTTCGGTTTTTATCGAAATCAGATGTCAAGAAGTGGCCCTTACTCGGCCGCCTGATTGCGGGGTCTGGTACGTTATTTATAGAACGTGCAAAGCGCCGCGATGCGCTGCGGGTGGTGCAGCAAATTACGACGTATTTACGTGATGGTCACCGCGTGGCGATCTTTCCCGAGGGCACGACCAACGATGGTATTCATGTGCTGCCGTTTCATGGCAACTTGATTCAATCCGCTATCGACGCCGAGGCGGCGGTGTGTCCGGTTGGGATACGCTACATGGACAAGGCCACTGGCCAACGCAGCTTGGCGCCCGCCTATATTGATGACGACACGCTGGTAGGCTCCATTTGGCGGACGCTACGCAGTGGTCGCATGGTGGCGCGGGTGCGCTTGGGTGAGCCACAACTAAACGTGGGACGTGACCGGCGCGTATGGGCGAGCGACCTTCAACGCGCGGTCGTCACCCTGACCGCTGAGTAAATACGAGGCCGTGCGACGTGCGGCTAAACCTCGGGGCGTCAGCCTTGGCTGGCTTGGCGGCGGGCCACCATCTTTTCTGCGCTGACTTTGCGGTCGGCATTGACCTGAGTAACCGTTGCGCGCGTTGACAGGTGTCGCAGGTACTCTTTGACGGGAAGTTCCGACAGAAAATCTTGGCCGTAAATAATTTTGGTGGCCGTGGAGATGAGCGGCAGGTGGGCAACTGCCGTGCAGTCAGCGAGGCTGAAGGTATCGCCCCCAATAAACGGTGTGAAGCGTGCCAGCGATGCGAAGGCTGCAATGTTTTTCTTCAGTTGCGTCGCCGTCTTTTCCTTTAAGTTGTCACTTACCTTGCCGCCAAAAAACGCCTCTTTGTATAGGTTTCGCGCGACCAACTCAAGGTGTAGGTCAATGTAGGTGGCGAGCTCACGCACCTTGGCGGCTTGAAAGGGGTCTGCCGGCACCAGCGGGTGCGCGGGGTATTGTTGCTCTATGTAGTCGAGCATCACAGTGGACTCGCATAAAGCGCCCGACGGCGTCAGTAGGTAAGGCACCTTGCCTAGCGGTGAGGCATGGGTGTCAACCTCCGAGGTCCACACCTCCGACTCTTGAAACGGAACACCTTTCTCGAGCAGTGCCAATTTGACTTTGTTGTAATAGTTGCTTGCTGAAAAGCCGCATAAAGTGATCATGTGATGCCCGTTGGTTGAGATGGCTGGTTAGGAAGAGTGCGTGTAAACGATGCGATAATTTTGCCACGGAAGCAGGCTCTGTCGGCCCCGCTCTGTGTTGCCCCCGCTTTGCGTCACGTAATGGCGTATCAATTTTTTTGAGGTTTTCATGCGCCAACGATGGTCTACTTTCTCGCTAGCCGCAGCGGTCTTTTCTGCACTGCTCACGGCGGCTCCCATAACGGTAAATGCACAGGAGATTGTTGTAGAAGATGCGTGGGTACGAGCGACTTTGCCAGGGCAAATGGCCACCGCAGCATTCATGACAATTACGGCAAAAAATAAAGAGGCTACTCTCGTTGGCGCGTCGTCGTTGATAGCTGGTATCAGCGAAATCCATGAAATGAAGATGGCTGCGGGCGTCATGCGCATGCGCGCGCTGGCTGATGGTTTGGCGTTGGCAGTAAACAAACCCGTTGAGCTGACGCCTGGCGGCTATCACATCATGATGTTCGATCTGAAGCGTGCTGTCGTTGCAGGCGAGCAGGTGCCACTGACCTTGACGTTGGTTGACGCGAATGGCGAGAAGCAAAGCGTACAGGTCAGTGCTCAAGTGCGCCGCTTAGGGGTAAATAGTGACATGCCCGCAGATCATGGCAACGGCCATGGTCATGGTCACGGCGAAGGTATGAAGCACTGAGGCTGGGTTGAGGGACCGGCGTGTGCCGTGACTAACGCCTTAGCGGTCACCAAGCATGCGCCAAGGTCTGGCACGTGCTAGACGATATTTATTCCGGCTAGTATGCTGTTCGCTATCGCGTGGCCCACAGCGCTCACTGAACAAGCGGTGAGCAAACAGCACACCGCCGTTCGGGCTGCGGACACCGGGAACTTACATGCTCAATCACGACGAGGCGCATTACCTAGCGCAGGTCACGCACTACGCCCAAACGACGGTTGCACCGCTTGCCGCCAAATGGAGTCTTGGTGAAACGCCGACAGAGGCTTTTTATGTGACAGCGGCAGCCATGGGCCTCCATGCGCTGGAGTTACCCGTCCATGCGGGCGGTCTGGGCCATGGCTTCGCCCTGAAGGCCGCGGTGTGCGAGACCTTAGCGGCTGCCGATTTTGGTATCGCGATGTCTTTAATCAATACCCACAATGTGGCCAAGCACTTGGCACATTCAGACAACGCCGAGGTGAGACAGACCTACCTGCCAAGATTGCTGATACAAGCGAAGACTGCTTGCACCGCCTTGACAGAGCCTGGTGCAGGCTCCGATTTCGCTGCGATTCAAACCCGAGCGTTTCGGTGCGACGGCGGTTGGCGCTTAAACGGAGAAAAAGCCTGGATCATTAACGCGCGCCATGCCTCACTCGCTATTGTCTACGCACAGTGTGCCGAGCCAGGAAACCGCGATGGCATCGCCGCGTTCTTGGTTGACCTAGAAGACGCCGCCTGCGAGCGCAGCACGTCGGCCACGGCAGTCAATCAAACCAGCATCGCGACGGGCGGCTTCACCCTGCGTGACTATTTTGCACCTGACGCCCACTGCCTCATGCCGGCTGGTCAGGCCTTTCGTGCCATCTTGTCAGAGCTCAATGGCGCACGGATTTATGTCGCCGCGATGTGCGTCGGTATGCTTGATTCGGCGGTTGCACACGTCCATGCCTATGGGCAACGCAGGCAAACTTTTGGGGGCAACTTGCTGTCACACCAAGCATGGCGACTTGAGCTGGCCAAAGCGACGACTGACCTCGCCGCGGCAAGGAGCCTGGTGCACCAAGCAACACAGCAAATGGATGCAGGGGAAGATGCGCAGCTACTGGCCGCACAGGCAAAAGTATTTACCGTACAAACCTGCCGCCATCATCTGCCCAAACTTTTACACGCCATGGGCGCTGAGGGCTTGGCCCCCACGCACCCCGTTGCACGACACGTCGCTGGCGCGCAAATGGCGGGTCTTACCGATGGGTCAGATGAGATGTTGCTGGAGCGTATTGCGCACCTCAGCCGCTCGCGTGATGCTTAACCAACGAAAAAGGCCACGACTATGCAGGATGTCAACAGTCTCTATCTGCCGCGCCAGCTAGCAAGCACCGATCCAGATCGTCTCGCTTTTCAAATGTGCAACAGCGGCGAGGCGGTGACCTATCAGCAGCTGGAGGCGCGCGCGAATCAAGGTGCGCATCTATTAAGAGACGAAGGTATTGAAATAGGCGACCATATTTTGATACTGATGGAGAATCGCCGGGCGTTTTTGGAGATCTGCTTTGCCGCCGACAGAAGTGGCGTTTACTACACCACCGTCAGCACCTACCTGACCTTCGACGAGCTAGCCTATATTGCGCAGAATTGTGGGGCGAAACTCGCCATCATTTCAGATCGGTTTATTGAGCTGGCATCCCAACTTCAGGCCTTGGGTGGTGCTGACCTCAACGTGCGTATCGTCGGTGAGGCGCCCGACACGCTAGACAGCTGGGACGAGGCGGCTGCCCGCTGCCCGGTGACCCCTATTGCGGATGAGCAGCAGGGCTTAGACATGCTTTACTCCTCTGGCACCACCGGCCGTCCCAAAGGCATTAAGTGGCCGCTTACGGGCGAGAAGCCTGGCGCACCGTCCATGCTGGTGACACTGCTTACGGGGCTATTCGGCTACGACGAACACAGCCAATACCTCTGCCCTGCGCCGTTGTATCACGCGGCCCCTTTGCGGCACACCATGGTTGTTTTAAAGGTGGGTGGCACGGCGTCCATCATGGAGAAATTCGACGCCACGCGCGCGCTGGAATTGATTGAAAAGGTGGGAATCACCCACAGTCAGTGGGTTCCCACTATGTTTATTCGGATGCTCAAACTGCCTGAGAACGTTCGACGGTCCTTCGACCTATCCACGATGCGTATGGCGGTTCATGCGGCTGCGCCTTGCCCCGTAGAAACCAAGCAAGCCATGATGCAGTGGTGGGGGCCCATCATTCACGAATATTACGCAGGCACCGAAAACAATGGCTTTACTGCAATCACGCCAGAGGAATGGTTGACGCACCAAGGATCTGTGGGATGCTCAAAACTCGGCATTATTCATATTGTTGACGCAGACGGTATTGAACTGCCTGTTGGTCAAACCGGTGACATTTTTTTTGAAGGTGGCCATCAGTTCGCGTATCACAACGACCCCAAAAAAACGGCAAGCAGTACCAACGCGCATGGATGGACCACGCTGGGTGATGTGGGCTGGATAGACGAAGCGGGCTATTTGTATCTCACTGATAGAAAGTCGTTCATGATCATCAGCGGTGGGGTCAACATCTATCCGCAAGAAGCGGAGGACGCTCTGCTCGCGCACCCAGCCGTGCTGGATGCTGCCGTGATCGGCATACCAAACGAGGAGTTTGGCGAAGAGGTCAAGGCGGTGGTTCAGTTGGTCGCAGGCGTCCCTGCTGGAGATGACTTGGCCAACGCGCTGATGCACCACTGTCGCGAGCGCTTATCAGCGATCAAGTGCCCGCGCAGCATCGATTTCACGGATGCCTTACCGCGCACAGAAACGGGGAAGTTACTGAAGCGCAAGCTCATAGATGCTTACTGAGACGCTCGCAGGGGCAGCCGTTGACCCGCTCCTAAGCCTGAAGTTTCTTGCGATAAACTAAGCTATGCACGTGCTGTTCGTCAATCGTTCTCCAATCCCTGTGTTTGCCTACGGTGGAACTGAACGGGTCATTTGGGACCTAGGTCGGGCGCTTGTGCGCCTGAAGTATAAAGTGACGTTTTTGGTCCCGCGTGGATCCTATTGTGAATTCGCAGATGTTCTTGTGATCGATGAGCACAAGCGTATCGAGGATCAAATTCCTGACGATATCGACCTCATCCACTTCCAATTTAAGCCAGATCATCCAGAGATTATTCGTAAGCCTTGGCTGATGACGCAACACGGGAACTCGCAGGTTGGTGAGCGGTTGCCGCAAAACACCAATTTTGTTTCACAAGACCATGCGGCTAGGCATGGCAGTGATTGTTATGTGCGTAACGGTCTGAACTGGGACGACTATGGCAAAGTGGATCTGCAGGGAAACGCTGGGTACGCACACTTTTTGGGGAAAGCCGCGTGGCGCGTGAAAAACGTTAAGGGAGCTATAGAGGTGGCTTGTGAAGCTGGCGTGCCTATCAAGGTTCTCGGTGGAACTCGACTCAACCTGAAACGTGGCTTTCGGTATACATGGACGAGACAAGCCTCCTTCTACGGGATGGTCGGTGGTGAGAAAAAATTGAATTTACTGCGCGCGTCGGCGGGCCTTATATTCCCAGTCCGCTGGCAAGAGCCGTTTGGGCTTGCGGTGATTGAGAGCATGTATTTTGGGGCTCCGGTGTTTGCAACGCCTTATGGGGCAATGCCCGAGCTTGTAGATGACAAGTCAGGTGTTCTTGCTACCAATGTGCATGATCTCGCCACGGCCTGGCGCTCGTTTAATGCCGATCGGCGGTACATTCATGAGCGGACTCAGGAAACGTTTTCCGCTAATAAAATGGCAGAGTCGTACGTGCAACTCTATGAAAAAATTATGAATGGGGAGTCGCTGAACGCCACTCTCCCAGAGATGACGGCACCAGCGAAGGCGCTCCCGTGGGAGTAGCGTCGTAGAGTGAGTTCCCACTTAGTCACTCAAACGCTGTTGAAGCCGCCCAGATACGGAAAATCAGATTTGCTGCTAGTTGGAGCTTAGCTTGTAAACAATGGAGGCCGCTGTTTTTCCAACCATTTGGTAGCCGTTACCTTCCAGGATACTGTTAGTTGCGGTATCCAAGATGTCTCGGATAGTCACGGCATGCAAAACTTCAACACAAAGTACCTGCGGCTTTGACTTCCAGTCGCCCATCCCTTGAAGGGCACTTTCGTCAAACCCCTCAATGTCAATATTCATAAAATGAAAGTCAGCGTTATTTGATGGTGCGTACTTGTTGACGATGTTCGCTAGAGAATCGCATGGAACCTCTACCTTTTCTGTCTGCCAGTCCTTACGCCTCGCAACTTCATCGGGCGCACAAGTTGCGCTGAGGTCAAAGTCAACATTTGGGTTGAAGTAGAGGCTTATGGTTTTCTCGCGAGCCGCAGTCTGCGCATCAACAATCGCAGACCAAACGTTTCTGTCGGTCTTCCTGATTTTCTTGAATATTCGTATCGAACGAGGACTAGCATCCACATTGACACCGTTCCAACCCATGAGCCAAAAATAAGCCGTGTTAGATTGCCGGAAGGGGTGATAAGCCCCTATGTCCATATAGAACCCTTTGGTTAATCGGCGGTCGAATAACTTATGTACTAAAACATCCTCGCCGTGTTGTCCAAAGTGTAGTCGCGCAAAAAAATTAAATAAAAACGTAAAAAATCGTCCGATTGGCATGAGCAGTCTCAGAGTTGTCTGTTGGCTTTAATTAATATAACCCGCGCTATCTAACGCCTCCCCCCGCGTCGCCAGTGGTTTAAGGGGGACTCTAGGCCTTGCGAGAATAGGGCTATCAACGAGGACTCAAGTAGGTTTCCCGCGGGCGTGCGCGAAAAATGAAGAAGCCCTGTGCAAGGTTACGGGGGCGCCCAAGGCGCAGAACTAGTGCCAAGCGTATCTCGTAAGTCCAATGTGTCGCGTGTCTCAATACCCATGCTCTCGGCGCAGCGAACGTGCGAGGCGAGAGCCGTTAATGATCGGTTGCGCACATACGACCCACGAACCACGGGGCGATTCAGATTCCGCCTTGCTGATGGGTGATATTTTAGCGTAGCCTACTGAAAATAGAAACGTACAAGCCCATGCTGCTGAGAATTTTTTCTGCTAAGCTTAAGAGACGCAGGAGTCAATAGGTCGCGACAGAGACTCTGAGACACGAACCCTTCGTTCTGATCGGTAT
>JABBAS010000044.1:21646-26251 GCA_018607835.1 Methylobacillus sp. | reverse complement strand
CTCACCGTCCTCATTGCGCGGAGGTGTAAGCCGCTTTGAGCGCCTCGCCACACAGCACGGTGGCGGTGGTGGCCTCTTGAATGGCTTTGTCCATTGGCATAAAGCCGTGAATTTGCCGCTCAAAACACACATAGGTACAGCGGGTACCGTCGGCAGACAAGGCGTCTGCGTACTGACGTCCCTCGTCGCGCAGCGGATCAAAACCTGCCGTTAATACCAAGGCAGGGGGTAGGTTGGCGTGGCTGCTTGCCAATAACGGGGAGGCGCGCCAGTCGCTGTAGTGGCTGGCGTTTGGTAAGTAGTGGCCACGGAAATACCGCATGGTGTCGTGGGTTAGCAGATACCCCTGGCCGTTGGCTTCATGCGACGGGGATTGCATGCGTTTATCGGTGGCTGGATAAATCAGCAGTTGAAAGCAGGGCTGGGGCGCTCCGGGGTCTCGGGCCCGCTCTTCTCGCTGGTTGAGCGCGACGACCGCGGCCAAATTACCGCCGGCACTGTCGCCACCCACGGCGATGCGATGCGGGTCTAAGCCGAGGGTGCTGGCCTGCGCGGCCACCCAAGTAAACGCGTCAATGGCATCGTCCACGGCAGCCGGGAACGGGTCTTCCGGTGCTAAGCGGTAGTCGACGGCCACCACCACGCCGCCAGAGCGGTTAGCCAAGTGGCGACACAGGCCGTCGTGTGTATCGAGGTCGCCTATGACCCAGCCACCGCCATGGTAAAAAACCAAGGCCGGCGCATGGCGCTCGGGCGCACTGGCCGGGCGATACATACGTAAGCCGATAGACCCACCTTTTCCCGGGCAGGTGGTGTTGGTCACGGCGGCGACGTGGCTGGGTTCATGTTGCGTTGCAAACCGCCGCGATACATAGGCCTCCCTCGCGGTGATGGGATCGACGGTATGCACCGGTGGGATATTTTTCTCTACCAATAAGTCAAGCAAAGCGCGTGCGTCTGGATCAAGCATGGTGTACCTTTCAGCGTCAGTAATCGTCGGTAATCGTCGGTAATGGCGGGTAACAAAAGCCAATAGTGGTGCGTGGGTGCAGTCTAGCGTGAGGTAGCCCTCCACCCTGTCGCCTATTGATTGTGCATTACAGTTAGCGGTGGCTGCCAGTCGCGCCACTTCCACATTGGGCAAATCGACATAGGGAAAATGTATGCGTTCAGCCGGTTCTTTGGTTTCGATTATTTTGGGGGTTTCCATGGTTTTACTCGCCGCACCGTCAGCTCAGGCAACGACGAACGACGCGTGCCCCGCACTTCTGCAGCACTCGTTCGAACGCTTACAAGACGGTGAACCACAGTCTTTGTGTCAGTACGCCGGCAAAGTGATATTGGTTGTGAATACGGCCAGCTACTGCGGATTTACATCGCAGTACGAGGGCCTAGAAGCGCTTTACAAGGCCTATGCCGACAAGGATGTTGTGGTGCTGGGCTTCCCATCAAATGACTTTGGCAAACAAGAGCCTGGGGATGAGAAGGCCATTGCCGACTTTTGTTTCAACACCTACGGCGTGGCCTTTCCCATGTTCTCTAAAACGGTGGTTTCTGGCAAGGGAGCCCATCCGTTTTTCCAGCAACTGGCATCGCTTGGCGGCTCCCGTCCCATGTGGAACTTTCATAAGTACGTGATCAGTGCCGATGGTCAGCAGGTGACGAGCTTCACCTCTCTGCGCAAACCGCGTGGCGGCGCCGTGGAGAAGGCCATACAGGCCGCCTTGGCAGCGCGCTGAAGTCTGGGCCCAGGCATGGGCTTGTGCTTGTGCCTGCGTTGGGGGCCAAGCGCCGACCGCGATCTGGGCGTACCTAGGGTTTTAGTTGGGTCAAACCCAGCGCCACGAAGTGCGGGTTCTTGAGGCTTAGCGGGTTGTACTGTAGGTCGGCATGTTGGACGTCGCATACCCGTCCACCGGCGCCCGACAACACGGCATGCGCCGCTGCGGTGTCCCACGCCATGGTGGGGCCAAAGCGAGGGTATATGTCGGCCGCTCCTTGCGCGATACGACACAGTTTCAGAGACGAGCCTGCGGCTTGACGACTGGCCACTTGGTAGGGCGCCAAAAACCGATCAAGCGCCTCGGTATCACCATGGTTACGGCTGCATAACACGCGGACCCCTTCTGCAGGGGGCAGCGAGCAGGCAATCGCTTGGTGACGGCCAAGCGCGTCCAATTGCCAAGCGCCGGTTTGCTGGGGGCTGACCACGCCGAAAAAGGTCTCGCTAATCGCTGGCGCACCGACGACGCCGAGCACTGGCTTGCCCCGGTGCACCAGCGCCACGTTCACCGTGAACTCGCCATTGCGATCTAAAAACTCCCGTGTGCCGTCCACGGGGTCTATGAGCCAAAACCAGTCTGAAGCCACCGCTTGCGCGCCATCTGATGTGGCTTCCTCCCCAATGATGGGGATGTCGGGCGTCAATTCCTTAAGCCCTGACGTGATGATGGCCTCGGCCAGCAAGTCGGCCTGGGTGACGGGAGATCGGTCCGCTTTGCGGCTGACTTCGAAGTCGGTGGCGTAAACGCGCATGACCTCGATACCGGCTTGCTGTACCAGGGCCAGGGTGGGGGAGAGCAGGTCGGGGATGGTAAAGGGCATGCCCCATTCTAGTAAAAGGCGAGCGCAAGAATCTGCGCATAATCTACGGTTAACCCTGAGAACCCAATGGCACTTAAATCCACTATCTTCAAGGTCAATCTGCAGATCGCCGATATTGACCACAACTACTACGCTGACCATGCCATGACCTTGGCAAGGCATCCGAGTGAGACGGATGAGCGCATGATGGTGCGCTTGGTTGCACTGGCGTTACACGCCCACGATGTGCAGGACGTGTGCCAAGGCGACGCACACATCAAGTTTGGGGCGGGCTTATCGGATCCAGAGGATCCCGATGTGTCGATTACGGACTTCACCGGGCGCAAGCGCCTATGGATAGAGGTGGGTCAGCCCGAGGACAAGCCCTTGTCTAAAGCCTGCAGCAAAGCCGACGCGGTGGCGGTGTATGCCTTTCACCATGCGGCAGATATTTGGTGGGAGGGTATACGCAACAAGCTGACCCGTATGAACAAGCTAAAGGTTTGGCGCCTCCCAACGGAGGCCTCCCAGGCCCTGACCGCCTTGTCTGAGCGTTCTATGCAACTACAGGCGACCATTCAGGAGGGTGCGCTGACCTTAAGCAGTGATGCTGGCGTGCTAACCATAGAGCCCATCGTCTGGAAGTAATGAGCCAGCGCTGGCTATTTTTAGACGTCGAGACCACTGGGAGCACGGCGACCCGCGACCGTGTGACGGAAGTGGCTTGGGTGCTATTGGATGGTGAAACAGGGGCGGTGACGCGTGAGAGCTACCTCCTGAATCCCGATGCGCGTATTCCCCCGTTCATTCAGCAGTTGACGGGCATCACCAATGAGATGGTCGCCGACGCGCCGCGGTTTGAGAAGGTGGCGCCTCAATTGATACAGGCGATGACGGGAGCCGTTTTCGTGGCTCATAACGCGAGGTTTGACTACGGTTTTATCAAGAACGAGTTCAAGCGCATGGGGAAAACGGTGCGTGCGCCCGTGTTGTGTTCGGTAAAGCTGTCACGTGCGTTTTTCCCCGAGGAGGCGCGGCATAACCTAGATGCGCTGACCGCCCGCCATGGTCTAAAGGCCGCGGGCCGCCATCGCGCGCTTGCGGATGCCGATTTGGTCTATCAGTTTTGGCTGCACCTACAAGCTCAGTTTGGTTCTGCGGCTGTTTTGGCTGCGGCCAAGGGCCTGATCAGTCAAGCCAGTTGGCCATCGCATTTGGATGCGGAGGCGCTGGATGAGATGCCTGATTCCCCCGGCGTATACGTGTTCTACGGCGAAAAGCGATTTCCCCTATACGTCGGTAAAAGCAAGCATTTGAGGCAACGGGTGTTGTCGCATTTTTCTGGCGACCATGCGCACGGTAAAGAGCTGAGTTTGTCCCTGCAAGTGCGTGACATTGAATGGCACACGACGCCGGGCGAAATCGGTGCGCTGTTGCTAGAGGCGGGTATGGTCAAAAAGCTATCGCCCAGCCATAACGTGCGTTTGAGACGGCAAAAATCGCTTTGTTCTTGGCGTCTCAGCGAAGCGCAGGGGGGCGCGCCCGAGCTGGTCTGGACGCAAGACCTCTCCGCAGGCCGCCAAGCGCAACTCTATGGCCTGTTCTCCAGCCAACGACAAGCGCTTAACTGGCTAACCGATTTAGCGCAGACGGACAAACTCTGTAAGGCACGCTTAGGCTTGGAAAAGGTGAAGCCCCTTGCGCCGTGTTTTGGCCACCAATTGGGACACTGCAAAGGGGTGTGTGTGGGGCGCGAGGCACCCGAATTACATGACCTGCGGATGGTGCAAGCCATGTTGGGGAAAAAACTGGCGTCTTGGCCTTACGCCCACCCCGTGGGCTTCATGGAGCGGTCGAAAGACGGCATGCAAACCGCTATCCACGTGGTGGATGCTTGGTGTTATCTGGGAACGGCGACCAGCGAGGACGGTTGCCACGCGTTGCTGGAGACCGCTAGGCCGCAATTTGACCCTGATATCTACAAAATCTTACGCAAGGCGGTGAATGCACTGCCGGTCATTC
>JABBAS010000044.1:9987-21546 GCA_018607835.1 Methylobacillus sp. | reverse complement strand
TGATATCTACAAAATCTTACGCAAGGCGGTGAATGCACTGCCGGTCATTCATTTCGCCTAGCCTAGCCGCTGCAGCGGGTGAGGGTGCGGGTGTACACGGTGTGACCGTGATGGGGCGGTTTATTTTTTATCGGACTTAAATTGCTTATTGAAGGCGTCTAAGGTCGTTGCCGCGGTGCCGCTGGGAGAGCAATTTGCTGCAATGGTGAGTTCTGGCGCCGCCATGACCCTGTCTGACTCGAAGATAAAGTCTTCAAATTTATCGCTGTTGATCACCCACACACGCGCACCTGAGCGCGTTTCTAACTGGGCGACGCCGCGGTCAAAGAGTGCGCTAGCGCCATCATCTGTCACGGCCATAAAAGCGGACTCGACCAAACCGCACTCGTTATCCAAGGTAACGGCTACGCGCATGGGCACGACCGCTTTCTCTGTGAAAAAAGTGTGCAATACAAACCAAGCAGCGACGCCCAACACGGCCAGAACGGTCATGGTTTGTAATAAGGAGACGACGGGTTGCTTGCGTTTAGAGGACTTGGTCATGGCAGTATGGTTTGCAATCGGGGAACCGGCTATTGTGCCGCATCCCGGCGGACGCACGGCTACAGGCAAGCCATGAATAAGCGATTTACCTCAAAAAAAGGGCGGCTGTCCGACTTAAACTCCTGCTTGAGCGCGTTCGGTTTCTTTTTGTTGGTGCGCGCGTGATGGCCTGTGGGGTCGTCTGTCAGTCAGAACATAAGGGTTTTATGTCGCAGGATGTATTGGTAATTGGTGCAGGTGTCGTGGGTCTTGCGGTCGCGCGTCGCTTGGCAATGGCGGGAAACCAGGTCTTGGTAGCCGAGTCGACCGGGCAGATCGGTAGCGGCGTGAGCTCACGCAACAGCGAGGTCTTGCACGCAGGTCTGTATTACCCAACGGGGTCGCTGAAAGCCAAGGCCTGTGTGTCAGGCCGTGCGCAGTTGGTGCGTTATTGCGATGAACGGCATATCCCCTATGCCTTGTGCGGCAAACTGGTGGTCGCGACCACCGATGCCCAATTGCCCGCCCTAAAAATGTTGCAAGCCAAGGCATTGGCGAATGGGGTTAGGGTGAGTTGGTTGTCGGGTGAGCAGGCTTGCGCGATGGAGCCCGCGCTGCGGTGCGTAGCGGCGCTGCATTCGCCAGACACGGGCATCATTGACTCGCATGCGCTTATGTTGTCGTTTCAGGCGGACTTAGAAGCGCACGGCGGTACAGTGGCCTTTGACTCGACGGTGGTGGGTGGTCAGTTGGGAGCGGGCGGCGGGCTGCATACCGTGCGCATTGCCTCGCAAGGGGAGATGCACCCGTCTGAGTGGGACTTTGACGTGGTCGTGAATGCGTCATCGTTGTCGGCGGTTTCGGTGGCCGCGTCGTTTGAGGGCGCCAGCGTATTTAACTTGCCGCGCGCCTACTACGCCAAAGGCAACTACTGCTCCTTGACGGGGAAAGCCCCGTTTAAGCACCTCATTTACCCCGCACCTCAAGATGCTTGGTTGGGTATTCATCTCACGCTTGACTTGGGTGGACAGGCACGCTTTGGTCCTGACTTGCAATGGATGGCTGATGTCGATGCGGGCACGCTGGGGTATGAGCCGACGCCCAACGTTGCAGCGGCGTTCGAGGCGTCCGTGAGGGACTACTGGCCCGGCTTACCCTCAGGCGCTTTGCAAGCGTCCTACACGGGCATACGGCCACGGATTCATGGACCGCATGAGTTGGCGCCCGATTTCAGAGTCGATGGGCCCAGCCAACATGGGGTGGCTGGCTGGGTCAACTTGTTGGGTATTGAGTCACCTGGCCTAACAAGTTCCATGGCCCTGGCGGAACACGTAGCGGGGCTTTTAGAGACCTAAGCGCAGCGGCCATCATGCGCAGGCTCGCTTCATCGCGTTGGCTGCGTCACGCACCAGCGCCGGGCCCTTGTAAATGAGGCCGGTGTAAATCTGCACGACATCGGCGCCGGCGGTCAGTTTGCTAACGGCGTCTTGGCTACTCATCACGCCGCCGACTCCAATGATCGGAAAGCCCGCCCCCAACGCACCACGCATGGCTGCGATCACGCGGTTGCTGGCGTCCAAGACGGGCGCACCGCTCAGGCCACCAGCCTCTTGCGCATGCGCTTGGCCCATGACGGCATCGCGCGCCAAGGTGGTGTTGGTTGCGACCAAACCCCAATGCCCATTGGCTTGGCCATTCGCTGCCGTGCCGTAACGGTTGAGGACGGCTGCGATGACCTTGATTTGTGCGTCGTCTAGATCGGGAGCGATTTTGATGAAGATGGGGACATGACGGCCGACGGTTTTTGCCAACGACTCGCGGGCAATGGAAAGCGCGCCTAGTAAACCGTCCAGCGCCGCGTCGGATTGGAGATCGCGCAGGTTTTTGGTATTGGGGCTGGATATGTTGACGGTGACATAGTCGGCGTGGGGATAGACCCCTGCCAGCGCACTGAGGTAGTCGTCGTTGGCTTGTTCAATCGGCGTTGCCGCGTTTTTGCCAATATTCAAACCCAAGATGATGTGACGGCGCTCGCGGGCTCGTTGAACGTTATCAACAAAGGCATCGAGCCCGTGGTTGTTAAAGCCCAAGCGGTTAATGAGTGCCTGCCCCTGTGGCAGACGAAACATGCGCGGCTTTGGGTTGCCTGCTTGCGCTTTGGGGGTTACGGTGCCCACCTCCACGAAGCCAAACCCCATGTGGCTAAAGGCGTCAATGCAGCGCGCTTCCTTGTCCAAACCGGCGGCCAGACCAATGCGATTGGGAAAGTGCAGGCCCGCCAGCGTTACGGGGTCAGACACCCTGGCTTGCGCGTAGGCCATGCGCAAGGGAGTATGTTGCGTCGCCGCCAGGCTAGACAAGGTGAGATCGTGTGCCGTTTCAGCATCGAGGCGGAATAAAGCGCAGCGTGCGACGGCGTAGGGGAGTAAGGACATTGGATAATAGTAGCGGGCGTTGGGTTCCCTTATTGTCCCAGAACCTTTTAAGTTAACGACGAGACTAAGCACATGACGCAAGATGAATTAAAAACACAGGTCGGACAGGCTGCGCTGGCCTACGTGCAACCGGGCACGGTCGTTGGCGTGGGAACGGGGTCGACGGTGAACAAGTTCATTGAGGCGCTGGCGACCATGAAAGACCAAATTAAAGGGGCGGTTTCCAGCTCAGAGGCGTCAACGGCTCGCCTGAAGGCGTTGGGGATTGCTGTCTTTGATAGCAACACGGTTGCGCGCCTAGACGTGTACATCGATGGGGCGGACGAAATCGATCACGCGGGCTACATGGTCAAAGGCGGTGGCGCGGCGTTGACGCGAGAAAAAATAGTGGCGGCGCAATCCGCGCAGTTTGTGTGCATTGCCGACGCCTCTAAGCTGGTAACAACGTTAGGAACCTTCCCGTTGCCTGTCGAGGTGATTCCCATGGCCAGCCAACGCATTCAAGCGCAGTTTGAGGCCATGGGTGGCACGGCGCGTGTGCGTCAGCAAGGCGGCGTGCCATTGGTGACGGATAACGGTCAGATCATCTTGGATGTGACCGGCCTACAGATCAGCGACCCGTTGGCATTTGAGTCAGCGGTTAACCAATGGCCAGGTGTGGTGACGGTGGGCGTCTTCGCCCACCAAAAAGCCACGACCTGCCTGCTGGCGACCACCGAGGGCGTTCAAACCTTGTCGTTTTAAGCCCAAGCGCGTGGCGCACCGTATGCGCCACGACGCACCTTAGGCCGCTTCGCTCGCCATACCTTGATGCCTGAGCAAGGCATCGATGTTGGGCTCGCGTCCCCGGAAGGCTTTGAACGACGCCATGGCCGGGCGAGAACCGCCTTTGGCCAAGATTTCCGTTAGGTAGCGCTCACCCGTGGCACGGTCAAGAACCGTTCCGCTGGTTTGGGATGCTTCCTCAAAGGCCGCGTAGGCGTCTGCGGAGAGCACCTCTGCCCATTTGTAGCTGTAATAGCCTGCCGCATAGCCACCTGCAAATATGTGGCTAAAGGTGTGCGCCATGCGGTTGTATGCGGGTGGCTTAATGACCGCCACCTCGTTGCGAATGGTCTCGGCAAGCGCTTGAATGTCGGTACCCTCTGGCGTCTGCGGGGCATCGTCTTGGTGCAAGCGCATGTCAAATAAAGAGAACTCCACTTGACGGACGGTTTGCAAGCCACTTTGAAAGTTTTTTGCGCGCAGCATTTTGTCAAATAGCTCTCTGGGCAGGGGTTCGCCGGTATCTACATGCGCGGTCATGTCTTGCAGTACATCCCACTCCCAGCAGAAGTTTTCCATGAATTGACTGGGTAGCTCGACCGCATCCCATTCGACGCCGCTGATGCCTGAGACATCGTGCTCATCAACTTGAGTGAGCATGTGGTGTAAGCCATGACCGAACTCGTGGAACAACGTGATCACATCGTCATGCGTCATCAACGCTGGGCGGCCGTCTTGGCCGCCAGAAAAATTGCACACCATGTGCGCCACAGGCGTTTGTAATTCATGGGTGTCAGGGCGTAACCAGCGCGCGCGCACATCGTCCATCCATGCACCGCCGCGCTTGCCGTCACGGGCGGGTGGGTCTAAGTAAAACTGCCCAATCAATTGGCCGTCACGCTCGATTCTGAAAAATTGAACGCTGGGGTGCCAGACCGGTGCGGTGTCGGGACGAATGTCGATACCAAAAAGGGTCTGGGCGACCTTAAACAAACCATCGAGTACCTTGGGCGCTGGGAAGTAGCTTTTAAGCGCCGCCTCGCTGAACGCATAGCGCGCCTCTTTGAGGCGCTCGCCGATGTAAGGCCAATCCCAAGCCTGTGGGTCTGCTAGACCCAACTCGGCAGCAGCAAACGCACGCATATCCGCGACATCGCGCATCGCAAAGGGTTTGGCGCGGTCCGCTAAATCGCTCAGAAAGCGCAGCACGTCCGCGCTACTTTCTGCCATTTTTGGATGGATGGAGAGCGCAGCGTAATGCGCAAAACCCAGTAACTGCGCCTCTTCTGCGCGTAGCGCAAGGAGCTCACGCATGATGGGCGTGTTGTCTTGGTCGTTTTGAGCAGGGGGTGCTTGGTCGCTGGCGCGCGTGACGTGGGCTTTGTACAGCGTCTCACGCAAGGCGCTGGACTGCGCGTATTGCATCACAGGCAAATACACCGGCATTTTGAGAGTCAGTTTATGCATGCCGCTGGAGGCACCATCGGCCTTGGCCGCTTGCGCTGTTGCCTCTAAAACGTCAGCGGGGAGGCCGGCGAGGTCGGCGCTAGGTACCAGCAGTGAAAACGCCTCCGTTGCGTCTAGGGCGTGCTCGCCAAAAGCCTGTCCGAGCTCTGCTTGCCGTGCTTGAATCTCGGCAAAGCGTTGTTTTTGGGCGCCCTGCAACTCGGCACCGCCTAATACGAAACCACGCAAGGTGTTTTTGAGGGCTTGCTGTTGGGCAGGGTTCAGGGTCTGGGCATCGATGGCCTTGTACTTGGCGTACAAGGTCTCATTGGCGCCTAAACGGGTGAAGAACTCGGTTACGCGTGGTTGCGCTGCGTTGTAGGCCTCGCGCAGGGCGGGTGTCTCCGCGACACTTTTCAGGTGGCTGACGGCACCCCACGCCATACCCAGACGCTCGTTGGCCACGTCCAAGTTGGCAGACAGCGCTTGCCAGTCCGCCGGGAACGTGGGCTCGGTCACCTTGAGCATGGCGGCTTCAGCGTTTGCTAGCAGGGCGTCGATGGCTTCGGGTATGTGCCCTGGCTGAATTTGGTCGAACAGCGGCAGGCCGTTATCCGACAGCGCGAGCAGGGGGTTGGTGTCCGGTGAAGAGGAGGGTGCTGGCGTTGGACTCATTGATTAAAACCCCGGTGATTTTTTAACACTTCTGGCCTTGGGTTTCGCCCGCTTGACCTTGCCGCCCGCCGTCAAGCGCTCATTACCCAAAACGCGCACTTCCTTGATTTCAGGTCGCTGCCCACCACGCTTGCTAAATTTCAGTACTTTCATCGTCCGTGGGCCGCGCATCCTGTCCTCATCGACAACGGGGATTTCTTTTTCAGGGGTGGGACGCCAGAGGAGCAGTAATTTACCGATATGCTGTATCGGTGCTGCACTTAATTGCTCGGCCAGCGTATCCAACCACTCGCCGCGGACCGCGCGGTCATCGTTCATCGCACGGACCTTGATCAAACCGTGCGCGGTCAACGCGGCATCTATTTCCTTGATGACGTTGGCCGTGAGGCCGTCGTTGCCGATGTGAACCACGGGGTCTAGGTGATGTGCGTCAGCTCGTTGTGCTTTACGCTCGGCGGGGGTGAGTTTAATTTGGGGCATGGGACAATTATCAATGATGCGCCTAAAGGATTTCCGTGAGAATTAATACTAAAAGCAAAAAAGTCAATAAAGCTTGGTTGAACGACCACGTACACGACACCTACGTGAAGTTGGCTAAAAAAGAGGGCTATCGAGCGCGCGCGGCCTACAAGCTGAAGGAGATCGACGAGGTTTTTCACCTCATCCACCCGGGTGACTTAGTGGTTGACCTGGGAAGCACCCCTGGCGCGTGGAGTCAGTACGTGCGTCGCCGCCTGTCGCCCAATGGTGCGGCAACGGGCGCGTTAAATGGCCACATCGTCGCGCTTGACAGCTTGCCTATGGAACCGGTGGATGGCGTCCATTTTATTTTGGGCGATTTCCGAGAGGCTGCCGTTTTGGAGGCGCTTCAGGACAAATTGGAAAGTGTTCAAAAAGGGCGTAAAGTCGACGTGGTTGTGTCTGACATGGCTCCGAATCTGTCGGGTATCGCCTCTGCGGATGCCGCTCGAATGTCTCACCTCATCGAGTTAGCCGTTGATTTTTCTGTCAATTACCTGAAACCAGATGGTGCATTGGTGGTCAAACTTTTCCATGGTGGCGGCTATGATGACCTCGTCGCCCTGTTTAAGACCCACTTTAAGGTCGTTAAAACGCTCAAGCCGAAAAGCTCACGCTATAAATCCTCTGAAACCTTTCTGATTGGCAGGGGTCTGACACCGGCGGCATAGCAAGAAAACCCCTATTCGGTGTGGTTGATAGGCGTGTCTAGGCCAGTGGCGTGGCGGTTACCCCTAAAATAACGTCGTGGGCTTTAGATTGCCGTCTTTGACCCCACCTTTTTACTTCCTCAATCCTGGAGTGCTCCTTGAACAATTCGTGGTTTTCTAAAGTGGCTGTGTGGATGGTAATTGCCATGGTGCTATTTACCGTCTTTAAGCAGTTCGACGGGCGATCCGCTGCCAACGTAACCAACGTGGGCTACTCGGAATTCTTGACCGAGGTGAAGGCCAAGCGCATCAAGTCCGCGACCATTTCCGAGGGCGGCGGCGGTACAGAGATCAACGCGATCACCACAGACGAGCGACGCGTGCGAACCACCGCGACCTATCTGGATCGCGGCTTGGTTGGTGACCTGATCAACAACGGTGTGAAGTTCGATGTGAAGCCTCGTGAAGAGAGCTCCTTCCTCATGACCCTGCTGGTGAGTTGGGGTCCCATGCTGTTGCTCATTGGTGTATGGGTTTATTTCATGCGTCAAATGCAGGGCGGAGGCAAAGGCGGTGCGTTCAGCTTTGGGAAAAGCAAGGCCCGCATGATGGACGAGAACAACAACAACGTTACCTTTGCGGACGTTGCCGGCTGTGATGAAGCCAAAGAAGAGGTGCGTGAGGTCGTTGACTTCTTGCGTGACCCCCAGCGTTTCCAACGACTCGGTGGTCGCATCCCCCGTGGGTTGTTGCTGGTAGGCCCCCCCGGTACGGGTAAAACCTTGCTGGCGAAAAGCATTGCCGGCGAAGCCAAGGTGCCATTTTTCAGCATTTCTGGTTCCGACTTTGTTGAGATGTTTGTGGGTGTGGGTGCGGCGCGTGTGCGTGACATGTTCGAAAACGCGAAGAAAAACGCGCCCTGCATCATTTTTGTTGACGAAATTGATGCGGTGGGCCGCCAACGTGGCGCTGGCTTGGGTGGTGGTAACGACGAGCGCGAGCAAACGCTCAATCAGATGCTGGTTGAGATGGACGGTTTCGAGACCAACCTCGGCGTGATCGTGGTGGCGGCAACCAACCGTCCCGACATCCTAGATGCTGCTTTGTTGCGCCCGGGTCGTTTTGACCGTCAAGTCTATGTCACCTTGCCCGATATTCGTGGTCGTGAGCAAATCCTGAACGTCCACATGCGCAAGGTCCCACTCGGCACAGACGTGAACGCCGCTGTGATTGCGCGTGGTACCCCCGGTATGTCGGGCGCGGATTTGGCCAACCTGTGTAACGAGGCGGCGTTGATGGCCGCTCGTCGAAATGCGCGTCTGGTCGAGATGGAAGACTTTGAGCGAGCCAAAGACAAAATCTTCATGGGACCTGAGCGTAAGAGCATGGTGATGCCTGAGGAAGAGCGTCGTAACACGGCTTACCACGAGTCAGGTCACGCCCTCATTGGCAAACTGCTGCCCAAGTGTGACCCCGTGCATAAAGTGACCATCATTCCCCGTGGGCGTGCCCTTGGGGTCACCATGAGTCTGCCGGTGCAAGACCGTTACAGCTTTGACCGCGAGTACATGTACAACCAAATTGCGATGCTGTTTGGTGGTCGTATTGCGGAAGAGGTCTTCATGAACCAGATGACGACTGGCGCCAGCAATGACTTCGAGCGCGCGACCCAAATCGCACGTGACATGGTGATGCGCTACGGTATGTCAGATGCCTTGGGCCCTATGGTGTATGCCGAGAATGAGGGTGAGGTTTTCTTAGGTCGCTCCGTGACCAAGACCACCAACATCAGTGAGCAGACCATGCAAGCGGTGGACGCAGAGGTGCGGCGCATCATTGATGCGCAGTACAAACTGGCGCGTGATCTCATCGAGAAGCATACGGATGAAATGCACGCGATGGCCAAGGCCTTGCTGGATTGGGAAACCATAGATGCCGACCAGATCGAGGACATCATGGCGGGCAAGCCGCCGCGTGCTCCGAAAGAGCCGAGCAAGCCCATCCCGGATGATGGCGGTTCAACCGGCGGTACCGGCGCGGTTCCCACTGACCCCAGTCCTAGCGCGGCGTAGTCGCCATAGCGGCTTAGTCGCTACGGCCCTGCGGGTGCGCTTGAACACAAAAAACCGGGGCTAGCCCCGGTTTTTTTTGCGCTGTTGCGGGCCTTTAAAGGGCGGTCAGGCCGCTATGATCAAGTGACCGCTTTAAATAGAAACCCGCCGATATTGTGAATGAACTTGTTTGGTCAACCGCCCGGTTCGACATTAGCCTGGCCACGCCCAAAGTCATGGGCATTGTGAATCTGACCCCCGATTCGTTTTCTGACGGCGGGGTGTTGGATACCAACGCGGGCATAGCGCGGGCAGCGCAAGCGCTCAAAGATGGCGCTGATATATTGGATTTAGGCGCTGAATCGACGCGGCCGGGTGCAACACCGCTCGCGCAGGCGGATGAAATGGCGCGGTTGTTGCCTGTACTAAAAGCGGTTCTGGCGTGGGGTGTCCCCGTGTCTGTTGATACGTATAAGCCTGCCGTGATGCGGGCCGCTTTGGACATGGGGGCAGACATCATCAATGATGTTTGGGCGCTTCGCTGGCGAGATGCGGATGGCAAAAACAACGATACGGGGGTGTCTGTTGTTGCCGCACATGCGCGGTGTGGCGTGTGCTTAATGCACATGCACGGTACGCCCGAGACCATGCAGACGCACCCCATGAGCGAGGCCGCGCACGCCATGCCCGGTGCGGTCGCGGGCTTCTTGATTGAGCGCGCAGAGTCGCTGTTGACGCAGGGCGTTAACCCCGAGCGTATCGCGCTAGACCCCGGTATTGGGTTCGGTAAGACGGTTGCGCAAAATTTCGCCCTGTTGCCTGGACAGCAAGCGCTGCGCGCACTCGGTTTCCCCGTCGTTGCGGGTTGGTCGCGGAAGTCCTCCCTTGGAAAAATAACGGATCGGGAGCCGGCTGACCGGGTCTACGCCAGCGTGGCTGCGGCGACCATTGCGATGGGCTACGGTGCCAATATTTTGCGTGTGCACGACGTTGCCGCAACGTGTGATGCCGTCAAGGTTTGGACTGCTAGCAACGCGCAATGCCAGCGATAATGAAGTCACATGGACAAATGACGCAACACTTATGAGCCGTAAATATTTTGGAACCGATGGCATTCGCGGTCGTGTTGGCCAACCGCCGATCACCCCTGATTTTGTCATGCGTCTGGCCCATGCCGTCGGACGTGTCCTGCGCGCGCAAGGCGAACACCCACAGGTGCTCATCGGAAAAGACACCCGCATTTCTGGCTACATGCTGGAGAGCGCGATGGAGTCTGGGTTTAATTCTGCGGGGGTGGATGTGCTCTTGCTCGGACCGATCCCCACACCAGCAGTAGCCTATTTGACGCGCACTCAGCGGGCCAACTTGGGGGTGGTGATCAGCGCCAGTCACAATCCATTTGAGGATAACGGTATCAAATTTTTCAGTAGCGAAGGGGCCAAGCTACCAGACGATTGGGAGCGCGCCGTGGAGGCGGCTTTAGAGGAGGACCCCGTGTGGGTCAGTGCCGCTGAACTCGGAAAGAGCAAGCGTTTAGATGATGCCGCAGGTCGGTACATTGAGTTTTGTAAAAGTACATTCGATACATCGTTAAACCTCAAGGGTTTGAAAATCGTGGTGGATGGTGCACACGGCGCTGCGTATCAGATTGCCCCCAAGGTGTTTCACGAGTTGGGCGCGGACGTGATCGCGATTGGCTGTGCGCCCGACGGTTTAAACATCAACCATGAGGTCGGGGCAACCCACCCAGCCGCTTTAGTAGAGGCCGTCCGCGCACACGGGGCTGACCTCGGCGTTGCCCTAGACGGTGATGCGGATCGCTTGCAGTTGGTTGACAGCACGGGACGGCTGTACAACGGTGATGAGTTGTTATTTGTGATGGCCATGGACCGCATTGCCTGTGACGAACCGGTTGTGGGTGTGGTCGGGACCCTGATGACCAATATGGCGATTGAACTCGCGCTGCAGGAGCGTGGGGTTGCGCTGGTGCGAGCCAACGTGGGTGACCGTTACGTGTTGGAGAAACTGAACGAAAAAGACTGGCTGTTAGGTGGCGAGGGCTCTGGGCATTTATTGGCGTTAGATAAGCACACAACGGGTGATGGCTTGGTGAGTGCACTGCAGATTTTGCAGGCCTTGGTGCGCTCAGGGCGAACGTTGTCCCAGTATCTGAGCGGGGTAACACTGTTTCCGCAAACCTTGGTTAATGTACGCCTCACGCCTGCGCAGAAAGACTGGGCTAACAACACCGCACTCAAAAAGGGTATCGCGGAGGTAGAGGCGGCGTTGACCGGCACGGGCCGGGTTTTGATTCGCGCGAGTGGCACGGAGCCGCTGTTACGCATCATGGTCGAGGCCCGTGATCAGGCTCAAGCCGATGGCTACGCCAAGCAACTCGCGGCGTTGGTGTAGGGACCCACCTCATGCGGCAATTTGCACGCTTTTGCATGTTGGATAATCTATGACCTCAAAAAACGCACCACGATCAACGATTCG
>JABBAS010000044.1:0-9887 GCA_018607835.1 Methylobacillus sp. | reverse complement strand
TTTTGCATGTTGGATAATCTATGACCTCAAAAAACGCACCACGATCAACGATTCGCATTGTGACAGCGGATCTGTCTGACCCCGTGCATGCCGACGCCTTAGTCGCGCTGTTGGATGCGTACGCCAAAGATCCGGCGGGTGGGGGTGAAGGGCTGTCGCCTTTTGCTAAAAAGGCGCTGGTGCCCGCGATGCGTGCTCGTCCCACGATGTATAGCGTCTTGGCCTTTGATGGCGAGGTGCCCGTGGGTTTGGTGAATGCCATCGAGGGTTTTTCAACGTTTGCGTGCAAGCCGCTGGTGAATATCCACGATGTCACCGTGATGTCCTCACACCGAGGACGGGGTATCGCAGGTGACATGCTGAGCCGGGTTGCAGACCTTGCACGAGAGCGCGGTGCGTGCAAGATGACACTAGAGGTACTGGCCGGAAATACCTCTGCGGTGACGGCCTATGCCCGTTTGGGCTTTGCGCCGTATGCGCTGGACCCGGCAATGGGTGAAGCGCGCTTCATGCAGCTCTGGTTGGATTAACCCCGCCCGTAGGCGTGCAGTTGATCCGTGCCCGCCTCGGCGTGGATGCTGGCGTTGAATGAAATAATAATGCGGTCGTCTTGTCCCGCATACGGCATGGCTTGGTGCGCGAGCCAAGAAGGAAAAATAACCAGTTGGCCGGGGATAGGCTCCATATCAAGGTGGGCGTTCTGGAGGTAGGCATTGCCGAAGTCCATGTGGGCCCCGCCTTGGCGGTTGAAGTGAGGCCCATAAAACCGCGTGACGCCGTTGTGCATTGCAAAAGAGGGATGTTGCGCGCGGGCAGCGGCATCGTCAACCTGTATGCAGTAAACCCCTGACCAAGAGCAGTTGCCGTGGGTATGTATGTCATGGTGGGTGCCACCGTTGGCGATTTGAAACCAAATGCCCTCCATGCCAATACGCATCCCTGGCGCTTGTGTGGGCCAAACGCCTTGATTGGCAAGCACCACCGTTTGGCGCAGACTGTCGACTAAAAAAGCAATGAACGCTTGCCACTCGGTTAACTTGACGCGGTGTAACAGCTTATCGTCACTTGCGTAAAACGGCGCACCGGGCACATGGTTGGGGTCGGTTGCACGCATGGACTGGCAAACCCGCGCGAGCAGGGGGTTGACGTCGGCGGCTTGTTCCCATTGATAGACGCCCAATGGCGTGTGCCAAAGGGGGTGTAGGGGGTCTGGTGACAACATGTGTCGGTCTACGCGATCACGTGACGGGCACCCAAGCGGGCGGCCATGACAACTGGTGTCCGGTTTGCTCGGTGAAACGCGCCAAGTCTTCTGGCGAGTCGACGTCGGTGATGTAGCGTTTGTTGTCGGTTGCCCATCGGTACACCTTGCTCGGGTTGGCCCGCTGCCACTGCTTACAGCCTACGTTGGCATCACCCGCCAGAATGCCCTCGCGGACCTCCTCACTAAACATCACGGGGTTGCCGATGGCATCTCCAACCGCAGGTTGCACGACCTGAGCACCGTCGGGGCGTTTCTTATAGGCCGCAATCAGGGCGCTAACGTCTTGTGCATTGATCAGCGGTTGGTCGGCCAAGGCGACCACGACAGCGTCTAATTTGCCGGTTAAGCCGGCCAAGCCGCAGCGCAATGAAGAGACTTGTCCGTCGCTCGGCGCGGGGTTGCGCACGATGGTGACGGGAAACTCTTGCAGCAGTGGCTCAATGTCGTCTGCGTAGTGACCGAGAACCACCACGACCTCATCAACCCCTGCACCCGAGAGTGCGATCAGTTGACGGCGAATCAGCGGGACGCCACCAAGTTGCAACAGGCTTTTAGGCCGGTTACCCATGCGCGTGGCTTGCCCCGCAGCGAGTAGCACCGCACCCACCACAACGCGGCTGTACAAACCGCCGCCGCCTTTGAGAATGCAGCCCATTAGACGCCCCCGCAGCAAGAGCCGCCCAGTGCCTGATCCATCGCGTCGATGACACGACTCCCTGACGTTGCACGCGGCGCTGATGTGGTCGATACCGATGATGATGACGCCTTAGGGCCTTTGGCTGCATCGCTTGCCGGTTGGTCGGCTTTGCCGCGCGCGCGCTGTCTAGCAACCACATTGGTGAGCACGGATAAGGCGATTTCTTCTGGCGTTTGGGCCCCAATGGGAGCGCCCGCTGGCGCCACAATGCGATCCACCGCGTCACTGTCTTCACCGCTGGCCTTGAGGTTGCCGAGCAAGACTCCCGCCTTACGGGCGCTGGCTACAAACCAAATGTCGCTGGGCTTGAGGTGCAATGCCGCTTTCAAGCCTTGCATATCGCGGCGCCCTTGGGTTGCCACCACCACATCTTGCGCATGAAGGTGCAGTGCGCTTAGCGCCTCGACATCGTCCGTCGCGATGACTTGGCGTGCGTCAGGAAAGTCGCTAGCCTGCGCGTGGTTGGCGATAAGTTGCACATCGAGGCCAACGCGCGGTGCGAGTTGCGTGAGGGCTCGGGCAACGGCAGAGTCGCCAATGATGACCAGTTGGGGGGCCGGTAAGACCGGATCGATAAACAGTTCCAGCGTGCCGCCCGAGTGGCAGGCCATGCCAAACTCCAAAACGTCGTCAAGTTGGCGCTCATTGCGTTCATCCGCTGGCGTGATACGAATGTTCCGTGGCTGACCGTCTGTCAACGCTTGGCGCACCGTTTTGATGACGGTCGGCTGCGCGCAACCACCGCCTATCCAACCATGGATGCTGCCGTCTGCGGTCACCAAGGCTTTGTCGCCAGGCTTTGCCGACGTGGGCGCCTGCGTGCGCAACACCGTTACAAGCGCAAACGGTTGTTGGTTGCTTTGGAGTTGTTGGGCTTGTTTAATCCAGTCGAAGCGGTTCATGGTGCGGTTCTCACGTTGTGTGTGTTGCTTAGCGTAACAAGGGTCTTGCCGCTTGTAAATCAGCCAAATTGGCTAATGGCACGAAGCGGTCAATGTATTTTTTACCACCTTGTAACGCGGCGGAAATAGCGGCTTTGTGGGTGGGGTGAAACCAGCTAATACGAGCGCCGCGTTGGCGCAGTTCAGCCAGCGCATCGGCCAGTGCGCCGGGCTCGTCGGTGTCAAAGCCATCAGAAAACACCCAGACACGCGCACTGCGTGATAACTGGGCGCGCGCGTGTTGCCGCGTAAAGGCCTCTAGACTAGTGGCGATACGGGTGCCCGCCCCAAAGCCGGCGGTCACTGCATTGATTTTTTCTTGCACGGCGGCGGAGTCGCGTTGGAGTAGGTTGGTGATTTCAATGATGCGCGTATGAAAAACGAAAGCGCGTGCCTGCGATTGTTGGGCGAATGCCCGTGCAACACGGAGAAAAAATGCCGCGTGGCTCTCCATTGACCGGCTCACGTCAACCAAGATGAAAATCTTAGGTGCCTCCACGCGGCGGTTCAGCCAGACGGGGTTAACTGGCTCACCCCCAAAAGCGACGCTGCGCCTGAGGGTCTGACGCAGGCCCAGCCGGCGGCCGTTGTGGAGGGCTTGCCAGCGTCTGGTTGGGGTGGGCCGCAGGTGATTGGTGATTTGTTTCGCCAGCGCGCGAAGCTGGCTCAGCTCCTCGGGTAGCCACATTTGGCCGTCTCGCTGCGCCAATGCCTCCGCGCGGCTAGCACCACCCTGGGCCTGCGGTGCGTCGCTGACGGGGGCATCTTGGGTTGCCGGTTGGTCACCTGCCGTCTTGGCCGCACGGCTACCGGGTTTGGATGCAGCGGCATCCATGTCATCGCGCATGGCTTGCACGGCTTGACGGACATCACGTTTGGGGCGGGTTTGGCCGCTGACCTTTACTTGCCCTCGCGTACGACTAGGGTGCCAATAGCGGTCAAAAAGCTCATCCCACTGACGCCAGTCGCGACTGCTGTGGCAGGCAATGGCGCGCCACGCTGAACGAACCACCCCGACTTTAAGTCCGCCCAACGCGCCGATGGCGAACAGCATGGCGGTCTGCTCTGCGGGCCCCACGATCATGCCGTGATCCCGCAAAAGCGCGGCAAATCCGGCGATACCCTCGCTCGCCGGCTTCGCGGTGAGGGTCGTCATGCCGCTCCTTCAGGCGCCGCATTTTTTACCGCCACGCCCTCATAGCGCCTACCTTCCATGATCTGTAGCATGCGGTCTGCATTGACCATGAAATGGTCTTCACTGGTTTTGAGCAAACAGCCCAATGTGGCGAGTAGGGGCGCCATATCGCTGGCCAGGATATGCACATTCATCCGGTGCAAGGCCTTGATCCAGTCCAATGTCTCCGCGACACCCGGTGTTTTGGCGAGGTCATCGCCTCGGAGCCGCTGTACAAATTGCACAGCATCCTCAACCAGTTGGCTATCAACATCAGGCAACGTGGCCTTAACGATGGCGATCTCTCTGGCTAAGGTGGGGTAGTCAAGGTGGTGATACAAACAGCGACGGCGCAGGGCGTCAGACAACTCGCGGGTGCCGTTGCTGGTCAAAATGACTTGCGGCACCGTGGTCGCCTTCACCGTCCCAATTTCGGGGACGGTAATTTGGTATTCCGCCAACACCTCGAGTAAGAAGGCTTCGAATGCCTCGTCCGCGCGGTCTATTTCGTCAATCAGTAACACGCAGGGGCCCGGCTGGCTAATCGCTTTGAGTAACGGGCGCTCGAGTAAAAAATCTCTGCCGAAGACATCGTCGGTGCGTATCGCGCCGCCGGACGCTTCATGGGCACGGATGCTCATGAGTTGTCGGCTGTAGTTCCACTCGTAGGCGGCTTGCGACAGGTCAAGCCCTTCAAAGCATTGCAGTCTAACCAAGGTCGCGTTGGAGGCCTTGGCCAGTGCCTGTGCCAAAGCGGTCTTGCCCACACCGGCATCGCCTTCTAGCAAAACCGGGCGCTCAAGTTCAGCCGCGAGCCAGACCGCTGTGCTCAGGTCGGTGTCGGCAAGATAGCCGACGCGGTGTAGGCTTTGGCGAAGATCGTCAGGTGTTGCTGCCATTACGAATGATGGGGATGGGTCATGCTTAGCGAGAGGCACCAAAGATGCCTTGCCACCAGCTTTTAACTAGCGACCAGACGATGGACAGACCGTTGATTTCCTTGTCAACCGCAACGCGTGGTGATGCAGGGGTGACCGGGGCCGCCGGGGCACCATCTGCACCATCGGGTGCCGACGCCGGCGCCGATGCGTCCCCAGCGGTGGGCAAGGTCAGTGCGGTTTGGCGAAAGTTCTCTACGAATTGCGCCAAAATCATCTCAGAAACCTGAACCATCATGCGGCCACCGAACTGCGCAAACTTACCATTCACGATCACAGCGGCAGAGCCGTTGAGCACGCAGTGGTTGGCATTTGCAGGATCAACTGCAATTGCCGCCGACAGATCCATGGAAGCCGATGAGCCCCCTTTATCTGCCCCTTTACCCCGCAAGACAACGGTTTTGGTCTCCGCCGATGTCTCTATGACATCAACCGTTCCGCCAAATTGAGCCACCGCCGGGCCGACTTTAATTTTGACAGCGCCTTTGTAGCTGGTATCGCTCAGTTGCTCCAAAATTTGCGCACCCGGCATGCACTCCGCTGTCGCTTTGAGGTCGCTTAACAGCGCCCAAGCCCGATCGGCATCGACGTCTAAAGGGTATTGCTTGTCGAGTTTGACTTCCATGTTGGTTCAGTTTCTGTGGTTGAAGGTTAAAGAGCGACGCCGTTGTCTCGCAGCGCTTTCCAGAGGCGGTAGCTGCTGTGAGGCATGTCCAAATGCGTTACACCAAGGTGTGAAAATGCGTCAACGACGGCAGATGTGAACGTGGGGATAGACCCGACGTGAGGAGACTCTGCAACCCCTTTTGCACCAATCGGGTGATGTGGGCTTGGGGTCACGGTGAAGTCGGTTTCCCACTTGGGCGTCTCAACAGCGGTCGGCAGGAAGTAATCCATCAGGGTGTTGCCCATCAAGTTACCCTGGGCATCAAATGGCATTTGCTGCCCCATCGCCACGGCGAACCCTTCGGTCAAACCACCGTGGATCTGACCATCGATGATCATCGGGTTGATGCGGGTACCGCAGTCGTCCAGCGCGTAGAAGCGTCGCACTTTGGTCTCGCCCGTTGCACGGTCGATGTCCACCACGCCTAAGTAGATACCAAAGGGGAAGGTGAAGTTGGGTGGGTCGTAGTAGTGAACCGCCTCCAAACCAGGCTCCAAACCTTCTGGTGGCTGGTTATAGGCCGCCCAAGCAATTTGGGTCATGGTCTTGAACTTGGCGTCATCACCCTTGACCTTGAAGCGGTCCACTTCCCAGTCGAGGTCGTTTTCGTTAACTTCCAACAGGTGTGCGGCAATCTTCTTGGCCTTGGCGTGTATCTTCCTTGCGGCGAGGGCGATCGCAGCGCCAGCGACTGGCGTCGACCGTGAGCCGTAGGTACCCAAGCCGTAAGGCGCCGTGGAGGTATCACCTTCCTCGACTTGAATCACCTCGGATGGAATACCCAACTCGGTGGCAATAATTTGCGCGTAGGTGGTCTGATGGCCTTGCCCTTGCGTAATGGTTCCCATGCGGGCAATTGCGCTGCCTGTCGGGTGGATACGAATTTCGCAGGAATCGAACATGCCCACACCCAAGATGTCACACATCTTGGACGGTCCCGCGCCAACCACTTCGGTGAAGGTCACTAAGCCGATACCCATGAGCGTTGGGCTATCGGGGTCAGCCCGTTTGGCGGCTTGCTCTGCACGCAGTCCTTTGTAGTCGACGGCGGTGAGCACCTTATCCAGAGCGGTTTGGTAGTCGCCAGAGTCGTATTCAAAACCGAATGCGCTGGTGTAGGGGAACTGTTCTTTCTTGATGAAGTTCTTGGAGCGGATCTCGGCCTTGTCCATGCCCAGCTTTTGTGCCAAGACATCAACCATGCGTTCAATCAGGTACACCGCCTCAGTCACGCGGAAGCTGCAGCGATAGGCGACGCCACCGGGCGCCTTGTTGGTGTACACACCCTTGACGCTCGCGTGTGCGGCAGGGACATCGTAGGAGCCCGAGCAAATGTGGAACAAGCCAGCAGGAAACTTGGTTGGGTCAGCACAGGCATCAAATGCGCCGTGATCGGCGACCACGTTGACCCGCAGTCCCAAGATTTTGCCGTCCTCAGATGCCGCCAGCTCACCATCCATGTGGTAGTCACGCGCAAATGCGGTGCTGGAGATATTTTCGATGCGGTCTTCCACCCACTTTACGGGGCGACCCAGCACGATGGACGCCACGATGGCGCAGACGTAGCCGGGATAAATGCCAACTTTGTTGCCGAAGCCACCACCGATATCTGGGCTAACGATCCGTACTTTTGATTCGGGTATGCCAGACAGCATAGAGACCACCGTGCGTACGACGTGAGGCGCTTGCGAGGTAATGTGGGTGGTTAACTCGCCACGAATCGGGTCGAAGTTGGCCACGCAGCCACAGGTCTCCAGCGGGCAGGGGTGCACGCGTGGGTAATACATGTGCTGTGACACCTTGACGGGAGCGGCATCAAAGGCGGCGTCCGCTGCGCTTTTGTCGCCCGCTTCCCATGTGAAGATGTGGTTGTGGTGCTCACGCTTGCCGTGGGCGCCGGTGTCTTTGCCTGCAAGGTCTTCACGCAGGACGGGGGCATCGGGCTTTAGCGCTTCAAAGGGGTCCATCACCACGGGAAGCTCTTCGTACTCCACCTCCACGGCTTCCACCGCGTCTGCGGCGATGTAGCGGTCATCGGCAATCACGATGGCCACTTCTTGCATTTGGAAGTGCACTTTCTCGTCTGCCAAAACAGCGGCGACATCGCCCGCGAGTGTGGGCATCCAATGCAGCTTGAGTGGCTTCAGGTCATCAGCGGTCAGCACCGCGTGCACGCCAGGCATTGCCAGAGCGGCTTCTTTGTTAATTTTGATGATGCGTGCATGTGCCACGGGCGCGCGCACGATGTCCATGTGCAGCATGCCGGGCAGCTTCATGTCGTCAACGTAGTTGCCCTTACCTTGGATAAAACGGGCGTCCTCTTTGCGTAGACGTGATTGGCCCATGCCCGCAAGGGCGAGTTCTCTTGCTTCAACGGAATCGGTTGGTGCATTCATTTGCTTGTCTCCAGTTTGGTTTCGCGAGGAATTTAAGCCGCGGTAGTGGAAGATTCTTGTAATTTGCGCGCGGCACTCTGCACCGCTTTGATGATGTTTTGATAGCCTGTGCAACGGCACAGGTTGCCGCTGATGCCGATGCGGATCTCATCTTCGGTGGGGTTGGGGTTTTCTTGAAGTAGTCGGTAACTGCGCACCAACATGCCAGGGGTACAAAAGCCACATTGCAAACCATGCTCTTCGTAGAAGGCTTCTTGCACGGCGTGCAAGACGCCCTTGTTTGCGAGCCCCTCAACGGTTAGCACATCGGAGCCATCGCATTGCACGGCAAGGTGGGTGCAAGACTTGATGGACTGACCGTCCACGTCAACGGTACACGCACCGCAATGGCTGGTTTCGCAACCGATGTGCGCGCCCGTTAGGTTCAATTCTTCACGGAGATAGTGAACGAGTAGGGTGCGTGGCTCGACCGCGCTCTCATGCGTGCGGCCGTTGATGGTGACGGAAATAAGTTTCTTGGACATGGTTGACTCCAGTGTTAGGCGCAGCGCGCAGCGGCCGCTTTAAGTGCACGACGGACCATTTGGGCGGCCATGGCGGTTTTGTATTCGATATCGCCGCGCAAATCTTCGGCAGGATCGCAGATGGCCGCAGCCGCATTGGCCGCGGCGCTAATGGATGACTCATCCAAGGCGTTGTTTAACAGCGCTGCTTCCGCATCATGCGCACGCAGTGCGGTTGGTCCAACGTTGGTCAGCGTGACCCGGATGTGGGTAATCTTGTCGCCTGACTTACGCATAACCACCGCACACGCGGCCGTTGCCCAGTCACCCGTCTTGCGCTTGAGCTTCTCATAGGCCCAGCCCGTGCCGCTCGCAAAAGCAGGGGCATGAATCTCGCACAGCACCTCGTTTTCTGCAAGGGCAGTCATATAGGTACCGAAGAAGAAGGCATCAGCTGCCACCGTGCGTTGGCCGCCGGGGCCTTGCAATACAAAAGACGCGTCAATCGCCATCGCCAGCGCGGGGTGGTCGTTGCCAGGGTCGCCGTGCGCGATGTCGCCACCAATGGTGCCGCGGTTGCGAACCTGGGGGTCTGCAATCAGCTTGGCCGCCTCGCTTAGCAAGGGGAGTTTTGCTTGGATTACCGGTGAGTTGATCACCTCTGTTTCGGTGGTCATTGCCCCGATCACGACGTTCCCGCCATCTTCACGCACACCACGCAACTCGGGGATACGGTTGATATCAATGAGGTGTTCCGGAGCGGCAAAGCGTAGCTTCATCATGGGAAGCAAGCTGTGGCCCCCAGCAAGCAACTTCGCGCTATCGCCGAGGTCATTGAGTAGTTGGATGGCCTCGCCGACGGAAGTAGGCGCGTGATATTCGAACCGAGGTGGAATCATGGCAAACGTCTCCTGTTGTGTTTTGTCTAGGACAGGAAAGTGTACGCATTGACGCTGCGTTGGTCAACGATTTGAGGCTCGCTAATTATGTTATTAATTACTTTAATTAATATATAAAATATATTGATTTTAAACGAAAAAATTTATTTTTAATGATTAACAAACCAGCACCAAGGGAATACCCTAGGAGCGTTAAATGACCCTTTAGCGGATTCAGCGACAGGTGAAACGGGTTGTCACAAAACGGTCATAAAGCCGACGTAAACTGCAGCCATGGGTTAATCAAGCCCCTTTCTGTGTGACCACTCCCCAAGGTGCCCTTCATGAAAATCTCTCTCTCCAAACCCCTTTTAGCCGCTGTTATCGGCTCGGTTGTCTCCATCACAGCCATAGCCCAAGACGCCACTG
>JABBAS010000029.1:2136-4014 GCA_018607835.1 Methylobacillus sp. | reverse complement strand
CGCATACGCAGCAAGCCGTCGCTAACATTTCCAAGCGCCGTCTCCTCCGCCTGAAAACGGGTGCGGGTAGATTCCAAGGCCTGGGTATAACTCGCCTGTTTAGCCAGAATGCCTTTCAAACGTGTGATGGAGGAGGCTTGGTCAGGCGCATCACTTGGTGCGATCACTTGCTTGCCCTGCGCCATTTGCGCTTGCGCCTTGGCCAACTTTCCCTGAACCACCGTCATTTGAGATGTAGCTCGATCAAATAGGAATGACGTTGAAATTTTCATAACGCAGTTCTCTCAGTTCTTTTAGCCGACGCGTAATATGGCGTCAAACAAAGTGCTTGCGGTCTGCATCACTTTTGCGGAGGCTTGATAGGCCTGTTGGTAACGAATGAGGCTGGCAGCCTCCTCGTCCAAGCTCACACCCGATATCGTGTCCCGCGCCTCAAGCGCTTGGTCATAGACCACGGTGAGGGCATCTTTTGCAACTAACGCACGTTGGGCAATGTTCCCAACACTGCTCACTTGATCGATATAGGTCTCGGTAATGGTTTTTTGCCCGGGCATAACCTGTGCGGACTCCAGCGCGACCAAACGCAGCACTCCCTTGTTATCACCAACACCGTCTTGGTTGCCATCAACACCAAAATGGTCGCCCGCACTCGGTGGGCTGGTAAAGGTTAGGGTGACGCCTCGGAACGTGATTTCTGAGGGTAGCGAATTCGGGTCAAAGTCTCGGTTGGCCACCACCGTGCCGCTTAAACGGTCTGTGATGGTGTACTTCGTGCCATCTACAAATCGGACGTCAAAAGGCTCTTTTCGTAAAGCTGCCGTGGCATCTCTCGTGCTTTGCGTGTAGCTGGCACTGGCTTTAAAATCGCCCTGCCCCGTGACCATTACGACGTAATCATCCGCCGATTCGCCCGCGATGTGTACCCCTGCGCGCAAGCCAAGACTTTGTAAGTCGGTTGCTGCCCCGTTGGCCCCGAATCCGATTCGAATGTCATTTTCTTTCGGGTTAGCAAGCGAGCGCGTAATTTCAAACTGCCCGCCAAAAGTCTTGGCACTCGCGCCCACGTTGAGCCCCAGCGCGTTTTCAGAAACGCCCACAAGGTCTTTCGGCCCAATGGTGATACTGTCCCCTTCGCTGCCCTCGATGTTTGTTAGCACCAAGTCGCCATTTGCCGAAAGGCTAGCCTGTACTTGACTGACATAGCGCTGTGCGTTGATCGCATCGACCAGCGCTGCCTTAGAGGCATGCCCCCCAGAGGGAGCGGCCAGCGCGATTTCACTCCCGCCATTACCCCTGATCGTCAAGTTAGCGGTAAGTTTGATGCCAACGGATGGCGCGGTCACTTCGGTAAATGCGCGCACCTGCATTCCGTCCATGGCTGATAGCCATTCGGCTTTGGCGATATTACTCAGCACCAATGCGCCATCGCGGTTGATCTCGGCACTCACCAAGTGAACCGCCGTGCGTGCATTAATTGCGTCGACTAAACCCTGTGAAGAGGCAAAGCTCGTTGGTGCGATTTGACTCACGGTAGCCGTAAAAGGCGTACCCGCCGTATCAGCCGTGAGCATGACGACTCCTGAGTCCGCCTCAAATGTGGCGACAAACGGGGTACTGTTAGCGTCGGCTTGAATCTTGATGGTGTTGGTCGTAGCGGTTGCGGTGTTGGCCGCTACCGCCGTTATCGCAGATGCGTTGTAGGCAGCCGCTAGTTTTGCAGCCACGTTCGCCTGAGTGAGCGCATCCGTGGCTCCGATGTCGGCCCCCGATACCTTGTAGGACACGACAGAGCCTGCCGATGTTGGTGTCTTGTTCAGCAGAATACTCACGTCTTGCCCGGCAACAAACGTTCCCGTTAGCGTAAATGTAGTTTCTGCT
>JABBAS010000029.1:0-2036 GCA_018607835.1 Methylobacillus sp. | reverse complement strand
GCCTTTCACGCCCGCCGTACCGAAGGCGGCGAACTTGTACAGCTCATCAACGGCCTCGCTAGCGGTAGCCCCGCCCGCACCCGCGGTGTAACTCAGGCCGCCATAGGTGATGGTTTGGCCGTTGGTGAGGGCGGCATCCACAGATAGTGTGGCGACCTCCTTAACAGCAAGCACATTTTTAACCGCTGTGCTTTGCTGCACGGTCCCGTTGCTTGTCGGCGGGGTAATCGTGAGGATATCGCCAGACTTCCCGGTGAGCCGCAGGGGTGTATCCAGCTTGATATTTGCTGAGGCGACAATGGCCTTTCCATCGCTCGACGGCGTTATTTCAGACGGGCGAGCTGTATTCAGCCAGGTGGCAATTTCGCTTGCTTGCAAGGTTGTGCCACTTGCACGCAATTCGCCCAAGGCGATGCCATTGATCTCGAGTGCGCCAGCAGCGATCACCTTACCTGTCAAGTTGCCGCTTATGGCCGAGCTGGTCAAGACAGCCTGTTGTTGTGTGCCGTTAATCGGCATACCCGAATCATCAAAATTCTGCGCTAGAGTCGGAGCCGCCTTGGCACCGATAAACACATCAGCTTGACGGTATGCAAGATCGCCCGCCTTGTTCAGGTAGGTGGTGTTGTAGTTGTTTCCCTCAACAAATCCATAAGATTCACGCAGAATCATGCTGGTTTGGGCATCGCTCAGTGTGTTGCCAGCAATGTGGACACCCTCACGCGTAAGTACCTGGATGTCTTGGCCGGTTTGGAGGTCGTTTAAATGGATCACCGTATCTTGGGTGCCTTGGGCCACGCCGGTCAATACATTGAATGGCTGGCCCGCGCTAATCGAGACGGGTTTAGCCGCTGATGCACTGGCATTGTTCAATAGCGTGTTTGCAATATCCGCAGGCACCAGCTGCCCCGGAGGCGCATAGCTCAAGCTGGCAATAACTGTGCTGGGGTTGTTCGGGTTTTCGGCAACCCGGAACTGACTTGCGGCCGCCACCTTCAGGGTGTCATTGATCCGCACCCGAATACCAGAACTCGCAAAAGTGGCGGAGGCGTCAAGCTCAAACAAGGCCTCCCCAGGATTTCCGTAGGCGTCCATACTCGCTTTGTGGATACTATTTACCTGGGTGACAAATGTCTTTGCTAAATCATCCAGTGCATTACGTGCCGAATTAAGCACCTGCTCACGGAATGAGAGCAAGCCCCCAAGCTCGCCTCCAGCCAGGCCTGCCAGTGTTGTCGGCTTGGCGCTGTACTGCCCAATGTACAAATCTACTTTATCTGGCTCGCTTGCGCTGAATGAGGCAGTAACTGCCTTGGCGTTTTCACCCTCCAAAACGAGGCCCTGTTGCATGCTGCTGCCCAAGCTCACACTGACAGCGCCACTCGCTTCAAATTTTGTCGTGATTCGGGAGAGTTCGGAGATCGAGTTGAGTAAACGATCTCTTTGGTCCAACAACTCTGTGGGTTGCTTACTCTCCGTCTTGTTTTTGGCCAACTGATTGTTCACCAGTCCCAACTGCGAGACCAACGTATTGAACTCACCAAGACGCGCAGTGGTCGCTTCGCGGGTTTCATCATCAATGAGCTGTAGCTGACCAGATAACTCTCGAAAGCTAGAGGTAAGCCCCTCAGACTCTCTTAGAAACGCGGCCCGCTGGACAGTAGAGGACGGATCACCGGAAAGGTCACGCGAGGCGTCAAAAAACCGGTTCAACGCAGTCGTCAATCCAGTTTGCTCGCCGCCCATGATGTCAACCACACGATTCGCATAGTTGAGCATCGGCGTTTGATTCGCCAAATCACTCTGGCTGTTACGCAGATTCGAGTCAATAAAACTGTCAACCTGACGCTTCACACCCTCAAACCGCACACCGTTGCCAATGTATACGGTACCTTGCTTGCTAGGGGTGTTGGCAGTCAGCGAGATGTCCTGACGCGCGTAGCCCTCTGTGCCCACGTTAGCAATGTTGTTACTCACCGTCCCCAAGGCCCGCTGATACGCCATAACAGCGGTACTGCTGATACTCAGTAAGTCAC
>JABBAS010000067.1:25053-26926 GCA_018607835.1 Methylobacillus sp. | reverse complement strand
GGTGGTGGCCATGCGCCCACAACCGGAGCCGACCGATATGGCGTCAACCTCAACCGCAACCGCAACCTCAGCCACGACCCCAGTCGCTGTTGATTTCGCCGAGGTGCGCGCCGTGGTGACGCAGCGCTGCGTGATGTGCCATGGGGAGGCCGTGCAAATGAAGGGTATCCGCCTGGATAGCGATGCGCGTATCGTGGCGCAAGCGCAAGCCATCTACCAGCAAGCCGTTGTGAGTCGGGCGATGCCCATGAATAACGGGACCGGTATGCTACCGTCAGAGCGCGCGCTGTTAGCCACTTGGTTTAAAAACGGGCCCACATCACGGTAAGTGACGGGATTTGGCGATCTCAACTTGTTCAGGGAGTGCACCGGTATGGCGACGTTGTTAATCAAAAATGCGCGGGCCATTGCCTGTATGGATGACGCGCAGACCGAATGGCGCGACGGCAGTATCTTCATCAGGGGCAACCGCATCGAGGCGGTCGGCCCTCAGGACACGCTGCCTCAAACGGCGGATCACGTGATTGATGCGAGCGGTCACGTGGTGACACCGGGTTTGATCAATACCCACCACCACATGACGCAGAGTTTGACCAAGGCGGTGCCCGTTAGCCAAAACGCCGAACTCTTCAGCTGGTTGCAGGGGCTGTATCCCATATGGGCTGGCCTAACACCCCACATGGTCAAGGTCTCTACGCAAGTCGCGATGGCGGAGTTGTTGCTCAGTGGGTGCACCACCACCAGTGACCATCTGTATATGTATCCGAATGGGGTGCGTTTGGACGACAGTATCGAGGGCGCGCAAGCCATTGGTATGCGCTTTGTGGCGACACGTGGCAGCATGAGTGTGGGTGAAAGTGACGGCGGGTTGCCACCCGATCGCATCGTTGAAAAAGAGGATGCCATCTTGCATGACACCCGTCGATTGATAGAAACCTATCACGCCGACGATTTTGGTTCCATGCTCAATGTGTCGGTTGCACCGTGCTCGCCATTCTCTGTGAGCCAAGACCTCATGCGGGTATCCGCCGAATTGGCCCGCAGCTACGGCGTGCGTCTGCACACGCACCTAGCGGAAAACGACCATGATGTGCGCTACAGCCAAGAGAAGTTCAATTGCACGCCCACGCAGTATGCCGAGTCACTGGGGTGGGTTGGCGCGGACGTATGGCATGCGCATTGTGTGAAGCTAGACGCCGAGGGGATCTCCTTGTTCGCCGCCACGCGCACCGGTGTGGCGCATTGCCCTTGTAGCAATATGCGCCTCGCCTCGGGTATTGCGCCCATACGCAAGATGTTGGACGCAGGCGTTCCCGTCGGGTTAGGCGTTGACGGCAGTGCCAGCAACGACGCGGCACACCTCTTGAATGAAGCGCGTCAGGCCATGCTGCTGGCGCGGGTTGGCCGTGCGATGCAAGCGCCTGAGGTGCGGGACGGACAAACCTTTTTTGGCTGCGATTTGGGGCCCGCCGAAATGACGCCGCGCGATGCGCTGCGCTTGGCGACCCGTGGCAGTGCCGAGGTCTTGGGTCGCGCGCACGATATTGGTCAGATTGCGGTAGGCATGTGCGCAGACCTCGCTTTGTTCGACGTGGGTGTCTTGGGTTTTGCAGGCGGTGCCGTGCATGACCCCATTGGGGCCTTGATGCTATGCGCCAGTGCACCGGCGCATTACGTCGTGGTGAATGGGCGGGTGGTTGTCGACCAAGGCCACTTACTTACCGTCGACCTGCCCGTGCTGGTCGAGCAGCACAACAAGCTCGCGCAACAACTGGTTGCCAGCGCCTAGGCCCTCGTGTCAGGGTCTTGGGTCGGGGCCTTGGGTCGAGTCCTTAGGAGCGTGGTCCGATTTTGCGCAGCGCCATGATCACGA
>JABBAS010000067.1:0-24953 GCA_018607835.1 Methylobacillus sp. | reverse complement strand
CTTGGGTCGAGTCCTTAGGAGCGTGGTCCGATTTTGCGCAGCGCCATGATCACGAGCTCCAGCGAGAACAGGACGATGAGGGTGCCCGCCAAGTCGCCAAAGGCCATGATGAAGGTGTCTTGAAGCAGATCGTTATTGCGCTCGAAGACAGAAAACCACAGCTGGTGGGCGCTGGCGCTGATCACAGCGAACAGGCTGGCCAAGCCGAGTAGGCCAGTCGTCTTGATGTTGCTTAACTCGGGATCAAGTCGCAGGTAGGTGATGGCGACTCTTCTGGCAAATAGTGGCGAGAGACCCGATATGAGCGCGGTTCCAATCGAAAAAATGGAGAGGGGAACATCGTAGTTGACCAAAACGATGATGAATGAGCCCAATACAATACCCAGAGCGCCCAACCAGCCGGCCAGCAACACGGCGGCGAGCCGAATGCCACTGGGTATAAAAATCCAGTTGACCCCAAATGAGCTCTCCAACTCGGTGAAGAGGCGGAAGTTTAGTTGAAAGCCAAGAAAATAGATGAGGGCAGTGGCGGCAACGATGAATAGGCTTTGGGAAACGTGCTTCATGGGCTGTTTATTGTTTTGATGTGTTTTTTATCACACATATTAAGGCTCAGATTGTAGTTGTTTGAGCCCGTTTGGGCCGTGACCGCCCTCGTTAGCCCTAAAGGGTTCGGTGGCGCGGTTGCCAAAAAGAAAGAAAGTAGTCTGCGTTTATGGCGATTCAATGGTTTCCGGGTCACATGCACCTCACTCGTAAGGCGATTGAGGAGCGCATCAAGGGCATCGACGTGGTGATTGAGATGCTGGACGCGCGCTTGCCCGGATCGAGTGCCAATCCGATGTTGGCCGAGCTGATTCAGGGCAAGCCAACGCTCAAGGTACTGAGCAAGCAAGATATGGCGGCCCCAGATCGTACGGAGCAGTGGCTGACGCATTACAACGCCCAGTCGGGCGTGCGTGCGATTGCAATTGACGCGAGTATCCAAGCACCAGCGAAAACCCTGATTGAGGCCTGCCAACAGCTGGCACCCAACCGAGGCGGCGTGCACAAACCCATGCGTGTGCTGATCTGCGGTATCCCCAACGTCGGCAAGTCGACGTTGATCAATACCTTGAAGGGCAAGCGGGCGGTCAAAACCGGTGATGAGGCGGGTGTGACCAAGCTCGAGCAACGTGTGACGCTCGCACCTGACTTCTACCTTTACGATACCCCCGGTGTCTTGTGGCCCCGCATCATTGTGGCGCGCAGTGGCTACAACTTGGCAGCCAGTGGCGCGATTGGGGTGGCTGCGTTTGACGAGGAAACGGTGGCACTCGAGCTACTGGACTACCTCATTACGCATTACCCGGATGCGGTTGCGCATCGCTACAGCATTGCCAATGTCGCTGATTTTGTGGACACGGACTTGCTAGATGAGATCGCGAGGAAGCGCGGCGCCATCCAAAGTGGTGGGCGCATCAATGTGACCAAAGCGGCGGAGATTGTGATTCACGACTTCCGCGCGCAAATGCTTGGCCGTATCAGCCTAGAGACCCCAGACGAATTTGCGGCCTGGTTGGCCGAAGGCGAGCAGTTAGACGCCGAGCGCACGGTGCGCAAGGAGGCGACCAAGAAGGCCAAAAAGCAAGCCCGCCAAGCGGTCAAAAATGGACGCAACCCCGCATAAAATCGAACTTACCTGCGATGCTGTCACCTCTCACATAGGACGCCCCATGCCACGTTTTGCCGCCAATCTCTCGATGTTGTACACCGAGCAACCCTTTCTCGACCGGTTTCAGGCTGCGGCCAAGGATGGCTTTGAGGCGGTGGAGTATCTGTTTCCCTACGACTTTGCGCCCGAGGTGCTGGCCCAACAGTTGCAGGCTCATGGGTTGTCACAGGTCTTGTTCAATGCGCCGCCTGGGGACTGGGACGGTGGTGAGCGCGGTCTGGCGTGTTTGCCGGGGCGGGAGTCTGAGTTTCGCAGCGGCATTGAAAAGGCATTGACCTACGCGCGCCTGCTGGACTGTCCGCGCATTCATGTGATGGCGGGCTTGGCGCCCGCCGGTGTTGACCAGCAGGTGTTAAGCGAGACCTACGAGACCAACCTTGCTTGGGCCGCCACGCAAGCCGCGTTACAGGGCCGTGATGTGCTGATTGAGCCGATCAACACCCGTGATATCCCCGGATTCTTTTTGAACTACCAAGCGCAAGCGCATGAGATCGTGCAGCGCATTGGGATGGACAATATCAAGGTGCAAATGGATTTGTACCACTGCCAAATCATGGAAGGCGACGTGGCGATGAAGATTCGCCAGTACCTGCCGACGGGACGGGTCGGGCACTTCCAGATCGCTGGCGTGCCCATGCGCCATGAGCCCGATGTTGGTGAGTTGAATGTCGGCTATTTGTTTGACGTCCTCGACGAGGTCGCCGCCGCCTGTGACTGGTCTGGCTGGGTGGGTTGTGAGTATCGCCCCGCCAAGGGCGTTGCACCCAACGCAACGTCTGACGGCTTGGGGTGGCTGCGAGACGCGCAGGCCTCACGCCCACCCCAGACCCAAGCGTAAGCACACGTGCCCCAGCCTCAGCCTAAGCCCACACCCACGCCCATGCAAACAAGCGACGACCCAATAAAATTTTTGCGCCATTTGTTTGATGTGGCGGTGACACGTGCCTCGCCCTTGGCGAACATGCGCGACGCCTTGCCGCCTGTCCCCAGCAGTGGGAAGACCTGGGTGATTGGCGCGGGCAAAGCCGCGGGCGCGATGGCGCAGGCCTTAGAGGAGCTGTGGCCGGCAGATGCGCCCTTGAGTGGTGCCGTGGTTACTCGCTACGAACACACACCGCCGCGTTCTGAGCGGCTTTCTGGGCGTGTACCGCGGATTCATATTTTGGAGGCCGCCCACCCCGTACCCGACGCCGCTGGGGTCGCTGCGGCACAGCGCATGCTGGCGATCGCTGAACAAGCCCAGGCGGGGGACTTGGTCATTTGTTTGATGTCTGGCGGCGGCTCTGCTCTGTTGACCGCGCCGGCGGCGGGACTGAGCTTGGCGGATAAGCAGCAGCTGAACCAAGCCTTGCTCGACAGCGGTGCGGGGATTGGTGACATGAATTGCGTGCGCAAGCACCTCAGCGTCATCAAGGGCGGCCGACTCGGGCTCGCCTGTGCGCCAGCGACACTCGTCACGTTGGCGATTAGCGACGTGCCGGGTGATGATGTCGGCGTGATTGCGAGTGGCCCAACGGTGCCTGACGAGACGACTTGCGCAGACGCCTTAGCCATTTTGGCGCGCTTGGGTATCGATCTGCCCGCGCCGGTGATGGCCGCGCTGCGAAGCGGTGCGTTGGAGTCGCCAAAACCGGCGAACCCGATCTGGCAAGGGCACACCGTGCGCTTGATTGCGACACCAGCGGAGTCGCTGCGTGCGGCCGCAGAGGCGGCTGAGGCCATGGGCGTGCGTGCCTATGTGTTGTCGGATGACTTGGAAGGGGAGTCGCGTGAGGTTGGTCGCGTGCACGCGGCATTGGCGAAGGCGGCGGCGAATCCGCCCAGTGGGTCGTCTGCCTTCTCGGCTTTTCAGGCGCCTTGCGTGATTCTGAGTGGCGGAGAGACGACCGTGACGATGGCAAAGCACGCGCAGCAACAGGGGCTACCGCGTGGACGTGGCGGGCGCGCCGCCGAGTTTTGCTTGGGGCTGGCTCAGGGGCTGAACGCGGTACCCGGTGTTTGGGGGCTGGCCGCTGATACCGATGGCATCGACGGTGTCGAGTCCAACGCGGGTGCGGTCGTGACGCCAGACACGCTCAAACGGGCGCAGCAGGCCGGTGTCAAACTGTCGGATTGCCTCGCGCGCAACGACAGCTACGGTTATTTCTCAGCCATCAACGACTTGGTGGTCACCGGGCCGACCCACACAAATGTGAACGACTTTCGAGCGATCCTCATTCTTCCTGATCAAAAATAGCGTTAACCTTGGTGTTGCGCTGAATCCGACCAACCTGACCGCCCGTAACCCGCATGACAACGCCCCGCCTACAGATCAAAGGACTCACCAAGCGCTACCCCAGCGTGGTGGCCAATGACGACGTCAGTTTGTCGGTGCAACCGGGTGAAATTCACGCGGTACTCGGCGAAAACGGCGCAGGTAAGTCGACCTTAATGAAGATGATTTATGGCGCCGTGCAGCCTGACGGCGGCAGCATCGCTTTTAACGGTGAGACCGTGGTTGTGCGCAACCCGCAGGCAGCGCGCGCGTTAGGGATCGCGATGGTGTTCCAGCACTTCAGCCTGTTTGACACCCTCACGGTGGCTGAAAACGTGTGGTTGGGCTTGGACGCCCAAATGGGTTTGGCACAGGTGCAGGCAGCGATTACAGAAAAGGCCCAAGCCTACGGCCTGGATATTGATCCCCTGCGACCGGTTCACACCTTGAGCGTGGGGGAGCGGCAACGGGTTGAGATTATTCGCGCCCTATTGACTGAGCCGCGGTTACTCATTCTGGATGAGCCCACGTCGGTGTTGACGCCGCAAGCGGTGACCAAGCTGTTTGTCGTCTTGAGACAGTTGGCTAAAGAGGGGTGCAGCATTGTGTACATCAGCCACAAGCTGCACGAGATACGCGACCTCTGCTCGGCCTGTACCGTGTTGCGGGGCGGGAAGGTCACCGGGGTGTGTAACCCCCAAGAAGAAAGCAATGCCTCTCTGAGTCGCCTCATGATTGGGGCTGAGCCGCCTGCGCTGCCGGAACGTGCCGAGGTATCGGGCGCAGTGGTCTTGGCGGTGCAACACCTAGCCGTTCCTTCGGAAGACCCGTTTGGCACCACCTTGCGCGATGTGTGCTTTGAGGTCAGAGGGGGAGAGGTGCTGGGGGTCGCTGGTGTGTCTGGCAACGGCCAAGCCGAGTTGGTGCGCCTGTTGTCGGGGGAAGATGGGCGCGCCCAAGCGCAAATGATTCAAATGGATGGGCAATCCGTGGGGACGGCCCCGCCGGCCGTTCGGCGACTTGCCGGGTTACACGTGGTACCCGAAGAGCGGCTGGGTCGTGGCGCGGTACCTAGCCTGAGCCTGGCGCAAAACCTATTGCTCACGCGCACCGAGGCGGTGAAGCCGTCGGGCTGGATTGACTTGGCCGCGCTGCGGCGTCAAGCGGCGCACATCATTACCAGCTTTCGCGTTAAGGCGGGTGGCCCTAGCGCCGTGGCGCAGTCCCTGTCAGGTGGGAACTTACAAAAATTCATCGTGGGTCGTGAGATGGCCGCCCAACCGCGCCTACTCATCCTGAGTCAGCCGACGTGGGGTGTCGATGTGGGGGCGGCGGCGCAGATTCGCACCGCGATTTTGGCGTTGCGTGATGCAGGGTGTGCCGTGCTCTTAATTAGCGAGGAGTTAGAGGAGTTGTTTGCCCTTAGCGACCGTTTGGTGGTCATGGCCAAGGGCCGGCTGTCACCCTCTCTGCCAATAGCTGAGGCCAGCGTCGAGACCATTGGCTCGTGGATGTCTGGGCTATGGGAGGTCACCAATGATTGAGTTAAAGCCGCGCGCAGAGGCTTCTGTTTTTTGGACGTATGCCTCGCCTGTCTTGGCCTTGTTGCTGACCGTGTGCATTGGCTTGGGTATTTTTGTGGCCCTAGGAAAAGACCCCATCCAAGGGCTACTGGTGTTTTTCTGGGAGCCGATTAAAAGCACCTACGCATTGAGCGAGTTGTTGGTGAAGGCCACGCCTCTGTTGTTAATCGCGCTGGGTTTGGCTGTTTGTTTTCGCAGCAATGTCTGGAATATTGGTGCGGAGGGTCAGTACGTGATGGGCGCGGTCGCCGCGGGCGGTATGGCGCTGACGGCGGATGCGACCAGCACGGGCTGGATGGTGCCAGCGGTTTTATTGGCAGGCGTTGCCGGCGGGATGTTTTGGGCAGGTATCGTGGCGTTCTTGCGTGACCGGTTCAATGCCAATGAAATTCTTGTCAGTCTGATGTTGGTGTACGTGGCCATTCAACTGCTTCAATACGTCGTATACGGTCCGTGGAAAGATCCGAATGGGTACAACTTCCCACAAACTAAAACCTTTGACGCGGTAACCAAAGTGCCGCGTTTGCTGGACGGCTCACGGGTCACCATTGGTCTGTTGTTGGCGCTGATCGGAGCGGGAGCGGTGTGGGTTTACCTCTACCGCACGCGCGCGGGCTTTGCCCAACAGGTGGGTGGTTTGGCACCGCTTGCGGCGCGGTACGCGGGTTTTTCATCGCGCCGTGCGCTGTGGGTGGCCTTGTTGATCAGTGGCGCATTCGCGGGGCTAGCGGGGGCGCTGGAGGTGGCTGGCCCCATCGGACAACTCACACCGTATGTGCCCGCAGGCTATGGGTTTGCGGCCATTATTGTGGCCTTTGTTGGACGGCTGCATCCCGTGGGGGCTGTGTTTTCTGCGGTGCTGATGAGCATCTTCTATATCGGGGGCGAGTTGGCGCAATCGCGGTTGGGCTTGCCCAAGTCGATTACCGGCGTCTTCCAAGGCCTGTTGCTGTTTGCGCTCTTGGCCTGCGACATCTTGATCGCCAAGCGGCTGGTTTGGAGTAAACGTCTATGAGCAGTGCCCTATTAATCGCCGCAGCCTTGGATGCCGGCACGATTCTGGCCTTGGCCTCGTTGGGACTCTTGATTAACGAGAAGGCGGGTATTTTGAATCTCGGTGCGGAAGGCATGATGCTGTGCGCCGCGTTGGCCGGGTTTGCCACCGTGGTACACACCGGCAGTGCGGTCGCCGGTTTCGCCGCCGGCATGGTCGTCGGGGGGCTGTTGGCCGGGTGCTTTGGGGTGCTGGTCATTTGGTTGGGGACCAATCAATATGCGACCGGTTTGGCATTGAGTCTCTTTGGAGCGGGGCTATCGGCGTTTGCGGGTACGGCCTACGTGCAAGAGAAATTACCTGAGGCCCTGCACTTTAAAGTGCCCTTTCTTGGCGATTTGCCGTTTGTGGGTCCCGCGTTCTTCAACCAACACCCTGTGGTGTATCTGGCGATTGCCATCACGCTTGGACTCATGTTCTTTTTGTTTAGAACGCGTGCTGGCTTGGTCCTGCGCAGTGTGGGCGAGTCGCCTGAGTCTGCCCATGCGTTGGGCTACAACGTACGGCTGATTCGTTTAGGCGCTGTGGTGGCGGGCGGGGCGCTGTGTGGTTTGGCGGGCGCCTATGTGGCCACGGTGTATACCCCGTTGTGGGTAGAAGGCATGATCGCGGGCAAGGGTTGGATTGCCCTGGCGTTGACCACGTTTGCGACTTGGCGCCCTATGCGGGTGCTGCTTGGCGCCTATTTATTTGGCGCGGTGACCATGTTGCAATTTCACTTGCAAGGCATGGGCGTGCACATTTCCAGCCAGTTTTTGAATATGCTGCCCTACCTAGCCACCATTTTGGTGTTGGTGCTGATTTCGCGTAATCCACAATGGATTCGCTTGAATATGCCCCAAAGCATTGGAAAACCATTTCATCCGAGTTCATAATGTCCGTTTTGACGGTCAAAGTTTCCTTTTTTTGTTGTCGAATTTTTAGGAGTGTTTGCATGATGACTACCCGATTTAAAGCACTGACCAAAGTCAGCGCGCTCGCAGCAATTGCTGCGATTGCTGCCGGCTCTTTGGTGGGCTGTGGTGAGAAAGAACAAGCCGCAGCACCAGCGGCGGCTGAGACTGCGCCGTTGAAGGTCGCGTTTGCCTACGTTGGCCCGGTGGGCGATGGTGGCTGGACGTATGCCCACGACCGCGCACGCGCTGCCGTTCAGGCTGAGTTTGGCGACAAAATTGTGACGTCTTACGTCGAGAACGTACCTGAAAGCGCGGATGCTGAGCGTGTCATCCGTGACATGGCCAGCCAAGGTAACAGCCTTATTTTTGGTACCACCTTCGGTTACATGGAACCCATGTTGAAGTTGTCGCCTGACTTTGCGGACGTGAAGTTCGAACACGCGACAGGCTACAAAACCGCTGGCAACATGCGGACCTATGACAGCCGTACCTACCAAGGCGCCTACATGGCGGGTGTCATTGCCGGTGCAATGACCAAGAGCAACACCTTGGGCGTGGTCGGCTCCATTCCAATCCCAGAGGTCATCCGCAACATCAACAGTTTCACCATGGGTGCGCAGTCGGTTAACCCGGCTGTGACGACCAAAGTGGTATGGGTGGGCGAGTGGTTCAATCCACCAAAAGAAACCGAAGCGGCGCAATCTTTGATTAACGGCGGTGCGGACGTGTTGATGCAAAACACCGACTCGTCAGCCGTGCTTCAAACTGCAGAAAAGAATGGCAAGCGTGCCTTTGGTTGGGACTCTGATATGACCGCCTACGCACCCAAGGCGCACTTGGGTTCGGCCATCATTGACTGGGCGCCCTACTACCGCAAGGCCGTGAAAGAGGCGCTGGACGGCACGTGGACAACGGGTACGTCTTGGTGGGGCGTTAAAGAAGGCGCCATCGACATGGTGTCGGTTGCAGAGGATGTGCCTGCGGATATCAAGGCCAAAGTCGACGGTATCCGTGCCGGCTTTAAGGACGGTAGCTTTGCGGTGTGGACAGGTCCTATTGTGGATAACACGGGCAAAGAGCAAATCGCCGCAGGCGTAACGGCGGATGATGGCTTCCTCGGTGGCATCAAGTTCTACGTCAAGGGCGTGGAAGGCCAAGTGCCTGGAAACTAAGCGCTTGCGGTAACGCCGCAATCCTTGAATGGCCAGCGCCTCGGCGGCTGGCCATTTTTTTTGCGTTGGCACCGGTTGCGCCTCGCCTATGGCGACTGCCTCTAAAATGCGTGTCTGAACCAAGTGAGGACTGTATGAGTATCAAGAGCGATAAGTGGATTCGAAAAATGGCCGAGAGCCACGGCATGATTGAGCCGTTTGAGCCAGGTCAGATGCGTGAGGTGGATGGCAAGCGCATCATCAGTTACGGCACGAGTAGCTACGGCTACGATATTCGCTGCGCACCTGAGTTCAAGGTGTTTACGAATATTCACAGCACCGTGGTCGATCCTAAAAATTTTGATGAAAAAAGCTTCGTCGACTTTCACGGCGACTCTTGCATCATCCCCCCCAATAGCTTTGCGCTGGCGCGCACCATGGAGTATTTCCGTATTCCGCGTAACGTGCTGACGATTTGTTTGGGTAAGAGCACCTATGCCCGTTGCGGCATCATCGTGAACGTGACCCCCTTTGAGCCCGAGTGGGAAGGCTATGTCACGCTGGAGTTTTCTAACACCACGCCGCTGCCGGCAAAAATATACGCAGGGGAGGGCTGTGCCCAGGTGTTGTTCTTTGAGAGCGATGAGGTGTGTGAGGTGAGCTATAAGGACCGCGGGGGCAAGTATCAGGGGCAGGTCGGGGTCACCTTGCCTAAGACCTAAAAGCGCAGGGGGGGCCGATTGTGGTGATTTGCCCACATCTACCTGCGCTGAATGCACCCTGTGGGTGCTTACAAGGGGTTCTCTTGGGTTTCACGTTGCCCTGATGGGTTGCTTCAAAGCAAACGTGTAACAATCTAGGGCTACATGACCGAATCTTTCTCAGAACTGTCCTTAGCACCGTCATTGGCTAAGGCCGTAGCCAAAATGGGCTACGAGACCATGACCCCCATTCAAGCTCAAGCCATCCCTGTGGTGTTGCAAGGGCGCGACGTGATGGGGGCCGCGCAAACCGGTACCGGTAAGACCGCTGCTTTTTCACTGCCTTTGTTGCAACGCTTGTTGCGTCACGAGAACGCGTCTGCCTCACCGGCACGCCACCCCGTGCGTGCCTTGGTGCTGCTGCCCACCCGTGAATTGGCTAGCCAGGTGGCGGACCAAATTACCCAGTACGCCGAGTTCACCAACCTGCGTTGTACCGTGGTGTTTGGTGGCATGGACATCAAGCCCCAAATCGCTGAGCTGCGAAAAGGTGTGGAGGTGTTGGTTGCCACACCGGGGCGCTTACTCGACCACATTGAGGGCAAGAGTGCGGTGTTGAATCAAGTGGAGTACGTGGTACTCGACGAAGCCGACCGCATGTTGGATATTGGTTTTTTACCGGATCTCCAGCGCATACTCAGCCACCTGCCCAAAAAACGCACGACCTTGCTGTTTTCGGCTACTTTCTCCACTGATATCAAGCGCTTAGCGAACAGCTACTTGCAAGATCCAGTGACCATTGAGGTCGCGCGTTCCAATGCCACTGCGGCAACGGTGGAGCAGCGTTTCTACAGCGCCAGCGGCGAGGATAAGCGCCTTGCCTTGTTGGCGCTCATTAAACAGCACGATGTGAAACAGGCATTTGTGTTTGTGAATAGCAAACTAGGCTGCGCCCGTCTGGCGCGCAACCTAGAGCGTGATGGCCTGCGCACGGCTGCCATGCACGGTGACAAGAGCCAAGACGAGCGCCTCAAGGCACTCGCTGCCTTTAAGGCCGGTGAGGTTGATCTATTGGTCTGTACCGATGTCGCAGCGCGCGGCTTGGACATCAAAGATGTGCCGGTGGTGTTCAACATCGATTTGCCCTATAACGCCGAAGATTATGTGCACCGCATTGGTCGCACGGGCCGTGCGGGCGCATCTGGTTTGGCAATTTCTTTGGTTTCTAGCAGCGATGGCCGTTTTTTGGGTGACATCGAGAAACTGATCAAGATCAAGGCGGAAGTCGAGGCAATAGAAATGCCTGTGGCGTCCGGGCGTGCGCCGCGAGACGACAGGCGCCCCCGTGAGGATAGGGGTCAGCAGGACCGACCGCGTCGTGAAGAGCGTATCGACAAGCGTGACGATGACCGCATGGCCAATCGCGCAGAGAGCCGTGATCCCAAGGCGCGCTATCAGCCGGTTCGTCAGACCAAGTCAGACCCCTTGTTTGATAAGCCCTATGAGCCCAGCTTGCCGCCAGAGACGACGCCAGCCTGGGAGGCAGCGCCTAGCGCGAAACCACGCGGTATTTCCGCCAACATCAAGTCGCGTCGTAAAGTCGCGGCGCTGTTTAAATCCACGGTGTGAGACCCGAGGCGCGCATGCGTCGCGGTGCGTTGCATCAGCGCGGTGTGTGGCGTTTCTTCAGTCCGGTTGCTGCGCTTGTGCGCATGGCTGGTGGGTCAATATCACGTCGGGGCGGTGGGACGTAATTTCCGCCGCTGTCAAACACCCCCCCCAGACGCATCCGTTATCGAGTGGCAAAACCATGGGCGGCTTGAACGCACCACTGGACGGCTTGTTCAGTGTGGACCAGTGCCCAAAGGCGATGCGCTCGGTACGCGTTTGTCGCGTGGGTATGGCATACCACGGCATCAAACCGGGTGGCGCGGTTTGCGCGTCGCCCTTGTGCACGAAGTCCATGCGACCATCCGCATCACACAGGCGCAGGCGTGTCAGGGCATTAATCACCATGCGTGTTCTGTCAAAGCCCTGCCAGTGGCGCGCTTGGTCCTCCGCGCTTAGCCATTGCTGCGGGTGGTTGCCATACATGTCAGCAAAAAATGCGAGGTGCGTCTCACCCCGCAACACGGTCTCAGCCTCTTGTGCGAGTGTCATGGTTTGCTCGACCGTCCATTGGGGTAAGACCCCGGCATGGACCATCAGCCACCCGTGCGCATGGACAGCGAGGGGGCAGTGGCGCAACCAGTGCAGTAATGCGCTACGGTCGGGTGCCTGCAGCGTGTCATCCAGCGTATCTTGCCGCTTGGTTGGCGCTCCGGTGAGCGCGACGGCGAGTAGGTGTAGGTCATGGTTGCCTAGCAGGCAAACCGCACTGCTACCCATGGCGTGCAAGCGCCGCAGGGTGGCGAGTGAGTCAGGGCCGCGGTTCACCAGGTCGCCTAAGGCGTATAAGGTGTCTCGACTGGGCGAGAAGTCGAGGGTGTTTAGTAGGTTTTCTAAAGCGATATCGCAACCCTGGATATCGCCAATCATGTAAAGTGCCATGGCTAGATTATGGATTTCTTAATCATTCTTTTCCTCATATTTCTGAATGGCGCTTTCGCCATGTCAGAGCTTGCTGTCGCCTCTAGTCGTAAGAGCCGCTTGTCGCGCCTTGCGCAAGAGGGGGACAAGGGGGCGACTGCGGCCATCAAGCTGATGGATGAGCCCACGCAATTTTTATCATCGGTGCAAGTCGGCATTACCTCCATAGGCGTGTTCAACGGCATCATGGGCGAGTCGGCCTTTAGCGGATCATTGTCCGCCCATCTATTGGAGTGGGGGCTGGAGTCGGCGACCGCTGACATTGTGGCGACTGCGGTCGTGGTCACCGTCATCACCTTTTTGACCATCGTATTCGGTGAGTTGGTTCCTAAGCGCATCGGGCAGTTGTTCCCCGAGACGGTGGCCCGCTACATTTCTCGCCCCATGACCGTGGTGGCAACGTTGGCACACCCGTTTGTGTCGTTGCTATCCGCGACCACCCATTACACCTTGCGCGTGTTGCGCATCAATAACGACGGTGCGCAGGCCATGACCACCGAGGAGATCGAGGCCAGTTTGGCTGAGGGCTTGGGCGCCGGCGTCATTGAGGCGCACGAGCACCAGATGGTGCGTAACGTCTTTGCCTTGGATACGCGTAACCTCGGCTCTATCATGTTGCCACGCTCTGATATTCACTGGCTGGATGCCAGTGACACCGTGGACGTCGCGCTGGATAAGGCCCGTGAATTGGGTCACTCGTGGTATCCGGTGTGCAAGGGGGGGTTGGATAACATTTTGGGCATTTTGCACATGTCTGAAATTTTGCGTCTGCGTGCAACGGTGGCCAACGATACGCCGGTCGGTGGTTTTGTCGAGTCGGCGGTGTATGTGCCTGAGACCCTTAACGGTATGGAGTTGTTACAGCAATACCGGGTTGCCGCCATGCGCATGGTGTTTGTGGTCGATGAATACGGCGTGTTGCAGGGCCTACTCACCCCGCGCGATTTGCTGGAGGCGATTACCGGTGAGCTCAAGTCAGAGGAGGCGATCGACACCTGGGCGACCCAGCTAGACGACGGCTCGTGGGAGCTTGACGGCGCGATGCCCGCTTCTGAGGTGAAAGTACGCCTAGAGTTGCGCGAGTTGCCCGATGAGGAGAAGGGACGTTACAACACCTTGGCTGGCTTGTTGCAATACGTCTCTGGCGAGTTGCTAGAAGTGGGTGCCCATGTCGTCGTCGATGCTTGGCAATTTGATATTAAAATGATGGAAGGCCGGCGCATCGACAAAGTGCATGCACTTTGTCTGACACCACCGCCTGCCGATACGGCGACTGCATTGGATTAAATAAGACATGAACGCTCGCCTGCCCAATGACCCTATTCCCACGCGGTGGTACGTGGTCAAATCAAAGCCCCGAGCAGAGCGTGAGGCGGCGGAGCAACTCACTCGGCAAGATTACCGCGTGGTCTTACCCGAGCTGATTCAGCCGCGTAAGCGCTGGGAGGCCTTGTTTCCCTCCTATCTTTTCGTGCAACCTGCGGACGAGACCCATAGCATCGCCCCCGTGCGATCGACTTTGGGCGTGAGTCAGTTGGTGCGCTTTGGCACGACGCACGCGACTGTCCCCGATCAGGTGGTGCAAGACGCTTTGGCGATAGCCCGATGGATGTCACAACGTGATGAGGCTGTGGTGCACGGCCTGACGGCGGGTACGCCGGTCATGATGGTTGAGGGCCCCTTGAAGGGTTTACAGGGGCTGGTCACCGCTTCCGCCCAAGACCGCGTTTTTGTACTGCTGGAAATCATGGGGCGAGAAGTCACTGTGCAGGCGCAGGCGCGGGTGCTGCGAACGATGTGAGGGTGGGTGGCGTTAAGTTAATAAGCCACTGAGACGCCGATACAACCACGAATCAGTTGCGACGATAAAAAATGGAGCGGGTGACGAGAATCGAACTCGCGTCTAAAGCTTGGGAAGCTGCCGTTCTACCATTGAACCACACCCGCTTGATCAGGCCGGAGTGTACACCGGCCTGAGACCCAAACCGCCTTAACTGGTTAAAACATCGCCGATGCAGAGGTACTTGAGTTCAACATAGTCATCGATGCCGTGGTGTGAGCCTTCACGTCCTAAGCCGCTTTGCTTCATACCGCCAAATGGCACATGCTCGGTCGCCAAGATGCCGACGTTCACGCCGACCATGCCGTACTCCAGTGCCTCGCTGACACGGAAAATGCGGCCCATATCGCGGGTGTAAAAGTAACTCGCTAATCCAAATTCGGTGTTGTTTGCGGCATCAATTGCCTCTTGCTCGGTTTCGAATTTGAAGATGGGGGCGAATGGCCCAAACGTCTCTTCTTTGGCGCACAGCATATCGGCAGTGGCGTCCGCGACCACGGTCGGTTCAAAGAATTGCCCGTTGAGGCGATTTCCACCCACCAAGACACGGGCGCCTTTGGCGACGGCATCTTTAACGTGGTTTTCTACTTTTTGAACCGCTGCATCTTCGATCAGCGGGCCTTGGTTTACGCCCTCATCAAAACCATTGCCGACTTTGGCGGTTCTTACCTTGGCAGCAAATTTCTCGCAGAACGCGTCGTACACATCCGACTGAACGTATAGGCGGTTAGAGCAGACGCAGGTCTGACCCGCGTTACGGTACTTGCTGGCAAACGCACCTTCGACGGCGCTATCTATGTCGGCATCGTTGAAAACGATGAAGGGGGCGTTGCCGCCCAATTCCAATGACATCTTTTTAACCGTGGGGGCTGACTGTGCCATGAGAATACGGCCCACCTCGGTGCTGCCTGTGAAGCTGATGTGGCGCACCACGTCGCTGGCACACAAGACCTTGCCCACCGCAATGGACTGTGACGCATCGGCACTGAGCATATTGAGCACACCCGCTGGGATACCGGCACGAATGGCCAGCTCTGCGGCGGCCAATGCGGTCAGCGGCGTCAACTCGGCTGGCTTGATGATCACAGGGCAACCTGCGGCCAAGGCCGGTGCGACCTTGCGGGTAATCATGGCTAACGGAAAGTTCCACGGCGTGATCGCTGCACACACGCCAATGGGCTCGCGCAACACCAGCAGGCGGCGGTTGTTATCAAAGGTGGGAAGGGTTTCGCCATTGACGCGCTTCGCCTCTTCAGCAAACCATTCGACGAAGCTTGCGCCATAGGCGATTTCGCCCAGGGCTTCGGTGTATGGCTTACCTTGCTCTGCGGTCATGATGCGGGCCAAGTCGGCTTGGTTGGCCATCAGTAAGTCGTACCACTTGCGCATGATGTTGGCACGCTGCTTGGCGGTGGTCTTGCGCCAGCCGGCCCAAGCCGCATTGGCCGCATCGATTGCGGCCTGTGCTTCTTTTGGCCCCATGTTCGCGACATTGGCCAGGTGTTGTCCGGTTGCGGGGTCGGTTACAGCAAACTGGGTATCCCCGGCCAACCATTCGCCGTTAATCAAGGCGCCTGTCTTTAAAAGCGTTGGGTCAGCCAGCTGGCTTAGGGGGGTGTTTTGATCGGTCATTTAGTCAGTCGCGAGGCGATTAGTTGGAAAAAAAAGAGGCAGCCGTTTCGGCGTTGACCTGAGTCTAACCAAGGACGTATGCCCCGTCAAAATGTCGGTGTCCGATTGGCGGCAGCGCGTGGGGCGCCACAATATGGCGATGCGCCGCAAATCAGCGCAAAGATGGGTGAAAATAGGGGGTTTAGACCCTTTCTTCCAGAGTGTGCCCATGAGCCAAACCCCATTGACCGTCGCCGAAATTCGCCAAACATTTCTAGACTTCTATGCACAGCGATCGCACGCGGTGGTGGCCAGCAGTTCCTTGGTGCCCGGCAACGATCCCACCTTGATGTTCACCAACTCAGGCATGGTGCAGTTTAAGGACGTGTTCTTGGGCACCGACACGCGCAGTTACAAGCGTGCGACTTCCGTGCAAGCCTGCTTGCGTGCGGGAGGAAAGCACAACGACTTGGAGAATGTTGGGTATACGGCCCGGCATCACACCTTTTTCGAAATGCTGGGTAACTGGAGTTTCGGCGACTACTTTAAGCGCGACAGCTTGCGTTGGTCTTGGGAGCTGCTGACAGAGGTTTACAAGCTGCCCGGCGAGCGTCTATGGGTAACGGTCTATATCGACGACGACGAGGCCTATGACATTTGGCTGAATGACATTGGCGTTCCTGCCGAGCGCATTATCCGCATTGGGGATAACAAAGGCGGCAAGTACATGTCGGACAATTTTTGGATGATGGCTGATACGGGGCCATGCGGCCCCTGTTCAGAAATCTTCTATGACCATGGCGCTGACATCCCTGGTGGCCCCCCCGGCAGCCCCGATGAAGACGGCGACCGCTACATTGAGATCTGGAACAACGTGTTTATGCAGTTCGACATGCAGCCGGATGGCTCTGTGAAGAACTTGCCTGCGCCTTGTGTCGATACCGGTATGGGCTTGGAGCGCTTGGCCGCGATTTTGCAAGGCGTGCACAGCAACTACGAGATTGATATTTTTACCGCCCTGATTGCGGCCGCTGCGCGCGAGACAGGCTGCCCAGACTTAGCCAACCCGTCACTTAAGGTGATTGCAGACCATATTCGTGCAACGGCGTTCTTGGTGAGTGACGGCGTCATCCCGTCCAACGAAGGTCGTGGCTATGTTCAGCGCCGTATTGTGCGTCGCGCCATACGCCATGGGTACAAGCTGGGCCAGAAGACACCGTTTTTTCACAAACTGGTGCCCGACTTGGTCGCGCAGATGGGCGAGGCGTATCCCAACTTGGCAGCGAGCGCACAGCGTGTCATGGACGTTTTAAAAACCGAAGAGGAGCGTTTTTACGAGACACTGGCGATTGGTATGGACATACTCGATGCGGCCTTGCCCGCAGGCACCACGGTATTGTCTGGCGATGTGGCGTTCAAGCTGCATGACACCTACGGCTTCCCACTAGACTTGACCCAAGATGTATGCCGCGAGCGAGATGTCCAAGTCGATGCGGATGGCTTTAACGCCGCGATGACGCGCCAGAAAGACCAAGCGCGCGCCGCAGGCAAGTTCAAAATGGATAAGGCCTTGGCCTACGCCGGCGCGCCCAACGCCTTTGTCGGTTATGCCGATTTGAGCCAAGAGGCCACCGTGTTGGCCTTGTATGTTGACGGCGTCGGCGTCGACACCTTAAGCGCAGGGCAACTTGGTGTGGTGGTGTTGGACACCACCCCTTTCTATGCGGAGAGTGGTGGCCAAGTGGGCGATGCCGGTGCGATCAGGGGCGACGGTGTGGTGTTTGACGTGCTGGATACCCAGCGCATCAAGGCCGATGTCTTCGGTCACCACGGCACGCTAGTGCAGGGTTCGCTCACGGTCGGCGCGCGGGTACAAGCGGCCGTCGATGGGGTACGTCGTGCGGCGACGGTGCGTAACCACTCGGCGACCCACTTGATGCACAAGGCCTTGCGTGAGGTGTTGGGAGAACACGTCCAACAAAAAGGCAGCTTGGTTGACCCCGATAAAACACGGTTTGACTTTGCCCACAACGCGCCCGTCTCTGATGCGGAGATGCGAAAAATTGAACAGATAGTGAACGCAGAAATTATGACCAACGCCGAGGCACAGGCGCGGGTCATGGACATTGAGTCAGCGCAAAAAACAGGCGCCATGATGCTCTTCGGAGAAAAATATGGCGAGACCGTCAGGGTGCTTGATATCGGCAGCAGCCGTGAATTGTGCGGGGGTACACACGTGAAGCACACCGGCGATATTGGGTTCTTCACGATTCAGTCAGAAGGGGGTGTGGCCGCTGGTGTGCGTCGTATCGAGGCCCTAACCGGTGACAACGCGTTGCGCTATGTGCAAGACATGGAGCGCACGCTTGGCGGTGCCGCAGGGCATCTGCGTGTCACGCCGCAAGAAGTACCCGCGCGCGTGAGCGCTGTGCTGGAGCAAGTGCGTGAGCTCGAAAAGGAGTTGAATGCCTTGAAAGGGCGCTTGGCATCGGCGCAAGGCGACGAGTTGGTGAACCAAGCGGTACAAATAAATGGCGTGGCCGTGTTGTCGGCTGAATTACCCGGGGCGGATGCAAAGGCACTGCGCGAGACCATGGACAAGCTCAAGTCAAAACTGAAGTCAGCCGTTATCGTGCTGGCTGCCAGCGATGCGGGTAAGGTACAAATCGCCGCAGGCGTGACCACCGATGTGATGGGCCGCTTGAAGGCGGGCGAGCTGGTGAATATGGTGGCGACACAAGTCGGCGGTAAAGGCGGTGGAAAGCCCGACATGGCAATGGCGGGTGGATCAGATGCCGCGGCCCTACCTGGCGCGCTAGCCAGCGTGGAAGCGTGGGTGCGCGCGCGCCTGTGAGGCGTGGGTGAGGCGGCGGTGGCCTGCTTGGTCGGCTATCGCTTTCTAAACACCAAATCCCACACACCATGGCCTAATTTGATGCCTCGGTTTTCAAATTTCGTCAGGGGGCGATAGTCTGGTTTATTGGCGTAGCCTGTGGCGAGCGTCGCGGTGTTTTCCAAATGCGGGTTGGCCTGCAGCACCTCTAATATTTGCTCCGCGTAGTTCTCCCAATCGGTCGCGCAGTGCAGGTAGCCGCCTGGTCGTAAGCGACCCACCAGCTTCTCTACAAACGCCGCTTGAATGAGCCGGCGTTTGTTGTGGCGTTTTTTGTGCCAAGGATCAGGGAAGAAGATATGCGCGCCATCCAGCGCGTCGGCACCCAGCATGTGATCAAGTACCTCCACGGCATCGTGGGCAACAATACGTATGTTGCTTAAATTTTGCTCACCGATACGTTTGAGCAGAGCACCAACACCGGGTACGTGGACTTCGCAACATAAGAAGTTGTCCTCAGGTCGCACTCCCGCGATATAGGCTGTTGACTCCCCCATGCCAAAACCTATTTCTAAGATCAGTGGGGCCACACGGCCAAACACGGCTGGCGCGTCTAAAACAGTGGGCTGGTAAGGGAGTGTGAAGACAGGGCCTAGCTGGTCTAGGGCCTTGCTTTGACCGGTGGTCGTGCGCCCCGCACGGAGCACGTAGCTCTTGATGCGCTTGGGGTAAGGGGTGTCGGCGGGCGCGGCGTTCTGTTCTGACATGGCTGGCGGGTTAGCGGTAAGTGGGGCGTTAGCGACGGTGCAAAGTCCCCCATTGTAGGTCGCTAGTGGCACATCCACTTCGCAGACCATGCCGGAATCCATGTTTGTAGCAGCGCGTAGGGATCACTCAGGTGCTGACGCCTGTCATCGGATGGTGCGGGCAAACCAAGGGCAGTGGCCGCTGTGCACAGGCAGGTCAATGGGTCACTCAGGTCCAGCGCTGCGGCGCCATTTTGCTTGCTTAGCTTTTGCCCGTCATCCGCGAACACCAGGGGTGTGTGCAAGTAAATAAGCGGCTTCAAGCCTAAGTTGGCTTGCAAAAATTGTTGCCTAGCGGTGTTGTCAATGAGGTCGGCGCCGCGCACCACGTGCGTTACGCCTTGATCGGCGTCGTCCACCACCACGGCGAGTTGGTAGGCCCATACGCCATCTGCGCGCCGCAGCACAAAGTCGCCGACCTCGTTTGCCAGCGCTTGCTGCTGGGCGCCCAAGCCTCGGTCTTGCCAGCAAATGGTCGCTGACGCTTGGGTATTGATTCGCACCGCACAGGCGCTGGTGTTGATTGGTCGTGCAGGGAGTCGGTGGCGGCAGGTGCCCGGGTAAACGGCGGCGGCGTGGCGGCTCGGTAGCGTGCCAGCCCGGGCGAGCGCGCTGGCAATGGTTTGCCGCGAGCAGTCACAGGCATACAACAGGCCGCTGTGTGCCAGATGGGTGAGGGCATCTTGATAAAGCGCCGTACGCGTGGATTGCCATTGCACGGGGCCGTCTGCATCAGGCCGCATCCCCAGCGTGCGCAGTTGATTCAATATGTGTGCGTCCGCGCCAGCAGTGATTCTGGGTGTATCGACATCTTCCATGCGCACCAGCCACTGTCCACCATGCGCGCGCGCATCCAACCAGCTTGCCAAGGCGGCAACCAGCGAGCCCGCATGCAACGGGCCGGTGGGTGATGGGGCAAAACGGCCTATGTACGACACAGTCTAAGCAGTTGCTAAGCGGCGCACAGGCTTGCCGTTAGGTAGGCCCTAGTCTTCGACGATGGCGAGTGCCAACTCCAGGCCAGAGATAAACGCATTTTCGACGCGGTTGCCCAAGCACCAATCACCGCAGACGCCCAGACCTGCTGCGCGATTAAGTAGGTAGCTTTGTCCCAAGGCACGTCGAGTTTGCGCATAGACCCAGCGATGGACTTCGGCGTGACTGGCCTCCGCCCGGATACCGGTGATCTCGCCAAAGGCTTTGGCTAACTTCGCTTTCACGCGGTCGGGTGCGTCGTTAACGTGTTCTTGCGACCACTGGGGGCTGGCCTGAATGGTCCAACGCTCTACGGATGAGCGGCCAGGTTTGCTGGACTCACGTGCGACCCAGCTGATGCGGTGGTGCGTACTGCGGGCCACGTTCCAGTGCGGGCCCAGATGACTGAGACCGGGTTGGCTGGCATTGGGGTAAGCCAACATAAGGGTCCAGCAGGGGTCAACCAAAACATCGGAAATCTGTGACTGCCAGTCTGGCATCAGGTCACTCGCTTCTAGTAAGTCGTGGGCCTGACCGTGCGGTATGGCCACCACAACGTGGTCAAAGCCTGAGAGCAGGTGCTGAAATTTTTTGGCATCGCCGTTCGCGACCTTCTCGCACGTAATGGTCCAGTGCGCACCGTCGCGTTTGAGTGCTGTGACGCGTGTGTGCAGGTGGACGTTGCAGTCGGGTAACGTCCCGTTTTGTAGTGGTGCCCCCCAGGTTTTTAGCAACGAGCTCATGCCAGGGACGGGCACCCAGTGGGCGTCGTTCGGGCGTCCTGTGCTGGCCAGTACATGGCCAGATGCATCCATCACGCGAACCGTATTGGCACTCCAACGCTTGATAACATCGGCCGTGGTGGCCAGTGCGGCCTCAAAGCGTGGATCGCGCACCGTGAAGTACTGGGTGCCATGGTCAAAGTCGCCAAATTGCGAGCGGCGTGTGGACATGCGTCCACCGAAGCCACGACTTTTCTCGAAGACGCTGACTTGCCAACCTGCTTGCGCCAGTGTGCGTGCACACGCGATACCCGCCATACCTGCACCGATAACGGCAACGTGTTTTTTGGCGGTCTGTCCGGACTGTCTGTTGGGTGGCATGGGATTCCTAAGGTCTAAGCAAACTCCCTAGCAGGATAGCTTATTTGGGTTTGACTGCAAGCGGGCTAACCGTGATCGTGACCTTGGTTCCTGTGATGCGGTTGCCTTCGTTAATGAGTACCGTGGCTGATCGGTCAGCTTTGCTCAGCGTCAAAATGCTGGTCGGGCCGTAGGAGCCTGAAACGACAAGCCAACCGTAGGCCTTGGCCTGATCGCGGAAGTACACAAAGGCATCCTGCTCGCCGATGCTGAGCGACAGGCTCAGTCTCCCCGTCCAATTGCTACCGCTGCCGAGAACCAGTGTTTGGTCCGTCACGATTTGTGATCCGGCTGGGATGGGGAAGTCTTGCGCGACGCGCGCTTGTGGCGCGTTGGGGTCCGACGACAGTGAGGTGTTATCTAAAGATGTTCCTGTGGTGGTACACCCGCCAAGAAACGATACCAATGCGATGCCGAACAAGGCCTTGCGCAGACCGAGCCCCACACTCGCTCGCGCACCAGATGCGTGCCCTGCGGTGTCACCGTTGGTGAATGGGTTCGTTGTGATTGTGTGCGTACAAGTTGTCATGGTTTTCCGGTATCCATCGGTTGTCGGGCTCCGCGCCCGCGGGTCACCGAGACCTGCGGGCGAGCGGCTTAAACCGCAGGTGTTGCTGTGCGTTGGGCGATTGCCGCAACGCGTGGTAGCAATAAACGATAGGGTAACAACAAAGCCGCGGCCATCGCCCATTTAACCATCAAGTCGCCGGATGCGAGCATGAGCCAGTTCATGTCTGAGCCATAAAACGCGATGAAAAAGAAAATGCCCGTATCAACGACTGATGCGGCAATGGAGCCGATCAGCGGCGCTTTCCACCAAGACATCGCGCGCAAGCGGTTAAACAAGGAAATATCCAGCAACTGCGCACTAATGAAGGCCGTGCCAGATGCGAGCGCTATTTGCCAATTAGCGAAGTACACCGACAAAACGACCGCGAACACCAAACCCACCCAAGCTACCTTGCGTGCGCCCTGTGGTCCAACCGCTCGGTTGGTGAGATCAGTCACTAAGAACACGAAGGGGTAGGTGAAAGCGCCCCACGTTAACCAGTCATTGATGGGCACCATCACGGCAACGTTGGAGGCCACGATGACGATGGTCATCGCGAGTATGGGCAGCCACAGGCTCAAGACGGTCAGTTTTGAGGGGGCATTTTCGGGTGTGATCGCGGAATTTTTCATAGCGATATTGTCGCATGTTGCCTGCCGATTTTGCTGCCCTCAGCCCCTGTGCACCCCGCACAAGGCGTGTGCGCGTCCTGACTATTTTTATTAGGGTTTTTACTTATGCATATATCAGCATTAAATAATATACTTGTTTACAAATAAACACACCCATGAACCCCATCAAAGAAGCCACCGCATGTCTGAGTTGAACGCTGTATTCGAATCGACGGCCCGCTATTTCAGTGTGCTCGGGGAGCCAACACGCTTGAAGATATTGCACGCAATATGCAAAGAGGAGCGTTGCGTGAATGACATCATCGAGGCCACAGGTGCTTTGCAGGCCAATGTATCGCGGCATCTTGGTTTGATGTACCAAGCGGGTGTGTTGACGCGACGCCGCGAGGGAACGCAGATTTTTTACCGTGTTGCGGACCCGCTGTTCGTAGAGCTGTGCCGCACGATTTCAACGCAGGTGGCCAGCCGCCTACCTGCCGCTGACAGTCAAGCCGAAACCGCGTTTGGTTTCCGCGCTTGACGCTCCGTACTAACCGATTGACGTCTGACTGAGAAAGAGGGTCTATGCCTATCCACCAAAACCTAAACATACCCAAGGGCAATGCACTTGACCAGCCAATTGGCCGTGTCGTGCCCGCGCCAGAGAACACACTCAGTGCCGACGGTTTAGAGACCGCGCGTAAAGCCCGTCGCAGCTTTATGGGCAAGGCCTTGGCCATGGGTGCGGGCGTCGCGGCAGCCAGTAAGGCGGCGTTCGCTGCGCCTGCAGGCGAGGATGCCATTTTGAAACTTCCCGCCCATACCACGGGCTTGGGACAGGGGGTTGCCACCGACGGTTACGGCAAGCCAAGTAAGTGGGAGTCAAATCTCACGCGCCGCGAAAGCCCTGGCTTGACCCGGGTGACGCAGGCCTCGGTGAGCTTCTGTCCGCTACAAGGTTTGTTCGGCATCATCACGCCGTCAGGCTTGCATTTCGAGCGTCACCATCAAGGCTGGTGGGATATCGATCCTTCCAAGCACCGCTTTATGGTGAATGGGTTGGTGAGTAGGCCGCGCGTGTTTACCATGGACGACTTGATGCGCCTACCCAGCGTCTCGCGTATTCACTTCATAGAGTGCGGCGCCAACACGGGGCCCGAGTGGGGTAACGTGGCGTTGCCATCGGTGCAGTACACCCACGGCATGATCAGCTGTGCAGAGTTCACCGGCGTGCTGTTGTCAACGGTCCTGGAAATGTGTGGCATCGATAAAAAGCGTGCCCGATACGTCTTGGCCGAGGGTGCCGATGGCTCGAGCATGACGCGGACGATCTCAATGGAAACCGCGATGGATGACGTGATCGTGGCGTGGGGTATGAACGGCGAGATGCTGCGACCTGAAAATGGCTACCCCTTGCGACTGGTGGTCCCTGGCGTGCAGGGGGTTAGTTGGGTCAAGTATTTGCGACGCATCGAGGTAGGGGACAAGCCCTATGCAACCAAAGATGAGGCGATTCACTATATTGATTTGCAGCCCGATGGGCAGCATCGCCAGTACACATCGATACAAGAGTGTAAGAGCGTGATCACCACGCCTTCCGGTGGTCAAACCCTGTTGGATCAGGGCTACTACAACATCTCGGGTTTGGCTTGGTCTGGCCGCGGCAGCGTTAAGCGCGTGGATGTCTCCGTTGACGGTGGGCGCAATTGGCGCACGGCGCGCATGGAAGGCCCGGTGCTTAGCAAGGCACTCACGCGTTTCAACATCGATTGGGTCTGGGACGGCAAGCCCGCCATCATTCAGAGCCGCGCCATAGACAGCACCGGTTATGTACAGCCCAAAATCAACCAACTGCGCGCTGTGCGGGGCACGCGCTCGGTTTATCACAACAACGCGATTCAGTCGTGGAAGATCACCGAGAACGGTGAGGTCTCTAATGTTCAGGTGTATTGATATGAAGTCACTTCTCCATAAAACAGCGCGCACGCGCCGCGCACCGTTGGTCGCCGCTCTGGCATTGAGTCTCTTGGCCGTTGGTCCTGTGCGGGCTGAAAAGCCATGGCATGACATCGGACGCGATGCGAAGCCGGCCGAAATTGCCGCATGGGATATCGATGTACGTCCTGACTTCAAGGGACTGCCCGTTGGCGCAGGGTCCGTGGACCAAGGTGTCGAGGTGTGGGAGGCTAAATGCGCCAGTTGTCACGGTGTGTTTGGCGAGTCTAACGAGGTGTTTACGCCCATCGTTGGCGGTACAACCGCCAAAGACATTGAGACAGGCCACGTGGCCAATTTGTTGCCAGGTAAAAATTATCCACAGCGCAGCACCATGATGAAAGTGGCGACCGTCTCAACCTTGTGGGATTACATCAACCGTGCCATGCCGTGGAACGCGCCTAAGTCGTTGAGCGCCGATGAGGTCTATGCGGTGACCGCATACATTTTGAATTTAGCCGAGGTGGTGCCCAGCGACTACGTGCTGTCAGATCAGAACATAGCGGATGTGCAAAAACGCATGCCTAACCGCAATGGTATGACGGTATATAAGCCCCTGTGGGACGTGAAGGGCAAGGGCGATGTGCAAAACGTGGCGTGCATGACGAACTGTGCAACAGAAGTCACGTTGGGTTCTTTTCTCCCCGA
>JABBAS010000047.1:23055-27270 GCA_018607835.1 Methylobacillus sp. | reverse complement strand
GCGTCCTTTAGCTTTCCAGAAGGCACAGACCCTGAAGTGAAGACGCGCGTCAAGATGGGCACCAGCACGCAAGTGACTGTCGTTGTCAAGGCGGGCGGCGAGTTGTACGCCGCCTCTAAAGAGACAAAAGTAACGTTGGGCGGTTGCGGCGGTTGATACCACCCCTGCATCTTTTTAATTACTGATAGACATTTTCTGGGAGTAGACAAATGGGAAAACCAATGCGAATCCGCGCAAAAGCGGTAAATGGTGAGACAACCGTACGTGCCTTGATGGCGCACATCATGGAGGGTGGCCAGCGCAAGGACAGCTCTGGCAACCGCATCCCTGCGCATCACATTACAGATGTGACCGCGAGCCACAATGGAAAAACCGTGTTGACTGCCCAGTGGGGCTCAGCGGTTTCTCAGAATCCGTTCTTGGCCTTTACCTTCAAAGGCGGTGCAGCGGGTGAAAAGCTTGCGATCAGCTGGAAAGACAACAAAGGCGATTCCCGCACGGACGAGGTTACGATCTCCTGATCGATGCTAGTTGCCTATAGGTCGAAGTGATTCGACCTTTTTTTATCCTTACAGGAGACATACATATGAAACGCAAATTGGCTTTAGTTGCCGTACTCGCGTCCAGCGTCATGGGGCTGGCGCATGCCAACGACGTGGAAGCGGGCATCGCGCAATACCGAGAAATGCTGCAAGACGGCAACCCCGCTGAGTTGTTTGAGATGTCGGGTGAAGAGCTTTGGACGACCCCACGCGGTCCCAAAAACGCCACGATGGAAAAATGCGACCTCGGTAAAGGTCCCGGTGTTGTGGCTGCGGCATTCGTCGAGTTGCCTCGCTACTTTGCGGATACCGGCCGCGTGCAAGACTTGGAGTCGCGCATTGTCACTTGCATGGTGAGTTTGCAGGGCTTTGATGAAGCCAAAATCCTGAAGACAGGCTACGCCAAGGGCGAGCAAGCGAACGTGCGTGACATGGCGACCTATGTGGCGGGTGCCTCTCGCGAGCTGAAGATCAACGTGCCCCAGGACCACCAAAAAGAGCGCGAAATGTACGAAGTGGGCAAGCGCCTCTTCTTCATGCGCTCAGGACCACATGACTTCGCGTGCGCAACCTGCCACGCCGAAGATAACAAGCGCATTCGCTTGCAAGGCCTGCCCAATCTCACTGGCAACCCGGGCGACGGCATTGGTTTTGCCGCATGGCCTGCGTACCGCGTGGGTAACGGTCAGATGTGGCCCATGCAAAAGCGCTTAAACGATTGCTACCGCCAGCAGCGTTTCCCTGAGCCTAAGTTCGCAAGTGATGCAACCATTGCGTTAGGGGTCTACATGGGCGTCAATGCCAAGGATGCCAAGAGCATCGCACCTGCTATCAAGCGCTAAGGAGAACGCAACATGAAAAAAATTATTCCTTTCGCCCTCGTTGGTGCGACGCTGGTGCTTGCCGGTTGTATGTCAACCAGCATTTCCAGCGCAGATGCCGATAAATTGACTGCGGAAATTACCGCCAATTCTTTTCAAAGCAAAGGCATCGCCAAGGTCGAACGCTTACAACAAGACGAAGCCAACCGCCTGTGCAGTGCGGCGAACGTTGCGGGTAAGCCGCTAGCCGCTGATGTGGCTGCCGCCATTGAGGCCGCGCAATTGAAAACCATCCAGTGGCCGACCGACGGGAAGTTCTTAGGTGACCACGCCAAAGGCGAGAAAATTGCTCAAAGCGGCAAGGGCCTGACATGGAAAGACAAGGCTGACCGCGTCAATGGCGGTAACTGCTACAACTGTCACCAGATCAGCAAGGAAGAGGTCTCCTACGGTACCTTGGGCCCAAGCTTGTACAACTACGGCAAGTTGCGTGGTGTGACCGATCCCAATAGCCCCGCTGCGAAAGCCGTGGTTGAGTACACATGGGGCAAGTTGTGGAATGCACGCGCCTACAATGCCTGTTCGAATATGCCACGCGTGGGCCACAACGGTATCCTGACCGAAGCCCAGATTAAAGACGTGATGGCACTGTTGTTGGACCCACAGTCCCCTGTGAACCAATAATGGGTGGTCAGTACTGAGAAAAACCGGGTGTCTGCAGGGCAAGGCTCAGGCCAGCCCTTGCGGCCACCCGCTTTTCGGTATGTCGTCGGGCCTGTGTACCCGACTTCTTTTTATTTTTAAATATCAGTAGTCAATTACTAAGGGATATTTGTATGAGTATCGGGCGTCGTGAATTTTTGCAAGTGTTGGCAGTGGCCAGTGCGGGCGGTATGGCTCTGGGCCAAAAAGAGGTTTTGGCGGGTGACATGGCCGCGGCCCAAAAGCTCTATGAGTTGCCAGCGTTCGGCAATGTCAGCTTTATGCACTTCACCGACTGCCATGCGCAGTTAAACCCTATTTACTTCCGCGAACCCAGTGTGAATCTGGGTGTCTCAGAGGCCATCGGACGCCCGCCGCACTTGGTCGGTGAGAACCTGCTGAAGTATTTCAAGATTGCGCCAGGGACGCCCGCAGCGCACGCCTTCACCTATCTAAACTTTGAGCAAGCGGCGCAAACCTACGGCAAAGTCGGTGGCTTTGCGCATCTTGCGACCTTGGTGAAACAAGTGCGTGCCAGCCGCCCGCATGCGCTGTTACTCGATGGTGGTGATACCTGGCAGGGTTCTGCGACCGCGCTGTGGACCAAGGGCCAAGACATGGTGGACGCCTGCAAACTGCTGGGCGTTAATCTCATGACTCCACACTGGGAGTTCACCTTGGGTGCCGAGCGTGTGAATGAAATCATTGAAAAAGATTTTGCAGGTAGCATCGAATTTCTTGCCCAAAATGTCCACACATCTGACTTTGAGGACCAGGTCTTCAAGCCCTATGTGATGCGTGAAATGAACGGCGTATCGGTCGCTGTGATTGGACAAGCCTTTCCGTACACCCCGATTGCCAACCCGCGCTACATGGTGCCTGATTGGACGTTCGGCATCAAAGACGACCACATGCAAATGATGGTCGATAAGGCGCGTGGTGAGGGCGCACAAGTGGTGGTGGTGTTGTCACATAACGGCATGGACGTTGATATTAAGATGGCCTCGCGTGTCACGGGTATTGACGCCATCATGGGTGGCCACACCCATGACGGCGTACCGGCGCCGGTTATTGTGACCAACGGTGGGGGCAAGACGCTGGTGACCAATGCGGGGTCTAACTCTAAGTTCTTAGGGGTCTTGGACTTTGATGTGCAGGGCGGCAAAGTGCGTGACTTCCGCTATAAGCTCATGCCCATATTCGCCAATCTGCTGCCAGCGGATGCTGAGATGGCCGCTTACATTAACAAGGCCCGTGCACCCTATGAGGCCAAGCTTAGCGAGACACTCGCTATCAGTGAAGGCTTGCTGTATCGCCGCGGTAACTTTAATGGGTCGTGGGACCAATTAATTGTTGATGGGCTGATGGCGGTGAAGGACGCTGAAATCGCGTTCTCACCCGGCTTCCGCTGGGGCACTACGATTTTGCCAGGGCAGGCCATCACGCGTGATCATCTGATGGATCAAGTGGCGATAACTTACCCCGCCACCACTGTGAGCAACCTGACGGGTGCCAACATCAAAACCATATTGGAGGACGTGTGCGACAACCTCTTCAACCCAGACCCTTACTACCAGCAGGGCGGGGACATGGTGCGTGTGGGTGGCTTGGAATACACCTGCGATCCCTTGGCCGCCTCTGGCAATCGCATTAGCGATATGCGCCTCAATGGCAAATCCGTGGATGCGGGTAAAGCCTATAAGGTCGCCGGCTGGGCTCCCGTTGCAGAGGGCGTGCAGGGTGAGCCTATTTGGGACGTGATGGAGACCTACCTCAAGAGCGAAAAAACCATCAAGGCGCGCAAGCTAAACATGCCGACCGTCAAAAACATGGCGAATAACCCCGGCATGGCTTGATAGGGTTGAGTGGTTTGCAACAAGGGCGCTGAGGCGCCTTTTTTGTTGCCTTTACCGGTACCGCTAATGTGGGTTTTGCGGGTGTCCCACGGGTTGAGCACCAGTAATGTAACTATAATGGATTATAAAGGGTGTCATCATATTCGGTGCACGCGTCCTACAACTGCCCAAGGTCTAGGGCTATCGCCGGAGCATCATGCGACTATTTACTTTTATCTCATCACGTGTTCGGCAAGCCAGTCGCGTATTGGTTTTGCTGTGTATGACGCCCTTGCTCACGCTGGGTGCTGCGCA
>JABBAS010000047.1:17327-22955 GCA_018607835.1 Methylobacillus sp. | reverse complement strand
CCATCGCCAGCCGACTGGGCTACGGTGGAGCAGACCGCGCGCGGTCAAACGGTTTACTTCAATGCGTGGGCGGGTAGCCAGCCTATCAATGCCTACATAGACTGGGTCGCTGAAACGGTGAAACGTGAGCACGGTATCACCCTCCAGCACGTAAAAATAAGCGATGCCGCCGACGTGGTGAAGCGCATTCGCACTGAAAAGCAGGCGGGTCGCGGCGAGCAAGGTGGCACGGTTGATCTGCTATGGATTAACGGCGAAAACTTCGCAGCGATGAAGCGCGAGGGCCTATTGGCGCCGCCATTTGCAACCGCGCTACCCCATTTTCAATGGGTAGATACGGTTAACAAGCCCAGCACACTCAGGGATTTCTCAGAACCAACCGATGGCTTAGAGTCGCCCTGGGGCATGGCGCAACTCACGTTTTTTGCCGACCGGGCCCGCGTGGCTACTCCGCCTCAAAGCATGGCGGAGTGGTTGACATTTGCCCAAGCAAACCCGGGTCGTTCAACCTACCCACGGGTCCCCGACTTCCACGGCACCACCTTCATCAAGCAGGCGCTTATTGAGTTTGCCGCCGATGCGCGTGTACTCTCTCAACCGGTGAATGCAGACACCTTTAAGGCGCAGACGCAGGCGTTGTGGGTATTTTTGGATGCCTTACACCCCCATCTATGGCGTGGCGGAAAGCAGTTTCCTCAGAGCGCGGCTGCGATGACACAAATGGTGGGCGACGGGGCGCTATGGATAGGCATCAGCTTTAACCCCAATCAAGCGGCCAACGAAATCACGGCCAAACGCCTACCGGCCACCGTACAGAGTTGGCAGTTTGAGAACGGCACGATTGGTAACACCCATTTCGTCACGATGCCGTACAACGCGCCGAGCAAGGCTGCTGCCAAGGTGGTCGCCAACTTCTTGTTATCGCCATTGGCCCAAGCCCGCAAGGCGGATATTTCAGTGTGGGGTGATCCCACCGTGCTGGATGTGGCTCGTCTGAGTGCCGCAGACCAAGCCCGTTTCTCCGGTGCCTTGCAGCCAGGCCAGTTGGGCCGCACCGTCCCCACGTTGCAAGAACCGCACGCGTCTTGGGTTGAGGCCATTGAGGCGGAGTGGATTCGTCGCTACGGTCAGTAACATGGTGCGAGCACCCGATCCCCAGTCATGCTGTTAGCGAACCTCTCACTGACTGCGCGTCGTAGCGTGTCTCATCGGTTAGCGGTTATTTTCTTCGCGCTCATCGTCAGCGTACCAATTGCCTGGGCGCTGTTCGCGGTCGCAGGGCAAGCACTTGACAGCGCGGCTCTGCACGCGTTGTGGCAGCAGCCGCAAGCTCGCTCGGCGCTGGCCCTGTCTGTTTGGACTGCGTTGGTCTCCGGGGTCTTGGCATGGCTAACGGCGGCGCGCTTACTCGCGATTGGTTTCGTCCATCAGACTTTGATGCGTTGGATGCAACACCTACCCGCTCTGTTGGCAACACCCCATGCCGCGATGGCGATTGCACTCGTGTTGTGGTTGTCGCCATCGGGTTGGCTGTTACGTCTGGTTTCACCCACATTGACAGGCTTTCAATCGCCGCCAGATTGGTCAACCACGCAAGACCCGTGGGGCCTCGGTCTCATATTGGCGTTGTGGCTCAAAGAGGTACCGTTTTTGTTGTGGATTGGCGCGACACAACTGCGCCGTGACGACATCCGCCGCCGCTGGCAATCGGAGTATGGACTGGCGCAGACACTAGGCTATCCGCCTAGCGCCGCGTTTGCACGGGTGGTCTGGCCACAACTTGCGCTGACCCTGAGATGGCCCCTGCTGGCCGTGGTCGCCTATGGCTTAGGGGTAGTGGATATGGCATTGATTCTGGGGCCGACCACGCCGCCGACCTTCGCCGTTTTGTCTTGGCAATGGTTGGGCGATGCCAACGTGGCGCAACAAGCCATGGGGGCGGTGGCCGCTGGTGTGCTGACGGGGTGTGTCGCGTTGATGGCCGCGCTGATCATGTATGGGCGCGCCACGCGCTGGTTGTTGGTGCGTGGCACGATGGCAGTGGTGCAATGGCCACCTTTGACAACGCCGGTGTCGCTCGCAACGTCAGCCCACGGTGTGCCACCCCGTTGGACTGTCCGCGCGAAGCGCTATGCCCACTCGTATGGGTTATGGGCTGCTTTGCTCGTTGCTTACCTGCTGTCATGGTTTGCGCTCGCGGTTGGCAGCGTGTCGGGTCTGTGGCCGTTTCCCCATGTATGGCCAGCGCAGTGGACGATGGGCGCGTGGCAACAAGTTGGGCGCAGTACGGCGACCTTATGGAATACCTTCGCGCTTGCGCTCGCATCGGCCACATTTTGTATGGCGTGGTGCATGGCGTGGCTTGAGTTGGCGCCACGCGCATGGCACGCTGCGCTACGTCCGTGGTTGTTGTTACCGATGGTGTTGCCCGCTATTGTGTGGGTCATCGGCCTATATAGCGTCGCCTTGTTTGTTCGTTTAGAGGGGCAATGGTTGGGCTTGATTGGTGCGCATGCAGTGATGGTCTTGCCTTATGTTTTGTTGGCACTAGAGCCTGCCTATCAATCAGTGGATGCGCGCCAAGGAGCCGTAGCGGCCAGCCTTGGCAGATCGCGGTGGGCGTACTTGTTTGCCGTGAAGTGGCCGCAACTGATGCCTGCGCTGATGGCCGCTTGGGCAATCGGGTTTGCCGTTAGCGTGGCGCAATACCTGCCCACGTTGTACGTGGGCGCCGGGCGGTTCGATACCGTCACAACAGAGGCTGTGACGCTTGCCGCCAACGGGCAACGCACCTTCATGAGCGCGTATGCGGCGTTGCAAATGCTGCTGCCCATTGCTATTTTTTGGCTTGCCAGCGTGATGGGACGACCGCGCCAATTTGCGAGATCGGCCTCATGACAACCCAAGGTCTTCAGGTGAACACCGTCTCCTTGGGGCAGGGCGCGCGCACTTGGATACGTGACGATGCGTTTTCGGTGGCGCCGGGTGAGGTGCTCACCATCATGGGGCCTAGCGGCTCTGGGAAAAGCTCGTTGCTGGCGGCTATCGCCGGCACGCTGGGCAACGTGTCTGTCGACCTAGAGCCGCTCACCTTTGTGGGGGACGTTCGACTTCACTCGCAGGTCATCACGCACTTGCCCGCACATCAACGAGGCATTGGCTTGGTGTATCAAGAGGCCCTGCTATTTGCGCACATGACGGTGGCGGAGAACCTGCTGTTTGCGGTGCCCCAGCGTATGCCACGGGTCGAACGGGCGGCGACCATTCAGGCCGCGTTGACCGAGATTGAACTAGCAGATTTTGGGGATCGCGACCCGGGGACCTTATCGGGTGGCCAGCGTGCCCGCGTTGCCATCATGCGGGCATTGCTCGCCAAGCCCAAAGCCATTTTGCTGGACGAGCCGTTCGCCCAACTGGATGAGACCTTGCGCGCCCAAATGCGTGCGTGGGTATATGCGCAGGTGAATGCACGCGGTATTCCTGCGGTGCTCGTTACCCACGACCGTCGCGACATACCCGCCAGCGGTCGCGTGCACACCTTACAGCGAGAGGCCACACATGTTGGATAACTATTTGCAGGCGCGGTTAACGCCTGTTTTTCGCCACGTAGCGGAGCGATTGCAGACGTTGGGTGTGCAGGCCGACACCGTCACATGGCTGGGTTTTGGGCTAGGCGTTGGTGCCGCCCTTGCCATTGCGGTGCAAGCGTTCTTGTGGGGTTTGGCCTTGCTGTTGTTGTCACGCTTGTGCGACGGACTTGACGGCGCATTGGCCCGGTTGGATAGACCCACAGACCGTGGCCGGTTTTTAGATATCACGCTGGACTTCATCTTTTATGCGTGTCTACCGCTGGGGTTTGCGGTGGCATCGCCTGACACCAATGCCTTGCCTGCCGCGGTTTTGCTCGCGAGCTTTATCGGCACAGGAACGAGCTTTTTGGCCTATGCCGTCTTAGCCAAGGAGCGCGCCTTGGCGCCGACCGGTGCACTGCAAAAAGGAATTTATTTCTTGGGTGGCTTGACCGAGGGCGGTGAGACCTTGCTCGCGTTTGTGTTGATGTGCATTTTCCCCAGCGCTTTCCCTGTTATCGCTTATGTCTTCTCTGCGTTGTGCGTGCTGACCACGGGTACACGGATTGCGACCGGCATCAAAACTTTTCAACCCACCCTAGAGGACAAGACATGAGAAAAATTTGGATCACGGCAGGCGTCGTGGCCGCCTTGTTCGTTGTGGTTATCGTTGCTGGAGATGCCTTAAGCCTGGCTAGTTTGCAGGCCAGTCAAGCGCAATTGACGGCGCGTTATGCGGCATCACCCTTTGCGTTCATTGCTGTTTTTAGCTTGCTCTACATTGGGGCGACGGCGCTGTCGCTGCCCGGGGCGACGTTGCTTACTTTGGTGGCAGGCGCCGTGTTTGGGTTTGGTTGGGGCCTGGTGATTGTCTCATTCGCCTCAACCATCGGGGCGACCTTGGCGATGTTGAGCGCCCGTTACTTGCTGCGTGATTGGGTGGAGGCGCGATGGGGGAGTCGCTTGGCCTCTTTGCAAGCGGGGCTAGAAAAAGATGGTGCGTTTTATCTGTTCTCCTTGCGATTGCTCCCCATCGTTCCGTTCTTTTTATTGAACTTGTCCATGGGGCTCACGCGCATCAAACTCTGGACATTCTTCTGGGTGAGTCAAGTCGGCATGCTCATTGGCACCATGGCGTATGTGAACGCGGGTAAGCACTTGGCTGCGATAACGGACGTATCCGATCTGTTGTCGCCGGTGGTGTCGGGTTCGCTTGTCATCTTGGCGTTTTTGCCATTTTTGCTGCGGTGGGCACTCACGCGCTGGCAGCGGCGTCAGCTATATGCCCGTTGGGAGTCACAGCGTCCCAAAACCTTTGACCGCAATCTCATCGTCATTGGTGGCGGCGCTGCCGGACTGGTGTCTGCTTACATCGGCGCCGCGGTAAAGGCCAAGGTGACCCTGATTGAGGCCAAGGAGATGGGCGGTGACTGTCTTAATTTTGGATGTGTCCCAAGCAAGGCCTTGATTAAAAGCGCCAAAGTAGCGAGCCAAATGCGCCACGCCTCGGTCTATGGGCTGGCCGATGTGGCGCCGGAATTTAGTTTCAAGGCGGTCATGGCGCGGGTGCACGCCGTCATTAGCGCCATCGCGCCCCACGACAGTGTAGAGCGCTACACCGCGTTGGGTGTTGAGGTAATCAAAGGCCATGCGCAACTTATTAACCCGTGGACGGTTTGCATCACCCACCCGGATGGCCGCCTGCAACACCTGACCACGCGAAGCACGGTGATTGCGGCGGGAGCCAAGCCATTCATACCGCCGTTGCCCGGGATAGAGACTGTGGGGTGCTTAACCTCGGATACCTTATGGGATGCCTTCGCGGCGATGGAAACCATTCCCAAGCGCATTGTTGTTTTGGGTGGTGGGCCGATTGGCTGTGAGCTGGCACAAAGTTTCGCCCGCTTGGGCGCATCGGTGACGCAAGTTGAAATGGGTAGCCGCCTCTTGGTACGTGAGGATGCCGACGTATCCGAGGTAGTCGCAGGTGCACTGACCGCCGATGGCGTGACGGTGTTGACGGGACACAAGGCCTTGCGCTGTGAGCAAGACGGCGGTG
>JABBAS010000047.1:5280-17227 GCA_018607835.1 Methylobacillus sp. | reverse complement strand
CCCGTGAGAAGTGGTTGGTGGTGGAGGCGGAGCGAACTGAGCAAACGGAGAAAAGTGAGCAGGGGGTAGAAACCAAACGCATTCCCTTCGACGCGCTTATTTGTGCGGTTGGTCGGGTGGCGCGTTTGAGTGACTATGGCTTGGAAACCTTGGGTATACCGACGCATCGTACGGTGGACACCAACGACTATTTGCAAACCATTTACCCCAACATTTATGCTGCCGGCGATGTGGCGGGGCCGTATCAATTTACCCATACCGCGTCGCATCAGGCGTGGTACGCCACCGTGAATGCCTTGTTTGGTGATTTGAAAATGTTCAAAACCGACTACCGCGTTATACCGTGGGTGACCTTCGTTGACCCCGAGGTGGCGCGGGTTGGCCTCAATGAACAAGAGGCGACGGCGCAAGGGGTGGCGCATGAGGTGACGCGCTACCCGCTAGACGACTTAGACCGTGCCATCGCAGACAGCGAGACCATGGGATTTGTGAAGGTCTTGACCGCCAAGGGCAGTGACCGTATCTTGGGTGTCACCATCGTGGGTGGCCAAGCGGGTGAGCTGATTGCAGAGTACGTGCTGGCGATGAAGCATGGCTTGGGGCTCAATAAAATCTTGGCCACCATACACACCTACCCCACTCGCGCAGAGGCCAACAAGTACGCCGCCGGTGCGTGGAAGCGTGCCCATGTGTCGCCCCGTTTATTGCAGTGGGCTGGGCGCTACCACGATTGGCGCCGAGGCTAGCCTACAGTGTCAGTGTCACGTAGACGTTGTCTGCCCCGAGGGCCTCGGTAACGTAGCCAATGATGGCGCTGTCGTCGTAGCCTGCGGCGTGCAAAGCGTGAATACAGTCGTCAGCTTGGCCTGCGGGTATGGACGCTAGCAGGCCGCCTGCGGTCTGCGGGTCGAACAACAAGGGGTAGCGCGCATCGCTGACGAAGGCATCCGCGTTTTGCAGGGCCCTGCGCAAACGGACATTGGCTGATTGCAGTGAGCTAAAAATGCCCGCTTCCACGCAGGCGACCGCTCCCGACAAAAGCGGGATGGCCTGCAGTTGAATCTGCGCCCCCCTGTCCGCCGCTTTGGTCATTTCGACCAAGTGGCCAAGCAAGCCAAAGCCGGTAACGTCGGTACAACTCGTGGCACCGTGCGCGTGCAACACCGCAGCGCCTGCTTGGTTAGAGCGCTGCATGGACTGCAAGGCCGCATCCACCCACACACCTTTTGCCGCTAGTTGGGCATGGGCCGCAAACAAGGTCCCCGTGCCAATGGCTTTGGTTAAGACGATGGCATCGCCCACTTGCATACCGCCTTTGCGCATCACGTTGGCCATGTCGGCATCGACCAAACCGTTCATGGCGAAGCCCAAAGCCAGCTCCTTGCCCTCACCCGTATGCCCGCCCACAAGGGTACAACCCGCCGCGTTGAGCACCTCGAGTGCGCCGCCCATCATCTCGCTGAGTAGCGCCTCTACCTTCTTCTCTAACCCGGGTGGCACCGTGGCGATGGCGGTTGCGGTGTGCGGCGTCGCCCCCATGGCAAAGATGTCGCCTAAAGCGTGGTTGGCGGCAACTTTGCCAAATACGTAGGGGTCGTCAATAAACGCCCGAAAGAAGTCCACACTGTGCACCATTGCCTTGCCCTGCGGGATACGCACCACCGCGGCATCGTCTGGCGACTGCAGGCCAATAAGGACATCGTCGTTGGGGTGGGGACGCAAGTGGCTAAGGGCGCGCGATAACACGTTGGCGCCTACTTTAGCGCCGCAACCGCCACAGCGCATGGCTTGTGCGGCAATGGCTTCCAATGACTCTTCGGCGTTTAGCGCCACGTGGGTGCGCGTAGCGGACACGGGGCGCAACCAATGTGGCAGCTTGGTCCACCCGTCGCCGCCCGTTGTAGGCGCCATGGACGGCAAGTCGGTGAAGCGGCGCATAAAGCGGCGGTCAATGGCATCTTTCCATCGCCAGACCCATGCGCCCGAAAAATGCCAACGGCCTCTTGAGGCGACGGCGTAGGTGTCACCCGTTGAAATCAAGGCCAACCAGGTGCGCTGAGGGCGGTAGGGCTTTAAAGCCCGGCCTTGGAAGGCTCGCCGCAAATTTTCGGTGAGGGGCTTGGCCATGCGCACCGCAAACACGCCTGCTTTCTCCAGCGGCTGCGGCGTGAAGGCGGCGATATCGCCGGCTGCAAAAATAGCGGGATCGCTTAGTGTTTGCAGGCAGTCGTTGACTTGAATAAAGCCATTGCTGTCCAGTGAGAGACCGGTGTTTTTGAGCCAAGCGGGGCCACCGGCTTGCGTCACCCACATGGTCTCGTCTGCATCGTAGGTACGGCCATCTTTGGTGTGTAGGCAACCGTGGGAGAGGGCGACCACCTCGGTGTTGAGGTGCACGGTTACGTTTCGCTGGCGTAATACGCGCATGAACTGCGCCTGCACGTGGGCGTTGTGTGTGGGCAGTATGGTGCGCCCGGCTGTGAGCAGCACAAACTGTAAGTCGGCTGGGTTACGCCCTGCAGCGGTCACCTCTTTTTGTAGACGGTGTTGCATGGCCAGCAGCAACTCAACACCACCCGCACCACCGCCAACCACGGCAATGGTCATGCGTCCGCGCTGGGTCGCCCACTGGGTGACTGTTTCTAATAAGGACAGCCACCGCCGGTTAAAACTGGCAATGGGCTTTACTGGCGCAGCCAAAGCCTTGGCGCCTGTTACCTGGTCTAGCTGGGGGGTGGAGCCGATGTTAATGGACAGCAAGTCGTAGGGCACTGGCGGGCGGTTATCGCAAATGACTTGCTGGCTATCGCGGTCAATGTGCGTCACCTTGCTGTGGTAGAACCGTGCGCCCGCGTGCACGCACAGACGCGCAAGGTCTATGTGCACCGCCTCGAAGGGGTAGTGGCCCGCAATATAGCCAGGCAACATGCCAGAGTAGGGCGTATCGATATCGGTGCAAATAACCGTTACGCGAACGCCGGGCTCTGGGTGCATTGCCAACATACCAAGCACGCCCACATGGCTGTGGCCGCCGCCGACTAAAACCAAGTCGCGGAGTACAGGTTGTTCAGAGGTGTGCATGCGCGCGATAAGGTAGGAGGGCTAGGTGCGTCTGGCACGGGCTTGAGTACCCTATTTTCGCACCGTTTGAAGCGCGCAACCACCGCTGCCGCGCGCTAAGTTAGCGATTGAACTGCGCGCGAAAACGATCTTTTTCCGCCTTGTATTCGTCGGAAACAAGAATGCTGCTAAGCGAGGTAACTTTTTCTTTGATGTGCCGCGAAAAATACAGGCGATCAACCGAGCCGTCGGGGTAGCACCGCGCTTTTACCGTGCAGCGCTTGTGGTCAATCGATTCATCGATCAGCACAAGCGAGTTGCTGTTGACCTTTAGTTGCATGACGCAACTGTTGGGGTCCTTGATGTCGTCAATGGCAATGAATTCGCCGTTGGTTTTGTATTCGAAGACCCCTCGGTACTCGCACATCAGCGCGTTGCGGAAGGGCACGGACAGTTGGGCAAACAATACCGTGCTCGAGACTCTGGCGATGTCAAGAACAATTTGGGAGCTGCGATCCTCTTCACCGTCTACCCGTATGCGCTTGTAGTAGCTGTAACTACCCGCGATCTCGTTAATCAGGGGCTCGGACACACTGCCTTGGCCGACGCTTAGATAGGCGGCGGGAAAACTGGCGGGCGGTTTGGGGGCTGTCTGTGCATGCGTTACCCCATGCAGCAGCCACACTAAAGCAAGCATCGCGCCTGTTAGGACGCGATAACCCATAGAAAAACGCTCTTTCAATTGCATGGTGAAGCAAACCCCTCGTAATACCAACTTTATAGATCGACCCGAAGCGGGTGGGCTTGATAGTCAATCCAACAATTCCCACAGGCAGCGCGCTCAAATGCCATCGTGGCGTACGGACTTTTGTAGCCTAGTGACGCGCTGATACGTACAATGCCGTCATTGTCACATTTACAAAAAAACGCCGCTTGATCGGGTTAATTATGCGCAAGTCTATTCTGATGGCACTGGCCCTCTCTCTCGTCACAGCCGTTGGTGGCGTCTGGGCGGAAAGTATGCATGACCGCATGCATAGGGCCCACATGGCTGGGAAAAAAGATGCTCATGCCATGGGAGAGCATGATGAGGTTAATATGCCGGGGCTCAACGGCAAGGACACGACGCCCACGGAAGTCAGTGACCTCAAGGCCTTGTTTACGCAACACAAGGCGCTGCGCCGTACGGTCGATAACTTGCCTGACGGTATTCGCACGGTCACAGAAACCGACGATGCCGCCTTGCGCAGCAAGCTACTGAGCCATGTGGTGTTGATGCTGGCCCGTTTCCAAAACGGGCGCGACCCGGAGGTGGTGATACAGAGCCCAACACTAACAGCGTTATTTAAGCACGCCGATGTTATTGCCACGCGCATTGAGATGTCGGCGACAGGGGTGGTCGTGATTCAGACGTCAACAGATGCAAACGTAGTGGCCTTGTTGCAGGCTCACGCCGCAGAGGTCAGTGATATGAGCGCGCGGGGAATGCAGGCTGTGCACGAGCGTATGCAAGCCGATCACCATAAGCGCTGAGCGTTAGCTTTAAAGGTCGGTTTGCGTCCGGAGAAGCCTGTCATCTCAAACTGAACGGCCCGCCTTGGCGAGACCACTGGAGTCAAAGATACCTATGCAGTCAAGACTTGAAGACCTCGAGGTTGGTTACGACATTCCGGCTTCGATTGGAATGGATGAGGCGGAGATACAAACGCCGTGCTTGGTGTTGGACCTGAATGCGCTGGAGCGCAACATCACCAAAATGGGCCGTATCGTAGCGGAGATGGGCATACGTCATCGCATCCATGGAAAGATGCATAAGTCAGTGGATGTGGCGCTCTTGCAAGAACGGCTTGGTGGCAGTTGTGGTGTTGCCTGTCAGAAGGTTAGCGAGGCCGAAGCGTTTGTGAGAGGCGGCGTTAGAGATGTGTTGATCTCTAACCAAGTGCGAGACCCCCTGAAGATCGACCGAATGGCTCGTTTGCCAAAGTTAGGCGCCCGAACTATTTGTTGCGTGGATGATTTGGCTAATGTTGCCGAGCTATCGACGGCCGCCGTAAAGCATGACACGCAGATTGAATGCCTGGTTGAAATTGATTGCGGCGCAGGGCGGTGTGGCGTGAGCACCATTGCCGATGTGGTCAAGATTGCCAAAGCCATTGATGCCGCAGAGGGGCTTAAATTTTCGGGCATTCAGGCCTATCAGGGTGCCATGCAACATCTTGAAGACTACGGCGAGCGTAAAGCGCAAATCGATTCCGTGTTGGCCATGGTGTCAGAGGCTGTTCGCGAATTGCAGGCGGTCAATCTTTACTGTGAGACGGTTGGTGGCGGCGGCACAGGGTCATATTATTTCGAGGGAAACTCTGGCCTCTACAACGAGCTGCAATGCGGGTCTTATGCCTTCATGGATGCGGACTATGGGCGTATTTTGGATCATGACGGTAACCGGCTTGATCAGGGAGAGTGGGAGAACGCCCTGTTTATTCTGACCTCGGTTATGAGCCATGCCAAAACAGATATGGCGGTTTGTGATGCTGGGTTGAAGGTGCAGTCGGTGGATAGTGGGTTACCAATTATTTTTGGTCGTGATGATGTCCGTTACCTCAAATGCTCCGATGAGCACGGGGTAATTGCCGACCCGGATAACGTGCTGACTATTGGTGACAAGCTAAAGCTGGTGCCAGGTCATTGCGACCCAACCTGCAATCTGCATGACTGGTACGTTGGCGTAAGAAATGGCAAGGTCGAGACCTTATGGCCAGTCACTGCGCGGGGCAAGGCCTTTTAGGTGCCCAGCAGGGCGGGGTCTTTATTTATCGGCATCGTGAATTCAGAACGTTTATTTTTGAATCCAAACACCACGCGGTAATTCGAACCCGCGAGTTCGCGGTGTAAGAGGTTTGGAAGGCCTCTGAACCGGCTACCGGCCTGAACTTCGGTCACCGCACCATGCGCGTCGGCAAAGCGAATGCTGCCACTGACAATGAATATGACAGACTCAAAGTCATGCCAATGCAAGGGCTCATCCTCGGTAAGAACGATGTCGCGCACCAAGGGGTTCCACCCCATGGCGGCAATCTCATCGAGTGCCTCCGCCTCGGTAGAAAAGTAGTCTGTTGTAACGTCTATCATTCTGCGGTGCCTTCGTGATCATGACAAAACCGGGGCTCTTGGCCTAGACCTAGGCCCCGGTGGTTAGGTGTGGCGATCTAAGCTTGGCCACTGGCGAAAACCTCGCCGTGCTCGACCCCCACCAGTTGGGTTCTTAGTTCTTTCTCGCCTTGCGTTCGTACAGCGGCCTGTTTCTCTGCCGCAGCTGCAGCAATGGCTTGTGTTGGGTAGACGGTAATAGAGCGCACCTCGTTATCAGGGAGCTCAACAAAGTAAACACGCTCTGCCCCAAGCGCCAAAATCGCGGAAACATACTTCTGTTGAACAATGTCTATTGCGACGTCCCTATCGAAGTCGGGGTCATTTTTCCACTTGCTGATTGTTACGTAACTCATTTCTTCTCCTTTGATGTTAATCAATTGCTACGAGTAAACGCGACGTTGTCAATTCACCATAGCTACTGGCCTTCGTAACCAGTTGCTGGAATGCGGGCGACATGGCCACGTCATCAAGCTGGGAGCCAAAGTGCTCTACCGAATCAAAGTAGTAGGCGATAAGCATCTCATCCATTGCGCTGGCCACGGTTGGTAGAACCGCCATTAAAGGGGTGTCGCCCACAATGCCCTGCAGCTCTGGCATTAACGCCAAAGCGCCTGGCACGTTATGACGCGCGATGCGGTAGGTGCGCTGAAGAATCACCGGTTTCTGGGATGGCTCACCGAAAGCGCATCGGTACATCTCCGGCCCTTTCAGGTGGGCTGCTGGATCGGCTTCTCGTTCGGCGTGCCATGCGGCCATTGCAGGGTCTTTGCCCATCGCCGTCACGGCTTTTGTTCCAATGGTGAAATCAGTGAAGCTGCCGTAAAGATGAATATCGCCGGTACCATCGCCAAAGATCACTTTGCGAACCCGTGCGCGCCCACCTGCACGCTCCATGATCTCTGCTAATGACTTCGCCCGTGAAATGGTTAGGGCTGTTTTGCCTGTTAGTGGCGTTGCTATGCGACGTGAAATGACTGTCATGTGTATCTCCTTGCTATTTGCGTCGGTTCCCTTTGATGCTTATCAATTTACACAAATAGATTGTTTAATGCAAGTAATATAAAACTGCCTTCTAAATACTTACAATGCACTTATTGAGTCTAAAAACCGGAACATAGAAAACACGATGACACGTATCTCGTTTGCTGACATGGACTGTCCGATTGCGCAGGCTGCGGAGCAGTTGGCGGATAAATGGAAATTTGTCATCATCCGCAATGCCTTCAACGGCATGAGACGCTTTGATGACTTCGCCGAGCAACTGGGCGTCGCCTCGAACGTGCTGACTGCGCGGCTGTCCGAGCTAGTCGCCGCAGATATCTTGACGCGGGTGCCCGTGGATGGTGACGGTCGTGCGGTGGAGTACAGGCTGACAGCGAAGGGCCACGACTTGTTTCCTATGGTGATATTCCTAGCCCAATGGTCGGACCGCTGGCTAAAAAAGCGTGGGGGGCCGCGTTTCGAAATCACCTCCGCCGACACGGGAGAGTTGGTGCAGCCAATGCAGGTGACAACCGCTTCAGGGGTGGTGGTCACCTCCAAGCGCGCGCAGATAAGAGAGGGCCGTGGGCGAAGTAGCGTTTACCGGGACATAAAGGACCTAGTGGACAAACGGCGTACGGCGGACGATGCAAGAAAAGCAACCCAGCGTCGCGCCCGTTAGGGGCTAATTGGTAATCTACAAACGCATGCGCTCTCTTTAATTATTTATTAAAGTAATACAAATGGCTACTTGTTAGGTGGAGTTGCACCATTTAGTGTGTAAGTTCCTATCTATCGTTAGCCATCAATGTCAGTCAACCTGCCAGAAATACTCTCATTTCGTTCAAAGTGGCGTCACTTTCGCGATTTAGAGCGCGAGCTCGCGCAACCCAATACGGCGTTGGGCCAACGCTATATGGTGCTTATCTCGGCCACCATCGTGGCATCCATTTTCTTTCTGTTTTTGGTGGATGAGTATCCAGGGCTTTTCCCGATGAATAGCGTGCAGCTGTTTATTGTGGAACTGGTTATTTTCGTTATCTTCACCATCGACTTCCTGCTACGCCTCACGGTCACGCGCTTGCGTGACTGGCGGGCAGTGATTTTTTTGGTTTGTGATGGTTTGGCCATCTTGCCATCGGCTGTCGTTATCTTGGTATTTTTGAACCTTATTCCAGGCGCTCACTTGGAGTCGCTTGTCCTGTTACGGCTGCTGCGCTTGTTGCGGGTTGTGAAGTTGATGCGGGTCAGCAACCTCATTAGTGAGGTGTTTGGCGCATCGGTGTTTAGTTTGGTGTTTGGAGTGATGGCGGCGCATCTGGGCTTGCGCGTTTTGTTCGTTGAAGTGAGTCAAATAAGCCCTTGGGATCTATACAACTTCTTTGATCGGCCGGTACTGATGATTGCGGTCTCGGCGGTCGGTTCGGTATTTGGTATCGCGTTGGCCATTACGTTTGGGATTGTGAAGCGCAAACAAATAGAGATCACGGAGTTACACCGGAGTGCCTTGGATGCGTTGAGTAATATAGAAGCGGACTGTAACTTGCTGCTAGCCGAGGCGGCTGCCAACAGCCCTAAGCCAGGGTTTGACGCGTGGCGAGCGTCCCTAAATGCCTACCTCGTTGAGGAGCTGTCATACGAGGCGATGAAGACCCAAACGAATGTACTCTTGGCGGATATTCGAGAGGTGATTAAGACACGCCCGAGTATGGACGTGCCATTTCATGCCGTGTTGGTCCAGAGCATGTCTTTGTTTTTAACTAAAACACAGGTGTGCTACCACCCTGCGTTTTACGATTGGCTTCGCTTGATAGCCAACCTCTATTTTGTTTTGGTGATGTTGGCGGCGCCTGGTCTCACCGGTCTAGGCGTGCAACTGCTGGTGATCTTCGTTTTTCAGGGCTTGGTCGTTATCATTGATGACATGGACCACTCAGTGGACAAAGCGGTAACGATCTTTAATTCCAAAATTTTGCCGATTTAAAAAACCGTGCCTGCGCAACCTAGCGCACCGAGAGCTTATTTGATTCCATTGCCTTTTGTGTAGGAGATAATTTTCTTCGGCAACACGATGGTTGCCGACTTAGGGTGGTGTGTGTCGACTTGGCTGGAGATCCAGTTCATATATTTGGCCTCTAATTGGGCGGCTGACTTTTCTAAGTTTTTATGAAACTTATCTTTCAGCGAGGGTGTCGTGGCGAACTTATAGGACGCATACTGCCAAAAGTAAGCAATGTACCGATTGTGTAAAGCGCTATCTTCATCGCTGTAATAGCCGGCGATGGTGTCCAAGTCTTGCTCGTCTTCAACCTCGTGCAAGGCGGAGGCCCTTAGCAAATAATCTTCTGCCAATGCTGCGGAGGCCTCATGCGACTCCCCGCTTAATTCCACTCCGGCTTTCTTTAACAAAACCTTTTTCCGAACCCACGAAAAATCCTGAGATTCCATTAAGGAATGGATCGTTTCTTTGAACTGCACGTCCTTTTGAGCGCTGAGAGCCGTTACCGCTTCCGCGACTCGCTTCTTGCTGATGATTAGCGAGATGAGAAAAATCAATGCGGCGCCGATCAAAAAGCTTAGCGAGTGGTTCGCGAGGTCAGCGGCTAGAGCGGCTTGGTATGACATGTCCTATTTCCTAAAGATCGTTTTGTTCGTCATCGCGTACGAAGCGATTCATACTTCATCTTAGCAAGGTGCGTAGGTGGACGATTCAACGGCAGACCAATGCCATCCGCAAAGAACGTGAGACAGACTGAGTTACCCCGTCATCTAAACAAGTTCTTTTGATACGGGGGCCTCTTTTGTATGATGTTCGAATCAGCGGAAAAAAGGGGAGAGGGACGCATGCAACTTCGATCGGTAATCATCGCGCTGGCGATTGGCATGAACACGGGTGTATTTGCGGGTGGTTTTGATGATGCAAGTGCCGCCTATGGCGCAAAGGACTACCGGACTGCCTTTTCTAGGTGGATGTTTTTTGCAGAGCAAGGCAGCTCAGACGCGCAATACAACATCGGCTTGATGTATTTTTACGGTCAGGGTGTGCGCCAAGATTACGCTCAAGCGGCTAAGTGGTACTTGGTTAGCGCACAGCAAGGCGACGCATATGCTCAGAACAATATCGGCATGATGTACCACCAAGGTTATGGCGTGCCTCAAGATTATTATCAAGCGCTTAAATGGTACCGGCTGGCAGCGGAGCAAGGTCTCGGAGAAGCGCAGCATAACCTTGCAAGGTACTATCACAAGGGAAAAAGTGTTTTGAAAGATCACGTACAAGCCCATGCGTGGTTCAACTTGGCCGCAGTGAACGGGGCGGTTAACGCGGCCCAGGAAAGAGATGCGTTAGCCGAAGAAATGACGCCGCGACAGATCGAAGAGGCTCAAAAATTTGCACGCGACTGTTTGTCGCGTGATTACAAGGGGTGTTGATCTATCGACACGCTCGATCACGTTTGTAAGCTCCCTGACTCAGGGAGCTGTTTCAGACTTTTAAATATAAAACGAAGTTATGAAGCCCAGAAGCAATATTCTCGATCACGTCCTAACCGCAAGCACCACCGAAGCCCTAATGGATGCCTATGGCGACTGGGCGGAAAAGTATGATCACGACTTAACCCAAGCCTGGGGTTACTTTGCGCCTCAACATGCGATGCGACAGGTGCAACGGTATGCGGGTGATGCGAGTGTGCGCATACTTGATGCCGGTTGCGGCACGGGCTTGGTTGGGCAGTTGCTTTACGAAAACGGTTTTAAGACCTTGGACGGTTTAGATTTTTCTGACGGTATGCTCGCGCAGGCGAGGAAAAAGCAGATTTACCAAAACCTCTATCAAGCGGATATGAATCAGCCGCTGGCGATGGCAGATGGTGCGTATGACTTGACCACATGTGTGGGTACGTTTACGGCATCGCACGTTAAGCCGGAAGCACTCCACGAGTTGGTGCGGGTCACGCGCGTAGGCGGCTTTGTGGTTTTTACCGTGCGTGATACCTTTTGGGCTGAGATGCGTTTTGATCAAACCATCTTAGCGCTGTGTCACTCAAACGCTGTGCGCGTGCACGAATGGCGAACAGAGCCGTGTATCGATGAGGAAGCGTCGGAGTGCAAACTGTTAGTGCTAGAGGTGTTGTCGGCCACCGCTACCTGTTAGGCTGGTATGCCGTCAACCAATGGGAGTAACGCCTGCGATGCGGTGATAAAGTTAGCAGCAACGGTCCACAGTAGCCGGTAATTTTTGGAAGAAACACATGCATACACACACATTTTTTTCTCGCAACCTCTCCGTGCTGTGCCTCTTTGGTGCGGCACTGGTGCTTGCAGGGTGCGCAACGGGCTCAAGCTCTGGGCGTGAGTACTCAGCAAAGCAGTCGCGCCAACCGTTAACTGTGGTGGAAGCGGTTGTTCAATCGGTGTCAGCTGTTGTGATTGCGCCTGAAGACAATGAAACCGGCGGTGGACAAGTCGCAGGGGGGTTGATTGGCGCTATCGTCGGCTCTGGTGCTGGCGATAGGGGTGGTCGCAATAGCCAAGCTGGCGCTGTCTTAGGCGGTGTGCTGGGTTCTTTAGCCGGTACAAAAGCGCAGAAAGCCTTCCAGCGTAAAGAGGGGTTGCAAATCATCGTGCGCCTTGAGGGCGGTGAGTTGTTGGCCGTCACGCAAGATGCGGACGTGCCCTTTGCTGCGGGAGAGTTGGTCTACGTGTTGCGTGGCAACGGTGAAACCCGCATTAGCAAGCGATAGCTAGGGGGCGTTTG
>JABBAS010000047.1:2013-5180 GCA_018607835.1 Methylobacillus sp. | reverse complement strand
GACCAGAGGACCAGAGGACCACAGCCAGTCTGGGCGCAATACCCGCACTTGATGCTGATGCGCCCTGCGGCGCGGCCCACAATTAAGCGCTGTGGCCTTTGATGTAGGTCTCTAAGAACGAGACGTGCTCGCTGAGTTTGCCCATCATGTCTTTGACCACGTCGCCAATAGATATGACGCCGACCACCGCCGTGCCGCCCATGACGGGTAGGTGGCGAAATCCCTTGTCTGCCATGAGACCCATGCAGTATTCCATTGGATCGCCGAGTTTCACCGTCATCGGGTCGGCTGTCATGATCTCAGTCACCAACGTACTGGCTGCGTCCTTACCAGGGAGAAGCGCACGGATTGCGCAGTCGCCCTGTGACACGATACCCGCCAACTTATCGTCATCGACAACCAGTACCGCACGCACGCGGTTTACCTTCATGAGCTCCAACGCTTTTTGAATGGTGTCTGTAGATCTGACTGAAACCACCCGAGAGGGTTTTTGGCCTAGGCAATCTTTTACCGTGTTCATTTTTTCCTTTCGTCTGCAGAAGAGTCTGGCGGGTTATTGTTGTTCAAATGATCATTAATTCTAGAGTCATATGAGATTTCCGCCAAGGGGTGTGACTCCGCGCCGTATCGGGACTCAGTCTTTATAAGCCTTGTGGCATGCTTTACAAGAAGCGCCTAATTCGCTGTAGAGCACTTGCAAGTTTGCGACTGGTTGGCGCTCTTTAGCTGCCTGATTCAGATTGCGGGCCGCTTGCTCGAAGCCCGCAGATTTGGCTTCAAAGTCTTTCCAGTCTTCCCAGATAGCATCACGCGCCTCGCTTGGCGACTCGTTTGAGCCTGCAGGGAAATAGCTCGGTAGCACTTGCGACCACTCAATCAACGGCTGCGAAAGCGATTCAATACGTTCGACATCCGCGTTCGCCAATGCCCCCTTGAGGTCTTTAAGGGTTTGCTTGCTCTCCTTGAATCGGTCCATGCGGTCTTTCACAACGCCGGTCGCACCCGTATGGGCCTGCGCCGATAGGGCGACGAACACCAAGGCACATGAAGATAAAAGCAAGGCTAACAAGGGGAGCGGGCGGTGGGTCATGCGACGATCACTTTCTTTTAAATAGATTTGTATCGGGTACGTTAGAGCGGCATCTGCGTGGCCGACCAGCCTTTCCCCGGGGTGGGGGTGATTGCAATAGAGACAACACCGCCTGCTCAGTTAGCAAAAATAGTCATTAAAAACAACATGACTATATTGTATGGGTCGCTATGAACAGGCGCGGTGTGTGGCCTGTATCACCCTTAAGCCGTGACCAGCGGAGAGGTCAACGCGCCCTCTTGTATAATACCTAGGAGTTATTGTTTAAATAATATATACATATTTAGTAGTTTTAAAAGACTATTTTTTACAGTGCAAAGCGACATTCATTAGCGATGTTTTGCGCGAGCCATGTGGAAATTGACCGCCGATTGATGCCAAGCCCGTGAACGTGCGCTTGGGTTCTGTCTAGACGTTGCTGACGTTCTGGCTTCTCAATGGCAACCACCTCCACACGCCGCAGCCCACTGTCGGAATAACTAGATTTCCCAACATCCAACGAGCCTCCATACGTATGACAATAAACAACCTGCAGGTCAGCACAGACGCGCTGATCGTCACTTGGACAGACGCTTCGACCACGCGCGTTCCGTCAATTTGGCTGCGCGACAATTGCCCATCCGGTCTGCATCCAGACACACATGAGCGCTTGCTTGATTTGCTGGCAGTTGATGACACCCCCCTGCTGGTCTCCGCCCAGCTCGAGGGCGACACTGCGCTGCTGGCCTACGCCGACGGCCATAACAGCCGCATGCCGGTGGCTTTGATCGCGACAACCCGTCTAGGCGGGGCCGAGGCGGACTTAGGCGACATTCCGGCGCAGCTTTGGCGCACAGGTCAAGCGGTTGTATCCATTGCTTGTCACCCGGCGGCGGCCGTCTTGGTGGATGATGCGGCGTTAAACAAATGGATGCAAGACACCGCCGCACATGGCATTGCGATGATCAATGGCCTCGCAGGTGACGGCGACGCTGGCGTAGAGATTGCCAAACGGATAGGGTTTTTGCGTACCACTAACTTCGGCACGACCTTTGAGGTACTCAATAAACCTGATCCCAACAACCTTGCTTACACGTCAATAGCCCTTCCGCTACATACAGACTTGCCCAACCAAGAAGTACCCCCTGGTTATCAGTTCTTGCATTGCCTAGCCAATGAGGCGACCGGCGGCGGGTCGCTATTTGCGGATGGTTTCGCCATGGCGGCCGATCTGCGCACAGAAGACCCCGACGCGTTTCGTCTGCTGTGCGAAGTCGCCATTCCCTTCCGGTTTCATGACGATACCGCTGATATTCGAATTCATAGACCGGTTATTACCTTGGACTCAAAAGGCGAGGTCATCGAGATTCGATACAACGCACACATTGCAGGCGTTTTTGAGATGCCAGTCGACATCATGCCGGCCTATTACCGCGCCTACCGCGCCTACATGGCCAAAACCCGCGACCCAATGTACCGTCTGGCAATCAAACTAGAGGCGGGTCAGATGGTGGTCTTTGATAATCGGCGCATCCTGCATGGACGCGATTCCTTTGACCCATCGACGGGTATTCGGCACTTTCGTGGCTGTTATGTCGATAGAGGCGAATTCCGCTCGCGCTTACGACTGTTGGGGCGCAAGACCCATCGGCCTCACGTGGGTGGCTAATGCGCCCCTGCGCTGCTCCGGCTAAGCATGCGGCTTATCTGTATCGACGGTAAAAATCTAGCGCATGTGCCACTCCCGCTAGCGCAAGACACAGAAATACTTCTAGCGGTAAATCAGGGGGTGATGCAAACCGAAGCGCGAGCATCAACAGGAACCCCGGGAGCAGTCCGCAGCTGATGTCGGCAAACCCCAAGCCCTTATGTGCTCGGGTGCTTCGTAAGCCCAGGTAAAGCCACTCGCAGAGAGTGAAGATCAAAATGGCATCTACCCAGATGATAGGAAGGGTGTTGTCGGTCAAGGGCGCGCTCCCGCGTTGAGTGGGTCACCAGTTTAGCCATTAAGCGGGTACGCGCAATCACTTAGGTCCAAGAAACAGACTGGCCTAGGCTCCCGAGGTCGCGGTGTAATATCTCATCGTATAGCGTCTGT
>JABBAS010000047.1:0-1913 GCA_018607835.1 Methylobacillus sp. | reverse complement strand
TACTCTTGTCTGCGGGAGCGGGTGCCTACCTGTTGCTAAACCGCGTGGCAGACCGTAGCGTGGCCGATCTTAGCGTGCGTTGGGCACCGCCGCCTTCGCAGTTTATTGATGTCTTGGGTGTGCCGCTGCATTTTAGAGATGAGGGCCCCCGTGAGGATGGACTCCCCATCGTCTTACTGCATGGCACAAGCGCCTCTTTGCACACCTGGGATGGCTGGGCCAGCGCGCTTAGCGGCGAACGGCGGGTGATTCGCTTCGACCTACCCGCCTTCGGGCTGACGGGGCCTTCACCCAGCGGCGATTACTCCGTTGAAAGCTATGTGCAGACGCTCATCGCGTTTTTGGATAGCCTGCACGTGCACAAGTGTGTGCTGGTGGGTAACTCATTGGGCGGTCATGTGTCGTGGGTTGCGGCGCTGTTGCACCCAGCACGCGTCGAGCGGCTTGTACTGATCGATGCGGTTGGTTACCCGTTCCAACCTAAGTCCGTCCCGATTGGCCTCAGAATTGCGAACACGCCCATACTGAATCAGCTGATGAAAAACGTCTTGCCGCGCGCGGTGGTAGAAAGTAGCGTCAAGAACGTATACGCCAACCCAAGCTTGGTTACGCCAGCGCTGGTAGATCGTTACTTCGACCTCATCACGCGCGCAGGCAACCGGGAGGCGTTGGCGTTGAGAATGCGCCGAGCCCGCCTGGATGCGTTTTCAACGCGCGTATCAGAAATCAACGTACCAACCCTGATTATGTGGGGTGCCCAAGATCGACTGGTTCCCCCGGAAATAGCAGACCGCTTCCATGCGGACCTTGTTAACAGCACACTTGTTATTTTTGATGCATTGGGCCACGTCCCGCATGAGGAAGACCCACTGACAACCAGCGCCGCATTAAAGCGTTTTTTGGCGTTGCAAACCTCGTAGCCGGCGGCGGCTTTTACTGACCAACTCACCGTAAATAGGATTTGTAATGGCGCACGTAGCAGGTACTTTCTCTGGGCCACGCGGAGTCGACATTTTTTGGCAATCGTGGCTGCCCGATGGCGCGCCCAAAGGGGTGGTCTTACTCGTGCATGGGCTGGGTGAGCACTCGGGCCGGTACACGAATGTCGTTCACCGCTTGGTCCCTGAAGGCTACGCGGTATACGCGCTAGACCATATGGGGCACGGTCAATCGCAGGGCGCGCGTGAGGTGATTCATACGTTTGAGGACTTGACTGAGCCCTTATGGCAGTTTCGCCAACAGGTTGTGCCGCGCCACTCCGGTGTACCCACCTTTCTTTTAGGTCACAGTATGGGCGGCCTAATCGCTAGCTTGCACGCCCTAGAGCATGCCGAAGGCCTTAGCGGTCTGGTGCTGTCGGCACCTGCGGTCTATGTGGGGGAGGGCGTGTCAGCGCTGACTATCGCGATGGGAAAAATCTTGTCTGTTGTCGCACCGCAGGTGGGCGTGTTGCCTGTTCGGCCAGAATTTGTCTCGCGTGACCCCGTCGTCGTCGCTGCCTATTCAAACGACCCGTTGGTATTTCACAAGAAGACCCCGGCCCGTTTGGCGGCAGAGCTCTTGCGGTCCATTAATGGCTTGGCCCCGCGACTTCAAGACATGCAGTTGCCCTTGTTGGTGATGCAAGGGACGGCAGACCGATTGGTAGACCCCAAAGGCGCTAGCTGGTTTGTGGAGAGTGTGTCCAGCGCAGACAAAACGCTAAAAACATACGCAGGGCTTTATCACGAGATTTTTAACGAACCTGAGCACGCCGAGGTTATTGGTGACCTTCTGGGATGGCTCCGTCAGCGCACAGAGCCTTCGCGGTTGCTAGGACGCGGGCAGGGCGATAGTGCAGGCCAGTAAATTAACTAATTACAACGGGCGGGCTTGTCTGCATATTTCGGAGAAATGCCATAGCGCCACACCAG
>JABBAS010000051.1 GCA_018607835.1 Methylobacillus sp. | reverse complement strand
AGGACTAAATCATGAATAAAGAATCATTTGAACAAGGCTTGAAAACCCGCCGTGAGGTTTTAGGTGCGGATTACGTTGATGCCTCAATCGCTAATGCCGATGACTTCAACATGCCCATGCAAGAACTCGTGACTGAGTATTGTTGGAATGAGATCTGGAACCGCCCCGGATTGGATCGCCGTACCCGTAGCATCATGAACTTGTGCATGATCACGGCCCTGAATCGTCCCCATGAGTTGAAGTTGCATGTTCGCGGTGCGATCAACAATGGTCTGACTAAGGAGGAGATTAAAGAGGTATTCCTCCAAACGGCTATTTACTGTGGCGTGCCCGCAGCGATTGATAGCTTCCGCAATGCAAAAGAAGTGTTCAAGGAAATGGGGATTTAAGGTGAGCTCAAACCGTATCGCTTTTATTGGGCTGGGCCAAATGGGTACGCCCATGGTCAAGCATTTGTTGGCAGCAGGTTGCGATGTGTCGGGTTTTGACCTGTCACCCGCTGTATTGGAGGAGCTCGCAGGGCAAGCGCATTTCGTGGGTTGCAAGACCACACGAGAGGCTGTCGCAGGGTCCGATGTCTGCATCTTGATGTTGCCGAACAGCGATGTGGTGGAGCGCGTTTTGTGGGACACGGACACGGGCATTTCTGCGGTCTTGAAAGCCGATCAGATCATCATCGACATGGGATCATCTGATCCGTTTCGTTCGCAAAAAAATGCTGAGCGGCTTGCCGCACAAGGCGTGAAGTTTGTTGATGCACCCGTATCTGGTGGGGTGAAGCGTGCGCGGGATGCAACGTTGTCCATCATGATGGGTGGTGACGTTGACACTGTCGCTAAAGTGCAACCGCTGTTGGAACTGATGGGTAAACATCTGTCGCATCTGGGCGCTGCGGGTGCGGGGCATGCGGTAAAAGCCTTGAACAACTATGTGTCAGCTGCTGGCCTGGTTGCAACATGCGAGGCCATCACGGCAGCGCAAGCGTTTGGCCTAGACCCCAAAGCGGTGAATCAAGTGTTCAACACGTCTTCTGGCAAAAACAACACGACGGAGTTGAAGGTCGAGAAGTTCATGCTGTCGGGTGCTTATGACTCCGGTTTTTCATTGGGTCTGATGCGCAAAGACGTGAAGACGGCGGCGGACTTCATTAAAAACCTGGAGACGCCAGGCGCGGTCTCTTCGGTGTGTCTGGATGTGTGGACGCGTGCAGAGGAGAGCTTGCCGAAAGGGGTTGACCACACGGCGATGCATCAGTTTTTGCAGGACAGTCAGTAGCCGATTCAAACGAACAAGCCTCGCATTAAAAAAGCGAGCGAGGGAACGATATGACACCAGACAAGCCAGACCTAGACGCAGGCGCATGCCTGCACATCTCCACGACCTGGGTCGCCGCATTTAATGGTGCATTGGCGCATCCAGAAGTGGCAACGCTTGACGCTTTATTCTTGAGTGACTGTCATCTTAGAAGCGTATTGGCATTCAGTTGGACGCTGGAAACCTACTCGGGTACCTCCGCAGTTTGTGAGGCGCTGCGCCATATTTCGGATGATCATAAGCTCGGCGTCATCACGCTGAACGCCCAAGATTTACAACCGCATTGCGTTCAGAGAGCGGGGGAGTGGACGGTTGAGTGCTTGCTGACGTTCAGCACGCCCGTTGGTCCGTGTGAGGGCGTGCTTAGGCTGTGTTCCGATGGCTCTGGGCAGTGGAAGGCGTGGTCACTGGTTCTCGCACTGATTGAAATTGCGGGTCATGAAGAGGCATACAAGCGGCCACAGGACGCCAGCGCCTCGAATAACCGATCGTTTCAAGGTCCTAATTGGAAAGATAAACGCGACGCGCGTAACCGCTTTGAAGACCGAGAGCCCGAGGTGTTGGTCGTTGGTGCAGGGCAAGCGGGCTTGTCGGTCGGTGCCCGATTGCGTCAGCTGGGCGTGGATGCACTGGTGGTTGATCAAAATGCCCGTCTCGGTGACAACTGGCGCAATCGCTACCATGCGTTGGTGCTGCATAACCAGCGACACGTTAATCACCTGCCTTACATGCCTTTCCCAGAGACGTGGCCGACCTATATCCCCAAGGATAAGCTGGCTGACTGGTTTGCCTATTACGCTGATGCCATGGACCTCGCTGTATGGATGGGCACGCGGTTTGTGAATGCAGACTATGACGCAGCGGACAAGCGGTGGTGCGTGACGCTAGAGACGCCAACGGGCGAGAAGACCGTCCGTCCTGCGCACATCATTATGGCGACGGGGGTGAGTGCCATTCCGAACCGCAAAAAGCTGCCTGAGCTGCAGCCGTTTGAGGGGCCGGTGATTCACTCGGCGGACTATCAAACGCCTGATCCAGAAAAATTTGGCTCGGTGGTGGTGATGGGCACGGGAACCAGTGCGCATGACGTGGCGCAAGACTTGGCTGAAAACGGCGTCAAGGTGACCATGGTTCAGCGCAGTCCAACGATGGTGCAAAACGTGGAGCCAACGGCCCAGCTCCCATACGCGATATACGGCAAAGCGCTGTCTACCGATGTCTGCGATTTGCTGACCGTCGGCACGCCGATGGCGTTGTACAAAGCGTCTAGCCGTTTAAGCTTGAAGGTGGCGGAAGAGCTTGATAAGCCATTGATAGAGGGCTTAAAAAAGACGGACTTCAAAGTCAACGTGGGCGAAGACGGCGTGAGTTGGCAATTGATGTATCTCACGCGGGGTGGCGGCTATTACTTTAATGTGGGCTGTAGCGATCTCATCATTAATGGCCAGGTGCGCGTGGTTCAGAGCGATCAGATTACGTCTTTTGAAGCCAGTGGTCTCACATTGGCATCGGGGGAGCACATTCATGCAGATCTGGTGATCACTGCGACGGGCTATCTTGGGCAACGTGAGATGGCAGCGCGTTTGCTCGGTGATGCGCTGGCCGAGCGTATTGGCCCGGTCTGGGACGTCAACTCCGACACGCAGGAACTCAACAATATGTGGATGGAGACGCCGCAGCCGGGTTTGTGGTTCTTTGCTGGTAGCTTGGCGCAAAGCCGTATTTACTCCAAATATCTGGGTCTCCAGATTCAAGCCAAACTATTGGGCCTGATGTAAAAAATTCTCGCATCTTCACGACGGTGTTCAGTCATCGGGCGTAAGATGCGTTTTTCAATCAGCGGAGCCCGCCATGGCAAAAGGTCAACAAAAAACCAATAAAGAATCCAAAAAGCCGAGAAAAGTAGCGGTGGTGGATAAAACCTTGGGTCTGGGATCACCAAGTGAGCCGGTGCGGGCCAGCACGGTGACTGCTGTTTCTCCAAAGGGAAAAGCCAAAAATAAACCGGCTTTTTAAGGTCGTAGGCTTTTACGGGGCCTAACGTCTCAAAGCCCCCCTAGGCGGGCTTTGAAAAGAAGCGGTGCAGCCCAACAGCGAGTAGCATGCCTATGAGCTGCGCTGCGACGAAGGCGGGAACGTCGCCCGGACGTATACCCGCAAAGGTGTCGCTCAGCATGCGGCCAAAAGCGGCTGCTGGGTTGGCAAACGAGGTGCTCGCGGTGAACCAATACGCTGCACCGATATACGACGCGACCAGCGTGGAGACCTTGTTAGGCGCTCCACGAAAAATCACCAACAGCAGGCCGCAGGTGGCGACGATCTCAGCAAGCCATTGACCGGGGCCAGAACGCACCTTGCTTGCCCACTGAAACAGCGTTAGATCAAACATCGCATGGACTAGCCAGGCGCCCATGGCCGCTCCAACCAGTTGCGCCGTGATGTAGCCCAACACGTCTTGCTTGTGCAGTTGTCGTGTCAGGAACATGGCAATCGAGACCACGGGGTTGAAGTGCGCGCCGCTGATTGGGCCAAAGATCTCTATCAACACGAACAATGCGAAGACGGTGGCTAAGGTATTCGCGATAAGTGCGATGGCCATGTTGCCGTTAGCCAGGTTTTGCGCCATCACACCAGAGCCGATCACGGCGCCCAATAAGCCAGCGGTACCGAGGCACTCTGCGAAGTAGCGTTGAAGTTTAGTCATCATGGGGTACGGAATGCGTGTGGGGGCGGCAATCAAAAAACCCAGCAATCGCTTACGCGTTCGCTGGGTGATGGACAACGGGTGTACAGGCGAATCTTAGTTCTTAATTTGAGTCCAAACAGATTGACGGATGTAGTCAATCGCGGCCTTG
>JABBAS010000076.1 GCA_018607835.1 Methylobacillus sp. | reverse complement strand
GGCTTTGGCACGATTCGTGCTGGTGCTACTGAGAGGGCTAACGTAGATTTGACACAAGAACTGGTTGATTTGATTACCGCGCAGCGTAACTTCCAAGCGAACGCTAAGGCAATTGAGACCAGTACGACGATGACACAAGCCATTATTCAGATTCGTACGTAATAACGGGGGCGGCTAACAATTGCCGGTCCCAAAGGCCAAGCTGCTATCCGATAGCGGCGAGGCCTTACAGGAGGACACATGGACAGACTGGCATTTACAGCAGCACAGGGCATCGCCGAAAAGGCCGTCGCGCGTCAGCTCATGACCAACGAGCTTGCCAACGTGTCCACCGTTGGTTTTAAACGCAGCTACGACGTTGCCCTACAAGCCATCAAGGTCGAGGGCAGCGGCTTTGATTCCCGTTTTGAGCCGCGCGCCATTCCCAGCGAGCGGGTCTTGCTGGATGCCGGGCAGTTAATGGCCACCGGTCGAAAAACCGACATTGCCATGGTGGGCGGCACGGTCATGGGTGTGGACGCCGCCAATGGCGACATCGCCTTCACCCGTCGCGGTGACTTACGAACCGATGCCCAAGGCACACTCGTCAACGGCGAAGGGTCGGTGATTCGGGGTGTTGGTGGTCCCATTGTGGTCCCCCCGGGGTTTGACATCTTTGTCAACAACGAAGGCAGCGTCTTTGCCTCCGACCCGGCGCAACCCGCAGCCAACCCACCCGTACTTATTGGACAAATCGAGTTACGCGATGCCAGTACCGCCGCGCTTATTCGTCGCCCAGACGGTCTTTTCCAACCCGCAGAGGGCCCCGGTGATTTCGCTGGTGGTGACCAGCCGGTTGGGGTGGTTCCCGAGGCATTAGAAGGCTCCAACGTCAGCGCGGTCGAGGTCATGACGCGTCTGATTGACCACTCACGCAGCTTTGAGGCTGCCATGAACGTCATCAAGGAAGCCAAAACCATTGATGAAAACGGCGCCTCCATGATGCGGGCCTCCTAAAGCGGCGCTGCACACAACAGACGCTCAACCAGCTGACAGATTAAATTAAACGGGGAATAGAGACATGGATGCTTCACTCTGGGTTGCCAAAACAGGCTTAGATGCGCAACAAACGCGCATGAACGTCATTTCCAACAACTTGGCCAACGTCAGTACGACAGGATTTAAGCGCGACCGCGCCGTATTCCAAGACCTGTTGTACCAAAACGTGCGCCAAGCGGGCGCTCAAACAGCGGCCGACGCGCAAGCGGCAACCGGCTTTCAGTTGGGCACCGGTGTACAGGTCATGGCCACTGAAAAAATCAACGCCCAGGGCAATATGCAGACCACGGAGAACTCACTTGACTTGGCAATCGCCGGCGATGGGTTTTTCCAAATTGCGCAGCCTGACGGCACCATTGCCTACACACGTGACGGTAACTTCAACCTAGACAACGCCGGCCAAATTGTTACTAGCGCGGGTCAGGTGCTGCAACCAGCGATTGCCGTGCCTGCGAACGCCTCTAGCTTGACCATTGGTCAAGACGGTACGGTGTCCGTTGAGCTACAAGCGGGCGGTGGCCAGCAGGTGTTGGGGCAGCTTCAGCTTGCCCGCTTTGTAAACAGTGCGGGCTTGCAAGCCATGGGCCAAAACCTGTTGAAGGAAACGCCGGCCAGTGGCGCGCCGCAAGTGGGTAACCCCACAGCCGATGGCATCGGTATGTTGATGCAAGGCACGCTGGAGGCATCTAACGTGAACGTGGTCGAGGAAATGGTGAACATGATCGAGACACAACGCGCTTATGAGATCAACTCCAAAGCCATCTCAACCGTTGACGGCATGTTGCAGTACCTCAACAACAACCTGTAATTTTTTACGCTAACCGCCCAATCTAGCCATGAACCGAATGACCATCAAAACCCTGTTGTTGCTCGCGGGCACAGCCCTGCTAACGGGCTGCGTGACCAATCAGCACGCGCCCATGACCTACTCAGAAGGGTTTGAGCCCATTTACCCTGTGGTTCAAGAGCCCGAGCGGCCACGTACCGGTTCCTTGTTTACGGACAGCAAAGAGAGCCTGGTTGGCCGTGCAAAAACGTTCCGTGTCGGCGACATCATCACCGTGTTACTGAACGAGTCCGCGCAAGCCAAACGCTCTCAAAACAGCGAGACCAAGCGCGAGGCAGCCAACACCCTGCCCAGTGGTGCGGGACTGAAAATAGGCAACGTCAGCCCGTTCTTGGATGGCATTGACATAAATAACAACAGCACCAGCAGTAAAGGGTCGGGCACTGCCAACCAGAGCGCCACCTTAACGGGTGAAGTCGCTGTAACGATCACTGATATCTTGCAAAACGGTAACTTGGTTTTACGAGGTGAGAAGCAGTTGGCGATGTCTGAGGGCACGGAGGTCATTCAGATCTCAGGCGTCATTCGGCCATCCGACATCTCGCCCAATAACACCGTACAGTCGCGCCGCTTGGCCAATGCCCAAATCGCTTACCGAGGCGAGGGCGAACTCAACAACGCGTCTGGCGCGGGTTGGGCAACCAAGCTGTTGTTCGCGTTCTTTCCTTTTTAATGCGTCATACACGTAGCTAACAAAACGTCACCCTATTCGTCGAATCGACCCACCTTATGAAAACTTTAAAAAAATTGTCGCGGGGTTGTGTGTTGGTTTTAGCGCTAGCTGCCACCACACACGCGTTCGCAGATCGGGTGAAAGACATCGCCAGCGTTGCCGCTGTGCGGAGCAACCAACTCATTGGTTACGGTCTGGTCGTCGGTTTGCAGGGCACGGGTGATGGCGCTGACGTCTCCTTCACCGCCCAAAGCATGAAGGGCCTACTCGGCAAGTTAGGCGTGGCCTTGGATGGCCCCTTGTCTGACTTTGAAACTGCAGCCACTAGCGGAAAAATTGACATCGCCAACGTCGCTGCGGTCATGGTCACGGCAGAGCTCCCCGGCTTTACCAAGCCAGGCCAAAAAATTGACATCAACGTCGCCGCCATTGGAAAAGCAAGTAGCTTGCGCGGCGGTAACCTGCTCATGACCTCGCTGCGCGGCGTTGACGGGCAGGTCTACGCCTTGGCGCAAGGCCCCGTCGGCGTGACGGGTGTCGAGCAGTCAGCGGCCGGCTCGCAAGTGAACTACGGCGTACCCACCTCTTTGCGCATGCCCAACGGTGCGCAGGTTGAGCGCGTGGTTGAAAACCCTTTTGACCAATCGGACTTCGTGGTGTTCAACCTCCGTGAGGCCGACTTCACGACAGCCACCGCCATTGTCGAGGCGGTGAACACCACCTTTGGCGACGGCGTAGCCAACGCGATTGACGGCATGTCGGTGTCCGTTCGGTCGCCTAAAAACCCAAACCAGCGCGTCGCCTTTATGTCCATGATTGAGAACCTGGACGTCACGCCCGGCGTGCCACCCGCGCGCGTGGTTGTGAATGCGCGTACGGGCACCGTCGTTATCAGCCGCAATGTCAAGGTATCGGCGTCTGCCGTCACGCACGGCACCATGACGGTATCCGTTGCTGCCACCAACGAGGTATCCCAACCAGCCGCTTTCGGTGGCGGGCAAACAGCGGGTGTGACCAATGCAACGGTTGGCATGGAAGAGCCGAACAAGCCCATGTTCCTGTTTCAGCCTGGCGTTGACCTGCGCGAAATTGTGGATGCCATCAACCAAGTGGGCGCACCGCCGTCATCACTCATCGCCATTCTTGAGGCCCTGAAGAGCGCAGGCAGCTTGCGCGCTGAATTGGTCGTTATTTAAGCCATGTCTAACAGCAACATTCCTTCACCGACCTCGTACCTCGACTTTTCGGGGTTGAGTGACTTGCGCCATCGTGCCGCAAAAGACGGCGATGGCGCGTTGCGCGAGACCGCAAAGCAGTTTGAGGCCCTCTTCATCCAAATGATGATGAAGTCCATGCGTGACGCCACGTTCAAAAGCGACCTATTGCAGTCTGACACCCAAGACACCTACCAAGAGATGTTTGACAAAGAGCTGTCTGTCAAGCTCGCCGATCGCGGCGGTTTTGGTATGACCGAGCTGTTGTCTCAGCAACTAAGCGCGGCGCAAACATACAAAAAGCCCGGTGAATCTGTTGGCCCATCGGCGGCGCTGCCCCTCGTTAAAGCCGCCAAGCCCATGGCCATCCCCGCGCACTGGACCAACAAGGCCACCGCACCGACCGATAACGGAGACGGCTCATGAGTGACTTACTGAGTATCAGCAGTACCGCTGTTATGGCGTATCAGCGGGCCTTGGG
>JABBAS010000035.1 GCA_018607835.1 Methylobacillus sp. | reverse complement strand
GTTGGGCCTTTTGGCGACGCCTTTGCTGGCCCATTACATGAAGGGCAAGTAGCTATGGGCTGATCGGGAGGCGCCGCTCCCTTACGCTACCTTAATCGCTCCGCGTCGAATCTGGTCCCTCTCCAGGCTTTCGAATAGCGCCTTGAAGTTGCCTTCGCCAAAACCTTCGTCCGCTTTACGCTGGATAAATTCGAAGAACACAGGGCCTAGCAGGGGTTGGCTGAAAATTTGCAACAGCAAGCGCTTTTCGCCGTTAGCGGTGGAGCCGTCCATCAAGATGCCCCGTGCTTGTAATTCGGGCACCGGCTCGCCGTGGCCTTGCAGGCGTTCTTCTAGCATCTCGTAATAGATGTCGTTGGGCGCTGTCATGAGCGGGATGCCCGCCATTTGCAGTGCGTCTACGCTTTTCAATAGGTCGTCTGTCAAGAGCGCAATGTGCTGGATGCCTTCGCCGTTGAACTGCATCAAGAACTCTTCGACCTGCCCCCCGGTCTTGCCCGACTCTTCGTTGAGTGGGATGCGGATCATGCCGTCTGGCGCCATCATCGCCTGGCTGGTCAAGCCGGTGTACTCGCCCTTGATGTCAAAGTAGCGAATCTCCTGAAAGTTAAACAGCTTCTTATAAAAACCGCTCCAGTGCGCCATGCGCCCTTTGTAGACGTTGTGTGTCATGTGGTCGATGAGGGTGAAGCCATGTCCTGGTGGGTGTCGATCCACCCCATCGATGAATTCAAAGTCGATGTCGTAGATGCTTTTGCCGTCTTCAAAGCGGTCGATCAGGTAAAGCGGCGCGCCGCCAATGCCCTTGATTGCGGGCAAACGCAGTTCCATGGGGCCGGTCGGGACATCGACCGGTTGAGCGCCTAGCTCGAGGGCTCGTGCGTATGCCAGGTGTGCGTCTTTGACGCGAAACGCAAGCGCACAGGCGCATGGGCCGTGCTCTGAGGCGAAGTAACCCGCCAAGCCTTTGGGCTCGCGGTTGACGATGAAATTAATGTCACCTTGGCGGTAGAGCACCACGTCTTTGGAGCGGTGATGAGCCACTAGTGAGAAGCCCATTTTTTCGAAAATGGGCTCTAACACGCCCGCCACAGGCGAGGCGAACTCGACGAACTCAAAGCCACACAGGCCCATAGGGTTGTCAAATAAATCGGTCATGTAAATCTCCAGTCATGTGTAGGGCAAGGCTGCAAGGCGCAGCGAGGCCTGAAGTGAAATCGGTCAAACAAATTAGGGGGTTGGAAGTCGGTGGCTTCAGCCCCGACCTACAAAAAGAGATCAACCGCGCCGTGGGGGTGCGCAGGACCTGCCACGCGTGCTGCGCGCGAGGTGGATGCCGAAAATCAATACCTGAATGGACATGGGATCTGATGGTGGCCGCATACGCCCAGCGTGTCAAGCGGTAAGCATCGGGTGCCTTGCGGCTACTGTACGTTGGCTGCATATCGCTTGTGTTTTTGCCCTGCGTGCAACCGGGCAGGATTACCGCCCAACACTGCACCTCATTGTTTCAAGTCGGATTAAGATGCGCGAGGTGAGGCCGCCGCTTGCGAATGCAGCATGGGCCAAACACCAACTAACCGTAAATCAATAAACGACTCACAGGAGACATAAGAATGACCAAAGCAGTTCGCTTTCACACGTCCGGCGGTCCAGAGGTATTGCAACTGGACGATATCCAAGTAGGCGACCCGGGGCCCGGCCAGGTTCGCATCCGTCACACCGCAATGGGTGTTAATTTTGTTGATACCTATCAGCGCTCTGGGCTATATCCCATGCAACTGCCTGCGGTCGCGGGTAACGAGGGTGCTGGCGTCGTCGAGGCGCTTGGCGCTGGGGTGAGCGATCTCAAGGTGGGTGACCGCGTGTGCTACACCGGCTTGGCAGGGTCTTATTGTGAGGAGCGTTTGGTCCCGGCAGACCGCATGGTGAAGTTGCCAGAGGGTATCAGCGATGCGCAAGCGGCTTCTATGTTGCTGAAAGGTCTCACCGTTCATTACCTGATCTTCTCGACCTACGCGGTCAAGAAGGGCGAGACCGTGCTCTGGCACGCGGGCGCCGGTGGCGTTGGCCTGATTGCTTGCCAGTGGTTGAATGAACTGGGTGTGAATACCATTGCAACTGCTGGCTCAGACGAGAAGCTGGCGCTGGCTAAAGCGCATGGTGCGCACCACTTGGTCAACTACACCACCGAGAATTTTGCCGAACGGGTGAAGGCGCTCACTGATGGCAAGGGGGTGCCAGTGGTCTATGACTCGGTGGGTAAGAGCACGTGGGAGGGCTCGCTGGACTGCCTGAGCCCGCGTGGGTTAATGGTGAGTTTTGGTAATGCCTCAGGCCCTGTGGCGCCTGTTAACCTCGGCATTCTTGCAGCCAAAGGCTCGATCTATGTGACGCGCCCAACGCTGGCGACTTACATCGCGACACGTGCAGATCTGGTGTCGCGTTGCAACGCCTTGTTCGACATGGTGACCTCTGGGAAGATAAAAATCGACGCATCGGCAAGCTACAAGCTCGCCGACGCGGCGCAAGCTCACCGCGACCTCGAGGGACGCAAAACCACGGGCTCGGTCATCCTGGTTCCTTGAGGCAAGGCCGCTGTTGCCTCAACCTGAGATCCGCGCCTAACTTAGGCGCTGGTCTTCAAGGTTCGATCAAACAAATGGTGTAAGCGCTCCCAGTGGCGCTCGGCTGCTGCGGCGTGGTAGACCGGACGTTGCGGGAACGCAAACCCGTGCTCAGTGCCGGGGTACCATTCGATTCTGTAGGGCTTGCTACTTGCTTTCAAACCCGTCTCGAGTTTCGCGACATCGGCGGGTGGGGCCCACTTGTCGGTCTCGGCGCAGGCAAAGTAGCTCTCGCAGGGCAGTTTGGACGCAACGATGTGCGGGGAGTCGGGTTGGTCTGTCGCCATATTGGCGCCGTAGACCGAGGCGATGCTGCTGAAACGGTCAGGAAATGTCGTGGCCGCCCACACCACAAACGGCCCGCTCATGCAGTAGCCGACAGCGCCAATGCGCGTTGCGTCGGCGTAGGGTTGCGCGTCAACAAAGTCCAGTAAAGCGCGGGTGTCACACGTGGTTGTGGTGGCGGTCAGCGTGGCCATCAGCGAGAACATGTAGGCCATTGCGGTCTCGGTGCGCTCTTTAAGCCAGTAATCGCGTGAGTTGCGGTAGTACAGGTTGGGTAACACCACGCAGTAGCCCGTGGCCGCCAGGCGACGTGCCATGTCGTGCAGCTCTTCGCGCTTGCCCGGCGCATCCATATAAAACAGCACCACGGGGTGCGGCCCATGCTCTTCTGGGTGGACAACAAATGTATTCATTGCGCCGTCAGCGGTGGGGATGTCTAGGTGGTGTTCGATCATGTCGCGGTTACCTTATGGGTTGGGTAAATCTGGGGTTAACGCAGTTAAGAGGCCCTTGCTTATGTCTTGGAGTGGCCAAGGAGCCAGCGCAGCGCAGGAGCGTATATTGCCTGTTTTGGTGGTGGCGGAACCTAACGGATGTGACAGCGACAGCGACCGGCAAGGGGCCCGCCAGATACGTGGTTTGCGGAACCTAGCCAAATGCTAGACTTGGCAAAGACCAACCGTTACCAGTACCTTTTATGACCCACAAGCCAACACTCTGTATCGGTATTCTCACTATGAATGAGGAGCGCCGCATTGCGCGTTGCATAGAGAGTGCGCGCTTTGCGGACGATATCGTGGTCGTTGACAGTGGTAGTGCCGACAGCACAGTGGGCGTTGCCAAAGGGTTAGGTGCGGATGTTCATGTGTACAGCGACTGGCAAGGGTTTGGCGAGCAGCGCAATCGGTTGCTGAAACATTGCACGGCAGACTACATTTTCTTTTTAGATGCAGACGAGGAGATCCCTCCTGGACTGGAGGCCGAAATATTGGCGGTGGTTCATGCGGGCCAACCCGGTGTCTGGGAGGTGTTGTGGAACCAAGTGGCATACGGCAGACCGTTGACACATATGAAGTCTACCGGCGGTATCCCGAGACTTTTTCAGACCAGTAATCTCCTGCGCTACGAAGGTGTGGTGCACGAGGGGGCTGTGCTTCGTGACCCGAGCGTGACCGTCAGTCAGTTTAAGACGCGCCTGTTTCATTACTCACGTGAGACCGTGTACGGCAGCATTCAAAAGCTGGCCCAGTACGCACAGCTAGGGGCGGTGAAACGTGCCGAGAAGGGGAAAACAGGCGGGGTGCTGCGGGGGATGGCATCTGGCTTTGCCAACTTTATGCAGCTTTACTTCTTTAGGCGCGGGTTTTTATGTGGACCGGAAGGCTTTTTGTTTTGCTTCTTCATCGCGTTGGAGTG
>JABBAS010000004.1:60355-106936 GCA_018607835.1 Methylobacillus sp. | reverse complement strand
GCCCGCTATGAACGAAGCGACGGATTTTAAGTCCGTTGTGTCTACCAATTTCACCACCGAGGCAGGCTTCTATTATGGCATTTTGTAGCCGTACTTTTCCCAGCGCGTCCCACATCACAAAAAAGGATTGTTAAGATCGAGACCCAGCGCGGCACCTGCAGCACACGCGGCTCAAGCGGCCATAGAAAGCCTTAGAACGCCATGATCTATCTATTCAAAATACTCCCTGCGCTGGTGATGCCGACCGTTTGGATCATTGTCTTGATTCTGCTAAGCGTATGGTTGCAGCGGCGGCTGTTTGCTTGGTTGGCCGTCGCGCTCCTGCTACTCACGACCAACCCGTATGCCGCGCACCACCTCATGCGCTGGGTTGAACAGGATGCCGTTCGGCTCAGCACCGCCGCTCAACCCAAGGCTGACGCGATCGTGGTTCTTAGCGGTATGCTGCGCGATGTAGACAACGACCAAGGTGGCACCACACCCGAATGGGGCGATGCCGTTGACCGCTTTGACGGGGGAATCGCGCTGTACCAAGCCGACAAAGCCCCCACGCTGGTCTTCACCGGCGGACGTCTGCCTTGGTCGACCAGCGACATCACAGAAGGTCAGGTCTTGCGCAAGCGTGCGTTGGCGCGGGGTGTACCGGACAGCGCCATATACCTGACGGGTGCGGTGCAAAACACCCAACAAGAGGCCCGGGCCATTGGCGATTGGCTGCGCCAAACGCAGAACGCAGCGAGCCCCCATATCCTGCTGGTGACATCTGCCTTTCATATGGCCAGAGCGAAACGACTTTTTGAGGCCACCGGCCTGAGGGTAACGGCGTTCCCTGTGGACTTTTTATCCAAGATCGAACCAGGTGACCCTAGCAACTGGGCCCCGTCTGGGCACGCGCTACGTAAATTCGAAACCGCCTGGCGTGAATGCCTTGGGCAGTGGTTTTATCGCTTGCGTGACTGGTTGGCGTAACGCGTCTGATCCGTCAGGGTGCCGACCGAACTACCGCAACACCATCGCATCTTTCATCTGCGTGTTCAGGTTCACCACCTCAACCTTGGGTTGCACGCCCTTTTCGCATACGTCGCGTTGCTCTAATGCTCTCGTCATCGCGCAGTCTTGCCCGGCCACGCCACTCACCACGTGATCCGTTGGGGTTTTGCCTGTGACACCCCAGACCGCCAAACTACCCACCGCCGCCGGAGCGGACATGACCACGGCACAGCCCATGAGGCTCATGCAGACCATCGCAACAGCGATGCGCGTAGTGATGCGGGAGATAACGTGGAAAGTGAGCATAAATAAATAGAAATCAACTACCTATGAAATATTACTCCAGTAGTCTGAGAAGATTATATGCCTAGGAATCTCTGTATGGCAAATTACCCTGGTCACTGGTCGGGGTTGACGCGTTTGGTACTAGACTAAACCTTTATAACTAAGGATTAATTATGCGTAATGGCCCATTATTTGTTGACGGTATCGACAACCTAAGCTTGGTAGACGGCATCATCCGCTACGACTTGCTGTCTATCAGTAAGCTCGTGGATGGCAAGCCCGTTCCCGAAAATACCGGTTCCATTGCCATGTCGTTGCAGGCGTTTCTACGCACGCATAGACAAATGACCGCCTCGATTGACCGCATGGTCGAGCAAGGTATCCTCAAAAAGAATGAGGAACCCCAAGATGAACCAGCTGGTGCAAAACTCAATTAAGGGCGCGCCCGCGCTCAGGCGACCGCACCGGCGGTAAATAGGTCAGCAATGGCCGCCTCGGTGTAGCCGTACTCCTGCAAGACCTCGCGCGTATGCTGGCCCAAGTCAGGCGCAGCGCGGTCAATTTGCGTGGGTGTTTCTGAGAAATGGATAGGGCATCCGACCGCCTGCATAGGGCCTAAGCTGGGGTGATCGACTTCCACCACCATGCCACGCGCTAGCGTCTGCGGATGACTCAAGGCTTGGCCAATGGTATGAACAGGACCCGCAGGTACACCTGCGGCATCAAACTGTGCCAGCCAGTAAGCACTGTCGTGCGCCGCGAGTAACGCACTCATCAGCGCGGTCAGCGCCGAGAGATTCTCCATGCGTGCCGTATTGGTTTCAAAGCGCGGGTCTTGCAACCACTGCGGCTCACCAAGCACGCCCACAATGCGTTCCCAGTTTGACTGATTGGCACCGCCAATATTGATCCAACCATCGGCCGTTTGAAAGGCTTGATACGGCGCACTCAGCAAATGTGCCGACCCTGTAGGGCCGGGCGATTCACCTGTGGCAAAGTAACTGGCCGCCTGCCAGAAGGTTTGTTGCAAGGCGGCGTCCATCAGTGAGGTTTCCACCATTTGTCCCTCACCCGTCTTGAGCTTGTGCGCGTAGGCCGCACTCACGCCCGTCGCAGCCAAAATGCCCGCGCAGATGTCGGCAACCGAGTTACCCGTTTTGACGGGCGGTCGGTCGGGCTCACCGGTAATAGACATCAAGCCAGCGAAGCCTTGCGCAATTAAGTCGAAGCCCCCTTTGTCTCGGTATGGACCCGTTCGCCCGTAGCCCGATATCGCCGCGTAAATAAGCCCAGGGTTGATGGCCTTGAGCGCCTCGTAGCCCAGCCCCATCTTCTCCAACGTGTCGTGGCGGTAGTTCTCTAACAAGACATCGGCGCTCTTCACCATGTGACGGAGCACGGCCTTGCCTTCTTCCGTCTTGAGGTTGAGCGCCATGCCGCGCTTGTTGCGATTCATCACCAAGTAAGGGGCGGAGACACCACGCAAACGAGGCTCACGATAACCACGGGAATCATCGCCACCAGGCAGCTTCTCGATCTTGATGACGTCGGCGCCCATGTCGGCAAGCAACATGCCACAGGTGGGCCCGGCCATAATTTGCGCCAACTCAAGCACACGCATACCCGCCAAAGGGCCGGTCTTCTTTGCGTGTTCTGTGGAACCTGACTGCGGGGTAGTATCAGCGCTCACGGGCACTCCAAAATAGTGTCACCACTTAGCGACCTTGCCAGTTAGGAGCGCGCTTCTCAACAAATGCGTTCACGCCCTCATGAAAATCGTCACTGGTGTAGCACGCCACCACCAAATCGTCGCCAGAAGGCACGTTATGGTTGACCAAGCGCTGCAACCCGCGCTTCATCGCTGTTTGTGTCACTGGGGCGAGTTTGCTTAAGCGGTCGCATAACGCAGTCGCCGCCGCTTCAAGCTCATCAGCACCCAACACGGCTTCCAGATAACCACAGGACAACGCCTCTTCAGCACCTATAAATTCAGCTTTCAGCAACATGCGCTTGGTTCGCTGCGCGCCGAAGGCGCGCTCAAGTCTGGCCAAGTTGGTCATCGCCAAACAATTACCCAAGGTTTTCGCAATGGGCACGCCCAAGCGCGTATCAGTGAGGGCAATGCGGAAGTCACAAGCGGTGGCAATGGCCAAACCGCCGCCAACCGCCCACCCCTCTATGATGGCGACCGTCGGCATTGGTAAGCCCTCCATCAAGGCCATCACCGCATTGATACGATCCTCGTAGTCGAGTGCATCTTGCCCCGTACGAAACGCCTTGAACTGCTCAATATCGGTGCCCGCAACAAAGGCCTGGCCCCCGGCTCCTCGAAACTGCACGACCCGCACAGATGGGTCTTGCGTGAGCGTCTCGCACACATCAGCCAGCTGCTGATACATGTGCCAAGTCATGGCGTTACGCGCCTGCGGTCGGTCAAACAAAACGTGTGCGACCGCGCCGTCACGTGTGAGCCGCACCTGCCCTTGTTCGGGTTGCATATCCGTCATGAATTACCTAGCGGTAGAAGTAGTCGACCAAGCCTAAGCCCACCCACGGCACGTAGGTCACCAAAAACAGCACGGTCAAAAGCACACCAATAAAGCCGACATTGGCGCGTGTGGTTTCCCAAACACTCGCCTTAGCGATGGAAGATGAAACCATCAACACACTTGCCACCGGCGGCGTTTGTTGACCAATAGCCAAGTTCAGGGTGACGATGATGCCGAAGTGAATCGGATCAATACCCACGGCGTAAACCAGTGGCATCACGATTGGCACGACCAAAATAATCGCCGCTGCCGAGTGCAGAAACACCCCTAAGAAAAGAAACACCATGTTCAATAAGAACAGCACAACCACCGGGTCGTTGGTGAAGTCTGAGACCGCTTGCGCCATTTTTTGCGGCGCACCCGACTCGGTTAAATGCGAGCCGAGCAACGCACTTGTCGCAACCATTAGCATCACCACAGCGGTCTGAATACCACCCTCAAGCACAGCGGAGCGCAGGTGCTTCAGGTCTAACTCGTTATAGATCACGGTACCCACAAACAACGCGGCAACCACTGCCAACGCAGCACCTTCCGTCGCCGTCACCAAGCCACCAAAGATGCCGCCCAAAATAATCAGCGGTAGCAACAGCGCCCAAATGGCATCCCGACTCGCCGCGTATACCCGGCTCCAAGAGAAAGACGCCTCGCGTGGCAGGTTGTAGCGCCGCGCCACAAAGTAGGACACCAACATGAGCCCCAAGCCGCCCAACAAACCAGGCACGATGCCTGCAACGAATAGCTGCGTAACCGATGACTCTGACATCACCGCGTACAAAATCATCGGGATCGATGGCGGAATAATGATGGCCAACGACGCCGAAGACGACGTCACCGCCGCTGCAAATGGCGCGCTGTATCCCTTTTTCTTCATCTCAGGAATCAAGACCGAGCCCAGTGCCGCAACGTCGGCAACCGCAGACCCTGAGATCTCTGCGAAGAACAAGGACACGCCAATGCTGACGTGCGCCAAACCGCCGCGGATCCAACCAAACAGCGCCGAGGCCAAATTAATCAAGCGTCGGGAGATACCCGATGAGTTCATGATGGCCCCCGCCAAGATGAACAAGGGAATCGCCAGCAGCGGGAACTTCGTCGCGCCGTTAAACATGACGATCGCCATGTTGGGGAGGCTATCAACCCCTTGCGCAACCACCATTGCGCCCGTGGCGACCAAGCCTAACGCCACCGCGATAGGCACGTTGATGAGCACCATCAAGAGGACAATGCCAAAAAGAATAAACATCGTTGCCATATCAAGCCTCCGCTTTCACAGGTAGTTCAGCGTCTGAGACCAGCAGCCACAGATAATAAAGCTCGGTGCCCAAAATGAGCGTGGCCGAAATAGGAACCGTTGATTGCATGAGGTTCATGGGGACTTCTGGCAAGCTCGTCATGGCGTCGCCAGCCAAAATCGGCATGATGGCAAACCCAACCCATGCCAAAGTGGCAAAGAAAACAATAACCAAGCACTGAGAAAAGATCCCGACCAGCCTGCGCCAGCCTGGGGAGAGTTGCTCCACAATTTCTGGGCATCCAATATGACTGCGTCTGAGAGACGCCAGTGCAGACCCATAAAACGTGAGCCAGGCCAACAAGATAGAGGCCACCTCGTCGTACCAACTCAATGAGTGACCCGCCATTCTGAAAACGACGCCAATCATGACCTCTAAGAACAGAATGACCATAAGGGCCATGACCACCCCCTCAAGGAGGCGGCCATACCACACCAACCACCCGGAGGGTGGGGACTGTAATTCAACAGATGACATTTAGTTTCCAGGTGGTTAGTGGGTTTTTAACGCAAAGACTGCGCTTTAGCGATCAAGTCGCCTGAACCGGGAACGGCTGCCGCAAAGTTCTTGTAAATGCTTGCACTGGCTTTTACAAACGCGGCACTATCCGTTTGGTTCACGGCCACACCAGCCGCTTTGATCTTGTCAAGCAAGGCCGCCTCGTCAGCGATAGCCACTTTGTACACATAAGCCTGTGTTTCGCGAGCCGCATCACTCAGTGCTTTTTGCACATCCGCTGGGTAGGACTTCCACTTTTTCGCGCCAGCCGTCAGGTACGCAGGCGTGTAAACGTGGCCAGACAGTGACAGGTATTTCTGCACTTCATGCAACTTAGCGGAGTAGATTTGCGTAAAGGGGTTTTCTTGACCATCCATCACACCCGTTTGCAAGGCTGTGAACAGCTCTGAAAAGGCCATCGGTGTTGGGTTCGCGCCGTAGCTCTTGAACATCTCTACACGCCACTTGCTCTTGGGTGTGCGCAGCTTCACGCCTGCCAAGTCAGCCGGCGTGTTGATCGCACGCTTGTTGTTGGTGATGTGGCGGTAGCCATTCTCCCAAATACCAATGATTTTCAGGCCTTTTTTCTCAGCCGCAGGCACCAGCGTCGGCCATACAACCGCGTCCTCAATTTTGTTCATGTGCTCGCGGCTGGCGACCAGGTAAGGCATCTCAAAGATACCGAACATGTCGACCTCAGAACTCATCACCGATGAGGGCAAGGCCAAATCGATGGTGCCGAGCTTCAGCTTTTGAACCATCGCTTTGTCGTTACCCAACTGGCTGGAACCAAACACAACCACCTTGGCCTTACCGTTGAGCTTGGCGTTGGCGATGCGTGCGAATTCCTCGCTAGATTTAGCGAACAGCGAGCCAGGGGCGCCCACGTGACCTAACTTGATTTCCGTTTGCGCTTGGGCTGCACCCATGACGGCGAAGCCGGCAACGGCGGCCAAAATAGCTTTGAACTTAAAAGTCATACTTGTCTCCTCTATTTACACAGATAGGCTGCAGCCTCTTGGCTGCAGAGTAAGGGAACCGCTCTTTGACGGCGGTTTTAGTTGGTTACGCCTTCAGCGCTGGGATGGGGTTGCTTTGGAAGTACTCCATCGCCGCCTGAACACCCGATGCCTGAAGCGAAACGTCGCTCACGCGCAAACCCATTTCGCAACCAGCAATGGCCGCAAGCAAGGTCAAATCGTTGCAATCACCTAAGTGACCAATACGGAACATACGGCCCTTGATCTTCCCAAGGCCCGTTCCCAAAGAGCAATCAAAACGCTCGTAGATCACCTTGCGCACCGCGTCGGCATCCACACCCTCAGGCATGATGACGCCGGTCAAAATTGGTGAGCACAGCGCGTCATCGGCACATTGAATAGGCAAGCCCCAGGCTCGCACGGCCGCCTGTGCGGCTGCGGACCAGCGGCGGTGGCGCTTGAAAACTGCCGGCAACCCCTCGCCCAACAACATGTCGCATGCCTCGCTTAGGCCGTAGAGCAGGTTGGTAGCGGGCGTCGATGGCCAGTAGCCGGTTTTATTCATCGCAATAATTTCATTCCACCCCCAAAACGCCTTGGGCAGTGTGGATGTTTTGCTGGCCTCAATCGCCTTGGGTGACAGCGCATTGAAACTCAAACCGGGCGGCAACATCAGGCCTTTCTGAGACCCGCTGATAGCGACGTCAACACCCCATGCGTCATGCTGATAGTCAGCACCTGCCAAGCCGGAGATGGTGTCCACCAACAGCAAAGCGGGGTGCTTGGCCGCATCCATGGCGCGGCGTACCGCCGCAATATCGCTGGTTACACCGGTAGACGTTTCGTTGTGCACCACGCAGACGGCGCGAATGCTGTGCCCGGTATCCGCCCGCAAACGCTGCTCAATCAGGTCGGCTTGCACGCCATGGCGCCAGCTGTTCGGAATACCCGTTTCGTCCTCGCCCGGCATCGCGATGACCTCGGCCTCCAAGCCAAGCGCTTTGGCCAAACGCGTCCAGAGGAAGGCGAAGTGGCCTGTCTCGTACATCAGTACATGGTCACCCGCGCTGAGCGTGTTAACCAACGCCGCCTCCCAAGCGCCCGTGCCAGATGCGGGATAAATGATGACGGGGTGCTCTGTTTGGAAAATACGCCCCATGTCCGCCAAGACCTTGCGGCCTAGGTGCGCAAACTCAGGACCACGGTGATCAATCGTCGGCAAACTCATGGTCCGCAAAATGCGATCCGGTACCGGTGATGGGCCGGGAATCTGTAAAAAGTGGCGCCCCGACGGGTGGAAGTCTAAGGTGGTCATAGGGGTAATAAAGGTTTTCAATAAAATCAGTTAAGCTTTATTTTTGCATACACTTACTATTTTGCAATAGGGTTTAGCCTAGGATGGATGTGAAATTTTGCATACAAAATAATGTAAAGCGCCAAATCTCACACCAGCGAATCACCGAAATACCATGTCAAGCCCCAACCTACCCGCCGAATCACTCGTCTTAAAGGTCGCCCAACAACTGCGCGACATGCTGGTCGAGGGCTTGATAGCGCCCGGTGCCAAGCTCAACGAGCGGGAATTGGCGGAGGCCTGCGCGGTGTCGCGCACGCCGCTGCGCGAAGCGGTGCGCATGCTGGCGGCTGAGGGCTTGGTGGTGCTGCTACCTAACCGAGGCGCGATCGCGGTGAGCCTTAGCAAACAAGATGCTGCGCACACCTTCGAGGTGATTGCGGGCTTAGAGGCGCTCTCCGGCGAGTTGGCTGCACAGCGGATCACCGACAGCGAGATTCTAGAAATCCAAGCCCTAAATCTTGAGATGCGCGCGGCATTTCTGCGCCGCGACTTACCGAGCTATTACCGATTGAATGCGCAGATACACGCGGGCATCAACCGCGCGGCGCGCAACCCGGTTTTGATCAACACCTACGGCCAAGTTAATGCGCGGCTGCAGGCCTTGCGTTTCAGGTCTAACCAAGACACGGACAAGTGGCGTGAAGCGCTGATGGAACACGATGCCATGGTGGACGCCCTTGGCCGTCGTGATGGCCCTGCCCTGAGTCAAATTCTCACCCGCCACCTGAACACCAAACGGGATGTGGTGCTGGCACAGCTCAGTGCAGCAGAAAGCCTCACCGCATCAGAAACACTGCCCCCTGTTGACACCCCTATCAATGACACGCTTGCAACGCAGGTAACCCAACCATGACCACTTCCACACTCGCCGATCCACCCCGCCTATCACCTCAAGCCGCTTACGAGAAAACAGGCAAGCAATTTAACAACGTCGCCGCCGACTTAGCCCGCCGACTGACGCAAGAAACACAAGGCGATGTCCTGTTCTCCGCGGCTGATCGCGGACGGTATGCCACCGACGCATCCATCTATCAAGAAATGCCTGTGGGTGTGTTTGTGCCAAAGTCCGAGGACGACGTTGCCATTGCCCTCGCAGTCTGCCGTGATCTCAAGGTACCGCTGGTCAGCCGTGGTGGCGGCACCAGTCAATGTGGGCAAACGGTGGGCGCGGGCTTGGTCATTGACTTCTCAAAACACCTGCGCCATGTCACCCATCTGGATGTGGATGCCGGTCGCGTCACCGTGCAAGGCGGTATGGTTCTCGACCACCTAAACGCTCAACTGAAGCAACACAAGCTGTGGTATCCCGTTGATGTATCCACTGGTGCGCAAGCCACGTTAGGCGGCATGGCAGGCAACAACTCATGTGGCAGCCGCTCCATTGCCTACGGCAACATGGTGCATAACGTCGACGGTATGGACGCGTGGCTGGCGGACGGTGAGTCCTTGCACTGGGGGCGCATGCAAGACACCCAAACCAGTCAGCGCGCGCGCGAAATCGGCGAGTGGCTCGCCGGGCTAGCGCATACGCTCAAGCCGGAACTGCAAGCGAACTGGCCCAAAGTCTTGCGACGTGTCGCCGGCTATAACCTAGACATTTTTGACCCCCAAAGCGAGCGGCCCTACACCGCAGATGGCAGCGTCAACTTGGCGCATCTGCTGGTTGGCAGTGAAGGCACGCTGTCCGTTACACGCACACTTGATCTGCGTCTGAGCGCCTTGCCCACGCACAAGGTGCTGGGCATTGTTAACTTCCCGACCTTTGTCCAAGCGATGGACGCGGCGCAGCACATTGTGCAGCTCGATCAAAACCATGACCTCATGGCGGTCGAGCTAGTGGACCGCACCATGATCGAGTTAGCCCTGCAAAACCCCGCGTTCGCGCCGACGATGCGCACGGCACTCATCGGCCAACCTGCGGCGATTCTTTTGGTGGAATTCGCCGGTGCGGACCTCGGTGCGCTCAAAGCACAGCTGCGGCGCTTAGAGGACTTAATGGGCGAGCTCAAGCTACCCGGAAGCGTCGTGTGCATGGCTGAGCCCGCGCCACAACGCAACCTGTGGGAGGTGCGTAAAGCGGGTCTCAACATCATGATGAGTCTTCGTGGCGATGGAAAACCGGTGAGCTTCATTGAGGACTGCGCCGTTCCTCTCGAACACTTGGCCGACTACACCACCGCACTCACAGAAGTCTTTGAACGGCACGGAAGCCGTGGCACATGGTACGCGCACGCCTCCGTAGGCACCTTGCATGTACGTCCCATCTTGGATATGCGCCGTGATGGTGCAGCCAAGATGCGAGCGGTTGCAGAGGAAGCCAGCGCCTTGGTTCGTAAATATAAAGGTGCTTACAGCGGCGAGCACGGCGATGGTCTGTGCCGAGGCGAGTGGATTCAGTGGCAATTTGGGCCCCAAATTAACGACGCTCTGCGCGCCATCAAAACCAAGCTCGACCCAACGGCCTTGCTGTGCCCGCAGCGCATCATAGACCCACCCAAAATGGACGACCAATCGCTGATGCGCTACTCGCCCAGCTATACCGTCATTCCGCTCAAGCCGGCCTTAGACTGGTCGCCCTGGAACGTACAGAACGACCCACTGACAGAAGCCGTCACGGCAGCGGGCACAGGGGGAGACCCTGCACAAGGACTCGCCAAAGCAGTAGAGATGTGTAACAACAATGGCAGCTGTCGCAAATTCGATGCGGGCACCATGTGTCCGAGCTACCGAGTCACCCGTGACGAAAAGCACGTCACACGCGGACGTGCCAACACCCTGCGGCTCGCCCTCTCAGACCAGCTTCAACCGGATGCACAGGGCGCGCAAGGACTCGCGCACGCCGCCGTCAAAGAAGCCATGGACTTGTGCGTTGGCTGCAAGGGTTGTAAGCGCGAGTGTCCAACCGGTGTGGACATGGCGCGCATGAAGCTCGAAGTGCTGAACCAGCACCAGCTGACCCACGGCCTCAGCTTGCGACAAAAGCTCGTCAGTTACCTGCCCGACTACGCACGTTTTGTGAGCCCTCTCGCCCCCTTGCTTAACTTGAGGGATAAGGTGCCGGGCTTAGCCAAGCTGTCTGAGCGTTTGCTGGGACTGTCGGCGCAGCGCACCCTACCCCAATGGCACAGTAAACACTTCTTCAATCAAACACAACAAACGGTCAGCCGCGCCGCTGTTTTAAAGTCTAAGAAGCCGGTGGTCTTGTTTGTTGATACCTTTACAGGCTACCTGGAATCAGACATTCCCCAAGCGGCTATTCGCGTACTCAACCGCGCGGGCTACGACGTGCACGTGGCCAGCAGAGAGGGTGACAATGGCGGCGCCCACCTGTGTTGTGGCCGGACGTTTTTGGCCAGTGGCCTGTTAGAACAGGCGCGTACAAAAATGGCCGATCTCATCGCCCACCTCGCACCGTTTGCGCAAGCCAATATTGCGATCGTGGGTCTAGAGCCCTCCTGCCTCTTAACCCTGCGCGACGAGGCCTTGGCAATGGGCTTAGGCGACGGTGCAGTGAAGGTTGCCAGTGCGGCCCTGATGTTTGAAGAGTTTTTGGCCAAGGCCGCCAAGGCGGGTGACTTGGACCCGCTCAAGCAACAACTCCAACCAGAGGCGCGCAAGCTATTGGTGCATGCCCACTGCCACCAAAAGGCCATGGGCGCTGACGTGGGCATTGCCGATGTGCTGCGTTTGATACCGGATGCGCAGGTCGAAATGATAGAAAGTAGTTGCTGCGGAATGGCTGGTGCCTTTGGCTACGAAGTGGAGCACATTGACATCTCACGCCAAATGGCAGAACTCAGCTTGCTACCCACCATTCGCAAACACCCGGACGCGATCTTGGTCGCCGATGGCACCAGTTGCCGACATCAAATCAAGGATAACCACACCGCAGTGGCACAACACGTGGCGGTTATCTTGGATCAGCACTGTGCCACCGCCTAATTAGGTTAGGCAAGGCCATCCACCCAGTCCCGTACCCGCTGGCCCGGCACAATGCCGAGGCTGGCGGCGTGCGCATTGACGTGTGTGACCACGCCATGCGTATAACCGTCGCGCGCGTCGCCGATGCAAGCTGAGTCATGCGCGTAGGTGGCACAGGCCACATCAATGCCACCGAGTAAGTGCAGCGCGACGATACCGGCATTGTCCTTACCCACTCCAGCATCGTTATAAAACACCGCAAGGGGTTTGATGCCGATAGCCAGCACAAACTTCGCAGCGGAGGATCCGCCGTGAGATCCGGATATCACTACCTGACCGCCTGCTTCTTGGTCTATGAGCGCAATGGAATCCAGAAGAATCGGTTGTACCGCCATCGCTCGTCCGCCTTACAGCCGCGACAAGTTTTTCTGGGCACCCGCATACAGCACCTCACGCATCGCGCCGGCGGCTCGGGTGTGAAACGCCAGCGCCTCTGGGTCCAAATCAAAGCGCGGCCTCGGTGTATGCACAAAATGTTGGTAAGCGTCCTCTCCCCGAACCAAGGCGGCGCAGTCCCAAGAGCCAACAACCTGACTGGTTTCTGGTGGCATGAAATGCATAGACACGCCCATGCGTCGATCATCCGACAGGTTGGGGCCAGAGCCGTGGGCGAGGCAGTAATTGTGTAGCGACATCTGACCGGCGCGCAAAGGCATCAGAACCGCACGGCTTGGGTCTAAATTTGTAATGCGTTGCCCACGCGTTAGCATGTTGTTCTCATCGTAGGTGTCCTCATGCGTGAGCGTGTCGCCCACGTGGGTACCCGGAATAACGCCCATGCAACCCGCTTGCTCGCTCGCATCGGAGAGGGCAAACCAGGCGGTCACCACCTTGCGACTGGACAGGCCCCAGTAGGTGTTGTCTTGATGCCAGTCGACAAACTGCTTAGAGCCTGCGTCCTTGATCCAAAAAATAGTGCTCCAACACAAAATATTAGGACCAATCAATTGGGCAACGGGATCCAACACCCGGGGGTCTCTAATCAGCTTATCCAGCCACGAAAACAGCAAAAATGCGCGACTGCGCTGTACGGCGGCCAACTGTCCCCCTTGTGTTTTCTCAAAGGCCTCCAGCGCCTGACGCAGCGCCAAGGCCTCCTCTGCGGACATCACATCAACCGCCGGTATAAAGCCGTCACGCTCGTAGCCGGTAAGCGCCGTCGAATTCAACATAGCGATACCTTTCATCAGGAATCAATGAACGAATGAATGCACAAAGTCTACCGCGCTGCGCCACGCATTTCAAGCAGGCGCAACGCGCTCAAACCGGTGCTCATCCAAACCATTGCCCGTTACAAGACGACGCGTACGTCCTCCAATATCGGGTCATCGGCTCTGGCAATTTCGTTCTCAATTAAGTTACCGCAGCCAGGGCAAAAGAACTGTCTGAAGATAGGCTTCTGATCAACATAGCGCTTCCAATCCCCCACGTTGGGGTTGGCACTGGCAATCGGGGCATCGACGCGCGCACAACCCAGTTTGTAGTTGTCCGTCAGAGGACCCAAGTCTGTGCTGCAGCCCGCACAGCACCAGCGCTTCACGCGCTCGCCTTTAGGGGCTTTGCGAACTGCCAGCTTCGCTGTCACCTGCCGAACCAGTGCCGTGGTCACGGGCAGCCCTGGCTTGAAGTTCTTTTGACTCACGTGGCGTTGCGCACGGCGTGTCGCGCGCATTTTCTCGCGCAACGTCGCGGTGCCCTTTGTGTCCAACTTGTCGTTCTTGATCACAACGCCATAGATCTGCTTGGCCGCAGCTTGAGAGACCGCGAGGTTCTCGACCACATCGTGTAACACGGCTTCCGGTAGGCGGTCTAAGGGGTCACCAAAACCGCCTGCTCCTGTCCAAATGACGCCGTACACATCGTTTTTCTCTTGTAAGAAATTCTGCTGGCGCAGACCAAGCGTGACCTCCTCGCCTTCCACCTGCGCGATATCGCCAGGCATATCACCGCGGTCGAAACGCGCTTGAATATCACTGTTTTTTGTAAACTTAAATACATTCACCGAGCCGGGGTAACCGCCCATCATGCCGCTGGATGTGGGCATGGCGTTGCCCGATGACAGGGTGTCATGCGTGATGCGCGCGGTACCGTGCGGAATGAAGCAGGACTCGGCCGACATACCCCCGCGAAATTGACCCGCCCCGCCACTGTCCACCACTTCTTTTCGGTAGAGAAACAGCAGCGGGAACGTTTGCTCGGTATGCTCGATGTTGGGCAACTTGCATATGGGGGTGCGAGATTGCCCGCCCGTAGAGATACCATCCCCCGTTGAGAAGGCACCAATCGCACCACCAATCGGGTCAACGAGCAGGTAGCCAAAAGACTCTCCCCATTGATCGGTACCGCGAAAAATGGTCGCAGGCCACTGACTGGTGCCGCCGATGCACATGATGTCCTCACGCATTTTTTCATCGCCGTAAATCATTTTGGACAGCACGTTGTAGGCCGGATAGAGGGATATCTCCATGGCTTGCACTGGCGCCGTGGATACGGATGCGGGAAAGGTCGCGCAGTTCATGGTGCCCAAGGTCGGATTGAACGCGACATGCCGCAGGGCGCCACCAATCGCAAAGTACTGATCCCAGCACAGTAGCTGATTGAGCGCCACCATGATGGAGCCTCGCCAGCCTGAGTAGGTTGCATTCATACCGCCATCTTGCGGTGCGGTGCCCTCATTTTCAAAGATCAAGGTGTTACCGCGCTTATGCAAAATAATCTGCACGCGGTGTACATTCCTGTCGCCGGGTCGGCAGCACTCAACGTAGGTGCGGTCGCGCCACGTACCGTCAGGCAACTTCGCCATCTTGTCCAAAAAGGCGTGCTCGCCATCATCCAAAATTTTGCGCATCACCGCCTTCACCACCTCGCCGCCGTAGCGCGTTAACAGCGCCTCTACGCGCTCCTTGGCCGTGAGGTTTCCGGCCAACTGCGCACGGAAGTCGAGTGCAACGGCCTCAGGCTTTCGCGAGGCACGCAAATACAAGTCTTCAATGTCTTTTCGGATCACGCCCTTCTCAACAATTTTGACCGGTGGGATGAGAATACCCTCCTCATACGCACTCTCGGCTGACGGGCAAAAACTCGACGGTGTGATTCCCCCAATGTCATATTGATGCAGGCAATTGGTGACCCAACAAAAAAGCTTGCCCTCGTGAAATACCGGACAAATGAGCATCACGTCCTGTTGGTGCGCAGCGCCCACCCACGGGTCATTGGCCAAGAACATGTCGCCCTCATGAATACCGGGGTTTCCGGAGCGGTTCTCCAATATCCACTTCACTTGTGTATCCGTCACACCTGACATGTACTGCATGTAGGGACCAAAAAATACGAACTCGCCATCCTCCGTCAAAATCGACGGGTTCAGGTCCAAGGCATACATCGCAACAGGGGAACCTGATAGACGCTGAATCGTCGCGCCATGCTCCTCGTTAATGTTCCACAAGCTGTGCCGTATCACCTCAAACGTGATCGGGTCAAGCTTGTGTTTGCTGCCCTTGTGCATCTTCAGCGATGGATCAATATTCAGCACCTTGGGTGGGACATAGCCACCCTGCTTGCCGTCGAGACGAATCGTTGCAATGGTTTCACTCATAGCTCACCCCTCAGAAATTTAATTCAAAATTACCCCAAGCATCGACGCTCAGCGTTTGATGCGGCTGCACCACGATGGTGGTCTCAGTGGTTTCCACGATCACGGGCCCTGCGACCTGATTGCCAGGTCTTAGCCTGCCACCGTCCATGACGGTGGTGCGAATCGCTTTACCCAAATCTGACCAGTACACTTTCCGTGCGCCAGTGACCGCATCGGCCGCCGGCTTCTTCTGAAGGCGTGTGGCCTTGGGTAGGCTCAGCGGCTGGGTTGCCGCCCGCGCGCGCACCCGGAAGGTCACCATTTCCAAACGGGCATCGCCATACGACGACCCTTTGCCATAGATCGCCTCATAACGCGCGTAGAAGGCCTGCAAGATATCCGCCAAATTGGCGGCAGTCACTCTGGCCTGCTTGCCGAAGATCTCCATCAAACTCACCTCTACCTCATTGATCTGCCCCCGGTGACGCATATCGATGGAGAAGGTCAAGCTGCGCTTAGATTTAGAGATGCCGTCGTCCGTCATCGCCGCATGCGCCTTATCGGCAAGTGCCCTAAAAATATCGTTCAGGGCTTTCGCGGTAAAGGGCGACGATTGGATTTCGACGTGCTCGTGAATATGCAAAATATCCGCCGTTGCAGCACCAAAGGCGCACCACGTGGACGCCACACGGTTGAGCGGAATCAATACCTTTTTCACACCCAGCTCACGCGCAAAAACGCCGGCGTGCACGGGCCCCGCACCACCAAAGGCAAAGAGGCTGAAATCACGCGGATCAAAGCCTTTCTCAACCGTGGTTTTTCGGATGATGTCGGCCATTTTGAACTCAGCTATTTTCGCGATACCTGCGGCCGTTTCCATCAGCCCCATTCCCAACGCATCCGCAACGCCCTGCACCGCGCGCACCGATGCATCTTTATCCAAGGTAATGCGACCACCCAAGAAGTTATCGGGGTCTATGTAGCCCATGACCACGTCGGCATCGGTGACGGTTGGCTCTGTATTGCCCTTGCCCCAACAAGCGGGGCCGGGATCTGCTCCTGCCGACTCAGGCCCCACGCGCAGGGTCTTGGTCACCGGATCCACGCGGGCAATCGATCCGCCGCCCGAGCCAATCGCTTGTATGTCCACTTTCGGAATGAAGTACTCGTACTGCGCCACATTGGAGACGAACGAATACGCTGGCTGTCCGCTGTGCACGATGCCCACATCGAACGAGGTGCCCCCCATGTCCGTTGTAATGATGTTGGGACAACCAATGCGTTGACCCAAAAATTGTGAGCCTGTGACACCCGATACCGGTCCAGAGTCTAGCGTGAGTAATGGCGCCTCAATGGCGCGCTGCACCGAAATAGACCCGCCACCGCACTGGGTGATTTGTAACGGCTGTTTATAACCCGCGGCGCGTAACTGACTGTCAAGCAACCGCAGGTAACGCGACGTTACTGGCCCAATGTAGGCATTCAGCGCCGTGGCTGTGGTGCGCTCGTACTCACCCCATTTCGGCGCAATTTCATACGAGCAGGTGACGAAGACGTCTGGCGCGCGTGCCCGCACCATCTCCGCAATTCGCTGCTCATGGCGTGGGTCTTTAAAGGACCACAACAAACACACCGCAATCGCCTCAACCCCTGTCTTTACGAGCGAGTCGATGGCCTCCTCAACCTGGCGTTCATTCAACTCGACCACCACCGCGCCGTTGCAATCCATGCGCTCAGAGACACCGCGAATGTATCGCTTCGGAATAATGGGATCCGGCTTCTGGCTTTCTGGGAAATGAACCACCTTGTTGATGTCACGCGACGTCACGCCGCGAGACCCGCGCATGATGTGAATCACATCCTCGTGGCCTTTCGTGGTGATCAAGCCCACTTTGGCACCCCGGCGCTGAATCAAGGCATTGGTGCCCACGGTCGTACCGTGGGTCAATACCGAGATGTGCGGACAGAACTCCTCAAAACTAAGATCGAGCTTTTCGGCCGCAACCGTCATCGCATTGATCATGCCTTGCGCGAAATTTGGCGGCGTCGACGGTGACTTTGCCGCCACCATTTTTCCGTCGCTACCAATCACAACACAGTCGGTAAAGGTACCGCCAATGTCCACACCCACTTGAAAGGTTCTCACCGTTGTCTCCTTATAAAATTTCTAAGTCACGCCCTCGTCCATCACACTGATATGTGCCAGACCCGGCAGCTCCACCGCCGTGTCAACCAACAAATTTTGCGCATCTGAATAGTGCGCCGACCACTCAGATAGCGAGCGCTCATCAGGCATCAGCACGGCGCCCAACTCACGCGCACGGGCAACCGCGCGTTTACCGACAGGCACCCGACTCGCGCTGTACTGCGCAAGCGCGCCCACCACGTCATCCCGACCGGCTTCAAGGAACTGCGTCAGCGCCCAGGCATCGCCACCCGCCTTGGTTACACCCTGACCTACGTGCGGTCGTGCGACAAAAGCGGCATCACCCACCAAGGCGGTTCGGCCAACGGCCATCACTGGCGCCGTTTGGTCAACGATGACCTGTAGCAGGAACTCAGGCGCCAAGGCGATGGCCTCTGCTAGATGCGGGTGGAAGATGGCGGATGCGTCTGCCTTGGCCTGGGCAACAAAGCCAGGCCGAATCGCAAGCGGCGATATCCCTTGCGGATGGTAGGCACCCGCCTCATCGGTGAATAACTGTCTTCTCTGTGCGTCCGAAACACGGCGATACCAAACAATGTTGATATACACGTGACCATCGTCACCCAGCACCGGGTACGTCACCAGTTCTTCGTTAGGTTCGTGGACCACGACGAACGCATCCCCCAACTGCGCTTGAGCCGACGCCGTTAAGTGACTTTGACGCACCAGTCCGCGCCAAGCGATATACGGCGCCGTCTCAAGATGCTCGTTGGGCAACATGACGCCTCTCACCAGCGAGCGAACGCCATCAGCGCCGATGAGGACATCGGCCTCGACCGTTTCCCCATCGTGGCAGATGGCGCGCGCGCGCGCGCTGGTCGTCCCAAACGCCACCTCAGCGACGCCTCGGTTCAACTGGTAGCAGTGGGCAGGCAATGCATCGACCAACAACGCGTGCAGGCGCGACCAGCCCATGAGTATTTGTGAGAACGCGGTCTGCGCCGTGATACGCCCTTGCTTATCAAAAGACAAGCGGCGAGTCAGGGGCACACCTAGGGACGCGTCCGTCGTCACGCCAGCGCGCCGCAGCAGCGCTAACATCCCCGCGTGCGTCACAATGCCGGTTCCACGCCCACTCAATGGCGTCGTGGCCCGCTCCAAAATAACAACATCCCAACCCGCGCGGTGTAGCATATTGGCAGTGAAGAGGCCGGCCATTGAACCGCCAACGATAAGGGCATTGCGTTGGTTCATATTTTCTTAAAATAATACGCTGTGAGAAAAAACATCGAAGCACCTACCAAACGGATGACGCCTGACCTGCGGCGTCAGCAAATTCTTGACGCAGCTATTGACTACTTCGCGGAAGCCGGCTTCGCTGTGCAAACCCGCGAGTTGGGCCGACGCATTGGTATTTCTCAGCCCCTGCTGTATCGGTACTTTCCTTCCAAGGCTGCGTTGATAGAGGCGGTACTGGACGCGGTTTTTTTGAAACAACAACGTGACAACTGGTTGGACGAACTGACGGATCGCCAGACCGAACTGAAGGACCGCCTGATCCGGTTTTATGGACGGTATGTGCAAGGCACCTACGATCAGCAATGGCTGCGTATTTATTTTTTCGCAGCGCTCGCTAACTTTGACTTCAACGGGCGTTACGTGAAGGGCGTTGTGCAAGACCAAATTTTGACCACCGTTTGCATAGAAATGCGCCACAGCTTGCTGCAACCAGAGCAGCGGTCTGCCCTGCCACCAACGATTCACCCGCGCGAAATCGAACTGGCGTGGATGCTGCAATCCAGCCTGTTCTACGGCATGGTGCGCAAGCACATACTCAACGCCGAAGCGGCTATTCCCGAGTCGACACGCTTGCAGGATGCAGTGGACTTGTTTTTTCATGGGGCGGCGGCGCTTTATCCCACGCTCGCAGGCTCGCTTGCCAACGACGCAAATTGACCGTGAACGAATAACAGGGGTTGCGACGGCCTGTGCGCAAAATCAAGTACCTCCGACAGCACAATATCGTGGTCGCCTGCCGGAATCAGCGCCGTGGTCTTGCACCTGAGTAGCGCTGACCAATCAGACAAGATGGGGGCACCTGTTTCGTCATCGCGGGTCATATCCATCGTTTCGAACTTGTTATCACTTGGGGTGGCAAAGTGCATTGCAACATCCGCTTGATCCGCACGTAACACGTGAATGACATGGCAAGAGCCCACTTCAAACGCGTCACGATTGGGGGAGTGGTGGCCCAGCGACCACAACACCATGGGCGGATCCAGGGATACCGAGCTAAAGCTATTTACCGTTAGCCCCACCGGGCGTTCGTCACGCGTGTGATGCGTCGTTATCACGGTCACGCCCGTCGCAAATGCGCCCAAGGTGCGGCGCAAACGGGACTTGAATTCGCTGGCTTCAGAAGATGAGGTCATGGGTGGGCGCCTCCCGCCAAACGCTCCAGCACCGCGTACACCGCTGCGGTATCGTCCAGCGCATGGTCTTGTGCCAAGGCCGCCAAGTAAATCGGTACCGTCGCGGCAAACAGCGGCGCAGGCACGCGCGCTTCGTGCAACGCCTCGCTGATGATGTGCATGTCTTTTTGCCACACGTCTACTTTCATTGCCGCATCTGACCATGACCGCTTCGCCATCACGGGGCCACGCACCGCCAGCATGCGGGAGCCGCCCGCGCCATCGGCCAGCACATTGACCATTTGCATTTGATCTAAGCCGAGTCGCTCACCAAACAACAAGGCCTCTGCCGTGGACACATTGTGGATGGCGACAAGCAGATTGGCGACCAGCTTCATGTAGGTGCCATTGCCGAAGGCACCGACGTCGTAAACTTTGCGTGCGCAGGCCTCAAAAATGGGTTTTATTTTCGCGATGTTTTTTTTCTCTCCGCTGGCATACACCGCAATGTCACGTTTCTTGGCCTGAGCCCCTGTCCCAGACAGTGGGCAGTCCAGCAACACCACCCCAACTGTCGCCAAGCGGTCACGCACACGGAGCTTGTCTTTGTGCGGCAGGGTGCTGGTCTCAGCGATCACCAGCGGCAGGCGTCTTTTTGTCTCTCGCTCTCGGGCTACAATCCGCTCTGCAACGCTATCCAGCGCGGCAACACTTGGTAACGAGGTGATTAAACGGGTGCATGCGCCCAGACACCCTTCCAAGTCCGCATCCACATGGCTTAGGAGGCGCGACATCTTCTTTCGCGCGACGGGTGAGACATCAACACCGTAGACCGCGAAGCCCGCTTTCGCCAAGTGCGAGGCCATCGCAGAGCCCATGATTCCCAGGCCGATGACGCCGACAGATTCACGCTTGGACAAGGAGACGGTTGTCATGGTTTACCCTGTTGTTGATCGATAGATAAATAAATCATACAATAGGACAAAGGCGTTGTCACGGCACTTTATCTAAGGAAAACCATAATGCAAACCGCAAAAATTCACCGTCCAGATGGCGCAATCATCAGTTGTGACGTCCAAGGCGACGCGGCTTTACCCCCACTGTTATTGTCCAACTCACTGGCGACCACGCGCGCGCTGTGGGACGATATGTTGCCCGAGCTGCTGAAAGAATTTCGCGTCATCCGCTACGACACACGTGGCCACGGAGAGAGCCAAACACCGAATGGCAATGCGACCCTTGGCGATCTCGCCAACGATGCGGTTGCCGTACTGGACGAATTCAAGGTGGCCCGTGCGTTGATGGTCGGCATCTCGCTGGGGGGCATGACCGCACTCGAAATGGCTGTGCACCATGGCGATCGCCTAACGGGCATCGTGGCGTGTAACTGCCGTGACTTTGTAGATGACGCAGGCAAGGCCGCTTGGGAAGAGCGCATAGGCATCACCCAAAAAGGCGGCATGACGGCCATTGCAAGCGGCACCATCGCCCGATGGTTTACCGACGATTTCCGGTTGTCCAACCCCGACCTGATGCAGCGGGTCGCTGACATGATCAACGCCACCCAGCCATTGGGATTCGAAGCGTGCGCGCGCGCCATCATGACGATGACCTTGCAATCCAAGATAGACGCCATCAGCATCCCTGCGCATTTTGTTGCGGGTTCCGACGATGGCGCGGCAAGCAGTGACGTGATGAACGCCATGGCCAAGCGGGTAAGCGGTGCGGCCTGCACCACGTTGGCGGACTGTGGCCACCTGAGTTCGTTGAACCGTGGCCCCGAACTCCTGCACGAAATTCGCACCTTCGCGACACACATTAGTAACTAACGAACGAGGAGTCTACGGATATGAACTTGGGAATGTTCATGATGCCTTTGCATCCACCGGGCAGAATACCGCACGAGACGCTGAGAGAGGACCAAGAAGCCATCATTCTTGCCGACCAGTTGGGCTTTAGTGAAGCGTATGTCGGCGAGCATGTGACGGACCTTGCTGAAAACGTGACCTCTTGCCTGATGTTTTTGGCCAGCGTGGCACGGCTAACAACAAACATCAAACTGGGCACCGGTACCATCAACGTACCGAATAGCCATCCCGCAGCGATCGCAGCGCAAGTCGCCATGCTAGACCACATGCTGGAGGGACGGTTCATCATGGGTATCAGTCCTGGCGGCCTGATGTCTGATGCCGAGGTGTTTGGCAACTTTGAACGTGACCGCTTAGAGATCTTTGTTGAAGGTATCAACATGGTGCTCGACATTTGGGAAGGCGAGCCACCGTACGACTTAAAAGGAAAATACTTCAACATCAGCACGGCGCGCAGCATGATCCCTGAGATTGGACAAGGGGCTATCTTGAAGCCCTTCCAGCGCCCAAGGCCACCGATTGTGGTCACGGCGGTTGCCCCCTTCTCCAAGGGCGTTACCGCGGCGGCTGAGCGCGGGTGGGATCCTATTTCCGCCAATTTCTTATTGCCTAAGTGGGTCAAGACGCACTGGGACAGTTACGCCCAGGGGTGTGAAACGGCGGGACGCCCCGCCTTGCCCGCCAACTGGCGCGTGGCAAAGAGTATTTTCGTAACAGATAACGACGATGCCCTCGCAAAGCGATATGCCCATACCGCTGAAGGCCCTTACCACTTCTACTTCAAGCAACTGATCCGTAAGCTGGTCGGTTACGGTGGCCGCTCTAATTTATTTAAAGCAGACCAAAGTGAGCCCGATGACAGCATTAACGCTGATACCGTGGCACCTAAGTTGGTGATTGCGGGATCGGTTGACAGCGTCGTCGATCAAATCTTGGCCTTGCGTGACGACGTTGGTGACTTCGGCACCTTGCTCTACGCCTGTCATGACTGGATGGACCCCGCCATGGGCAAGCGCTCCATGACCTTGATGGCGGAACAGGTGATGCCCCGCGTGAACGCGGCCATAGGCTCATAAAAAAAGCCCCAAACCACACACGGCTTGGGGCTTCTTTACGCTAGCTGTTGGCGTGGAACCGCTGGCGTTACGCCGTCGGTGCGGGGACCTGCTGGGTGTACCAATCCGCAATTTCCCCGGCCTTCATAACCACCACATCGGGTTTCGCGATGATGGCATCCAACAATTTCTCAAACGCCGCAATGCGGTGTGGTACGCCCGTAATGTAGGGGTGGACACTCAAGGCCATCACGCGAGGCTGCTCGGCGCCCTCCTCCCACAAGCGGTCAAGTTGCGCCTCACCACGGCTAAGCAACTCACCACTGGTGTGCATAGCCAATGCGTGCACCGGAATATCATTTAGCTCGACGCTGTACGGTATGGACAACACCGGGTTCGGACGCGCCTGCAACCACGTTGGCTGATCATCCAGCACCCAGTCGGCCACATACTCGACACCGGCGGCACTGAGCAAGTCCAAGGTCGTCTCTGTCTCAGTCAATCCAGGGCTCTCCCACCCCCGTGGACGAGCGCCAGTGAAAGAGGCAATCTTTGCCATGGCAAGCTCTATGGCCTCTGCTTGGTTCTCAACCTTGTGCATAGGGCCTTGCACCCAACCGTGCCCCATGAACTCCCAGCCTGCCTTCAAACCAGCCTCCGCGACACGCGGATAGGTATCACAGACCACGCCGTTGATCGCAAGCGTCACGCCCAATCCACGCGCCGTTAACGCTTGGTGCAAGCGCCAGAAACCAACCCGCATACCGTACTCGTGCCATGCCCAGTTCGGCAGATCGGGTTGCAGTGGTGTACCCATGGGTGGCGACAACACAGTGCGCGGCATGGGCCGTGACATAGACCAATGCTCAACGTTCACAATGATCCAGACCAACACGCGCGCGGGCGCCGTTAGCTTGGGGCGATCAACGATGGCGGAATAAGGTGCGCGCTCGCTGAGCAAGCCAGGTACATCGGTCCACATTATTCGTTTACCACCTGATTACGCAAAATACCCATACCTTGCACCTCCACCTCGACCACATCCCCTGCTTTCATAAAGATAGGCGGCTTTTGCGCAAACCCCACCCCTGCTGGCGTGCCCGAAATAATGACATCGCCGGGTTGCAAGGCAAACGCCTCTGAGCACACACTCACCAATGTCACGACGTCAAAAATCATGTCTCGCGTATTTGCGTCTTGCAAGACCTTGCCATTTAAACGCGTCACCAACTGCAGCCCAATGGCGCCTCCGGGCAACTCGTCGGCAGTGACCAACGCAGGGCCAAAGCTAGCCGTCGCATCAAAGTTTTTACCCATCATCCACTGATGTGACTTGAACTGATAGTCGCGAATCGAGCCATCGTTAAAAATCGAATAACCCGCCACGTGTGACAAGGCATCTGCTCTTGAGATGTAGCGTCCCGCCTTGCCAATAATCACCGCGACCTCGCCCTCATAATCGAAATCATCTGACACTTTGGGCTTAACTAAGTCGGCTGCATGTGCCACCCAAGAGCTGGGGAAGCGGTGAAAAAGGACGGGGTATGTCGGCGCGTCCTTGTAAGGGCTCTCAGCGGCGTGGTCAACGTAGTTCAAGCCAACAGCAATCGCTTTAGAGGGATTTAAAACGGGCGGTAGCAGTGTGAGCTCAGACAGCGTCAAGGTCGCTGGGGCGGTCGCAACCAAACTGGCTGCCTTATCCCAAGACGCTTTGCCGCCAGCCAACAGCGCATCAACCGTTTGCTCAGCGCCCGCCTCCGTTAGGTTGATGACTTGACTCCCTTTGATGGCCCCCAAGTTAATGTGCCCATCGGCGGTTTTAAAGTTGATCAACTGCATGGTCAGTACTCCAAGCTAACTGGTTTAGTCACGTTGCGCGCGCAGCGGTTTCATGATTGGTGATAAAGGAATCTGGCAGCGCTGGGCCCCACAGATTAAGAGAGTCCTCAGGGGGATAGTCCGCAGCAGGCCAGTCTGTCGCCGCATCGATGAAGTCAATGTCGTATGAAAATTCGGCATAACTGCCCCAAGGGTCACGCGCATAGTAGAAGTAGTTGGAGCCGATCACATGGCGGCCTACTCCCCAGCCAAGCTCGTAGCCTGCCGCACGCATTTGTTCCATACCCAAGCCGACGTCATCAAAGTGATGCACCATCCAACTCGTGTGGTGTAGACCCGGGCCATCGGACTTAGCGAAGGCCAGTAGGTGGTGATCGCTGGTGTGTGCGCCGTGCGTAAAAGCAATACCATCCCCAGCGCGGTCAGACAAGCGCAGACCCAGTGCACCGCAGTAAAAGTCCAATGAGCGATCCACATCCGACGTAAACAGCAATATGTGCGATAGGCGCGAGGGCCGCACGAGCCGGGTATCGCGGCGCATCGGGCCTATGGGCACACCGATGGGGTTTTGCTTGGTTCGAAAACCAAGCGCCTCCGCACGCGCGTTTGGCGTGACTTTGTCAGCAACCAAGACCTGCACATGCACCCCCTCGGGGTCACACATCCAAAACCCATCGGCGCTACCCAAGGGATGCCGATCTACCAGCGCGATCCCCTGTTTAAGCACCGCGTCACGAAGCGGCTCAAGGTCTTCCGCATAGACACCGAGGCTCAAGTAACACAGTTGCTTGGCTTTGCCATTCGCGAATACCTGCCCCCAGCGATGCGTATGGCCAATGGTGTAGAGGTCTAAATGGTCCTCAAAGACACGCACATCCAAGCCGAAGCTGTCGTAAAACCGCTGGGCCTCTGCCAAGTCAGGAACCGTAAAAACAAAGCTGACGACTGAATGAGCCGCCGTTACCCCGGCGCGTTTGGGATCTGCCATGGACACCTCCTAAATTTTACCCAGCGCGACCAACACCCTCTCTGGCGTGATGGGCTGCTCGACCACGTTCCCGTTCAAGGGTTGCAAGGCGTCGTTCACCGCGTTCATCACCGCGCCTGGCGCGCCCGCCGTGCCCGCCTCGCCAGCGCCTTTGGCGCCCAACTCCGATGTCTTAGTGGGCGTGCACACGTGGGCAATTTCAATGTCGGGCATTTCAAAAGCCATGGGAACCAAGTAGTCCGCCATTGACCCGTTCAACATCTGCCCTTCGGGGCTGTACAAACACTCTTCTAATAACGCCCCGCCGAGACCCTGCACCACGCCACCGCGTAATTGCTCGTCAACCAGCATGGGATTCAGTATGGTGCCGCAGTCCTCTACACACCAGTGCTTCAGTAACTTAACAAAACCTGTCTCGGGGTCGACCTCCACATAAGAGGCCTGAATACCGTTGGTAAACGTGAAGCCATACTCACGCGGCGTGTAGTGCCGCGTAACCGTCAGCTCCGACTGGAAATCCATAGGTAGCGTGTCGGGGCGGAAATACGCAACGCGCCCCACCTCGGACAGCGGCATACGCACCACCCCAGTCAGCTTATCGACCACCGCATTGCCAGATACATCGAGTTGCGCCGCATCCATTTCGAGCACGGCTGCAGCCACAGCCAAAATGTTCACCTTCAAGGCCTTAGCTGCTTGCAGCACCGCCTCACCCCCAATACCCGCTCCCCGCGATGCCCAGGTGCCACCACCGTATGGCGTGACTGCGGTGTCACCGGTGATCACACGCACATTTTCTAATGACACGCCGACCATGGTCGCGGCGATCTGCGCAAAAACCGCCTCGGTGCCTTGCCCCTGCTCTGTGACACTGACCAGCACATTGAGCATCCCACCGGGATCGAGTCTCAGGGTTGCGCCGTCTTGTGCAGAAATACGCGCGCCACCCACGCCATAAAACGCCGGTGACGGATTGGTTACCTCGATCATGGCGGCCAGGCCGATACCACGATAAATCCCCTTCTCGCGCAGTGCGGCTTGCTCAGCGCGCAACCCGTCGTAATCCATCAGCGCCATTAACTTGTCAAGACACTGGTGATGGGAGAGCTTCTCAAACTTGAGGCCCGATGGAAACGTATAGGGGTACGCGTCGTCCGCAATCAGGTTACGGCGACGAAACGCGGCCGGGTCCATACCAATGGCCCGCGCGCCCTCATCCACAATGCCCTCCGTCAAAGCCACCGCGATGGGGTGACCCACCGCCCGATACTGGCAGGTCACATTTTTATTGGTAAACACCACCTGCAACTTCGCACGATAGGCCTTGTGCTTGTATGGCCCACCCGTCAGGTTAACAACTTGGTTGCCCTCGATACCACTGGTGCGCGGGTACACCGAGTAGGGACCAATGCCTGTTAGGTCATCGAGATCAAAACCCAAAATGTCGCCGTCTTTGGTACACGCCATCCGAACCGTTGCAATGTGCTCACGCGCATGGATGTCACTCAGAAACGATTCGATGCGGTCCGCCATAAACTTCACGGGCCGCTTCAACATGACAGACAAGGCTGCCGTCGCCATTTCATCGGGATAGACGTGCACCTTGATCCCAAAGGAGCCGCCAACGTCTTTACAGACGATACGCACCTGCGACTCGGGTATCCCCAAGTGACGCGACATGATATCTTGCATCATGTGCGGTGCTTGGGTTGCTTGATAGACCGTTAGGCTGTGATCGGCTGGCTGGTAATCAGCCAAAACCGCACGCGGCTCGTTCGTCACCCCCGTGTGCCGCGCGAATGTGTAGGTTTTTTCGACGATCACATCGGCCTGTGCGAAGGTCTCATCGAAGTCGTCTGTTTTCAATTCACGCTGAAAGCAAATGTTGTCACCTAACTCCGGGTGAATCACATAGTCGCCTTTCAGGGCATCGGCCATCTCCACAATGACCGGCAATAACTCATACTCTATTTTCACGAACTGCAGTGCATCTTCCGCCTGTCGACGTGTCTGCCCAACGATCGCCGCAACCGGCTCTCCTTGCCAACACGCACGATCAATCGCAACCGCGTGTTGCGGTGCTGACTTGATGCCCTTGAGGTGGCCCAAGACGCCCACCCAAGGCGTGCAATACTCGGCAATCTCAGAACCCGTGAACGCCCCAATCACGCCAGTCTGTTTACGCACCTCGGACAGGTCAATCGACTTGATCAGTGCATGGGCGTGCGGGCTGCGCACAAAGACAACATGTGACAAACGCGGCAAGCGCATGTCATCAATATAGGCACCCCGCCCCTGCAATAAGCGCTTACTACCAGTGCGCGGAGAAGACTTTCCAATATACCCATTGGCCACTTGCGTGGTGTCATGCGTTGTCGCTGGTAACTCCATTCGTGCATTCATGACGACACCCCTACAACAGCGGCTGACCGGTTCTTAAGCAACACCGACTCAATCGCATTCACAATCGCTTGATAACCCGTACACCGACAGTAATTTCCACTGATGTGGTCTCGAATATCCTCACGTGAGGCATCGGGATAGTGCCTCACAATATTCAATGCACTCAAGAGCATGCCGGAAGAACAAAAACCGCATTGCAAGGCGTTGTGATTCAAGAAAGCCTCTTGCAGATCAGCCAACACACCAGACTCACTCAAGCCCTCGATCGTTTCCACATGCTTGCCGTCGGTTTGCACCGCCAGTGTCAAACATCCGCGCACAACCTGACCATCGACCATTACTTGGCAGGCCCCGCACACCCCATGCTCGCAGCCGAGATGGGAGCCTGTTAAGTCAAGCTCCTCGCGTAAAAAGTCGACCAAGTGCTGCCGAACCAACACCGGGCGTTCAACGCGCTCCGCGTTCACCATTACTGAAATATCACACCGTTTTTCACTCATGCGCTCTTCCCCAACTGGCGAACACTGCGGCCAAATAACACCTTGGCCCAATGCAGCTTGCCGTTTACCGATCCATGTAAGTCACTGCGTGGTGAGAGGTCGTTTATCAGCGCTATTTCTGCCGCTGCTATCGTCTCTTCACTGGGTGCCTTACCCATCAGCGCCGCCGCCGCCGTTGGCGCAAGAACGGGGGTGTCACCCATAGACAGATACGCCAATCGCGCCGCGCGTATGACGCCACCCGATACATCAAAGGCCGCCGCCAAACCACACAATGCGTAATCACCGCGCCGACGTGTCAGTTCATCAAACACCATCACTTCGCTGTCTTTCACCTTTGGAAAGGTAACGGCCACCAGCAATTCATCTTCTGCTCTAGCCGTCTCATACAAACCCAAAAAGTAATCGTCTGCCGCCACATCTCGCACGCCATGGGGTCCTTGCAGCGTGATGGTTGCTTGCAACGCCAAGACAACAGCGGGATATTCCGCAGCCGGATCTGCAAGCGCGATGCTGCCACCCAACGTTCCCGCGTTGCGTATCGCTAAATGGGCGACATGCGGCACGCACTGCCACAACAACGGCACGTGCTTGGCAATCACTGGGCTGTGTTGCAGCGTGGCATGGGTGACCAGTGCACCCACACGAACGCCCTCGTCCGTGACGGTGATATCGGTTAGCCCTGGTAAGCCCGTGATATCGATCAGCACCTCTGGCATCGCCAAGCCGAGGTTCATGATGGCCATCAAACTTTGACCGCCCGCCAGTACCTGGGCGCCAGAACCATACTGCTTCAAGTACCCCAAGGCCTCGTTCAGGCTCTTGGGTTTCACGTAATCGAAAGCAGGTGCCTTCATGTTAGAAACTCCTAATTATTGGGTCACACCCAGATAGAAACTCTTGACCAACTCGTTCTCTTTCAGGGACTCCACGTCGCTATGGAAGACAATCTCACCGTGCACAATAATGTGACCGTAATCGGCAATACGCATCGCCTGATTAAAGTTCTGCTCCGCCATTAACACCGTGAGGTCATAGCGATCTTTCAGCTCTTTCAACTTTGTAATGGTCTGAGAAACCAACAAAGGCGACAGGCCAACAGACGGCTCATCCACCAGCAGCAACCTTGGCGATGACATCAGGGCACGCGCAATCGCCAGCATCTGCTGCTGCCCACCTGACATCGAGCCCGCAAGTTGGCTACGTCGCTCCGCAAGCAAGGGGAACGCCTCAAAACAAAAAGCGAGGTTGTCGACAATTTGGGAGCGCGCCGCATCTCGGTAGGCGCCAAGCAACAAATTCTCTTCGACGGTTAACTTGGGGAACAAGCGTCGTCCCTCGGGCACCATCGCCACGCCCAAGTTCACGATCTCTTGGGTCGATAACTTGGTGAGATCGTAATGGGCGCCGTCAATCTCGAGGTTAATGCTGCCTTGGGTTGGTCTGACCATACCCATCACACACTTCATTAACGTGCTCTTGCCGTTGCCATTGGTGCCAAGCAAAGCCACCGTCTGGCCTTGGCTGATATTCAAGCTGACGCTGTGCAGCGCGCGAACCGCGCCGTAGCTGGCAGCAATATCGGTGATGTCTAATTTAATCGCCAAGGTAAGCCCTCTGAACTTGTGGATTGCCAACAACGGTCTTTGGATCACCGTCACAGATTATTTGACCCGCATCCAAGCAGATGATGCGCTCCGAAAACCGCATCACGGCATGCATGATGTGCTCGATCATGATGATGGTGATGCCCTGCTTGTTTAACTTAATCAAGATATCAAGCACGTCGTCAACTTCACTACCCGACAGACCCGCCATGGCCTCGTCAGAAATAAGTAGTTGTGGCTTGGCTGCCATCGCACGGGCCAATTCCATTTTTCGCAATTCCACTTGTGACAGCGATGCCGAACTGCTTTCTGCCTTTTCGGCCAGTCCCATTTCATCCAGAATCTCAAGTCCCTGCGCGCGCGCTTTGGACCCGCTTAAGCCGCCAACATACGCAAGCGGCACCATCAGGTTTTCCAACACGGTCATGCTCGCAAAAGGCCTTGGAATCTGAAAACTGCGGGCGATGCCACGGCGCGTTCTTGCATAAGCGGGAAGCGTTTCAATAGACTCTCCATTGAAACGTATGGTGCCTCCGTCGTTTTGTAGCGCGCCAGATATGCAACTGATCAACGTCGTCTTGCCCGAGCCGTTGGGTCCAATCAGGCCAAGGCGCTCGCCTTTTCGGATCGATAAGTTGACATCACTCAGCGCCGTGAAACCACCGAAGTTTTTCCCGACCCCTTTTACTTCGAGGATGTTTTCCATTTTTTAACCAATCCAATCACGCCGTCAGGTGCGGCAACCACGAAAACAACCAACAACACACCCACGACAAGCACGTTCAGTTCACTTGAAATGGTGACGGTCACGATCTGCTGTAAGGTACCCAGTATCAAAGCGCCGATCAATGGACCTATCCAGTGTGAGGTACCACCAATAATCGGCATCGCCAAAGCAATCACGGCATAGTGCAAATTGAAGGTCGACAGGGGCTCGATATAACTCAGGTACATCGGCATGGGCGCGCCAGCGACACCCAGCAGAGCACCCGAAATCGCACAGGCAATGAGCTTCACTTTCAGTGTCGGCACGCCCGAGCACTCCGCGGCCTCCTCTGCGTCACGCACGGCCCGCAGGCCTTGTCCGATATACGAGTTTTGAACGTATCGTGCCACCGACAACGCAACGACCGCCATGAGCGTCATCATCACAAACAGCATGCGTGTGTAAGTGCCAAACAACCACACGTCATCGGGACGCGTGAGCTGTATGCCCGTCGCACCGCCCAAAAACCGTGAGTTCATCACCACCGCTTCAAGGATAAAGACCACCGCGATGGTTGCGATAGAAAAGAAAATTCCCCGCAAGCGCAAGGTAAGCACCCCGACCGCCAAGCCCAACAGCGCCGCCATCGCCGCACCCGCCACAATCTGAACGATTAGCGGAGCGCCAACAAGCAGATGCAGCGCAAGGGCGGTGTAAGCCCCCACACCAACGAAGCCCGGCACACCGAAGTTCACGTAGCCCGCGTATCCCCCTAAGATGTTCCAGCCCGTCGCGAGAATAATGGCCTGAAGAACGACAAAACCAGCAAAGAAAAGGTACTCATTCGCACCCGAGAGCGCCAACGCTACCGCTGACAATATGGCCAAGGCCGAAACGATCCAGAATTTCATGTTTCCTTACCTGCCAAAAAGGCCTTGTGGGCGGACACCGAGCATCACTAGCAATAAGCCGAAGGCGACAGCCGTGGCCCAAGATGCACCAAATAGAGTGAGCACAATCGACTCCGTTACGCCCAGCACCAAGCCGGCGGCCAGCGTACCCTTCATACTGCCCATGCCAGCCAAGACCACCACGCAGAACGTGCGGCCAATATAAATGCGGTCCATGGTGGGCTCTACCGGGCTGACAATGATGAGCATGGCGCCAGCAAGCGCGTTCACCGAGGTCGCGATACCGAAAGCCAATTGTTTGATTCTTACGGGGTCAGCGCCCATTAATCGAAGCGCACCTTCGTCCTGTCCAACCGCCTTGATCGCACGGCCTACAAACGTTCGTGAGAAAAAGTTACTCAATACCACGGTCAAGACCAACGCGACAGCAGCGGCGATTAACAAGCGGTACGGCAACCGCAAATCACCCAAGCGCAAACTTTCGCCAATGTAATCCGCTTCAGCTGATCGCTGATCGACACCGAACGCAACAACCAGTAGCACCTCAATGATGAAGGCGACACCAAAGAAAAAAGCCAAACCGTTGACACCCGCAGCATTGCCACGACGCTCAAAGGTCTCGTAATAAAACCGGTAAAGCAACATACCGACCAAGAAAAAAACCGGCATCAATAAAAAGCCCGCGACCAGTGGGTCAATACCCCAGTCGCCCAGCATGTAGGCACCGTAGGAGCCCACAACAAGTAAGGCGGGGTGTGCGACGTGCGGCACATCCAGTAATCCAAAAGCCACCGACAAACCCAAACTCACTGCCGCGTAAAAGCAGCCGAGTAAAAGGCCAAACAGTATCGCTTCGAATAAAAGCTCAAATGAGAAGAACATTATTTATAAACCAGAGCGAGCTGAGGGTGAGAATCTCACCCCCAGCTTGGGTCAAATACCGTTAAGCAATATCACTTAGCGTCGGCAGCTTTTGAGTAGGGGTAAATAAATTCACCCGTTTTATCAGCAGCTGGAGAGAGAACGACCTGCTTCCCTGAGTTACGGAACTGCTCCTGGTCCTTGTTCTTGATACCGCGGAACTGTGCCGTCACCAAGCGCACGTTTGCACGCTCGCCATTCGCATCAAAGCGCACGGGGCCCACGATGGTCTTCATTTCGTTTTTACGGAAATAGTCGGCCAATTTGCGGTCGTCAATGCTCTTGGTGGCGTTGATGGCTTGCTCAAGCATTTCGCCAATCGCGTAGTTGAAAGGCGGCAGGTAGTAACCCAACTCGTCGATCTTCTCGGCTTTCGCACGTGGGGTGTAGCGCTGCAGGAAGGACTCCACACCTGGCAGCGGCATACCGGGCACATACACGTGGTAGTTGGTAATACCATTCAGCTTGCTACCCAAGTTGACCGCGATGGGTGTGAACTGCAAGCCCACCATGGCACCACCCACAATTTGCACTTGCGAGCCAAGGCCAATCTCATTGATTGAATTCACAATCGCTGAAGACGCCGCAGGGTAGGAAGCAACAAACACGATCTCAGCCTTTGACGCACGGATAGAGCGAACCAGCGATGAGAAGTCCTTGGTGGTCGGTGGGTAGTTCTGGTCATAAACGACGTTCAAACCCAGTGACTTGAAGTAGGGACGCGCGCCGTCAGCTAGGTTTTGCGCAAACTCCCCGTCCTCAGCCAAGATGGCCACTGTCTTGGCACCAGAGGCCTTGCCAGCCTCCATGAAGCCCTTCGCCCAGCCTTCCGCCGTATTCCAAGGCGCGTTGTTGAACCACATGTCATGCTTGGTCTTCGCGTTCACTTGGAACGAGAAGTTACCCATCAGCAATTTTTGACGCTGTTTCACCAGCGGCATGATGGGTGCTGTGGGGCCTGTGGCATACGGCGCGATCAACAGATCGACCTTATCCACATCTAACAACTTTGTATAAATTCCGGGGGTATTCGCGGGATTACCTTGGTCGTCGTAGTAAGTGAACTCGACTTGGCGACCTAGCAGGCCACCCTTTGCATTCACATCCTCGACCCACATTCTCAGCGCCAACAAAGCGGCTTTTCCACCACCTCCGAGCGGCCCGGTTTGGGGCATGCTCATACCGATCTTGATGGGATCGGCGGCCAACGCACTGCCGCCGGTCGCCAGGCCTGCGACCAAGGCGACTGAGGAGGCTACTCCTAATAGTTTTCGACGAATCATATCCATGTTTGTCTCCTAGTTTTTTCGAGTCCGACTTCACACACCACACAAAACATCAGGCGACGGCTCAACCACCTGCTGCTATCCGAAAATCAACTTACCTTTGGCAACGCCTTGTAGTCCTCACCGCCCCAGTCGGCAGTCGAGTCCACATCAAAAAAATTAATCTCCACCGTCACCCCATCGGGATCCTGCACAAACAACTGAAACAAATTGGACTCAGCCAAGTAGCGGGGACGAAATGCGACCCCCTTCTCCTTGAGGTGCTCAACAAAGTTTTTCGGCTCACTCGCCAAAAACGCAACATGGTCGATAACACCGCTATGCTGCGTGGCAACACCGGGGGGCGACCCTAGAAAGTACAGCGGCGCATTCTCAATCCCACCCGGTGCGAGGTGCACCTGCGCGGCCCCTGACACGCCCAACCAGTACCCAGGGAAAGGAAAGTCTGGGCGCGGAATCTGGGACATACCCAGCACATCTTCATAAAACGCACGCGACTGCTCCAAGTCCTCGGAGCGAATCAGGTAATGGTTAATGGCTGTCAACGGCATTTCTTAAAAGCGTAACTGTGGGTCGTTTTGATGAGTAGATATTGACCGAAGAAAGGCCTTAGGCTTATTAGGGCAAACCATAGTTAATCGATCGATCAATAGAAAAAACGACGGCTAAAGACGCGTGGGAGACAAGCTTGTGCGCCAAAGATGCGAGATTCGCTTTCATACAGGCTATAACCTGCCCGCACAAACCAGTTGGTAGGGGGCGTTAGGCCTCGCCACTTGCGCCATGGCCAAAATCATTTTTAAAGGAAACAAAACATGCGTATTCCAGATTGGACGAATGAGTCCAACCCCATTCCACAAGACTTACTTGATAGCATCTTGGCGAGGCGCAAAGGCACCTTGATCAATTTGGATAAGGCCTTGCTCTGGAGCGAGCCGGTCGCGCGCGGCTGGAATCAGTACGTCGGCGCTGTTCGCTCGCAACTGAGCACGAGCTGGAAACAGCGGGAACTGGGCATTTGCACCGTGGCGTTGCTCACAGGGGCGGCTTACGAGTACCACCACCACGCACCCGATTTTTTAAAGGCTGGCGGAACGCAAGCGGAGTTAGACGCGCTCAACGCGCTCGTTGCAAAGAATGCCTGCGACACACACCATGATGCCGCACTAGGCGAGGTCGAACAGACCGTCATCCAGTACGCCGCGCAAATGACTAAACTCGTTACCGTAGATGATGCGTTATTCGCGCGCATGGCAACGCACTTCAACACCCAAGAATTGCTGGAGCTCACCACCGCCATTGCAACCTACAACATGGTTGCGCGTATTTTGGTTGCGCTGCAGATCTCGCCTGAGCAGTAACGAAAATCGGTCCGATTAAATTAGGAGAATCGCATGCCCCGTCGTTTTGTAGACCTATCCATTTATCTTGAAAACGACGTGGTGTCCGATCCACCCGCGTTTGCGCCAAAGATTGAATACTTCACACACGAAGACAGCTTTGCGCAAATCGAACCGTTCTTTCCCGGCCTCAAAAAAGAGGACTTACCTGACGGCGAAGGGTGGGCCGTAGAGATGGTGCAGTTGTGCACGCATAACGGCACGCACCTAGACGCGCCATACCACTTCCACTCGACGATGGACAAGGCTTTGGGCGAGAAGAAGCCAGCCATTGCCATTGATGACGTCCCCTTGGAGTGGTGTTTTCAGCCCGGCGTCAAGCTCGACTTTTGCCACCTACCCGATGGCCATGTGGTGACGGCGGCCGAAGTCGAAGCGGAACTCAAGCGGATCAACCACACCTTACAGCCACTTGAAATTGTGGTCGTCAATACCCGTGCGGGCAAGCAGTACGGAAAAGAAAACTACGTTGCAACGGGTTGTGGCATGGGGTACGACGCCACCATGTATCTGCTCGAGCGTGGCGTCCGCCTAACCGGGACAGACGCTTGGAGTTGGGACGCCCCCTTTGTGCACACGGCGGCAAAGTACAGTGAGTCACAAGACGCCTCCCTCATTTGGGAAGGACACAAGGCGGGACGCGACATCGGTTACTGCCACATCGAAAAATTACACAACCTCGAGGTGCTCCCTCCGAGTGGGTTTTATATTTCTTGCTTCCCGCACAAAATCAGAGGCGCCTCCGCTGGATGGACACGTGCGGTCGCGATCTTCGACGACGCGCTGTTTGGTGTCTCTGGCACCTAAATTGAGCGGGTCCTCAACTGCCCAGCAGCGCCTGCATATAACGCCGTGGTTCCGCCGCGCTTGACCCGCGCGCTGCAACCACCTGGTCGGGACGGATCAGCGCCCAATCGCAGCCATACCCCGCCCGGATGTCCGCATCCGCCACGTGGCACACCTGCAAGGGTAGGCCGCGCTGTTCTGCGGCGATACGCCATTCGCTCACATCGTGTGCATCAAGACCAAAGTGCAACAGCGTCCAATCAAAGCCAAATGCGTCATAAAGAGACTGCCCCGCTGCCAACCAATAATGCGGCGCCCGCCCACCCGGGGTGGCGCTAGGCTCGTAGGTGTTCGCGGCGTCTTGCGGTGGGGTCGTCCCATCGGGCACGATGGCGGGCGAGCCGTCATAACGCGTGCCGAATGTAACGCCAGGGATGTTGAATTCAGCTCGGCCATGCGCCGCCAAATAGGCGCCCGCCTCCTCGCGGGCTTTTGCCCCCGCAGGTGATTCGTCTTCAATCTCCGCCACGGGGGAAAATAAACCCAACGAGTCTGCAAATCCGCGCGCGTAACCGGTATTGCGTATGGCGGCGGGCTGTCGCTCTCGCTCATAGCTTGTCAGCAAACGGGGGGCTGCGTAGCCACCCAAAACGGCGGCTAGCTTCCAGCCCAAGTTAACCGCATCTTCAACCGCCGTGTTGTAACCCAAGCCGCCGGTGGGCGTGAACAAGTGCGCCGCATCGCCGGCAATAAACACGCGGCCCTTTTGGAACTGATTGGCGACCAAGCAATGCCCCGCAGTCCACGTCCTGCGTGAAAGAATTTCAAGCGGCATGTCCCTCCCCACCGCCTCACAAAACATGGCTTTGGCATCGCTCTCAGAAATGGCGTCCTCGCGCTCATGCGGCTTTAACTGGGTATGAAAGGCGAAGGACTCCACCCCATCGACCGCGGCCATAAAGGCCCGTCTATCGCGGTTAAAGGTCACATTCATCCAGGCCGGCGGGTGCGCCGAGACGTCATAAAACGTGGGCGCCTTGATGTACATCGCATACATACGTCCGCCCATAAAGTCTCGCTGTACGCCAGACTCTCCTGTCAAGGACCAGCCCATTGTCTGACGCACAAAACTACGCGGCCCATCGGCACCCACCAGATAATTGGCCTGCACCTGCACTGGTGGTCCGCCCTCAGCAGGTGCGATCGTGGCCGCCACGTGGGCTCCGTTATCTTCAAATTGCGTCAGACGCCAACCGTAGCGCAAGGTCACCGACGGGAGCGCGCCCACCTTCTCACGCAACAGTTTTTCGACAAATTTCTGTGACACCCGATGCGGTAACTCCGCCGCACTCCACGAGCCCGTGCCGGCTGCAGCCGCTTTCTTCGCGTCCTTGGCGGATGGCAAACGGAAGCGCGCCAACTCGTGTCCTGCATACCGCGTGCAGTAGGCGATGTCGGTGGGAAAGTCAGGTGGTAAGCCCAAGGCGCGCACCTCATCTGCGAATCCCAACCGTCTAAAGTGCTCCATGGTGCGCGCTTGCGTCGCGTTCGCTTGGGGGTTGAACGCGGTATCCGGTTGTTCATTCACCAGCAAGGTATGCACCCCACGTCTACCCAACTCCAACGCCAACATCAGCCCACAGGGACCACCCCCAACAATCAATACATCAAACGACGTGTTTTCCATACCTCAGCGACTGACGTCGTTTGGGTTGAGCTTAGGCTGGCGCCCTGGAATGAGCACAATCGCGATAGCGACCAATATCAAAACCAGGGCCGCAATGTCTGCCGAGCCCACCGCTTCATTTAAGAAAAAGCCCCCACCCATCAGCCCCACCATAGGAACCAACATGATGGACAAGCCGCTGGTGACCGGGGTCAATTTGCGGGCAACACGGAACCACGCCACATAACAAATCGCGAACGTCACGACACCCCCGTAGGCAATAGCCAACCACTGAACCATGCTGGGCCAATGCCAACGATCGCGCTCAAATACAAACGCCATGATCGTAAAACAGATAGCGGCCAGCAGCAGCATCCAAAAGGTCAGGGTCATGCTCGAGACGCTGATCTTGCAATTTTTCAGCATCGCATTGCCAACCCCCCACGCAATGGCCGCGGCCAACGTACAGAGCAGGCCCAAGGGCTGGCCTGCGAAGTTAGACATTTCATCGCGGGCGAGCAACAGGGTCGCTAACAGGGAGCACATCACACCCAAGATACCGCGGGGGGTGAGGTGGTTCTTAAACAGGATGACGCTGGCGATCAAAGCCCACACAGGCATGGTGTAGCCAACAATGGCCGCTCGCCCTGAATTCAGCAAGGTCAGGCCTAAGATCAGACCGAGGTGCCACAACACCATGTTGGGAACACCCAACTTAAACGCCAGCCAGCGCTCAGAGACCGGCACACGTAACGAGTCGCCTTGCCGCCATGCATACAAGCCCAAAAACACAAAACCAATCGTGAACGCAAAGGCTCTAAACGTGAGCGGCGGGTAGCTGGTGACTACATATTTCATGACGGGGTAGTTCAACCCCCAAGAAAAGGTAACCAACAAAATCAATAACAAATCCAGCCCCGTGATATCGCTGGATGGTTTAGCAGTGCTTGAAGACATAAAGAACGGCGTCTCGATTTGAAGCCAAAGGGAAGTGGCCTATTGTGTAACCACAATCGGCTCAACCTCGACAGTCTTCACGGAAAACGCCTTGCCTATGTCGCCAATGCGGCAAGGCAGCAAGGCGGCACGCGGGTCCGCATGATGCCTACGCGGCCATTAGTTCACAACCAGCTCGCAGAGTTGCATCGACTGGATGGCGCCCCAATCCCATTCAATGCCCAGACCGGGCTGGGATGGTGGAACCGCGTAGCCATCGTCAATCTCTAAACGTGAGGTCGTGATGCGGTCTAACTGCGGGATGTATTCAACCCACGACGCGTTGGGTACCGCCGCGCACAAGCTCACATGGATCTCCATCAAGAAGTGCGGGCAGACCGCCACATTAAAGGCTTCGGCCATGTGCGCCGTTTTAATCCACGGCGTGATCCCACCAATGCGTGCCACATCGGGTTGCACAATGCTGCAGGCCCCCTGCTCGAGATACGTTCGAAACTGCATGGGGTGGTACATGGACTCACCAACCGCAATGGGTATGCTGGTTTGCGCGCGCAACTGCACATGACCCTGCACATCTTCGGCGGGAAAGGGCTCTTCAATCCAAGCCAGATCAAGGCCATCAAACGCCGCGGCACGTCGCAACGCCTCGTGCCTAGCAAAGCCTTGGTTGGCGTCTGTCATGATGTCAAAGCCCGGGCCTACAGCCTCACGAACGGCTTGCAGTCGTGCCACATCTTCGCTCACGTGTGGCCGGCCAATTTTTATCTTTGCACCTCGGAAGCCATCGGCCTGCGCAGCCAAGGACTGCTCCACCAACTCTGACGGACTCAACTGCAACCAGCCCCCCTCGGTGGTGTACAAGGGCACGCGTGCTTGCGCACCACCCAATAACACCCATAGCGGCATCGCCTGCTTGCGCGCCCGCCAGTCCCATAACGCCGTGTCTACACAACACAATGCCAAGCTGGTGATGGCACCGACTGCGGTGGCATGCGTGGCAAAAAACAAATCTTTCCAGATAGCCTCCACATGCGCGGGATCACGCCCAATCAGTCGGGGAGCCAGGTGGTCGGCCAACAAAGCCACAACCGATGATCCACCCGTACCAATGGTGTAGGTGTAGCCGGTGGCCACCACGCCGTCGCTGCAGTGCAACGTCAACAGCACGGTTTCTTGCGTCACAAAGGCTTGGATGGCATCCGTTCGCTCCACAGGCGGCGGCAAGTTTACTTGGCGAATAGTGATGCGATCAATGCGCGTCTCTGTCATTCGTGACTCCAAAAAATTACAGCCCAAAGGCGGGGTAGTCGGTATACCCAACGGTGCCGCCGCCATAGAACGTCGGCCGGTCATACGGCGTAAATGCTTGGCCACGCTTGATGCGTTGGGGCAAATCGGGATTGGAAATAAAGTAGCGCCCAAACGCGATGGCATCGGCATCCCCTTTGGCAACGGTTTCTGCCGCGCTGTCGGCGGTGAAGTTGCCCGCCGTTATCAGCACCTGATCCCAGTCGGCGCGAAAGGTCGCGCAACTGAATGGCACATTTTGATGGTCTACATCACGCTGGCCTGCACCCGAGGCCCTTGGCTCAATGAGGTGCAAGTACACCAGCTTCATTCGGTTCAGCTCCCTAATCATCTCTCGGTAGAGCGACAGTGGATCGGTTTCACCCGAGTCGTTGGCCACGCCAAAAGGTGACAGGCGAATACCCACCCGCTCCGCCCCCAAATCCGCAGCCAGCAACTCAGCGATTTCCAAAGGCAGACGTATGCGGTTGGCGAGACTACCGCCGTAGCGGTCGGTACGCTCGTTGCTGCGTGCAATCATGAACTGCTCTAGCAGGTAGCCGTTGGCACTATGAATTTCCACGCCATCAAAACCGGCTGCAATGGCACGACGGCCGGCATCCACATAGGCTTGCTTGAGCTGCGCAATATCATCCAAGCTCAGTGCGCGCGGCACCTCGAACGGCGCCGGCTTGAAGTCAGCGCCTAACGCGTTGCCTTGCGCTGCGATGGCCGATGGCGCGACGGGCGCTTGACCGCCCGGTTGGTGTGAAGAGTGGGAGATACGGCCGACGTGCCAAAGTTGCAAGAAGATGCGCCCACCGCGCGCATGCACACCATCGGTCACTAAGCGCCAACCGGCGACCTGCGCATCGGTATGAATGCCAGGGGTCGCCGGCATACCCTGCCCCTCAGGCACGACCTGAGAGGCCTCCGCAATCATGAGCCCACCCTCGCTGGCGCGCTGGGTGTAATACAAGGCGTTGAGGCTGTTGGGCTCGTTGTCCGGACGGCTGGCGCGCATGCGGGTCAACGGTGCCATGACGATGCGGTGTTGCAACGCCAACGGTCCCAAACTAAGCGGGTTGAACAGGTGCTTACGTAACTCCAAGTTAACTGAATCAGACAACACAGGTCTCCTATTTGCGAACGGGGTTCGTCGCGGGTTGATGTACACGGGCTTGCGGGCTTGCGACCCTGCTTCGGTAGCCTATGTTACCCACGCCCGGCCGCTTGTGACAACCCGCACGGGCGGTATCCTCTAAGATTAGGGCAACCCAACGGACACCCACACAATGAACTTGATACAAACCGTTCTTGACGCCAACGATACCGGGGCTTTGTGGCCTACGTCGCTCAGCGACGCGCCAGCGCCAGACGTGGCGACCGCCTACCAACACGCCCTGCAAGTGCGCCAAGCACGAATCGCGCGAGGCGAGCATCCCAAAGGCTTCAAAATCGGCTTTACAAACGCATCCATATGGGAACGCTATCGCGTCGACGGTCCGATTTGGGGAACCGTCTACGACCGCACACTCTCATTTTGTGACGGACAGGGTTCGGTGCATATCGACCAACTGTGCCAGCCGCGTATTGAGCCCGAGGTGGTGTTTGGTATGCGCACCACGCCACCGGCAGACGCCACATTACACACCTTGTTTGAGGCGATTGAGTGGGTGGCACCTGGCTTTGAAATTGTCCAGTCCCACAAAAAAGACTGGCTCTTTCAGGCCGCAGACTGCATCACCGACGGTGGTCTCCACGGCCGCCTGCTGGTTGGCAAACGTGTGCCGTTGGCCACCATTGCACAGAGCGCTGACGCGCTAGAGACTCTTCTGGGTGCCTGCGAGGTGCAGCTGTCTAAAAACGGGGCCTTCGTTGAGCAAGGCTGCGGCGCTAACGTGCTGGGTAGCCCTCTAAAAGCGCTGCATCACTTCTTGCTGGCGCTGCGCGCTTGCCCCAACGCGCCCGACCTGCAAGCCGGTGACGTCGTGACCACAGGCACTTGGACAGACGCTTGGCCAGTCGCAACGGGCGAGCAATGGCACGGCGCCTTTGGCTCGCCACTGTCGGGGCTGAGCATCCACTTTGCCTAACATGCTGACGCCATCAAGCCACTAGGGCCACTAGGTCCAGCCCCACTAGCCCCATTCGCTAATTAGCTGATTAGGCTTGGCCGCTGGATTCAAAGGCCTGTCGTAATTCGCGCTTGAGAACCTTACCCAAGGCATTACGGGGAAAGTCGTCACGCCATTGCAGGTCGGCGAGTCGTTGATGCTTGGCAAGCCGCTCGTTACACCATTGCTTTAGCTCGTCCGTTGACACCTGCGCATCGCTCCTAGGGATGACCAGAGCCAATGGCGTCTCACCCCACTTGGGGTGAGCAATACCAATCACTGTGCAGTCTAAAACAGCGGGATGTGTCCCAATAACGGCCTCTAGGTCGGCAGGGAAGACGTTGAATCCACCGGAGATGATCATGTCCTTCTTACGATCAACCAAAATAAGAAAACCATCCTCATCCAAGTAGCCAATGTCACCGGAACGCACAAACGTGCGCCCCCGATCATCAAGCCACACCATGGCTTGGGTCGCCTCTGGGCGGTCGTGGTAACGGCTCAACATCCCCGCACCGTAGCCCGCGATTTCACCCACCTCGCCAGCGCCAAGTACCTGACCCTCATCATCAATGATGCGGACATCGAAACCAAGAACAGGGGTGCCTACGGTATGGAATTTTGACTCTGGGCTGCCGGGCTTCAACATGGTGGCAAAGCCTTCGCTGAAACCGTAGAGCTCATACAGTACCGGACCAAAGCGCTCAATGGCTTTGCGCTTGGTCTCTCGTCGCAGCGGTGAACCCGCACACAACATCACCTCGAGATGATCCGTTGCCCCCGCTGGTGTCTCGACGCACTCCTGAACAGCAATGAACTGCGCCGGGACCATAAAGGTGTGCGTGATGCGCTCGGACGCTAAGGTCGCGAGAAATTCGGTCGGGTTAAAGGTGGGCATCACCACACACGTACCCCCTGCAAACAACACGGGGAGCATCATCAGCCACGTGCCGTTTGAGTAAAGCGACGTCGTTGTCAAGGCACGACTATGGTCTCGAAAACCCATCTCAATGGCATTCGAAACCGCCCAATGGCTGCGCGCCCTATGCGCCTGCACAATACCCTTTGGTAAGCCAGTGGTGCCCGAGCTGTAAATGATATTGAAATCTTGGTCAGGGTCGTAAACAACCGCTGGTGTCGTTGACGGTGAGGACCCCAGCCAGTCGGTATAGCCCAACCACGACGGGGAGTCGCCGTTGACAGCGATCCACCCCGTCGACACCACCTGCGTCAAGGTGCCACGGTGGGGTTCCAAGCGCTCAATAAACTCTGGGCTTGCAATCACCACGCACGCACCACTATCCGCCAGTAAGTGCGCCATTTGCTCGCCAGTCAAGAGCCCTGAGATGGGCACCACACAGGCGCCTGACTTCACGACCCCGAACATCACCTCAAGGATGTCCACGCTGTTGCCCATCAAGACACCCACCTTATCGCCCTTACCCACCTCCATGGCAAGCAAGCGGTTGGCGACGCGGTTCATATTGCCATTGAAGTCCCGCCACGTGCGGCGTACCTCACCGCAAACGACCGCCTCTTGCGTCGCACGATCACTGCCGTGGCGGGTAAAGATGTCGGGGATATATATGTGCGCTGTATCCAGCATTTCGTCTCCTTAGCGGTGGTTGCGCTGCAAGATGGTAATGGCGCAAGCCGCCTCGTCAAAACCAATCACACCGCCGCCATTTTCGGCAATCGCAATGTCCGCGTTAGGTGCCTGTCTTGCCCCCGCTTCACCGCGCAGTTGGGTCGCCAACTCATAGATCATGGACAAGCCTGTAGCTCCCACGGGGTGGCCCTTTGAAACGAGGCCGCCCGACAGGTTAATCGGCCGCTCGCCACCCAACGCGGTGGCGCCGCTGGCCACGTAGTTGCCACCCTGTCCAATGGGACAAAAGCCAAGCATCTCCGCCTGATAAATCTCACAGAAAGACGTCGCGTCGTGTACTTCCGCAATATCCATATCGGCGGGTGTCAGCCCCGCGGCTTTGTAGGCTTTGTTGGCGGCTACGTGCGCCAAACTTACTTCGTCTAATGCGCGGTACTTACCCCCTGTGAGTACGCTTGAGCGAATTTTTATGGCGCGTTCTTGCACGGCAGCGGGCTGCTGGCGCAACCACTCGCCAGAACAAACCAGTGCCGCCGCCGCACCGTCGCCAATCGGTGAGCACATGCTACGGGTTAGCGGCCAGCTGATCATCCGGTCCGCCAACGCCTGCTCAGCCGTTACCTCAAATCGGTATTGCGCTTTGGGATTTAAGGCGCCCATGGCGTGGTTTTTGGATGCGGCGAACGCGATTTGCTCTCGGGTACTCCCGTGATGCTTCATGTGATACGCCGCCTGCATGGCGTAGGTATCCATAAACAAGGTCCCACCTTCCGCACCCGGGTCAAACGGCTTTCCAGCGGCTTCCCCTGCATGACGGTAATAGGCCTGCCACTCTTCAGGGTCACACTGGTCAATGCCACCCTCAAAAATTTCTAAGGTACGCGCGGGGTCATTAGGCACAAACGTTTTCTCCACGCCAATCGCAAGCGAGAGTTGCGTGTGGCCACTCAGCACATCGCGCAGCGCACCCTGAAACGCCATACTCGCCGTGGCACAGCCACCCTCGACATTGATCATGCCCACCCGTTCGGGGAAGAGCCCATCACGCACCAGTGGCGTAAAACACACCTGTCCACGGATATTGCGCTGACCCCAGGTGCCCATGCCGCAATTGCCAAACCAGCCCTGCTCTATCTGCGCGCCGTCAGACAGACCCGCGTCGCTCAACAGCTCTAAGTAAACCTCACGCGTGAGCGCCTTGAAGTCGCTACCTGGGCGCTTCCCAAAGATCGTGCAACCCACTCCAACAATATAGGCATCTGGCATACCGCTCTCCTTTTTCAAGTCTGTGATGTGTTTTCAAGACGCATCTGTAGACGCGTGGGGCCACGCATCACCATCGCATCGAGCCAGTCAATGGCTTGGTCTTCGCTGCCGTCCAACGCCCAGCGATCAAATCCGCTCACCATGGCCTGAATACACACCTGCGCTTCCAGCCGCGCCAACGGCGCGCCCAAGCAAAAATGGATGCCCTGACCAAAGGTGAGGTGACGGTTGGGCGAGCGCGTAATGTCCAGCGCATCTGGCCTGTCAAAGGCACGTGGATCCCGATTAGCCGCACCGACCATGGCAAAGACCCTGTCGCCCGCCTTCATGTGTTGCCCACCCCAAGTCATGGATTCAGTCACCACTCTGGCGATGCTGTGAGACGGCCCGTCGTAACGCAAAAATTCTTCAACAGCCGATGGCATGAGCTCTGGGGTGTCACGCAACAGCGTCCATTGCGACGGATGCGCCAGCAAGGCCGCAACCGAACTACCCAGCAGGCTGGTGGTGGTCTCATGACCTCCAAACAAGATCAGCAAGCACATGGCTATCAGCTCATCCTCTCCCAACTTGCCCTGCTCGTCTTCTGCTTGCATCATGCGCGTGATGACATCGTCGGTCGGCGCCCTGCGACGCTGTTCAATCTGTTCGCGCAGATACGCTGCCAAATGATCGGCACCATCCCGCGCCCGCTGATATTTGTCGGGTACGCCTCTGGCGGTACCTATAAACAGGCGCAGACCATCCGACCACCCCTTGATTTTGTGAAAGTCCGCACGCGCAAGCCCCAACATATCCATGATGACGTAAGCAGGCAACAGCGCCGCCACATCGTGCACAAAGTCAAAAGGCTGGTCACGCGATACACCGGCCAACAGGTCATCAACGATGGCACGCACACTGGGGCGCATGCTTTGCACCAGCCTAGGTGAGATCACCGGATTCATCATGCGCCGCAAGCGGGTGTGATCAGGCGGTGCTTTGAACACCAACCACTCATTTAGGTAGCGCATGACGCCACTCAAAATATCACGGCGCTCGTCTTTCAATGACTCATAAAAGGGCCTCAAGCGGTCTGAGGACAGCTGCGGCGCCGTCATCGCCTGCTTGACGTCGTCGTAGCGGGTGAGCAGCCAAGCGTCTAGCGGTGGACACCAATGGACGGGCTCTGTCTCCCGCAACTCGGCGAGCAATCCATAGGGGTTACGCCGTAGGCTAACGTCGGTCGGGTCATAAGTGCGCATGAAAAAACAGTGCTCCTAGGTAGCCGCGCCCCAAACGTCGCAGCGCTTACGTAGGTTAGTGGAAGTTGGGCCAGCCGCCAGTACCGCGCAAGACAGGCTTGC
>JABBAS010000004.1:16743-60255 GCA_018607835.1 Methylobacillus sp. | reverse complement strand
CCTATTGCGCCGTACGTTGCTCTCGTAACTCTCGCTTCAGTACTTTTCCGCTGGGGTTTTTAGGCAAGGCGTCCACAAACTCAACGCGTTTGGGCACCTTGAATCCAGCCAACTGCGCCTGACAGTGCGCTAGCAGCTGGTCAACTGACAACGACTCCCCGGCTTTGAGCACCACGATCGCCGTGACAGCCTCTACCCACTTCGCATCAGGTAAGCCAATGACCGCCACCTCACTGACGGCGGATAAGGCATAGATCGCCTCCTCCACCTCGCGACTCGCGACGTTCTCTCCGCCCGTCTTAATCATGTCCTTCTTACGGTCAACCACCGTGATATAGCCCTCATCATCCATCGTCGCCAAGTCACCGCTATGAAACCAGTCGCCGTGAAACGACGCTTTGGTGCGCGCCTCATCTTTGAAGTAACCGCTCATCAAGTGTGGCGAGCGATGGACAATTTCACCGACCTCGCCAACAGCGACATCGGTCATCTGGTCCGTCACGACGCGGGTTTCTACGTTAATGGTGGCGCGCCCACACGAACCCGCCTTACGCAACTGATCTGCTGGGCCCAGTATGGTGGCCAAGGGCGCGATCTCCGTTTGCCCGTACAAGTTCCACAGTCCCACCTTGGGCAGGCGACTTGAGAGCTCGCGCAACACTTCTACCGGCATGATCGACGCGCCGTAATACCCTTTGCACAACGCATGCAAACGTTCCGCATCAAAAAGGGGCGAGCGCAGCAGCGCAATCCAGATCGTCGGTGGCGCAAAGAAGCTGGTGACCTGGAAGCGCTCCAGCATGGGGAGCAGGTTGTCTGGCGTTGGCTTCGCCGTGATCACATTGGTGCAGCCCACGTAAACCGCAGGGCCCAAGAAAACATCTAGCTGTGCGCAGTGATAAAGCGGTAGCGCATGAAGCATCAGGTCATCGGCCTTGATATCGATGTCAATCACGCAACTCGCATACTGCCAAAGGACGGCATCATGGGTCAGCATCGCCCCCTTGGGACTGGACTCGGTGCCACTCGTGTACACAATTTGCGCCAAGTCGCCACTCCCGTGCTCAGGAGGTGGCAAGGGGTCTTGGCATGCACACAGCGCCTCGAAGTCGGTCATGCCCTCCGCACGGTCAGACGGGTCCTCCGACGGTATCCAGATAAACGACGTCACGCCCGTCTCCATCTGCGCCGCCTCACGCGCGGTCGCACTCAGCGCCGTGTCGGTTACCAAGGTACGTGCACCCGAGTGGCGCAGGATATAGGCGACCTCGTGGCTCTTCAACATGAAGTTGATAGGCACCAGCACCGCCCCCATGCGGGCCAGAGCAAAACGCATCGCGACAAAGCCATGCGAATTGCGCGCCAGCACGGCAACGCTGTCTCCCGGGCGTATCCCGGTTGCGAGCAGCCCCGCAGCCAACCGGTCGACGCGGGCACTCAGCGCCGCATAAGTCCACTGGGTCTCACCGCAAATGATCGCGGTTTTGTTGGGAACGCGCGTCGCTGTTCGGCGCAGCACATCTGCAATCGTTTGACTCCGGATAGACGGATGCATAACAAGCCCTTCAAAATTCAAGGGCGCCTACCCCCCTCGCATGTGGGCGCGCCCAGATTCGCCGATCAGGCCTTCTTAGCCCACGCAGAGCACCAGCCCTTGGCTGCTACCTGCTTGCCCGGGAAGATGCCACAGCCACCGGCCGCTGAGCCCGCACCACCTTGGTATAGCGCACAACCGCTACACGCTTGGGATGCTTTGTGGTTGGGGAATTTTTTACCGTTGGCTTTGGCTGTATCAGCCACATAGCCCAGCGCGGCAGCCTGCGGGTCGGACTCGCTCACCATGGCTTGCGCGTGGGCATCGACGGCCAACAAGACGGCGGCTGATGCCAAGGCGTTTTGCATCATAAAGACGCGTCGTGTGGTTTTTGTTTGAGCGCTCATGTTTTCTCCCAGAAATTTTTTAATAGATGGCTAGTTGTCATTACTAACACGATCAGTTTACTGAAAAACCGTGGCGTACGCGCCGGCCGCCACAGGAAATTGCCCCGCTGTGACAGGCATGCGTGGGCATTGAATGGCCGATGTGTAACTTTAAGTTGACATAATTAAATGTCTCGATATAGTTACATCAGGGGGCCTCCTTGGGCTCTCACCGATTTGCCACCCCGGGGGACTTATGAGTCTATTCAACCGCGCTGAACAAGCATTGAAAACAAACTTTAGACAAGCTGCGGGCGTTGGAACGCCACCCAGGCTCGAAAAAGCCATGCAACACGCCGTATTCAACGGCGGCGCACGCATTCGGCCACAGCTGTGCCTCGCGGTTGCAACCGCTTGCGGCGACGATGTGCCCGAGCTAACAGACGCCGCGGCTACCGCCCTGGAATTGATGCACTGCGCATCACTGGTACATGACGATATGCCCGCTTTCGACAATGCCGATTTCCGTCGAGGCAAGCCCACCGTGCACAAGGCGTTTAGCGAGCCACTGGCGCTGCTCACAGGCGACGGCTTGATCGTGATGGCCTATCAGGTGTTACTCCAATCTGGCACCCGCCATCCTGAGCGCTTGATTGCGCTCATGGGCAACCTAACCGCCGGTGTCGGCATACCCAATGGCATCGTGGCTGGGCAGGCTTGGGAGTGTGAAACCACGGCAGATCTGGCGAAATACCAGCGTTCGAAGACGGGTGCCTTATTTGTCTCGGCCACCTGTGCGGGGGCCATCGCGAGCGGGTCGTCGCCAACGCCATGGGCGCCGTTAGGCGCGTTTTTGGGCGAGGCTTATCAGGTCGCCGACGACATACGCGACGTATTGGGTGACGCCGCTAGCTTGGGCAAACCCGCAGGACAGGACACGATCAATGAACGCCCCAGTTCCGCACAGGCGCTTGGTTTGGACGGCGCGGTTCAACACTTCGACGCGTTGATTGCGAAAGCCGGCGCGTCCATTCCTGATTGCGCGTGCAGAGACATGCTCCGCCAGTTGGTACTGAGCGAATCAGAGCGCTTAGTGCCGAAATCAATGTGCAACCAATTTCGTAAGCGCAGTGCGAAATCCCAGGCGATTAAGCCCAAAAAATCCCGCACTTTGCAAGGCGCCACGAGCAATAAAACTGCCCTATGACACAGCCGATAGATGTCTCGACTTTTTCGCAAACCATGCGCGACGTCACGCCGTGGCATGACCGGTTTCTGCAGTGGTTGGAGCGGTTATATACCAGCCCAAAAATGTATAAGTGGTCCTTGCTAACACCACTCACCCGCTGGATCACCACGCGGCGGACGCAAAAAATATTCGACTTAATGTCCGGCTTTGTCTACAGCCAAGTCTTACTTGGTTGTGTACGGCTAGATTTGTTCCGCATGTTGCATCAAGCGCCAGCGGATCTCCAGCAAATTGCCCAGCGCGTTGACCTACCCGAGCCTGCGCTGCAGCGCTTGTTGTTGTCGGCGGTGTCATTGGAGCTATTGGAGTGCAGAAGCAATGGCCGCTTTGGCCTTGGCCCCTTGGGCGTTCCCTTGGCCTTGCACACCGGAGTTGCCGCCATGGTTGAGCACAACGACTTGCTGTATCGCGACATGCAAGACCCGCTCGGCTTCCTCAAGAACGCGTGGAATGGCAGTATGGCTGACTACTGGCCTTATGCCCACGATGTGCAAGCCGCTGAGCGCGCAGATCAAGAAAAGTTCAGTCGGTACTCCGACCTCATGGCCGCATCACAGGGCTTCGTTGTTCAAGAGATTTTGTCCGCCTACGACTTTAGCGCGCACAGGTGCGTGCTGGACGTTGGTGCAGGCAAAGCGCGCTTCGCAAGTGAGCTGGCGATGCATGCACCGCACTTGCAATTAAAGCTCTTTGACTTGCCACCCGTCTTACAACTTGCGGACGCGCATATTCAGTCAATGGGACTGAGCGAGCGCATGCAGTTGCACCCCGGCAGCTTTTTACATGACCCCCTACCTAAAGGTGCTGACGTGGTCACGTTGTTGCGGGTTGCACACGATCACCCCGATGACGTCGTTAAAAAACTACTCGTAAAAATCCACGCGGCTTTGGAAATCGGCGGCACCTTGCTACTCGCGGAGCCCATGGCACAAACCCAGTCCGCCACGCACGCTGGCGCTGCACAAACCGATGCCTACTTTCACTTTTATCTGCTTGCCATGGGCGCTGGGCGTCTGCGTACACCCGAGGAGTTGATGCGGCTGATGACAGAGGCTGGGTTCGAAGACGTGGCCCGCGTACCCAACAGTTTGCCCATACACGCACAGCTCTTGGCTGGTCGCAAAAATAAGTGATTACCCTATATATGCTGATTTTATGTAAATCTTCATTGACACAAACGACTGTAAGGTAAAGAATACATCCATGAAAGCCGCCGCCGTCATTTTTGATAGTCCACAACACCTGTCCTTAGGGACACTCGCGCTGCCTACCGTGCAAGCGGGTCAGGTTGAAGTGGCTGTTCAATACAGCGGTATCAGCACGGCAATGGAGCGCATGCTCTGGGACGGTAGCCTTCCCCGCGTTCGGGGCTTGCACTACCCTCTCGTGCCAGGTTACGAAACGGTCGGGCGCGTGGTGCGTGCGGGTGACGACATGGACCTCAAAGAGGGCCAGGCCGTATTCGTCTCTGGCGCTAACTGCTTTTCAGGCGTCACGAGTCTGTACGGTGCCGCCGCTTCTCGGCTGGTGGCGTCAGAAAAAGATGTTCTGCCCGTTGCGGATCACCTCGGAGCTGACGCGGTGCTGATGGCGCTTGCTGCGACCGCTTACCATGCCGTCTCAGGCGGCGGACGTCACGCGGCCTTCACACCGCCAGACTTGATCATTGGTCATAGCGTCATGGGTCGTTTGCTTGCCCGGCTAACCATTGCAGCAGGCTTTCCCGCACCGACTGTTTGGGAAACACAAGAGGCACGCGCCACAGCAGGCGATGGCTACAACGTGATCAGGCCATCCGACGATCCGCGCCAAGACTACCAAGCGATTTATGACGTCTCAGGCGATGCCACAGATTTAGATCTCTGGCTACAAAAAATCAAACCAGGCGGTGACATCGTGCTGGCGGGTTTCTATAGAAACACATTGCAGTTCTCTCACGCCAACGCGTTTGGCCGTGAGCCCAGTATCCGCATGGCATCTGAGTGGACTCGCTCCGATTTACTTGCCGTCAATCAGTTGGTCAACACCGGACGTTTGTCCCTCGCAGGTTTGATCACACATACCGAAAATTCCCACGTCGCCACTAAAGCGTATCAAACCGCTTTTGGTGATATTTCTTGTCTCAAGATGGTCCTGGACTGGAGCACTAACGCATGACTACACAAAACAACGCAACCGAGAAAAGTATCCAATTTGTGGATAGGCTGCGCACAGAAGCCGCTCAGCCAACAGACCCCGTTAGCACGGAGGCCCCAACCAAGGAAACGCAAATTATTGCCATCTATGGCAAAGGCGGTATCGGCAAGAGCTTCACCCTCGCCAACCTGAGCTACATGATGGCGCAGCAAGGCAAAAAGGTCTTGCTTATTGGTTGCGATCCAAAGAGTGACACCACCAGCCTCCTTTTCGGCGGCCGTGCCTGTCCAACCATCATTGAAACCTCGTCTAAAAAGAAGCTGGCTGGTGAGGCCGTATCCATCGGCGATGTCTGCTTCAAACGTGACGGCGTCTACGCCATGGAACTCGGTGGACCCGAGGTCGGTCGCGGTTGCGGTGGACGCGGCATCATCCACGGCTTCGAGCTGCTAGAAAAACTGGGCTTCCATGAGTGGGGTTTTGACTACGTCTTACTCGACTTCTTGGGCGACGTGGTGTGTGGCGGCTTCGGCCTGCCGATTGCACGCGACATGTGTCAAAAAGTAATTGTCGTTGCCAGTAACGACCTGCAGTCCCTGTATGTCGCGAACAACGTCTGCTCCGCCGTCGAATACTTCCGCAAACTCGGAGGCAATGTCGGGGTAGCCGGCATGGTGATCAACCGTGATGACGGTACCGGCGAAGCGGCCAACTTTGCGACCCACGTCGGCATCCCCGTTTTGTCCACCATCCCAGCCAACGAGGATATTCGGCGCAAGAGCGCCAGCTACGAAATCATTGGTCGCCCTGATTCCACGTGGGGTCCTATGTTTGCAGAGCTGGCTGAGAACGTGGCCACCTCGCAGCCTATCCGTCCAAACCCCATGTCGCAAGACGAGTTGTTGGGCTTGTTTGCAGCCTCCGCCGTTGGACGCGATGTGGTGTTAGAGCCTGCGACCCAATTCGATATGTGCGGCAAGACAGACACCAGCAAGCCAACGCTTGAAGTGGTCTACGACGAGGTCTAACAGCATGGCAAAAACCATTCCTATCATCGCGTCATCCGAAACGGCCAACCCGGCCGTAGGCACGACGCTGGATGGTGACGGCATGGGCTGCCACGCTGGCGGCGAAAAAATGCTGGCGGCAGCGAGTGCTGCGGGCAAGTCTGAGGTGCTTGCACAGTACGCGAAAGACTACCCCGTCGATCCGTCGGCTGGCCCGCATGACCAACCCCAAAGCATGTGCCCCGCATTTGGTTCGTTGCGGGTTGGGTTGCGTATGCGCCGCACCGCCACGATTTTATCGGGCTCGGCCTGTTGCGTGTACGGACTCACGTTTACCTCTCATTTTTACGGAGCCAGGCGCAGCGTCGGCTATGTTCCGTTCAACTCAGAGTCTTTGGTAACGGGCAAGCTCTTTGAAGATATCCGCGAGTCGGTCTACGCGGAGGCGGATCCCGATAAGTACGACGCCATCGTGATCATCAACTTGTGTGTACCGACCGCCAGTGGTGTGCCGCTTCAGTTGTTACCCAAAGAGATCAATGGGGTTCGCATCATCGGTATTGATGTACCGGGCTTTGGTGTCCCCACCCATGCGGAAGCAAAAGATATTCTGGCTGGCGCCATGCTGAAGTACGCCCGTGAAGAAATTCAAGCTGGCCCTGTACAAGCGCCTCGCACGGGTGTGGCCGACAAGCCCACCATCACCCTATTGGGTGAAATGTTCCCAGCCGACCCCATCATCATTGGGCGCATGCTCGAACCCATGGGCTTAGCCGCTGGGCCTGTGGTACCCACACGCGAGTGGCGTGAGCTCTACGCAGCGCTTGACTGCACCGCTGTCGCGGCCATCCATCCGTTTTATACCGCCAGCATCCGCGAATTCGAGACCGCTGGTCGCCCTGTTGTGGGTTCCGCACCCGTCGGGCACGATGGAACGGAAGCATGGCTCCAGGCCATTGGCCAAGCCGCCAACGTGCCACAAGCTCAAATTGACATGGTTAAAAACGCCATGTTGGCCGCGATCAAAGGCGCGGTCGCGCAAGCGCCGATTAAGGGCCGCATTACCCTCAGCGGCTACGAGGGATCCGAGTTGCTGGTGGCCCGCCTACTCGTGGAGAGTGGCGCAGACCTGCGCTATGTGGGCACCGCTTGCCCACGCACACCTTGGAGCGCCGACGACTGCGCGTGGCTGCAAGCCAAAGGCGTTCACGTCCAATACCGCGCCTCGCTTGAGCAAGATCTTAGTGCCATCAAGGAATGGCAGCCTGACCTCGCCATTGGCACAACGCCAGTGGTTCAAGCGGCCAAAGAGTTAGGCATTCCCAGCCTGTATTTCACCAACTTAATCTCGGCGCGTCCCCTCATGGGTCCCGCCGGCGCCGGCTCGCTGGCACAGGTGATCAACGCGGCCATCGGTAACAAGAACCGCTTTGACGAGATGAAGGCCTTCTTCGGTGACACCGGTTCTGGCCATGCTGCAGGGGTTTGGGAAAGCGCGAATGGCATCCCACAAATGCGCCCAGAGTTTGAAGCAGAAACCAAGCGTCAGCTTGAAAAGAAAAACAAAAAACTCAACGCGGAGGCAATGAACTAATGCTAGTCCTTGACCACGATCGCGCGGGTGGCTACTGGGGCGCTGTGTATGTTTTCACAGCGATCAAAGGCCTGCAAGTTGTTATTGACGGCCCCGTCGGTTGCGAAAACTTGCCCGTGACATCGGTCTTGCATTACACGGACGCCTTGCCGCCACATGAGTTACCCATCGTCGTCACCGGCTTGGCAGAAGAACAGCTTGGCCGCGAGGGCACCGAGGGCTCCATGCGGCGTGCACACGCCACGCTCAACCCCCACCTCCCCTCGGTCGTGGTCACGGGCTCTATTGCCGAGATGATTGGTGGCGGCGTCACGCCTGAAGATACCAACCTGCAGCGCTTCTTACCGCGCACCATTGACGAAGACCAATGGCAATGTGCCAACCGCGCCATGTACTGGCTGTGGCAGCAATACGGCATGAAGCGTGTGCCAAAGCGCGTACGCAAAGACGGCGAACGTCCACGCGTCAACATCATAGGCCCCAGTTACGGCACGTTCAACTCGCCAAGCGATCTCGCAGAGATTCGCCGTTTGGTGCAAGGTATCGGCGCAGACGTCAACATGGTGTTCCCGCTGGGCTCACACCTCGCCGATGTCTCGCGCTTGGTCGAGGCCGATGTCAATATTTGTATGTACCGTGAGTTTGGTCGCATGCTGTGCGAAGCCTTGGAGCGCCCCTACTTACAAGCGCCGATTGGGCTGCACAGCACCACCAAGTTTTTGCGCTCACTCGGTGAATTACTCGACCTCGATCCAGAGCCCTTTATTGAGCGCGAGAAGCACACCACGATCAAGCCCATTTGGGACTTGTGGCGCTCGGTGACGCAAGACTTTTTTGGCACCGCCAACTTTGGCGTGGTGGCCAACGAGACGTATACCCGCGGCATCCGTCACTTTCTAGAAGACGAGATGGGCCTGCCCTGTAATTTTGCAATTTCACGTGTAGCGGGTGGCAAAACCGACAACGTGGAAGTGAGAAAGCTCGTAACCGAAAAAACCCCCTTGGTTCTTTACGGTAGCTACAACGAGCGTATTTATCTTGCCGAATGCGGCGGCGGCGGAATGATGAAGACGAGCTTCATTCCTGCGAGCTTCCCATTACCCATCATTCGACGTCATACCGGTACCCCCTTCATGGGCTACGCCGGCGCGACGTACATCATTCAAGAGTTCTGCAACGGCTTGTTCGACGCCCTCTTTCACATCCTGCCACTGGGCACAGAGATGGACAAGATCGACGGCACCTTGGGGCGTTCAGTACCCACGTCCAACATGCCATGGGAGCCAGCAGCTCAAGACTGCTTGGATGCGTTGCTCGAAGAGCAGCCGATATTGGTGCGCATCTCGGCAGCGAAGCGTTTTCGCGATCAAGCCGAGCGTGATGCGCGTGAAACAGGTCGCTCGCAGGTTGATGCGAAGCGATTTACAGAATTGTTCGGGCAGGCAAATGCCGGAGTACATGCATGAAAGATGTACGTTGGCTTTGCCTACACGTCCAATCCGCCAACTTCGGTTGGGGGTCCATCTGTGGCGGCGTTACTGCCAACACAGTTCGTCCTGTGTCCTTAAGGGCGCAGGGAGTCGCCGCAAGGCATTTTGAGAGAGGCACTAACTATGACTGATGCAGCTAACCCTTCGGGGCTGTCGGACGCAGAAGCCCAAGAGTTCCACACGTACTTCGTCCAGGGGTACTTGTTGTGGGCGGCTGGGGCGTTTTTCGCCCACAGCTTGGTGTGGATCTGGCGTCCCTGGTTCTAAAAAAACCAAACAACTGAGGTATCTATGACTGATTCAACTTACAGAGATTCGAATGAGGTTCCCAATGACAACTACCAAAGTTATTGGACCATTTTTGGGTTGCTTTTCATTTTGTTCGGGGCAATTGCTTTGACCGGGCAGTTGTTGTTTCTTAACTGGCGCAACTGGCTTCCTGGTGCAGAAGGTTCCCAGTCCATATTTGAAGGCGTGAGAGCTTCAGTGGATACCGTCATTTCTCAATTGTGTTAAGAGAGGAAATTACTATGTGGCGCATTTGGCGTGTGATAGATCCCCGCAAGGCCATCGTCCTAACCGGACTCATGATTGCCTTTATCTCAACGTCGATTCATCTGATCCAGATCAGTGGCGATCGATACAACATCAACAGCTGGCATCCCGATACGGCTCAGGCCGCAGCGGCGAGAATCCAGCAGCAGAATGCGGCTCTGCCGCAGAAATAAAGACGTTAAGCCTTTATTGGACAGGCGCACTTCGCTCTTTTTGAACGATGCGCCTGTCATTCTGAGACTTTTACTATGAAGCCTGCAGGACCTTTAAACCAGTCAATTGGGCGGAGGATAGAACCATGTCCATGTTAAGTTTTGAACGCAAATATAGGGTGCGCGGAGGCACGCTATTTGGTGGGGACCTGTTTGACTTTTGGGTCGGTCCGTTTTTCGTCGGCTTCTTTGGAATCACGACACTATTTTTTGTCCTATCCGGCACCGTGCTCATTTTATGGGGCGCTGCGATGGGTCCAACTTGGAACCTGTGGCAGATCAGTATCGCGCCACCCGATATTTCTTACGGATTGCGCTTGGCGCCGATGATGGAAGGTGGCCTGTGGCAGCTCATCACGGTCTGTGCCATTGGCGCATTTGTCTCTTGGGCTCTAAGAGAGGTTGAAATTTGTCGCAAGCTAGGCATGGGACTGCACGTACCCGTTGCATTTGGCATGGCTATTTTGGCCTATGTGAGCTTGCAAGTCATTCGCCCCGTTTTGATGGGCGCATGGGGTCACGCATTTCCCTACGGTATTTATAGCCACCTTGATTGGGTGAGCAATACCGCTTACCAATACCTGCACTTTCACTACAACCCGTGGCACATGATTGCTGCCAGCCTGTTCTTTGCAACCGTCTTGGCGCTCGCAATGCATGGTGGCTTGGTGTTGTCCGCGACTAACCCTGGCAAGGGAGAGGTTGTGAAGTCGCCTGAGCATGAGGACACCTTCTTCCGCGACCTCATCGGCTACTCGGTGGGCACATTAGGTATTCACCGTCTCGGCCTGTTTTTGGCACTCGCTGGGGTGTGGTTCGGTATCGTCTGTATCGTTGTGAGCGGACCATTCTGGACGGGCGCCTGGCCTGAGTGGTGGAGCTGGTGGCTCAACATGCCCATCTGGCGCACTTGATAAAAAAGAGGAAATTGAAATGGCTCAATATCAAAATCTTTTCACCTCTGTGCAGCCTGTCGGGCCTGTACACGAAGGCGTAGAACTACCCCGCGATGACGACAAGCGAATCGGGAAACCGTTTCTGTTTCACCTCCTTGGTCGCATTGGAAACGCACAAATCGGTCCTGTTTATTTAGGCTCGCTTGGGGTTGCATCGCTTCTTCTCGGCATCTTCGCATTCAACATCATTGGCTTCAATATGTTGGCGTCGGTTGACTGGAATCCCATCCAATTGGTTAGGCAATTGTTTTGGCTGGCACTTGAGCCGCCACCACCCGCCTATGGCCTGAGTTTCCCCCCACTGGAACAAGGTGGTTGGTGGCTGATTGTCGGTTTTATGCTGACCGCATCCATCATCTTGTGGTGGGCTAGAACCTATAGACGAGCGCGACAGTTGGGACTTGGCACGCACATCGCATGGGCGTTTGCAGCAGCCATCTGGTTGTACTTGGTCTGTGGCTTCTTCCGCCCCATCATGATGGGTAGTTGGTCTGAGGCGGTTCCTTTCGGAATCTTCCCTCACCTCGACTGGGTCTCCGCACTGTCACTGCGTTACGGCAACCTGTTCTACAACCCGTTCCACGCACTATCCATTGTGTTTTTGTACGGTGCTGTCTTGTTGTTTGCGATGCACGGCGCCACGATCCTGGCTGTTACACGCTACGGCGGTGAGCGCGAGATCGAGCAAATTGTTGATCGCGGTACGGCTTCCGAGCGCGCCGCCCTCTTCTGGCGCTGGACCATGGGCTATAACGCCACGATGGAATCCATTCACCGCTGGGCCTGGTGGTTCGCCGTTCTGTCTCCCTTGGTGGGCGGTATCGGCATCTTGTTAACCGGTACGGTGGTTGACAACTGGTATCTGTGGTCAGTCAAACACGGCGTGGTACCGGCCTACCCGCTGGACGGTCCTGTGGTGATGGACCCGGCACTTATGGGAGCGAAGTAATGAGAATCATTTCTAAAATCGCCTTGATACTGGCAGCGGTGGTCACGCTGTCAGCATGCGAAAGACCCCCCATAACAACCGTTCAAACCGGCTACCGTGGCACGGGCATGGAGCAAATCTATAACCCACGGACATTGGCAAAAGAAGCGGCGCTTAACCAAGCACCTGTGCCCGCGCCAGCGGCGTCTCCCGACGGCCCTAAAGCTGGTCAGATCTACCAAAACGTTCAGGTATTGGGTGACCTCAGTGTGGGGCAATTTGTCCGACATATGACATCCATTACCGAATGGGTGGCGCCCAAGGAGGGGTGTGCTTACTGCCACAATGTCCAGAACTTTGCGGAGGACTCCAAGTACACCAAGGTGGTGGCGCGTCGCATGATACAGATGACTCAAAAGGTCAATCAGGACTGGAAGGGCCACGTTGCTGAGACAGGCGTGACCTGCTACACCTGTCACCGTGGCAATAACATCCCAACGCAAGTTTGGACCGCGCCCAAAGACCGAAAGTACGCGTCCAGCCTGCTGGGTGACTTGGCAGGTCAAAACATTGCAACGGTGCAATCGGGCCTCTCATCACTGCCGTTCGACCCGTTCACGCCCTACTTAAAGGATGCCAAGGAAATCCGAGTAAACGGCAATGAAGCGATGGCGGGAATCGGTGCCAACGCCAACCGGGCGTCGTTAAAGCAAGCCGAGCACACCTACTCGCTGATGATGCACATGTCCGACTCGTTGGGCGTGAACTGCACCTACTGCCATAACACCCGCAGCTTTGACTCATGGGCAGAATCCCGTCCCCAGCGGGTCACCGCTTGGCATGGTATTCGGATGGCGCGGGAGATCAACAACGACTACATCATTCCGTTGACTGATCAGTTCCCACCCTCACGATTGGGCGTCAAGGGTGATGTGGCTAAAGTAAACTGCAGCACCTGCCACCAAGGCGCGTTCAAACCGCTGTACGGTGCAGAAATGGCCAAGCACTACCCTGAACTCCAATCGGTAAGCAAGCCTTAAACCGTGACGTGCCAAGGGGCCTGCACCGTAACGGGTACAGGCCCTTTTTTTATGAACAGCCCAACCATTAACGCCATTCAGTCCGCAAGCGAAAATGACCAGATTGCCGTCTTGTTACTTGCTGATATTGCCCCAACGCATCGCCTGTGGGGTTGGTCACGCATGGTTCAAGGACCACGCGCTTTGCGACGCACGGACGGTTTACTTTTCGCCAAAGTCTTGGGTAGCGGCTATGAGGGTGGTTTCGGGCTAAAGCCCAGCGCATCGCGTCAAGGCGTGTTCGCGCTGTTTTCGTCGCTGCAAACCGCACACGCCTTTATAGACCGTAGTCCGCTGGTACAGGCTTATAAAGCCCGCTCTCAAGAGTTTTTCAGCATGACGATGCAGGCGTGGTCGTGCCGAGGGAGTTGGGATGGACAATCGCTGGCAGTGGCCGGCCAAGCTCCCGTTGACGTACCCATCGCAGCGCTGACGCGGGCATCCATACGCATGGGTAAGGCGGCTGCATTTTGGCGCTATGCGCCCGCCGCGCAGTCCGCGCTCGACCACACCCAGGGCTGCCAACTCGCGGTCGGGCTAGGCGAAGCGCCGCTGCTCAGACAAGCCACCTTCACTCTCTGGGATAGCGTCTCACACATGGACGCCTATGCCCGATCGGGTGCCCACTTAACCGCCATTCAAGCTGCCGCGAAACACGGCTATTTCTTCGAATCGATGTTTGCGCGCTTTAGCCCCTTGACGCTCAGTGGCCAATGGAAGGGCAAGCACTATGGCTAAAGGAGCCAAAGGACATCGCGTTGTCGTGGTTGGCGCTGGCATCGGTGGACTGGTGTCTGCCTTGGTGCTTGCGCACCGCGGACTCGACGTGACCTTGGTAGAGGCGGCCAGTGCACCCGGCGGAAAAATTCGCCAAGTCAGCGTCGATGGCGTGGGGGTTGACTCGGGTCCAACGGTGTTCACCATGCGCTGGGTGTTTGACCAAATGCTTGCCGAAATAGGGACCTCTCTGGGCGAAATTCTGCAGTTGGAACCGCTGAACACCCTCGCCCGCCACGCGTGGGATGGGGACGCCCAGCGATTGGATTTGTTTGCCGACACACAGCAATCAGCGGATGCCATCGCCCAGTTCAGTGGTCCACAAGAGGCGCGTCGATTTTTAGATTTTTGCGCACAAACGCAGCGACTCTACGACACCCTTGAAAAACCGTACATCCGCAGTGAGCGCCCTGACCTGCTGAGCATGATGTCAGACTTGGGGCCACGCGGGCTCGCCACGCTGAGTGGGTTGGGGCCATTCGCGAGCTTGTGGCGCAGTTTGGGGAAACATTTTCATGACCCCCGCTTACAACAGCTATTTGGACGCTACGCCACCTACTGCGGGTCATCACCGTGGTCGGCACCCGCTACGCTGATGCTCATCGCGCAAGTGGAAATGGACGGCGTGTGGTCGGTGGCAGGCGGGATGCACCAAGTCGCTCGGGCGCTAGCCAAGCTGGGCGAGCAATCCGGCGTGACCGCGCGGTATAACCAACACTGCGAAGAAATAAAAATGCACGGTGGCCGCGTCAGCGGCGTACAACTGCGCTCGGGTGAGGTGGTCGAGGCCGATCATGTGGTTTTTAATGGTGATGTGGGCGCGCTTGCCGATGGCTTGCTAGGCCAAGCGTTCAGCGCTTATTTCCCTGCACGTGTGCGTGCGCAAAGATCCTTGTCGGCTGTCACCTTGTCTATGCACGCACGCACCAGTGGCTTTCCATTGGTGAGGCACAACGTCTTCTTCAACCGCGACTACAAGCGGGAGTTTGATGACATTTTTAGCAGACACCAACTGCCTGCGCAGGGTACGGTGTACGTGTGCGCACAAGACCGCAGCGATGACGGCTTGCCACATTCAAATTTAGAGAAACTGTTGTGTCTGGTCAATGCACCCGCCAACGGCGATAGACCACCACCCAATGAGTCGGAGATACACGAATGGGAACTGAACGCTTTAGCCATGATGAGACGGTGTGGCTTGGAGGTGGAGGCCGATCCACACCAAGTGGTGCGCACGCTACCGCAGGACTTTGCTCAGCTATTCCCGGGCAGCGCGGGCGCGCTCTATGGCCAAGCGACACACGGATGGCTGTCGGCCTTTGCCCGCCCATCTGCGCGCAGCAAAGTAGCGGGTCTTTATTTGGCAGGGGGCAGCGTACATCCTGGCCCGGGCGTACCGATGGCAGCCATGTCGGGACGGTTGGCGGCCGCGACGCTGATGGCGGACCTCGGTTTGACCAGCCCGTCCCGCCGGGTGGTTATCTCTGGTGGTATGTCGACGCGCTAAGTGATTGTGGTCAATACGGCGTCACCGTCATCGCCTTTGTTGGGAGCGTGTTTTCGCCCTACTACGCGCTGGCTAGACGACGTCAAGGTGCACAGGTCAACCCAGAAAACTTCTGCGCAATCAATGTCGCTTTATACGGTCGTGGCGGTAAACGCTGGACCATGACGGAGCGGGGACAAAAACACATTCAACGCAGTGCACAACACTTCCAAATAGGGCCTAGCAGCCTGCACTGGAACGGTGAGACCCTAACCATTGACATCGACGAGATCAACGTCCCCTTGCCCAAGCGCGTGCGGGGTCGTATCACTGTGAAGCCCGAAGGGCTGTCTACCTTTGTGACCTCGCTGGACAACGAGGGACGACACCGCTGGGGCCCCATCGCGCCCTGCTCGCGCGTACACGTAAAAATGGACGACCCCAACCTAGACTGGCAGGGCCATGCCTACATGGACGCCAACGAAGGCGATGAGCCGGTTGAGGAGGGGTTTAAAGACTGGGACTGGGCGCGCTGCGAAATGGCCAATGGGGATACCACCGTTGTCTATGACGTGCGACCACAAATAGGTCCCAACCGAATCATCGCGCAGCGCTTTACACGCAGCGGAAACCATACGCCGTTTACAGCGCCGAAACGGCACACCATGCCCGCGTCGGGTTGGCGCATTGCGAGGGGTATGTGCAACGACGTTAACGAGCCCCCGACGATCGTGAGCACGCTAGAGGACACGCCCTTCTACGCCCGCTCTCTGCTGCGCACCACGCTGCTCGGCGAGGAGGTCACGGCCATGCATGAGTCCTTGGATATACCGCGCTTGGTGTCCCTACCGGTTCGACTCATGCTGCCTTGGCGCATGCCCCGCAGAGCCTGAGGTTTCGCCGCGTCGCTGCAAGCTACGCGCACGCTCCCGTGGACCAAAGCTGGACGCTAACGCACCCTCGGCGGCCAGGCCCTCTAGATACAGCGACTCAATTTCTGGCGCTGCTTTTAACAACTGCCGCTCAGCAAACGGCATGTGCAACAGGGCGCGCAATGCATACAAGACCCTGAGCCATCCGGGCATCCAAATGCGTCGCGTTCGCTGACACATACCCCGCACAATCACTTGGGCCGCGTAGGCTGGCGAAATTTCTTGATTGAGTGGTCCGGGCATTGTGGCGCGCAAGCGAATAAAACCGGGGTGTAAGCCCCCTTCCGTCACCAAGGGCGTGCGCACCCAACCCGCATACACCAGTCCGACCTGTACCCCATGCGCTGCCAACTCAATTCGCCATGCATTACCCATCGCTTCAATCGCCGCTTTACTCGCCGCATAGGCGGACATCACCGGCGCATGGGCCAATGCGGAGACTGAGACGTTAATCAGCAAGTAACCCTTGCCCGTTTTCAGCGCGGACAGGGTCGCGCGTGCGGTGTTAAAAACACCCTTGATGTTGACCTCTACGCAACGCCACCAGGCATCGGGATCCACATGCGAAACAGGCCCAAAGGCGGCGATACCGGCATTGGCAAAAACGACGTCAATGCGCCCCAGTGCGGTAATCACCTGGGCAACAACGTCCTCCATCAAAGACAGCTGCGAGACATCCGCAACAAAGTACAGAGCGGAGGGACCGCAACTCGCAGCGGTAGCCGCTAATGGCGCCGCATCGCAGTCCACCAAAACAGGTATCCCGCCTTGCGTTGCGACCTCCCGCGCAGTTGCCGCACCAATGCCAGAGGCGGCTCCCGTAATCAACACCACGCGATCCGCGAGTGGCCCAGCGTGGTTCACAGCGGCTTGTTCACCATAAAGTAAACAATCGGCAGCGGCAGCGCAGTCGCAACGGCGCCCGATATTTGCCAAATGCGGGATAACCGCCAATAGGCATCACACACCGTGTCGGTGTCACGCAATAATTGCCGCTGCTTCAGCTGGATAGGAACGAGGACAAACAGCCATATCAAACCGGACAAACCTAGCAAGGCATACGACCACTGTATCCACAGATGATCCGCGTAACCGCCGTAACCCCCAGACAAAGAAAACCCTGTCCACACCACGCCCAATGAGCCTAGGAATGTAAACACCAAGTCCGTAATCAACACGACACGATTGCTAAATTGAATAATCGCGTGGTTGCGGGTGCGTTCCGCCAAGACGGCCCAGATGCCACTCACGATCACATTGCCCAGAAACAAACAGGCGCAAATGAGGTGAAGGACTTTGAGGTTAGCGCTCATCCGACTCGGACGTCACCGTCTGCGCTTTTGACCGCTCGCGGTCCGCTGCCTCGCGCGCACGGCGCACATCCCACAATTGCCAGACAACAAAGGCCACGCCTGCTACCACCAACACGCCAACCTCGACCACTTTAAGCCACATAGCGTCTCAGCGAGCGACTCGCCCGCGTTGCTCCAGACGCTCAAACAAGTCCATCATCCACTCGACGCGCTCATCAAAGCTGCGATGGGGTATCACCGCGGCCTGCATCACCGTCTCCTCGTCATGCTCTTGGCGAACAATGTCCACCAGATACTGAATAGCCGGAACGGGGCTCAAAGAGACCGCAGGAACCGACGGCGCCTTGAACGCCACCGTGGTTGCACGGGCAATCAGCGTGAGCTTGCGTGCGGTAGGCACCACGCTGCGGTGGTCAATTGAATTGAGGCCGGATCGCTCAAGCTGTTTACCGATTTCAGCGTACACCAGCCGCGCTGCTTGAATCGCTGGACGACAGTCTCGCGATAGCTCAATTAAGCCAAACTCACCGCGTCGGTACAGCACATCGGCACGCAATAACAAGCGCTGCGTGAAGCCTGCAATCCGCTGATCAAAGACCGGGTTGGCAAGCCAAGCATCCGCATCCATGCCGAGTTCTCTAAACCAAGCGCGTGGAACATACAGCCGACCGTTGCGCGCGTCCTCACCAATGTCGCGCGCAATATTGGTCAGCTGCATGGCAACCCCTAACTCACAGGCGCGGGCAATCGCGGTCGGTGATGACGCCCCCATGATCAGCGACATCATGGCGCCCACGGTGCCCGCCACGCGCGCCCCGTAGCTTTCCACGTCAGCCAGTGTCTCGTAGCGTCGCCCCTCTGAGTCCCACAAGAATCCATCTAGCAAGGCCTCTAACAAGCCAATCGGAATCTGATAGCGATGGACCACAACGGTCAAGGCGCGATCAGCGTCCTCTGCACCGGGACGGCCGGAATAGATAGCGGCCAACCGTGCCTTTAAGTCACGCATCGCGGCCTTTGGATCGTCGCCGTCATCGATGGCATCATCGGCTAAGCGACAAAATGCGTAAAGCGCAATCGCAGGCGTTCGCACGCGTGTGGGCAGCAGCCGTGAGGCTGCAAAAAATGACTTGGACCCACCCCGCATTAAGGCGGTGCAGGCCTCTAAGTCGTAGGCCATGGATGCAATTGCGGGCGACGTCACGGCGTCAGCACTGCTCGTTTGCTCGCGCTCAAGCATGAGATTTGACATGGGGTACCACCTGTTCAAGCATTTTGGCTGACATCAACACACTGGGTACGCCGGCACCGGGCTGGCTACTCGCACCCACCATAAATAACCCATCGACATCCTCGCTGCGGTTGTGCGGGCGAAACCACGCACTTTGAACCAGGATGGGCTCAAGACCAAACCCTGCGCCTTTGTAAGACCACAAGCGGTCTTGGAAATCTTGCGGCGTGGTCACTTTCGAGGAGACCACGTGTTGCCTCAAATTGGGCAACACACTCTCCTCTAGTGCCGTGGCGATGGCGTCTTGATACTGCGCCGTTACCGCAGGCCAATCGGTTTCACTACTGAGGTTAGGCACCACCGACAGCACATAAAAACTGTCACATCCCGGTGGCGCTAAAGACGGGTCTGTCGCCGTTGGGCGATACAAATAAAGACTAAAGTCTTTGGATAAGGTGTGATTTTTGAAGATGTCTTGCAGCAAGCCTTTGTACCGTGGGCCCAACACCATCATGTGGTGTGGCACATCTTCATAGCGACGGTCGGTTCCAAAGTACCAAACAAACAGGCCTGACGAGTACTTGCCCTTGGCGATGCGCCGGTCGGTCCAATGCTTACGATGCTGTGGCTCAACCAAGTGGCGATACGTCCACGCTGCATCGCCATTACTCACAACGATGTCAGCCGGAATGAACTCACCCGAATCGAGCTCAACACCGGTCGCACGACCGTCTGCCACGCGAATGCGCGTCACGGGTGCGTTGTATCGAATAGGGACCTGACGCTCTTCAAGCAAATTGACCAAGGCATTCACGATCGCCCCGGTCCCACCCATAGCCGAGTGCACACCCCAGCGCCGCTCCAGCGAGTGAATCAAGGCATACACCGCTGTCACAGAGTAAGGATTACCGCCAATCAACAGCGGGTGAAAGCTCATGACAATGCGCAGCTTCGGGTGCTTGATATGCTTGGCTACCAAGCCGTAAATGGTTTGCCACGCCTTCATTTTGATCAAATTAGGCATCGCTTTGACCACGTCGCCAAAGGTCTCAAAGGGCACCATGCCCAGCTCAACAAAGCCCAGTTGGAAGCAACGCTCTGACGCCACCATCAAGTTCTTAAAGCCTTGGACATCTTCAGGACTCAGTTGCTCGATTTGCGCAAGCATCTCCTCGTCGTTATTGCTGTAGTCGAAGTGGGTGCCGTCATCGAATCGAATGCGATAGAAAGGCGACATCAGCCGCAGGTCGACATGGTCCTTCATCTCACGACCGCACAAGGTGAACAACTCGCCGATGAGATGGGGCAAGGTGATGATTGTTGGACCGGCGTCGAACGTGAAACCATCTTGCTTATGCACGTAGGCACGGCCACCCGGGGCATCCAGCTTCTCAAGCATTTGCACCCGATACCCTTTGACACTCAGCCGAATCGCCGCTGCCAAACCACCAAATCCCGTACCGATCACCACGGCAGTGGGCGCACCGGCGGACACCGGCGTCACGTCATTTACCGAAGCGGCGTCGATGCCACGCCCGTCTCCACCGCCAACGATGCCGTCCACATGGCGATCGATTGATTTATAGACGTTTGTCATGGGTTACCTGACTTTCATTTAGGAGCCACCGAGCTGGTGAATGCCACTGATGCGTTCGTCGCTGGCTGCTTTCTGATGGCCCATCGCCACAGTGCCGTTGTGTCCACTGGCAACACCAGCATCAGATGCTCAATAATCGCCAACGCCAGCAGCGTGCTCACCAAGACGGTACCCACCACCTGCGACGTGCTGGCCAACGGACTGCTGGCAGCGCTAACAAGCAACCACAAATACACACTGGCGCAAAGGACCGCGAACGGAAAGAACGCATTCATGCGCCGACGTTTAAAAAAGCTTTGCAAGTACGCCAAGTGACCGGGTAAAAAGGCCTCGCTCAGATTGCGCACGCCGAAGTACAAATTGAGCTTAGCGCTGGTGCGCATCACCCACAACACCATATAGGTGGCGGTACCCACTTGGTTGGGCGCATTCCAGGTCAATACAACAATCGCCACACCCACCAATAAAATGCCAATTTCATGCCACAACACGGCTCTAAAAGACGCTATGAAACGCGGCCAACCCGACGTCGTCGGTGCGATCGCTGTTTTTTGGGGGCCAGTAATCCAGCCGGTCAGAAAGCTCAACTCATTCCACCCCCATACCAGCAATGCACTGGTGAATGCGCAATAGCTTGCCGCAACACCGGTTTGATTCGCCGTATGGTCGAGCGCAAACAGAGCGCCAAGACTCAGCACCGAGGAGATCACCAGACTCATGGTGACCGCCGAGCGCGACATACGGTTCAGTAGGATCACGATACCCGTGCTGAACCACCAGATAAAAATCGCAAACCCGAGCGCCATAAAGACATCACTCATGCTTGGCGTCCCGCTTTCTCAATCACCGCATCACCACGCGGGCACCATGCGAATTTGCTCAGGCAACGCATGCTGTTTAACGGGTAGGAAGTACAAGCGGGCGAAGGTGAAGGCGCCAGAAACCGCCCAACCGGCACGCTGGATATGGCCAATGAGGCCACCTTTTGCCTTGGCCTTATCCATTTGTGTTTGCACGTGAAATAGACGCGACATACACGCGCGGAAAGCCGGGCTGTCTATGTCTAAGCTGATGGGGAAAACTTGCTTGGTGATTTCATTGGTAATACGAAACACCTCGTAGTCATAAGTCGACGACTCTAGGCCCATCTCCTCGTGCAGCATGGGGCGCGTGTGATCACGCACATACATGGTGGCGTAGACCGCCACCAAGAAAAAGCGAATCCAATAGACATTGCCACCGCGCAGCAAATGGGGGTTGGCGCGCATGATCAGAGCAAACGACTCGCCATGACGGAACTCGTCGTTACACCACCGTTCGAACCACCGGAAGATAGGGTGGAATCGCTTGTCAGGGTTTTTCTCAAGCTGTCGAAAGATAGTGATGTAACGTGCGTAGCCGATTTTCTCGGATAAGTACGTTGCATAGAAAATGTACTTTGGCTTGAAATACGTGTACGCCTTGGTTCGCTTCAAGTTGCCAAGGTCAATACCCAAACCGAAGTCTTTCAATGACTGGTTTAGGAAGCTGGCATGACGCGACTCATCGCGCGCCATGTACCGCATTAATTGCTTGATATCTGGGTTTTTTACGTTTTTGAAAATTTCGTTGTACAAAATACAACCGGAAAATTCAGAGGTCAGCGACGAGATTAAAAAGTCCAGAAACTCTTGGCGCATCTCTGGTCGCACCTGCGAAAAACGATCGGCCAGCTCCTCCGCAAACTGCTCGTCGCGCTGGAAGTGATCGTGGTTATTGTCACCCTCGTACTCGGCCATCATGCGGTCCCAATCGGCTCTCACGGGAGAGATATCCAATCGATCCATCGCGGCGAAGTCGGTGGTGTAGAACCGCGGGCTAAGCATCGTAGACTCGACAGCTTTTTCGGATGCCTTCTGTGCATTGTTGATTTCAGGCGTCGCTTGCATATACAGTTTCTCCGGTTCTGTCGCTATTTAAAATCGTGGGGTGTCAGTTGGCTTGCATGTGCAAAAACTGGCCAAATTGACCGGCGTTCGTGGGTCCAAAGGACTCCAAGTCCACCGTTTGCCCTGTGGCGGGGTCTAGCAGTGTTAGCCGACCATCGACTCTCGCAATCAGGTCGAAAGGCTGAGACGAGCCAATACCGCGGGCGTAACGCTCTCTACTCAAAGCCCGCAATGCGCCGCGCACAAAGCCCTGCTCGCCATGCAGCACGGTCAGCATCTGACCGGTTGCACCATCCTCTACACGCACGCCACCATCCTGGCTATCTAAGAAGACCAAGGAGCGCTGAGCGGTTGGCGCCGCCGCCAGCTGGTCAGGACCGTTACCCGTTAGTCGCACCAAGCCAACCGAGATCAGAGACAAGGCTAGGATGCCACCGGCACAAAACAGGACCCAACGGGGAAAGGTGTCTGCGCCGGGTGCTGGGCGACTACGCCCGGTATAAACGTGGCTCATGTTGGACTCACTTGTAGATTGGGAGACGCCTGCTCCGCATCACGCATGGATGCCATCGGTGCACCGGACAAACCGGTCTCACTGGCCCAAGCCTCGCGCAACTTTAAAGAGAGCGCCTCCACATCCGCTACTGCGCGTAAGGTGGGCTCTGGCTTGGTAATACGCCATGCACGCACGCTGGGCCACAGATGTACCCAAGCGATGCGGTCAGAGCCTTTCAAAGCCAAGGTGATATCCCCAAAGCCGTTAGCCAAGCGACGAACGTCCGCTGAGGCGATTTGCTTCAGTGGGAAGTTGAAAGACACGGTGAGCACCACGCCAACCCGCATCACCATGCGTTTGTTGGTCAGGGTGTACACCGTTGTGCGTGCGGTCATGTACGCCAAGGTCCATACGGTTGCGAGCCCAATGAACGCAATGGGAACAATCCACTTCAGTGCCACCACCAGTGCCATGGGATCAAAGCCACTTTGTATGACTGGCCACGCACAGGCCAAAGCGAGTAACGCAAAGTAGGCCACCAGCTTTTTAAAGTGGAAGGCCGAATTTGCCAAGGCACGCACATCAGGCGACCCCTGCCAAACCAGCACCTCGCCAGAAGGCAGGCGCTCAGGCAATCCAAATTGAGGCTCAATCTCGTGCTCATGACCCATGTTTTCTATTGGCATATTCGTGCTCCAACAAACTTTCTATTCAACGTATCGCGCAAAGAAACAGATATCAAATCAGGGGCTCACCGCGCACGGGGTCTGCATACAAGGTGCCGCCGCCGTAATAGGCGCTGACCTTCTCTTCCTCAAGCTTGGTGATCTGATTTGGGTTTTTCAACGTCGGCACTGCCGCAAAGTGACGTGCGTAAATGGCATCGACTTCCACCTGGTTTCTACGTATCACTGCAAAGGTCATGGGTAGCAATACCGCCGCACCTTCTGGCGTTTCTACTTCCAGATATCGGAACATCATCTCAGCCGAGTCCACCCAGATATCTTTCACCGTACCGCCGAGCTTGCCGTCGCCGGCCATCACGGGTAAGCCTCTGGGATCCACGTCCTGCGGCGCAACCGAGAACGCTTGGGCCACGCGCAGCGGCTGGATCAAGGGCTCTCCGTGCGTGGTCATCTCCGGCACATCCTCGCGATTTGAGTAAGCACCCGGACCCGCCTCAGACAACATGGCATCACCTGTCGGCACCAGTGGCTCACCGGAGCTTGGCGTCAAGGGCGCTGCCTTATAGGCCGGCTCTTGGCGGGAGAGATCCGGCACGGTCACGCTCCTGCCACCCTCCAGCAAGAACGTTTTTGGCTCCGGGATCGGAAAGCCAGATACCACGACGCGTCCATTCGTACTGGACTCCATGGGATAACCTTCGCGGTGATTTTCGCGCACAAGGTAATAGATAAGACCGGCGAAAAATATCCAAAACGCATACAGTAATAATTGTGCTATATCGACATAGCCCGTGATGTTTCCAACAGTTTGCATAGCGACTTCTCCTTGTAAACAACTAAACACGTGACTCGGCTAAGCCGAGAGGTTGGGAATGGGGGGTGATGGGAAAACGGCTGCTTTTAACCAAAGGGCCCACCGCGACAAGCGCCAGGAAGAGCAAAAGCATTTCAAAGTGATAGACCATGCTGTAGGCCACCGACGCATCCGTTAGGGCGGGACCTAGCGTTCCGTTTTCAACTAAAACACTCATCACGTCACGCATAGCGCCACCAAAGAACATGGCAATGCCGGCGGACGCGGACTGGACGGCACCCCACGCGCCCAATGCAAGGCCGATATACGCCGCCTCTATGCGCATGGCGGTGAACAAGGTCCCTACCGCAAATAAACCACCACCCAAGCCGATACCTAAGGCGCCCAAGCGGAACAACCACCCCGCCTCCAATGGCGCAGAGAAAATAACAGCGGAGAAAGCGGGCAAGGCGACCAACAAGCCGTAGGCGGCAACGCGCATAGGGTCGACATGCTTCGCCAACTGACGTCCCGCCACATAAAAGCCCAACAAGCCGCCAGAGGCCAACATCGCCGTCAGGGCGCTGGTCGCCCCCACACTTAAATTAAGAATCTCTCCGCCGTAGGGCTCAAGGATGATGTCTTGCATATGAAACGCCATCGTCCCCAGTGCGGTCGCCAACAAAAAGCGCTTGGCCTGTGGCAAGGCAATGAAATCCGCCCAAGCCTGTCTAAACGGCAGCCGAACCTCTTTGCGCATCGCGGCAACGCGCTCTGGGTTACGTGGCTCTTGCTTCCATAACGCCACGGCGTTCAGGACCAGCACCATGAGTGCCGTTCCTTGCACCACTTGAACCAAAATTTCAGGCGTAAAGTCCGACAGAAGGTAGCTGTAAGCCACGCTGCCAGAAACGGCACCCACCAACAACATGGTGTAAAGCATGGTGACCACACGCGGTCGCGTATCCTCGCTTGCCTGATCGGTTGCCAACGCCAAACCCGCTGTTTGTGAGGTTTGCAAGCCAGCGCCCACCATCAAAAAGGCAATGGCTGCGGCACCCGGACCCACCCACGCAGGCACGGCCACCTGACCGCCGCCCGATAAGACCAACAGCGCAAATGGCATGACCGCAAGGCCCAAAAATTGAATCAACGTCCCGCCCCACATATAGGGCACACGACGCCATCCGAATGCGGATATGTGCACATCGGACCGATAGCCTGTGACGGCACGGAACGGTGCCACCAACAGCGGCAACGCCAGCATCATGGCGACCAGCCAAGCCGACACGTTCAGCTCCACAATCATCACCCGGTTGAGGGTTCCGATCATCAAGGCGGTGGTTGCGCCCATCGTGAACTTGAACAGCGATAAACGAAGCAGTCGCGCCATCGGCAATCCATCGCTCGCAGCATCCGCAAACGGAAGCCAACTCAGTGGAATCTGCTTAGCAAATTTTGAGAACGTTGTGGCTCTCATGCGTGTACCCATTCCATGGCTTGTGATTTATAAAACCCGCTGGACACCCGATGAGTGCGTGCACACCTCCACCCCTCTAGGGTTTCATGCGTGTCCATTAATTCACCAATACGCTTTTCAGCCATGGGTTGCAGCCACGGTGCACGGTCACTTTTGGGTAACAAGCGACCAATGGAAATCATGGCGGCAAGCAGCGGTGTACGCGGCGCAAAGGTAAAGATGATGGATCCGCTGGTCCGATCTGCCAGTTGCGAGAGCGCATCGATGGCATCTTCTATTTGGTAATGAATGATCGAGTCCATGGCGACCACATGGTCAAACGTCCCCAACTCCTTACCCAGCATGTCACCGCTTTTGAAGGTCACCCTATCCGCCACATCCGCAGGTATGCGCTCGCGCGCTAGATCCACCAACGTAGGCGACAGGTCAATGGCCACCACTTCGGCTCCCCGGCGCGCCGCCTCGACCGCCAAGGCGCCGGTGCCACAGCCTGCATCTAAGACCCGTTTCCCCGTGAGATCCTCACCCAACCACGAAACGATGGTGGCGCGCATTTGATCGCGACCCGCACGCACAGACGCACGAATGCGACCCACAGGCGCATCCGACGTTAGCTTCTCCCACGCGGCCACCGCTGTGCGATCGAAGTAATGCGCTATCTCACCGCGCCGTTGCTCGTAGGTCATATCGCTCATTCGTCTAGCTCTCAATCAAAGCCCAACAGATCAAAAATATCGCGGTCTTTCATAGGCACAGCCGAGTAATGCTCGCCACCTGTCCACAAGCTTGCAGCCAACCGCAGGTACTCTTTTTGTACCGCCTCCAGCTCAGGCGAATGCTCCATCTCAAACAGCGTCGACTTCTTTAAGCGGCTTCTGCGAATGACATCGAGGTCAGGGAAATGTGCGGCCAACTTGAGGCCAATCTGGTTGTTGTACTTGTCGATCTGGTCGGTTGCCGCGCTGCGGTTTGCGATCACACCACCGAGACGCACGTTGTAGTTTTTGGCTTTCGCACCAATCGCCTGCACGATGCGGTTCATTGCAAAAATCGAATCAAAGTCGTTGGCGGTCACGATCATGGCGCGGTCTGCATGTTGCAGTGGTGCGGCGAAACCGCCACACACCACATCACCCAAAACGTCGAAGATCACCACGTCGGTGTCTTCCAGCAAATGGTGCTCTTTGAGTAACTTCACGGTCTGGCCGACCACATAGCCACCACAGCCTGTACCCGCCGGCGGGCCACCCGCCTCGACGCACATCACGCCGTTGTAGCCTTCAAAAACGAAGTCTTCGACACGCAGCTCCTCCGCGTGGAAGTCAACCGTCTCTAAGACGTCGATGACCGTCGGCAGCATCTTCTTTGTCAGCGTGAACGTGCTGTCGTGTTTGGGATCACAGCCAATTTGCAAGACACGCTTACCCATCTTGGAAAAGGCGGCGGACAAGTTCGATGACGTGGTGCTTTTCCCAATGCCCCCCTTGCCATAAATCGCAAACACCTTGGCGTTACCAATTTTTACACTGGGGTCAAGCTGCACTTGTACGCTCCCATCGCCATCTAATTTGGCGTTTCGTTTTACCGTTGGGAAAGGTAGTGTTTCAACCGTCATACGTGTGCTCCTTCAATCACGCCTTCAAGGCGATCTTCTAATTCTTCGCTTGCAAGGCGAAGGGCATTCAGTGTCTCTGCATCAGGCTGCCAATAATTGCGCTGTGAGGCCTCAATTAGTCGATTAGCAACTCGGGCCGAGGCTGTTGGGTTTAGTTTGGCTAGGCGTTCACGCATGGCAGGATCCAGCATGAACGTGTCAGACAACTGCTTGTATATCCAGGGCTGTACCTGCCCCGTTGTGGCTGACCACCCCATGGTGTTTGTCATGTGGGTTTCAATTTGGCGAACACCTTCGTAACCGTGTTCCAGAATGCTCTCGTACCACTTGGGGTTGAGCATGCGGGTACGCGTTTCCAACGCAACCTGCTCGTCAAGCGTTCGCACTGCGGCGTTACCTGTGGTCTGGTCACCGATATACACCGGCGGCGTCTTACCGCCTTGCGCAATCTTCACCGCCTGCGTGATGCCGCCCAGGGTGTCAAAGTAGTTGTCGACAGTCGTTACGCCGAGATCGATGGAGTCGAGGTTTTGATACGTCAGTTGCACATCTGCAAGTGCCGCATTTAACAGCGCCGTTTGTTGCACTGCCCGCCCTGTGCGACCGTAGGCAAAGCCTTTACGGCGCTTGTAGGTTTCGGCCAGTTCTTCTTCTTGATCCCAGCTGCTGCTCTCAACGAGGTTGTTCACGTTGGAGCCATACGCACCTTCAGCGTTGCCATAGACACGCAAGGCCGCCGTCTCCAACGAGCAATCGTTGGCTTGTTGATACGCTAGCGCGTGCTTGCGAATCCAATTCATTTCCAAGGGTTCATCCGCCGTCGCCGCCAAATAAGCGGCATCGGCTAGCAGCTTGATTTGTAGGGGGAGCAAGTCCCGGAAAATACCAGATAGCGTCATAACCACGTCAATGCGTGGCCGGCCCAGCTCTTCTAGCGGAATCAAACTGGCCCCCACAATGCGACCGTAGCTGTCGAACCGTGGCAGCGCGCCCATTAAGGCGAGCGCTTGGGCAATGGGTGCGCCCTCATTCTTCAAGTTGTCACTGCCCCACAACACCATGGCAATTGATTCAGGCAAGGGCTTACCGTCAGCACAATAACGATCCAGCAACAACTGCGCTTGTTGCTTTCCATCGCGAACCGCTAAGGTACTGGGAATTCTGAACGGGTCGAACCCGTGAATATTGCGCCCAGTGGGCAGCACCGCGGGCGTGCGCAAAATATCTCCCCCAGGCGCGGGACGTATGTAACGGGCATCAAGCGCCTGCAATAGGGCACTGACCTCGGTGTCTACAGCTAAGTGCGCGTTGGGCTCAACCAGTTCTTGCAGCACAGCCAAACTGGCATGCTTACGTGGCAAGCCAGCAGCTACCAATGCACGCTCTGGCGTGTGTCCAGCAACCAAGGCCTCCACGCTAACCCGATCAAGTTGCATACCGTGGTTGGCCTCCGCCATGGCCAGCAACATGTCAACCCGCTGCTCGCTGCGGGGTGGTCGGCCCGCGACGTGCAGTCCGTAAGGAATCAGGGTGTGCTCCAAGGTCAGCACGGCTTCGCTGAGACGCATGACGGCATCTTCCAACGCACGGCCAGACACCGCCTCACCCCACACGGGTTCTGCGGGCACGAGGTCCAGCGCAATCGCTTGCTGCTGAATAATCGCCGCCATGTCGGTGCGCTCATTATCCTCTGGCGCCACACCACGCCAACGCTCCAGTGAGAGCTTTAATTCATTGAGGCCCTTGTACAAGCCAGCCTCCGTAACGGGCGGCGTCAAATAGCTGACCAGCGTCGCACCTGAACGTCGCTTGGCAATGGCGCCCTCGGACGGGTTGTTGGCCGCGTAGAAATAGATGTTCGGAACGTTGTCAATCAGACGGTCCGGCCAGCATGCACCGCTCATACCCGACTGTTTACCGGGCATAAACTCCAACGCGCCGTGGGTACCAAAATGCAGCACGGCATGCGCCTGAAAGTCTTCGCGCAAATAGCGGTAGAAAGCAGAGAACGCATGCGTTGGGGCCAGCCCTTTTTCGAACAACAGGCGCATGGGGTCCCCTTCGTAACCAAACGAAGGTTGAACACTGACCAAGACATTGCCGAATTGCTTTCCTAATACAAAGATGTCGCTGCCATTGGTCAAAAACCGACCGGGTGCAGGGCCCCATTGGTCTTCGATTTCCGACAACCAACGCTCGCGACGAACATGGTCATCCGCAGATATCAGGGTGTGCACGTTTGCATCCGCACCGTAAGTCGCGGCGTTGCCATGCAAAATTTCATCACGCAGCACGTCAACGTTTTCTGGCACCGCTACGGTATAGCCCTGTTCCTTCATCGCCACCAAGGTGTGCCATAAAGACTCAAAAACCGATAGGTGTGCCGCGCTACCAACATTGCCCGCATTCGGTGGAAAGTTAAACAGCACAATCGCAACCTGCCGTTGCTTGCGCTCGACGCGCTTCAACGCCACGAGCTTGCTGACACGCGATGCCAGCATCGTGGCGCGCTCAGGGCAGGAGTGCATGTCCTGCGCGGTATTGGACTCGCCGAATGTGCAGCCATGGTGACAACCCGTGCAGGTCACACCCACGGCGCCGGGACGGCCGCCAAAGACCATGGGCGACATCGACCCATCAAGCTCAGGAATGGCCACCATGATTGTGTTTTCAACGGGGAGCAAGCCGCGCTCCGAGCCACCCCATTGGTCGAGGGTTTGGAATTCAACGGGGTGGGCAGCCAGATACGGTACATCCAACTTGGCCAGCACCTCTTCTGCCGCTTTGGCATCGTTATAGGCCGGCCCACCGACCAGAGAAAATCCGCTGAGTGACACCACGGCGTCGACGCTCACCTGGTCGTTTTTCATGAAAAAAGCGTCAATCGCTGGACGTGAATCCAGTCCTGCGGCGAACGCGGGAATCACCCGCAAGCCCTGCGACTCTAGGGCGGCAATCACGCCGTCGTAATGCGCCGCATTGCCAGACAGCAGGTATGAGCGCAACAACAAGACGCCGACCGTGCCCTTGTGCGCTGTACCAGTAAGCGAAGGCAGTGCACCGATATCCTCACTGAATCGTCCGGTCATTCGCGGGTGGTAGACACCCACCTCGGGATACGACACGGGTGCCTGCACCTTCACCGCGCCAGACAAACCTTTGCGTGGGCCTTGTGCACCGCAGTCGATGACGTGGCGCATCATATTCAACAGGTTGTCGTCTGATCCGCCCAGCCAATACTGCAAGCAAATAAAGTAAGAACGCACGTCCTGCGCAGTTCCTGGAATAAATCGTAACAGCTGCGGCAAGCGGCGCAGCATTTTCATCTGGGTTGCGCCACCGGTTTTGGACTTGTCTTTGTTACCGCGCAGCTTTTTAAGCAGCGCCATGGGCCCGCTGGCGGGCTTGCTCATATCAAACTTACCGAGTCGCGTCAGCTGGGTCACTTCGATCGCACTCGCCATGCAAATCATGGCGTCGCACTGCAACCGACGTGCACGCAGATCTTCCAGTATGGGCAGGAAGTGGTCTTCCAAAAACAGCATCCCACACACCACAATGTCTGCCGCCGCGATATCGGCTTTACACGCCGCGATCAAACCCTCGTTGCCTGCGTACTCCGACGCGGCATGCATGCGCCATGTCAAGCCCGGATAGTCGCGGCGCAACGCCTCATTAGCCCGTGAAAACGAGCTAGCGAAGTGCGTGTCCATGGTCACCACAACCACGCGGATTGGGGTCACGTCACGGTGGGACGTTTTATCGCTGCGAATGGTAGGCTTTAGACTCATAAAGGGTCTCCGTTGTAATCAACGCCACGCCACGCTCTATCGCGTATGCCTCCGTATTTCGCTTGGCCTTGCCGCGTACGAAAAACGGTATTTTTTTAAGCTCTTTCTCTGCCCCGCTATCCCATTGCGCCACCACAATGGGCCCTTGGCCGCTGGTGTCCGTAAGGGGGGCATGCGGTGCCGCGCTCGTCTGACTGTGCACACCACCACCTAAATGCGATGGCGCTGCATCCTCATGGAACTCTGTATCGCCTCTGAACATGCCAATGAGATGCTCCTCAAGACCCATCATGAGTGGATGTACCCAGGTATCAAAAAGGACGTTGGCACCCTCAAACCCCATTTGCGGTGAGTAGCGCGCGGGGAAGTCTTGTACATGCACAGGCGCTGAAATAACCGCACATGGCACGCCCAGGCGCTTGGCGATATGACGCTCCATCTGGGTGCCTAGCACCAACTCGGGATTCAATTCGGCTATGCACGCCTCAATTTCTAAATAGTCATCGCTGATCAACGCCTCAACACCGTAGATTTTCGCGGCCTCTCGCACCTCTCGAGCAAACTCTCGGCTGTAAGTCCCGATACCGACAACGGTGAAGCCCATTTCTTGCGCCGCCACCCTAGCGGCCGCCACTGCATGCGTCGCATCGCCAAATACAAACACACGCTTGCCGGTGAGGTAGGTGGAGTCCACCGACTTCGCATACCAAGCAGCGCGCGACATCGCACCCAACAACGCTTGCTCGGGATCCATTCCCGCTAGTTCGGCGACTTCACGAATGAAGTCGCGGGTTGCACCCGTGCCAATGGGTATGGTCTTGGTGAAGGCTTGACCGCAATTTTTTTGTAACCACTGAGCACTTAAATTGGCCACTTCAGGGTAGAGAACAATGTTGAAATCCGCATCACCTAAGCGCTCGATATCGGCGGTTGCCGCAGTCAAAGGTGCCACCACATTGATATCAATGCCCAAGCCAGTGATCAACGTCGTGATTTCTTTTAAGTCATCACGGTGTCTAAAACCCAACGCAGTCGGCCCCAAGATGTTGCAGCAAGGCTTGGTTTTTACTGCTTTATCTGAGGCGTCGCGGTTGGGCTTTACCAAGTTGCGTACCAACTGGTAAAAAGTTTCGGAGGCGCCCCAATTTTCTTTCCGTTGGTAAGACGGCAACTCCAGCGCCACCACGGGCACTGGTAAGTTCAGAGCCTTGCACAAGCCACCCGGGTCGTCTTGAATCAGCTCTGCGGTGCATGAGGAGCCCACCAACATCGCCTTGGGCGCAAAGCGCTCAAAGGCCTCGCGTGCGGCGGTCTTAAAGAGTTCAGCGGTATCGCCGCCCAAATCGCGCGCTTGAAAGGTGGTGTAGGTCACTGGTGGGCGCTTGGGCAAGCGCTCAATCATGGTGAACAACAGGTCGGCATAGGTATCGCCCTGCGGCGCGTGTAACACGTAATGCACGTCAGTCATTGCCGTCGCAATACGCATGGCACCAACATGCGGTGGCCCTTCGTATGTCCAGAGTGTCAGTTGCATATCTTGATCTTCCTTATGCAGCTAGGCGCATGCGGCGCACCAATGGTCGTGTGAACAACTCAGCGAGATCACCCGCTTGGTCGTAACCCTGAATCGGTGTAAATACCAGCTCAATGGCCCATTTCGTGGTCATCCCCTCGGACTCCAAGGGGTTCGCTAAACCAAGGCCACAAACCACCAAGTCGGGGCTCTGCGCACGGCAACGGTCTAGCTGTTTTTCAACATCTTGGCCTTCTGACAAGAACGTGTCGCCTGGCAGCATGGCCAGTTCCATGGCCATCACCTGCCGATGTAGATACGGTGTCCCCACCTCTAACAGGCGCATTCCAAGCTCTCGCGACAAAAATCTGGCCAACGGAATTTCAAGTTGCGAGTCGGGGAAAAAGAAAATACTTTTGCCCGCCAAGTGCGTCTTTGCACGCGCCAATGACGCTGTGGCTCTGGCTGTGGGCGCCGCCACTGCTGCCTCAAAACGCTCGGGGGTCACACCAAACGCCTTGGCTGCCGCCTGGAACCAGGCCGTCGTACCCTCTATCCCCAACGGGAACGGCGCGGCCAACAACTGCGCACCCTTGGCTTGCAACATACGCAGCGTATCGCCTAAGAATGGTTGAGCCAAGAGCAAGCGCGTGTTGGGGCCAATGGCCGCTTGATCGTCCGCGCTGCGTGGGGGGAAGAAGCGGACCCGCTCGATACCCATCTGATTAAAAACCCGGATAAATTGATCTTCTACAACGTCTGCCAAGGTCCCCACCACCAGCAAATCAGGCGCAGCATCGGCACCTTGGCTTGGAAGTGTCGGCACCATTGAGGCTAAACAAGCATCCTCACCTTGTGTAAAGGTGGTTTCTATTCCACTACCTGAATAATTCAATACCCGCACGGAGGAGGCGTACTGCGCAGACAGCCGAGACGCCGCGCGAGACAGGTCTAGCTTGATAACCTCAGAGGGGCAGGAGCCAACCAAGAAGAGCAATTTAATTTCGGGACGGCGTTCCAGTAACTGGTTGACGACTTTATCCAACTCGTCGTTCACGTCCGCCAAGCCCGCTAGGTCGCGCTCGTCGATGATCGCGGTTGCAAATCGCGGCTCCGCAAAGATCATCACGCCAGCAGCGGACTGAATCAGGTGCGCACAGGTGCGTGAGCCCACCACCAAGAAAAATGCATCTTGGATTTTGCGGTGCAGCCAAATGATGCCGGTGAGTCCACAAAATACCTCGCGCTGACCGCGCTGAACCAAGGGACTCACGTCCGTGCAACCCACACTGGCTGCCTGCTTGATCGGGATGATTGGACTCATAGTGTGACCTGCGTTGGGGTAATAGTGTTTGAAGGCGTGGGCTTCTGAAGCCTCGCCATGCGCAACTTACGGATGTACTGCGCGGCATTGATGCCGTAGGTGATGTAAGCGACCAGGGCCAACAGCAACTGATCGTTCGCAGACCAGCTCCCTTGCCACCACACCCACAAATAAGCGGTGTGCAGCGCGAGGACCAGCATGCTGACCACGTCTTCCCAGAAAAATGCGGGGGCAAACAGGTACTTACCGAAAACGACCTTTTCCCAAATGGAGCCAGTGACCATGATGGCGTACAGCACCAGCGTCTTCACCACAACCGATATCAAGGCCCAATCGGTCAGCATCCCCGTATTTAGACTGTGCACAACCAAGTACAAGCTCGCGAGGAAAATCAGGAACTGCACGGGTGCCAACACCCCTTGAACCAAAGTCCAACGCGTCGCATCGCGCTTTGCGCGTTGCTCTGGCGTGTACAGGATCTGGCTAGGAGACAGCGACATTAAAAACCTTGAAATCGAATGAACTGGTGTCACTGTACGATTTGAAAACCCATGTGTCAACGAATATTGACACTATTTTTGTTATCTAGGGTTTACACTAAAGGCATGTTCAAGCAAATTCAGACAAACTTGACAGGTCTATTTGAACGATAGGTGGATGGAGTGGAGAAATTTAAAATAGAGAAACCGGAGAGATCGCCTGAACAGCCGTGGGGCGTCCGCGCACCCGCGCCTGAGAAGCGGTTTCTGCAAGACCCCAGCCCCCGTCTGGTCGGTGGAACCTCTTTCGACCCTAATTTAGCGCTTGACCAACACCAAGTGCTGACGCTTGCGGAGGCCAGCTTGCAGAGCATGGAAGACGCGCGCAAAGTCGTGCGGGCTTGGCATCGGCAGGGACAGTCGCTCGCGGATATTTATCTCTTGGGCTTGACACCCGCTGCGCGGCTGCTTGGCGAGCGCTGGTTGTCCGACGACATGGACTTCATACACGGCACCATCGCGTTTTCCAGGCTTCACCAGTTGTTGCATGAGTTCAGCTCAGAGTTTTTATTAGAAGATGCCTCCGAGGCCAATGGACTCAGTCTGCTATTGATGACAGAGCCCAACTCGCAGCACGGCATGGGCGCCTTTATGGTGAGTGAGTTCTTCCGCCGGGCGGGCTGGACCGTTACGCTGGCCTCACCGCAAGACATCAACGACCTCAAGCAAATTTTTCAATCCGACTGGTTTGATGCGGTCATGTTGTCCATCTCTTCCGACAGGCAGTTGACCGCCCTGTCGCACGCCATTCCCGAGCTCATCAGTAACGCCTTAAATCCCCACCTGAAAATATATGTTGGCGGAGCGATGGCTCACTTTGCCCCCGAAAAACTCGATTGGCCAGGGACTCGTTTACTGACGGAAGGCGCGCTAGAAGCCGTTGATATCGTGACCCAATCGGTGGTGGCGGAAACCGCGTCCGGTGCCTCAGCGACCACCACATGACCATAAACATGACGTCAAACCCCATAACCAACTCTTAATTTGCGAATGACTACGCACACGCTACGTTTATCTGTAAACTTCCGCTTACATATATCAGTGTCCTCTTATTTATATTCGCAAAACTATCAATGAACCTCACAGACCTCGACGAGACCGCTTTTTCCACACTGTTGGGAGTGGTTTCGGACGTCAGTTTGACGCTCAGTGAACAAGGCGTCATCGAGGAGGTCTCTACCGGACAAGAGACCATGGCCGCCTTAGGCACGCAGGGGTGGCTAGGCAAGCGTTGGACCGATATCGTCACGGTTGAAAGCAAACAAAAAATCCAGGACTTACTGGTTAATGAGGATAGCGACAAGGCCTTGACGTGGCGCCACGTCAATCACCCCACGCCATCGGGCGGGGAAGCCGCCATTCAATACATCACGGTCCCGCTAAAGGGCGGTAAGCGCTTGGCGGTCGGGCGCAACTTAGAGCGACTCGCCGAATTACAACGTCGCTTGGTGGAAACACAGCAATCGGTGGAGCGAGACTATCTGCGATTGCGGCACATCGAAGCACGCTACCGCGTGTTGTTTGAGTCATCACCCGAAGCGGTGCTGATGGTGGACCTCAAGTCCAACCGCATTCTGGAAGCCAATATGGGCGTACAGACGCTGTTTAAGGATGCCAGCAAGCGCTTAGTCGGGCGCGACTTTCGTGAATGCTTTGATCCCAGTAGCCTCGGCGACGTAGAGTCTCTGCTGCGTACGGCCCTGTCCACTGGACGAATCGAAATGTGTGGCGCCAAGCTCGCCTCGAACCAGAGCACCCTCACCTTGTCTGCCATCGTCTTTAGACAAGAAGGCGGGGCGCAATTTTTAATACGACTAAACCGCCTTGAGTCCGCGTCAGTCGCCGTTGACAGCCACGGTCCCGCAGCCATTTTGAGCAGCGCCATGGAAAGCTTTCCGGATGGGTGGCTGCTCACCGACACCGGCGGGACGATCAAGAGCATTAACGACGAAGGCATGGCCTTGTTCGGCTTGACTGCTGCCTCACAAGTCATAGACCAACCCTTAGAGAAATGGCTGTTCCGCGGCGCGGTCGACTGGGGCGTCTTCAACACCTCGCTAAAGCAGCATCTGCCCGTAAGAAATTTTGCGACGGAGATCAGAACCCTGTCAGGCATGACCCTACCGGTCGAGGTTTCTGCTGTTTACATGGCAAAACCAGAGCCGCTCTACGCATTTTTTGTGCGAGATATGGACCGTCGGCTGCAGGCCTCGCCAAATAACTCGGAGGTCTTCCCGACACCCTTCGCGGAGTTGTCCCAGCTGGTCGGACGCCGTCCCATTAAAGATATCGTGGGTGAAACGGTGGATACCATTGAGCGTATGTGCATTGAAGCGGCGCTTGAACTGACGCACAACAACCGGGCATCTGCCGCTGAAATGCTGGGACTTTCACGCCAAAGTCTCTATGTCAAGCTACGCCGTTTCGGCATTTTGTCTGAAACCGATAGCGACAGCACCCTCGCGTGATCCTTAAATGTCTTTTTTGATTGACACATAGTGTCAATCTTGATTGACAAACTCAGGCATCTTCACATAATGGAGGCATGGACCCACACAGCCTTGCTTTCGCCGACACACCGCGCACGCCCTCGCTAAGAACGGTCGCCGAGTTACTCAAGCCCATTACCTGGTTTCCCCCCGTTTGGGCTTTCGCCTGTGGAACGGTCGCTTCAGGCCAAAGTCTTTCCGAAAACTGGTTGCTCATACTGCTGGGACTGGTACTGACAGGGCCGCTGGTATGTGCCAGTAGCCAAGCGGTCAACGATTGGTTTGATCGCCACGTCGATGCCATCAATGAACCCCAACGCCCCATCCCCTCCGGGCGCATGCCTGGCCGTTGGGGCTTGGGCATTGCCATCTTCTGGACGGTGCTGTCACTGGCTTGGGCCACACTCATGGGGCCATGGGGGTTTGCGGCTTGTGCGTTGGCCATCACCCTGTCTTGGGCCTATAGCATGCCGCCGGTGCGATTAAAAAATAACGGCTGGTTTGGCAACGCCGCGTGTGCACTGAGCTATGAAGGGTTGGCGTGGCTAACCGGCGCGGCCGTGATGCTTGGCGGCGCATGGCCCACCTACGACACCATCTGCCTGGCGTTGCTGTACAGCGTCGGCGCACACGGCATCATGACATTGAACGACTTCAAGGCCATCGAGGGTGACAGACAAATGGGCGTTGCGTCCCTGCCTGTTCAACTGGGCGCACAAGGCGCCGCCCGCGTTGCCTGCTGGATGATGTGGTTGCCGCAAGTCGCTGTCGCCGCCCTACTTTGGAGTTGGGCGCTACCTTGGCATGCCCTCGCTGTGCTTGCCTTGAGTCTCATGCAATGGCCACTGATGGCGACCTTTTTGAAAAACCCCATAGACAAAGCACTGCAAATGAGTGCATTCGGCGTGCCTTTGTTTGTGAGCGGCATGATGGTGAGCGCCTGGGGCCTGAGACAACTTAGCCAGATGGGGGCGCTATGACCGCACCGTATTTTGGGTGGTTACAAATCGCCCGCTTAGGTCTGATACAAGCCTGTTTAGGTGCGGTTGTGGTGGTGACCACCTCCACACTCAACCGCATCATGGTGGTCGAGTTGGCCATGCCCGCGTTGTTGCCAGGCTTTCTAGTCGCGTGGCACTACGCGGTACAAATCGTTAGGCCACGCATGGGATATGGGGCCGATAAAGGTCGGCGCAGCACCCCTTGGATGATGGGCGGCATGATCGTTTTAGCTTGCGGAGGGGTCATGGCGGCCATCGCTACGGTATGGATGGACACGGCACCCACGGCAGGTATCGCCCTGTCCGTCCTCTCGTTTAGCCTGATCGGTTTGGGTGTCAGCGCCTGCGGCACCTCGCTGTTAGCGCTCATGGCCAAGCAGGTCCCCGACAACCGCCGCGCACAAGCAGCAACGCTTGTGTGGCTCATGATGATCATGGGTTTCGCCGTAACCGCTGGCGTAGTGGGCAAACTGATAGACCCCTACACACCGGAGATATTGATCAAGGTATCCGCCGGGCTCAGCTTACTCACCGTTGCGATCACGGCGCTGTGCTTATGGGGTTTGGAGAAAGAGGGTGGCGTGAGCGCGCCACAGCCCACCAAAAACTTCGCCAACTTTAAAGAAGCATTTCGCGACGTTTCTGCCGAACCTGTCGCGCGAAATTTCACGATATTTGTCTTCCTCTCCATGCTGGCATATAGCGCGCAAGACCTGATCTTGGAGCCATTTGCTGGCGCGGTACACGGCATGTCACCCGGCAAGACCACGCAGTTGTCTGGCTGGCATCACATGGGTGTTTTGATTGGCATGTTGGCCGTCGCAGGCGCGAGTACGCGCTGGGTAAAGGGCCGCTTGGGCTCCGTCCATGCATGGATGCTCAGTGGCTGTGCACTATCGGCTTTGGCCACGGTAGGACTGGCGATGTCGGCACTAACAGCGCCACCGATGGCCTGGCCACTACAAGCCAATGTCGTGTTCTTAGGCATCGCTAACGGCGCTTTTTCCATCGCGGCTATTGCCACCATGATGCGCCTCGCTGGCCAAGGAGGCCCCGGTAAAGAGGGGACGCGCATGGGCTTGTGGGGTGCCGCACAAGCCGTGGCTTTTGGATTGGGCGGCTTGGTCGGAACAGGGGCGAGCGACTTGGCGCACGCGGCGCTTGGCGATGCGCGCTTGGCGTACATGTCCGTCTTTATTTTCCAGGCCCTCATGTTTTTAGCGTCTGCCCTCGTGGCATCGCACATGCGCAAGATCACACCAGCTGATAAACCGACAAATCTACCGAACGATATTTTATGGAACAAAGGAACGACCACATGAGCCAGATTGAATATGACTTTGTTGTGGTGGGCGGTGGTCCATCTGGTGCGACGGCGGCCAATGAGCTCGCCGTAGAAGGCTGGCGGGTGCTCTTGCTCGATAGGCAAGGGCGACCCAAGCCATGTGGTGGCGCCATACCCCCACGGCTCATTAAAGACTTTGATATCCCCGATGACTTATTGGTGGCGAAAATACGCTGTGCGCGCATGATTTCCCCAGCCGATAACAAGGTGGACATCCACATCGACAATGGCTTTGTCGGTATGGTCGACCGACAAGACTTCGACGAGTTCTTGCGTACCCGTGCCGCCGAGGCCGGTGCCATCAGACAGCAAGCCGTTTTTGAGAAAGTGGAGCGGGACGCGTCTGGCAGCTTGTGGGTGCACTACAAGCCCGTGAACAAAAAAGTCTATGGTGCCGTGGAGAAAGAAGCCACGGTCAAAGTGCGCACCCGAATGGTCATTGGTGCGGACGGTGCGCGCTCAGAGGTTGCCAGACAACACATACCCAACGCGGAAAAGACCAAGTATGTTTTCGCCTATCACGAGATCGTTCAATCACCGTTAGGGCAAGAGAACCACGATGGCGAACGCTGCGATGTGTACTACCAAGGCGAGGTCTCCCCAGACTTTTACGGCTGGGTCTTTCCCCACGGCAAGACCATGAGCATTGGCACGGGAAGTGCCGATAAAGGCTACTCACTGCGCTCAGCAACTGCCCGCTTAAGGCAAATTGCCGGCTTTTCTGATCTACCCATACTCCGCCGTGAGGGCGCGCCCATTCCACTAAAGCCACTGCCGCAATGGGACAACGGACGCGACGTCGTGGTGGTTGGCGATGCGGCTGGCGTGGTTGCGCCCTCCTCCGGCGAAGGTATTTATTACGCCATGGACTGCGCGCGAACCATGGCACGCGCCGCGCATGAGGCGTTGCAATTTGACAACCCAAAATACCTCAAAGCAGGCCGCAAGCGTTTTATGAAGCAGCACGGCAAGGTCTTCTGGATTTTGGGTGTGATGCAGTACTTTTGGTACCAAAACGACAAGCGGCGTGAGAAGTTCGTCAAGATTTGTGAAGACAAAGATGTTCAAAGACTCACGTTTGAGTCGTACATGAATAAAGAACTCGCCAAAAAAGACCCGATGGCCCACGTTCGTATTTTTCTCAAGGACATGGCCCACTTACTGGGTCTCGCCAAGGCCTGAGGCGCGGGGCCGGGACACCGCCTGCACGGGCGTATTTACCCGGGACGGGAGCCCTTAATGTGTGAAACCGTCCAAGCAGGACCTTGACAAGTTGAAAGGGTTCTGGAGTATTGAAAAATATTCTAGACTTATTAAAATTCGACTGACTTAGCGGATCGGAATGCTATAACGCTGGCGAATAATCGCCCCAATCACAGGCCCTGTGTCTGTACGCTAGGTTTCTTCAAGGGTTGGCATGTCTAAGTTAAATAGCTTAGCGGGGTTCACGGGTCAGCTGGGACGTGTTGTCTCAGCGAATGACGAGTGCGAGGAATCCCTTGTTAACGTCATAGACGACCACCTCATTCCGCGGTTGTTGCAGTCTGAGCACTATGCGTCTGAAATGGCGGCACAGGGCAGCACCGAAAAACGAGATAGTCCATTTCCGGAATTCATTGCATTTACCGAAGGGTGCCGTGATGGCGACTCATTGCGGGCGAACGCAATCGTTGATGCGTTGATCGCTCAGGGCGTGAGCGACCAGAGTATGTTTCTGGACTTGATCACGCCAGCCGCAAGACACTTGGGCCACCTGTGGGACAAAGACTTGTGCAGCTTCACCGATGTCACCTGCGGCTTGGCGATCATGCACCAGATCACCTACCGGCTGGGCTACGAATACCGGGATGGGCCACAAGGCGAGGGTGAGAAGGCGCACGTCATGCTGTGCGCCGCGCCCGGGTCCATGCATCTTTTAGGCATCACCATCGTCGCCGACCTCTTCAAGCGTGAGGGGGCATCCGTTGTGATTGATGTGTCCGCTACAGAAGATGAATTGGTGCGCACGGGGGCCAATGAGTGGTTTGACGTCATTGGGGTTTCTGTCGCCATCGAGGCGCAGCTAATTGCTTTGAAATCACTCGTCACACGCCTCAAACAGAGCTCAGGGAACCCCGACGTGAAGGTCATTTTGGGCGGTCCCATCTTCACACTGGTCGAGGCCACACCCGAGCTGTTCGGTGCCGATGCGATTTCAAATGATCCGTTGGAGGTGTTGCACACGCTGAAGCGCTACGCTTCTAAATAACGCCGCACGCGCTTAAAACAGCGTTGGCGCTGGCTTCTGGCCGTTCCTCATGAGCCAAATGGCCCAGCTGCGGCTGCTGGTGAAGCACCGCCTGCGGCATCACCTTGCAGGCCTGCTCAGCCAGTGCGGGCGGAATCGTCTGGTCGTTTAACCCGACAAAAATAGAAACCGGGTTTTTTATCCTTGCAAGTGCGTCCGACAACGGTGCCAACTGCCACGATGCCATCATGCCCAAGACGCTGTGAACGTGGCCAGAATGGCTGAACACCGTCTGATACAGCGCCATCCCCTCCTCGCTCAGTACCGAGCCCGTTTGTGCCAGTGACTTCGCCAGAAATGAGGGTCTTTTGGCCAACTTAGCGGTTGCCCATGCAGACAAGGGGTTGATCGCCGCCAGCTTGGCGGCTGGCCCGAAAAGCCACGTTGACAAGCCCGGCAGGGGCAACCAAGCGGGGTTCATCCCTATCAGGTGCGCGGTTGACAACGTGTCGTCACGCAGCACCATGTTGGCGGCAATTGCCGCCCCCGCAGAGTGCCCAACAAGTACCGAGGGCTGCAGGTTGAGCTGGCGTATGAGCGCACAAAGCCCGTCACTCATGCCATTCAAAGATAGCCCGTCCGTGGCTCCTCGGGTGGTGAATACATGACCCGGTAAATCGGGGGCGACGACCCGGAAATGGCGGCTGAGTATCGGTATCAACCCGCGCCAGCTAAAGCTACCCGAACCGGTCCCATGCAAGAGCAATAAGCACGGCCCTTGCCCACTGATCTGAACGTGCCAAGTCCGGCCGCCTGCCACCACAAACCGACTCGCCTCCGCAAGCGGCCAGCGATCACGGTAGCTACCCCACGGCATCCCGGGATACAAGCGATCAAACATCCTAAGCGTCGCCCCGCCTCAGGTTATCCATCGCCGACGCGATACGCTCTGCTTGCGCTTGGGGCATGGGCAGGTAGCCCGCCCCCATGGCATCGGCCAAACTGCGAACCTGGGCATCGGGCTGTGCAGACGTATCGATCCACAACGAGCGATGGCCATTTAAGCGCCACTGTGCACACCACGTTTGGGTATCTAACAAGGCCTGCGAGCGCCCACCTCGGCCCGCTAAGTCCACATTAGCCCGACCGTCACTCAGTACGACTAACAGCGGCGTCACGCCTTGTCTTTGCAACTGCGTTGCCTGCGATACCGACAACTGCAGCGCCGAGGCCAATGGCGTACCGCCCCCACCCGGCAAGCCAGTCATGGCACGCTTCGCGCGCACCAGTGAGCGCGTCATCGGCAACAACAAGTCGGCACGGGCGCCCCTAAATGCCACGATGCACACGCTATCGCGTCGGGCATAAGATGCTTGCAACAAGCGCTCGACGGCGCCCTTGGCCTCCGCTAATCGATTCAGGGCGGCAGACCCCGAGGCATCTAAAGCAAAAATCAGACAACTTGCACTGCGCTGTTGGTAGCGGTGCACATGAAAGTCTTCGGCACGAATAGCCACGCGTCCCGGCTGTGCACCCGCACGTAGGCGCTGCTTAGGCGCGGCGGCGCGCAAGGTGGCCAACACATGCAAGCGCGCGTGCCCCCCGGGAGGCCCAGGGCGTGGCGGCAGAGGCCTCCCCCGCTGCACGCCCGCTTTGGCTTGGCCGCTTCGACCTGACGTATGCCCTTGGTTTCGACCCGCCTGCGTTAAGAGCCGGTCTAAGACATCATTCGGTAGGCTCGCCAATGCGGCGGCCACGACCAGTTCCTGCAAATCGGCCGGAGAGGGGGACTGAGGGTCTGCCTGGTCTGCCTGGTCTGCCTG